>CAZYCV010000025.1:0-50677 GCA_964645305.1 uncultured Occallatibacter sp. | reverse complement strand
CGGTTTTTTCTGTTCCCTAATCCCTGTTCCCTATTCCCTGTTTTCCCAAGGAGGAGTAATGCGCAAGAAGATCAGTATTATCGGCGCCGGCAATGTCGGCTCGACGGCGGCGCACTGGATCATGGCCAAGGAATTGGCCGATGTGGTGCTGGTGGATGTGGTGGAGGGCGTGCCGCAAGGCAAGGCGCTGGACCTGCGGCAGGCGTTGCCCATCGAGCGGTCAGACGTGCGCATCACCGGCACGAATGACTACGCGGACACCGCCAACAGCGACATCGTCATTATCACGGCCGGCATCCCGCGCAAGCCGGGGATGAGCCGCGACGACCTGCTGCACACCAACTTCAAGATCATGAGCGATGTGGTGGCCAAGGTGGTCACGTACTCGCCGGAGTCGATTCTGATTGTGGTCTCGAATCCGCTGGACGCGATGGTGCAGGCGGCGTACAAGCTCTCCGGCTTCAACCGCGAGCGGGTGATCGGCATGGCCGGCATTCTGGACTCCGGGCGCTTCAAGAGCTTTATTGCCGAAGAGCTGAATGTGAGCGTGGAGAATATGAGTTGCCTGGTGCTGGGCGGACACGGCGACTTGATGGTTCCGCTGGTGCGCTTTACCACGGTCGCCTCGATTCCGATTACCGAGCTGCTGCCGAAGGAGCGGATTGACGCGATTGTGCAGCGCACGCGCGATGGCGGCGCGGAGATTGTGAAGCACCTCAAGACCGGTAGCGCCTACTATGCGCCGGCTGCGGCTGCCGTCGAGATGGCCGAGGCGATCCTCAAGGACAAGAAGAAGATTCTGCCCTGCGCGGCCTTTTTGCAGGGCGAGTACGGCATCCAAGGCTACTACACCGGCGTGCTCTGCAAGCTGGGCGCGGCGGGGCTGGAGCAGATTGTCGAACTGCGGCTTACCGAAGAGGAGCAGGCCGCGCTGCTGAAGAGCGCCGCCGCAGTCAAGGAGCTGTGCGACGTGATTGGGGTGTAGAGTCCTTCCGCGATTTCAACTTGCATGCGTGACGCAAAGGCCGCTTCGTTCAACGGAGCGGCCTTTGAGCTTTGTACAAAGTGTGCGTGGACCGGGAGGTCCACGCCACAGCCGACCAGGAGGTCGGCGCTACGAATCGCGTTTAGAGGGTTTTCGGAGACAGTGTTGACCGGAGATTTGTTGGTTTCCCACCCATTCCGCTCAAAGAACGCGGAATGGATGGGGCACGGGTCGGTCGGAAGGTCGGCGCTACGAATTGCGTGCAGGCACTAACTTCTGGGCCAGAAGTGCTGCTCGGAGCAGGCGCGCAGGCGCTCTGCGGCGCCTTCCGGTGTAATGTCGCGCTGGGGCATGGCCAGCATCTCAAAGCCGACCATGAACTTGCGCACGGTGGCCGAGCGCAGCAGCGGCGGATAGAAGTGCGCGTGGAAGTGCCACTCCGGATGCGACTCCTGATCCGTCGGCGATTGATGGAAGCCCATGGTGTATGGGAAGCTGGTCTCGAAGAGGTTGTCGTAGCGCGTGGCGATGCGGCGCAGCGCATCGGAGAGGCCATCGCGCTCGTCACTGGTCAACTCCGGCATCGCGCCCAGGTGGCGGCGGCTGAGGAGCAGCACCTCAAAGGGCCAGACGGCCCACCAAGGGATGAGCGCGGTGAAGTGCTCGTTCTCAAAGATGATGCGATTCTGGTCGGCTTGTTCGGCTTTCAGATAATCACAGAGCAAACAGCTTCCGGTGCGGGCCAGGTGTTCACTCTGGGCGTGGGTCTCATCGGCCGGCTCGTCGGGAACAAAGCTGGTGGACCAGATCTGGCAATGCGGATGCGGATTGCTGGCGCCCATCATGGCGCCGCGATTCTCGAAGATCTGCACGTACTCAATCCAGTCAAGGGCGGCCAGATGGGTGTACTCTTGCGCCCAGGCGTCCACGACGCGGCGAATCTCCGGCTGCGTCATGCGCGCCAAGGTCAGCGAGTGATCGGGATGAAAGCAGATGACCTTGCAGAGGCCGCGCGCCGGCTCGGCCAAGAGCAGCGGCGAGGCCGAGGCAAGGTCGGGCGCGGGCGAATCCGGCAGCAGGGCGGAGTAGTCGTTGACGAAAGAAAAGATGCCCTCATAGGCCGGATTGACGGCCCCTCCGGCGCGCTGATTGCCGGGGCAGAGATAACATTGCGGATCATACGGTGAGCCGGAGGGCGCGGCCTTTTGGCCCACCTCGCCCTGCCACGGGCGCTGAGTGCGGTGCGGTGAAACCAAAACCCAGGATTGCCGCAGGGGATTCCAGCGGCGATGCGGAAACTGCCAGTTCTTGTCCATTGTTGCTCCTAGAGCCATTTTATTGGAACGCGGAGGCTGCTTCCTCGGCCAAAAGTAGGGGCAACATACGCCGGGCGCGGGAGCGCATGGCGCAGGTGCCTTCGCGGCGGGCGCGTTCGAGCAGCGGCAGCGCCTCGTCGCGCAGCTCCGGCTCGGCCGCGGCCAGAATCGCAAGCGCCTCCAGCGCAATGGCGCGCAGGGCGTTGCGCGGATCTACAACGAGTGCGCGCAGATAAGCCGCCAGGCTGAGGCGTTGAGCGCGCGTGGAGGCGTTCAGAGCGGCGGCAAGCGTCACGTAGCCTCGCGCCTGCCACTCGGCTAACGGCAGTTCAGAGAGCAGATCGATCAGTACGTCGGCATAGGCGCGCAGGATTCCCGGCTCACGGGCGCTGATGCGCCGGGCCAGATCAGCGGCGCAGCGGCGGGCAAAGGGATCGGGCGTGAGCAGCTCGCGCATCAAGGCGCGGACGGCGGCGCGGCGCGGCGGCCTCTGGCTGAGGAACTCCCGCGTGGCCGCAACGGCGTCGGCATCCTTCCAACTGCGCGGTGTGCACATGAGATCCTCCTCGGTTGCCAGAATAAACGGCTAAAAGGGCTTTGAATATCCCGATGACAGCATCAAAATCCTAGCAGCTTCCAGGCGGTTGCGGGGAGCTTTATGGAAGGCCGCATTGCGGCGATAGAGCAGGTACTTCGGCTGCCGGCCATTCAGAATCTGCTCGACGGCAAGGAATCATTCAGCAATTCATCCAATGCGCTTTGCCGATTCATAGGTCTTTGCGATCACCCTCAAGAGTTGCTACAGATCCCCCTTCAACTCCTCGATGGTGACGCGGTCGTTGGTGTAGATGCAGATATCGCCGGCGATTTTCATGGCTTTTTCGGCGATGGTGCGGGCGTCAAGGTCGGTGTTTTCGAGCAATGCGCGGGCGGCGGCTGTGGCATAGGCACCGCCGGAGCCGATGGCGGCCAGAGGTTCATCGGGATCAATCACATCTCCTGACCCGGAGATCAGGAAGGTCTGGTTCTGGTCGGCCACCACCAGCAGCGCCTCCAGGTTGCGCAGCATTTTGTCGGTGCGCCAGTCCTTGGCCAGCTCGACGGCGGCGCGGTTCAGGTTGCCGGCGTACTGCTCCAGCTTGGTCTCAAAGCGTGCAAAGAGCGAGAAGGCGTCGGCGGTGGAACCGGCGAATCCAGCCAGAATCTTTTCCTGATAGAGGCGGCGAATCTTGCGGGCTGAATGTTTCAGCACGTGGTCGCCGAGGGTGACCTGGCCGTCGGCGGCCATCACCACCTGGCCATTGCGGCGGACGCAAATCACAGTAGTCGAACGGATGCGGGTGCTCTTTGCGGCGGCGGAATCTTTGCTGGAAGTCATGATGAATCCTCTGAAAATGCTTGCATCCGCAGGCCGGAGCGCGGCAGGATGCAGCCCAAGTATATCGCAACGATACTGTTTTGCTGCCGGAGCAAGTGCTCCGGGCAAGCAGACCGCATGAATTGACAACCATTTACCAGGCCATGGATGGCCTTCTGAGCGAAGATCTGGGCCTCGTGCTCGATGCGGCGGCGAGAAATGTAATCGGAAATTGTAGTGGTAGAAATCAAGGGCGCATTCTCTTTCAGTGTTGGATTGCAATTTACCCTATTGCACTCCAAAATGCGTTATGATCTCTGATAATTGGTGTCAAGACTAAGGAGGTCTTCCCCATGCCGAAGTTCGTGATCGAGAGAGATATACCCGAAGTTGGCAAGACGTCGCCTGAGCAATTGAAGATGGTGGCACAGACATCGTGCGGTGTTCTGCGCGAGATGGGCCCGCAGATACAGTGGGTTCAGAGTTACGTTACCGATGATAAAGTCTACTGCATTTACATCGCTCCGAATGAAGAGGCGGTACGGGAACACGCGCAGCGGGGAGGGTTTCCGGCCAACCGGGTCTCGCAGGTTCGATCGATGATTGACCCCACCACATCGGAGTAGCTGCGGAAATCTTCCGCTCGCCTTTCGGATTACTACCGATCAAAGAACCTGCCATGGCCACCGTTGGCCCAGGGGTCGTAATGCTGCGCGAACTCGGCGCGATGCTGGACGCTGGGATGGCTGTAGCTCCAGAACTCGACAAATGGGCTGGGATTGGGGTCTTCCAGCCATGCTCCGCCCATGGCATTGAAGGCTGCGACGGCGGTGCGCCGCGGGTCGGCGACCAGGCCGTGGATCGCCTCCTGACCGTAGATGTCAGCTTCGTGCTCGATGTGGCGGCTGAAGGCGTTGGTGACGGGTTGCAGAAAAAAGCCGGCTGCTGAAAGCGTGAGGAGCAGCACAAGAAAGCCCGGACGGCTGGCGAGCGGGGTGGTTCCGGCTTCGCCGCGATTGGCTTCATGGTTCCCACCCATCGCAAAAGACGCGATGGATGGGGCACCCAGCTGTGTCTTGCCGGCTTTCGCATCATTGACTATATGGTTTTCACCCAGCGGGTTCCGGCCGGAGTTCATCTCGCTTAATCCCCAGTGCGGGCCGAAGCGGCGAGCCAGCCATCCGGCGACGAGGGAGCAACCCCATAGCAGAAAAAACGATCCGGCGGCGGAGGCGATCAGGCCCTGTGGAATGTGGTTGAGGACGTAATGGCCGCTTTCATGGCCGAAGATGAAGAGCACCTCGTCGTCGGGCAGGCGGTCGGTGGCCGTATCCCAAAGGACGAAGCGCTTGGTGGCGCCGATGCCGGTGACGTAGGCGTTCAGGCCGTTGGATTTTTCGCTGGCCTTCATCAGGTACATTCGCTCCGGGGCGATGTGGGTTCCGGTGCGGGCGACAACCTGCTCCAGTTTTGCGACCAGTACATAATGATTCTTGGCTAGCGGTTCGTAGTGGTTGAAGACCGGCTCTAGCAGCGGCTCGGCCAGCGTGGAGAGCACAATCAGCGGCAGCGAGACCAGCCAGGCCCAGAGCCAGTAGCGGCGCGGCGAACGGCGGACGATCCAGTTGAAGAGCAGCAGGATGGGCGTGGCGATCAGCAGCGAAAGGCCCAGGCTTTTGGCCTCGTCGCCCGTCCAGCTTGCCCAGCCTTGGACGCTGATTCCGTAGTGCAGGCTGGCTGTGTGGCCCATGATTCCGAGCGGCAGATCGGCCAGCGCGGTGATAACCAGAAAGGCCGCGAAGAAGGCGAGTCCTTGCATCCAGCGGCGGGGCAGTAGGCGCTCAGTCCATGCGGCGAGCCGGGCAGCCCAGCGCGTGGCCAACAGAATCCAAAGGAAGGCCAAACCCCACAGCGAGCCGACAAAGTCGAGAGCGATGCGAATGCGATTCAGGGTGATGGCTTTGGCGAGCTTTTCGGGCGGCAGCGAGTAGGCTTGCGGGCTGGCGGGCTGGGAAGTTGCAGCCGAGGCAGACGCGTTCGTGGAGGTAGCCGATTGGGCTGGGCAGATGCGGGCTGCGTTCGCCATCAACACGAGAAAGAAACAAAGCAGAAAAAGGAAACGAGCCTTCCTGAAGAGCCAAGAAAGCCATTCCTCGGAGGCTAAGGCCCGGTCTTTTATTGAATCGTTTATGGCACGACTGATGCCGTGCCCTTTCAAAACAATCGACCTGTTTGAACTTTCAAAGTTCACGGGCGGTTTCCTCTCGAACGGCGTCCTCTGAGACAATCCTACTTGAAGAAAGTATCCGGGGTTTTCAAGCGATGAGAGAGATTTTCTTTGCCGCCGCTGGGCGGAATGTACTCGGAATCACGTTAACTGCGGCGGTTGCGGCCTTCGCGTTCTGGCTGCCCACGGCTGCCGGCGCGCAAAATCAAGCGGCTCCCGTGCTGCTCGACACCATGACCACCGAGTTGCATCGCGCCTTTACCTCGCTAGGCAAGCAGGGCGACGCGAAGCAGTTGCCGCCGTACTTCCTCAGTTACTCGGTGGCCGACGCCAGCGCTGTTTCCATCAGCGCGCAGTACGGAGCGCTGGTAAGCAGCACATCGAACCATGTGCGCGAGGCCGATGTGCAGGTGCGGGTGGGCGATCCCAAGCTGGACAACACGCATGGAACGCATCGCGGCTCGGCGGTGCACAACACCGAGCTGCCGTTGAACGACGACCGGCAGGCGCTGGCGAGCTCGCTTTGGCGGGCCACCAACACGGGCTACGGCATTGCTCTGGATAATTATCTGCGGGTCAAGACCGAGGCCGAGGTGCGTGCCAAGGAAGAAGACAGCTCGCCCGACTTCAGCCAGGAGCCGCCGCAGACACACTTGGGCAAGGCGGCTCCGCCGGTGGTGGTGGATCGCGCGGCCTGGGAGCAGAGGGTTCGGGCGCTCTCGCGCATCTTCCGGGAGTATCCTGACGTCTATCGCAACGCGGTGATGCTGACGGCGCAGAACGAGACGGATTACTACACCTCCAGCGAGGGCTCGCAGGTGGTTGCGCCGCACGTGCAGGCGCGCCTGGTGATTTTTGCCGTGACCCGCGCCGAGGACGGCATGGATCTTTACCGCGCGCGGACCTTTGAGGCTGAAACAGCCGCCGGCCTGCCCGCGCAGCCGGAGCTGGAAGCGGCGATCCGCGAGCTGGGCAAGAGCCTGGAGGCGCTGCGCGTGGCGCCGGTGACAGAGCCTTTTGACGGCCCTGCGATCCTCTCCGGGCGCGCCGCAGCGGTCTTCTTCCATGAGGTGCTGGGCCATCGGCTGGAGGGCCAGCGGCAGCGCGGCGACGAGGAGGGACAGACATTCACCAAGGAGCTGGGCCAAGAGGTGCTGCCTACATTTCTTTCGGTGGCCGACGATCCAACGCTGACCCACTTTGAGAAGACCTGGCTCAGCGGCCGCTATGAGTACGACGACGAGGGAGTGAAGGCGCAGCGGGTCGCCTTGATTCAGGATGGCGTCTTGAAGACCTTCCTGATGTCGCGCCTGCCGATTGCCAGCTTTGCCAAAGCCAACGGCCACGGCCGCGCGCAAACCGGCAAGGTTCCTACCGGACGCCAGGGCAACCTGATCGTCACCTCGACCAAGATGGTGCCGGAGGCCGAGCTGCGCAAGCAGTTGATTGAGGAGGCCAAAAAGCAGGGCAAGCCCTACGGCCTCTACTTCGAGGACATCTCGTCCGGCTTTGCCGTCACGCAGCGCAGTTCGCCGCAGGCATTCAGCGTGGTTCCGCTGGTGGTCTGGCGCGTCTACGTGGATGGCCGGCCCGATGAACTGGTGCGCGGCGTCAGCATCGTGGGCACGCCGCTGGCCGCGATGAAGAGCATCCTGGCCACCGGCGACAAGTACGAGGTCTTCAACGGCGAGTGCGGCGCGGAGTCAGGCACCATTCCGGTGAGCGCCGTGGCACCGGCGATGCTGCTGAGCGCCATGGAGACGCAGAAGCAGCCCAAGGGCACGGCCAGGCCGCCGATTCTGCCGATGCCGAAGTAAGGAGCAGTTCTCAGTTTTCAGTTCTCAGAAAACGATTGTTAATTGGCATCTTGAACCGCATTGAATACAACGCTCTGTAACAGGGCACGACTTTAGAGGTTGCGGAAAAACACGATTCTTGCCTGTTTTGTAACAGGGCACGACTTTAGTCGTGCCGCAAGAGCAACAAAATGAATTGGGCTTTAGCCCCTGAGAGAAGGTATTGAGGATTCTCAACACTTACCACTCGCAGTTAAGGAGCTTTCCGATGGAAACGGTGCTTTGGATAATTGGTGTCCTATTGACTAGCATCCCGTTCGCGATCGCATACAAACGGAAGTGCGCAAACTTTGTATTAATCGATCTTCTAAGCTTCTTTTTGTCCTGGACGATTATCGGTTGGCTGGTCGCGATGGCTTGGGCTATTTGGGGTAAATCTGACCCACAGGAATTTTCAAGACAGACAGGCGGCTGGTTTAGGAAACCACAGGAGAGGTGAACTTTACTGGTGGCGCTTCCTAAAGCACTGGGTGCCCTATCCATTCAGCGTTTTATGCGGAATGGGTAGGACAACTCGAACCTAAACCATCGATTTTCATACATTCAAATCATTTGTTAAGAACCCCGGAGGCGCAATGAACCTGATTCGTCCGATTGCCGCAACAGTTCTGCTGACTGTGAGCCTGATTGCATCCGCGCGGGCGGCTCAACCGACGCGCGCTGACGCTGAGAAAGACCCGGTGCTGAAGGCTATGCTCACCGAGCTCGACCGCAGCAAGAGCGACCTCCAGTTGAAGGACTTTCAGAAGCCATTCTTCATCCAGTACCGCATCGAAGACATTGACAACTTTGAGACCAAGGCGGCCTTTGGCGCCACCACCAGCGCGCAGCACAGCCATCAACGCGTGGCGCGGGTGACGGTGCGCGTGGGCGACTACAAGACGGACAGTTCCGGCGGCCGTGGTGATGGCGCCATTGAGCTGGCGGCGCTGGACGACGATCCAATTGCCCTGCGCTCGGCGCTCTGGACGGCTACCGACCAGGCCTACAAAGCCGCCCTGGCCACCTACGCGCAAAAGCAGGCCGCGCTCAAGCAGGTGGAGACGCCGCCCCAGGCCGACGACTTCAGCCAGGAGACGCCCATCCTCTCACTTGCCCAGCCGCTCAAGCTGAGCGTGGATGAGGTGGCGTGGACGGAGCGCATAGCGCGGGAGAGCGGACTCTATCGCACCGGCGTGGATGTGAAGGCCGACCAGCGCAATGTGCGCTACTCCACGAGCAGCTTTACCGCGAGCGTGACCACATCGTGGCTGGTGACGAGCGAAGGCACAATTGTGCGCAAATCAGCCAGCGGCTTTGAGGATAGTTTTGGCGTGGGCACGCAGGCGGCCGACGGCATGAGGCTCGACCGGTCGTGCGCAACGACCGGCACTTCGCTTGCGGATCTGGATTCAGCCGGCGACTTTGCCCAGCGCATCTTCCGGCAGATTGCCTCACTCAGTGACCTGCGTAAAGCGCCGTTGGTGGAGGAGGAGTACCACGGCCCTCTGCTGCTAAGCGCCGACGCCGGCGCGGACACATTGCGTGCGCTGGTGGCCAGGGGCGTTACGGCCACGCGCCCCAAGTTGGGCACCGAGGCGCGCACCAACGGACCATTCGCCTCCAGCTATCATGCACGCATGCTGCCGGATTTCTTCAACGTCGAGGATAATCCCGGCATGAAGAGCTACAAAGGCAAAGGCCTGCTGGGCGCCTACGATGTGGATGACGAGGGCGTTCCGGCCCAAGACGTCAAGCTGGTGGTGGACGGCAAGCTGGAGAATTATCTTATCGGCCGCGAGCCGGTACGCGATTTTCCGAGTTCCAACGGCCATGGCCGCGCCGGACTTGCTCAAGCCGCCCGCCCGTCCATCGGCGTCTTTGTGGTCACAGCCAAAGACGGGCTGACGGACGAAGAACTGAACACGAAGCTGCTCGATTTGGCCAAGGATCGCGGCCTTCCGAGCGTCTACTATCTCTCGACGATGGGCGGAAAGCTGACTCCGCGGCTGCTCTATCGCGTCACATTGGACGGCAAGCGAGAACTGGTTCGCGGGGCGGCCTTGGATGATTTGGACCAGCGCGCGCTGCGCTCCGGCGTGGTGGCCGCGGGCAAGGATCTGTGGGTGGATAACTCCTTTGGCGAAGTACCGGAGACTGTGCTCGCTCCCGCCTTGCTGCTCGACGACATCACCATCCGCCGCGCCAATGAGAAGAACGACAAGCTGCCTTTCTACCCGCCGCCGGAGTAGTGCGGCGGGTAGAGCTACTTCTTCTTCCAAGCGCCGACGATTGCGCCCATCAGCGCCATTCCGCCCAGCCAGAAGCCTGCGTTGATTCCCAGCAGGCTCAGCGGCCGGACCTCGAAGACGTATTCAGTGGACCAGGTGGTGAGCACAAAGCCGAACCACAGCAACGCTCCGACCTTGATCCCGCGTATCGCTGTTTGCGGTCCTGTGAGTTGAGTCAAGCAGGAGATTGCCGCGGCGATGACGACTGCCGAAAGCAGGGCAGTGCTGTACTGCAAGACTGGGTTATAGCCCGCCGCGCTCATCAGCCAATCGCTGGTGCGCCCGATACCAGCCAGCCAAGGCCGCATGAAGATGGTGTACCAAACAGCCTCAAAGGCAAAGCAGGCGATTGCAGCCACCACAATAGCCAGATAATTCTGTTTGACCTTCGCTACTTGATCTGTCACAAGACCTCCTTTTGCTTTCATTTCCAAAAGTATAGAGCAAAATGGATATTATTTGTCTACTTTAAAATTGCCGTGCAACACTCGTTCCGGCGACCGGATTTCCAGCCGAGGAGCCTTTGTTCCTGCCAGGAACGGCAGGGAAATCACCTCATGCGTTGGGTTCACCATCCCGCGTACTTCTTCGGCGGCGCGTTCAAGGTCAACTACCTGCCCCATCCCGGCAATGAAATCTCAGGCCATGCCTTTCAGAGTCCATTCGCATTGCCGCCGGAAGAGCAAAGCGGCGTCAGCTTCTGCGGATCTCCGACGCGCGGAAGATCCGCATCAGCACCTTGCGTGAGCGGTCCAATTCAGCTCCCAACTTTACCGAGCCGCCCGCCTCCTGAAACCCCCTCCGCTCCCACAAGGGAACTTTAATAACCAATTATGTACTTTTCCATGAATCTCTCGTGAATATGGCGCTATCTTAATGAAAGGGAAGCGGATTCCCAGGGAGATTATCTTGAAGCAGCCTGATTATTATGAGTTCCTCCAGATCAGCCCCAACGCTGAGCCGGGCACAATTCACCGCGTTTACAAGTTTCTTGCGGCGCGCTTCCATCCGGACAACCCGGACTCCGGTGACCCGGACAAGTTTGCCATGCTGAAGCAGGCTTATGATGTTCTTTCCGTTGCTTCCCTTCGCTCCCAATACGATACGCAGCGGGACAAGGAGGCGGTGGAGGCGATTCCGATTCCGGATACGATGGACTTTCTGGATAGCGTTGACGGTGAGTTGAACCGGCGGCTGGCGGTGCTGGCCGTGCTCTACAAACGTCGCCGGACAAACGCTCACAAGCCGGAGGTGGGCCTTGGCGAGATTGAAACTTTGATGAATTTTCCCCGCGATTACCTGGATTTCACCGTCTGGTATCTGATGAAGAAGGGATACATTACGAAGGCCGACAACTCCGCGCTCACCCTCACCGCCGAGGGCGTTGATTTTGTGGAGACCCAGCGGCTCAATCAGCCCAACCTGAGCAGGTTGCTCACCAGCGGCTCCGGTCCGAGCATCTCAGACCGAAGGCGAGGCGGGCAGATTCCCGATCCACGCCCGGCTTTTGAGGAACGGCGGGTCAGCACCGACCGGCGCCGATAGGATGGAGGTTCGACTCCTCATCTTGCTACCAGATCCTTCGGCTCCGCACTGGATGACCAGATTGGGGTATTCAAAGCTTGATGCGTCGACAAAGAAACTAGCGTGGGCGAGGACGCCCACACTACAGCCGACCGGGAGGTCGGCGCTGCAAATTCATCTCCAGTGGGTTGGCTAAGCCGAAGGAAGATTAGAAAATGGGCTAATCTTTCGGCATGGGAATTGGCTGCACGCTGCCGCAATCGGGGCCTTTATAAACCGAATCGGACTGCATCGTCATATCCACCGGCATTGAATTCTGCCCACGTTGCATGGTTCCTTTCAGGTGAACGGTGGTGTGGGTTGTGTTGCCGTCTGTCCAGGTGGACTGCACATCGCCGGTGGCATTCAACTGGCCTGTGCAGACCATGGTCGCCGTCATGCCATCGGCTTTGATGGAGATATTGGTCATCTTGCAAGCGCTGTTCCGGCTGGGCGGATTGGCCGTCGGGCCTCCGTATTTGTCAATCATCTCCTGCGTCACGCAAACCTGGCTAGTATGAGTGCCGAAGGGCGATCCACCACCTGCTGACGGCATCCTCATGCCTGGGGGCAACTGCACGCCTGGTGGCAGTTGAATGTTTTGCGGCATCTGGGGCATCTGCATCCCTGCCATGTTCATCGTTGTGGTGGTCTCCCATAGACCGGCTTTTCTTGCCGACTGCGCCCAGGCGAAGAGCGCAACAGCAAACAGACAACAGCTCAGAGTGACCCAAATTCGCGTCTTGTGCATGGAACCTCCTGAGGAATGGCGCAGTGATGAGGCTGCGCAAGCCCACACTATATCGCAAACCGCAATCAAAGGGGAAGAGAAAACATGGTTGGGGAAAAGATAATCTGCTCTATCCCAGAACTGTTCCACCCAGCGTGAGCAAGGCGTTGGTCACGCGCTCGGAGTTGTGGCGCACAACACTCTCTTCGCTGGCAAAGTTGCCGGGAATAACATGAACGCCAAGTGCCTCAATGCGTTCAATGTCGGCCTCAATCGGCGCGGCGCCTTCGGCTGCGTAACGCGCCTTGGTTTCCGCTGAAAAGGCTGCGGTGTTCACCAGCGCGTAGTCGAAGATCGGCGCGTGGGTATGCTCGTAGATCCGTTCAATGTGCTGCGAGGCGGTCAGGTTCAGGCTCTCATTGGCCTGGGTCATCAGGTTGCAGATGTACACCCTGACGCCGCGCGCCCTGGTCAGCGCCGCCGGCATTCCCTGCACCAGCAGATTGCAGATCAGCGAAGTGTACAGTGAACCCGGCCCCACGGTAATCAGGTCAGCGCGCTCAATGGCCTCCAGCGTCTCCGGCAATGGCTGCGCGTCGGGCGGGTCCAGCATCAGTTGGGCGATGCGCTTGCGGCTGGCGGTAATGTTGGTTTCGCCGCGCACCAGCGTCCCGTCGTCCATGCGCGCCACCAGTGTGGCGTTGGAGGTGGTCACCGGGTAGATGCGCCCCCGCGTGGCCAGAATCTTTGAAGCCATCTGGATGGCCAAGCCAAAGTCGCCGGTGATTTCCGTGAGCGCGGCCACAAATAGATTGCCGAAGTTGTGCCCTTGCAGCGCATCGCCCTTGCGGAAGCGATGGGCAAAGAGCCGCGCCAGCACGTCCTCCTCCTCGCTCAGC
This sequence comes from uncultured Occallatibacter sp., assembly GCA_964645305.1. Taxonomy (GTDB): domain Bacteria; phylum Acidobacteriota; class Terriglobia; order Terriglobales; family Acidobacteriaceae; genus Telmatobacter. Next base: position 37,474 of record CAZYCV010000025.1, on the reverse strand, counting down.
GCCACCATGCAGTTGCGCAGGTCGCCGGGAGGAAGCATATTGAAGCCTTTGCGCAGCCGCCCGCTGGAACCGCCGTCGTCGGTCACGGTGACCACGGCGGCCAGGTCGCGGATCAGCCCAGTTTCAGCTGTTGCGGAATTGCCTGTAATCACGTGACGCCGCAGCCCGCGCAGCAAGGTGGAGAGCCCCGTTCCGCCGCCAATGGCCACCACGCGCAGAGCCTGGGGCGCGGCTCCGGCGCTGGTCTGCGAGCCGGTTAACGAGATGTCATTAGAGTTCAAGGAGACCTTAAGGTACTTCGGGATAGAGCAACTCGGTAAACCGCGGGTCGTCGGCCATATTCTGGAAGTCGTTGTCCACACGCGCTTGAAGGCGGTTCTTCGGGTTCAGCTCAATCGCCCTACCCATATTCTTGAGGCAATCCTGGGTGCGCCCGGTCATCGCGTCCAGCAGCGCCAATCCATAATACGCAAAGTCTGCCTTGGGATAAGAGGACAGTATCAGGTTGAACTGCTCACGCGCCTCCTCGTAGTAGCCGGTGTTCAACTGCGAGACGGCGTAGTCGTAGTGCTCCTCAGGCGTCAAGAAGGTCAGGTTGTGCTTGTCCATCTGTCGTTGGCAGGTGGCAATATACATCTTGCAGCGCTCGCGGAACTCGGGTGGAGCGGTGGCCAGCAACTTCTCAAAGGCTGCCAGAGCCTTGTCGAACTTGCCCTGCTGCAACAGTTGCACGGCAGATTGATAGTGCTGCAAAGCCGCTCCCGCGCTCATGCCGGAGTGGCCGCCGGACTTGCCGACAGGTTGAGATTCTTTCTTGCGGTCGTACACCACGGTTCGGGCCTCTTGCCTCATCAATATACCTGAAATCTGCTCACTCCGGGAGCGGCTCAACCGGCTCAAAACCGGCAAAGAAACCGTCTCTCGGTATTATGCTGCTTAGGCACACTTTATACGCACAACACCGCATCTCGTCAAGGCTGCCCGGCACGGGTGCTTGATCCACCTGTAAAATCCGCCTGTTTGACGCCTCCGGCACGGCCGTAAACAGCCGGGTTCAACGAGGGATCGTTGTACATTTTTAACTGCCGATAGAGCTTAAAGCGCCGCTTTCCAGCCAGCACCTCGCTCCACAATGCCTCCAGGCAACCGGCCAAGTCCCCGCGCTGCTCCTCCAAAACGGCCAGGCGCGCCCGGTTGCGCTCGGCATGACCGGCAGGCGCGTCGGCCCGCTCAGCCTCTTCGCGCGTGTGATAGATCTTCAGCGCCAGAATCGAGAGCCGGTCAATCATCAGTCCTGGTGTCTCGGAGTGCAGCGCCGCCGCCGGGTTGGGCAACCCTTGCGGCTCAAGCCAGCCGAGCAGCGCGCGGTCCAGCCCCTCGGCTAGATCATTGCGCCGCTGGTTGGTCGGGTCCACCCGCCGCTTTACACCGGCAATCTCCGCGTCGCTTGCCCCCGGAACCCGCGCCTCATCCTCAATATGCCACAGCTCAAAGTTGGCCCGATGCTGGCCGCTGACCAGACGAAGCCAATCGGCCTCCGCATCCCCCACCGGCGCGGCAGCCGCCCAGGCTGTTTCCGCCGCCAGATGCCACGCCTGCGTCTCCCGATCCTGTTGCTTGACAATTGCCTCTGCCGATAACATTTTTCCGTCTCTCCGACGCGCGCATTCAACCGCAGCGTCTATGGTAAAACTATCGTCATCTGCGGGTCCAGAGATGAGGAGCGTTTCAGCCTGTCTTTCGCAGCCCTCATTTGTGTCGTTGATCCGTCCCGGTAGAAATGTCACGCTGCAGCATACAAGTTTTTGCCGGGATTGAGCTCAGGCGAGCAACTGGAATCATAGAAGTCCTTGCCTTTATCTGCGTTCTCCGCCGGATGGGACGGAGCCGGATGGTCGAGGGCACCTGCCTATCTTGAAGCTGCAACCGCATCTTGCGGCGGCAATGCGGCCAAGCATCGGACGAGTTGCCGCTTCTACTTTTCTGCCTTCTCCTCGTGATACTCCATCTCGGTGTTGATCGCCCAGATATTGCCCTTGGTCTTGACGCCGTTGAGGATGTTCTCGACGGCAGTCATCGCGGTCAGCATCGAGTGGTCCTGGTTATTGTACTTATGCATTCCGTTGCGGCCCACGAGAAATAGATTCTCAAATCCATCCAGATAATTGCGGATCACATCAAAGCGATCATAACTGCCAAAGTAAGCCGGATAACTCTTGGGCACATGAACCACCACCGAGTCTTCCACATCCGAGGCTTTGAGAATGCCGATGCGAGAGATCTCCTCTATGGCATACTTTGACATTTCCTCATCGGATAACTTCCACAGCGGATCGGTTTCATTGCAAAAGTACTCCAGGCCAATCCAGACCTTGTCGTTGCTGCTCACCAGCCAGGGGCTCCAGTTATTAAAGATTTGCAGCCTGCCGACCGTCACATCCGGCTCCTGGATATAAATCCAGTTATCCTTGAGCGGCGAGCCATCCTTCTCCGTGACAGTAAGTTTGTTGGCAAGCAGACCCACGATAATAAAGTCGCGATAGATCAGGCCTTCGCTCACCTCGGTGACTTCAGCAGGAACCGGCGCGGTGATAGCACGCACCAGGTCGCGCACCGGCATGGTCGAGAAGAAATAATCTCCCTTGTAAGTAACTCGCTCACCCGCATCATTTACCCCCTCGACCGAAACAATCTTATTGCTTTCTACATTGATCCGGTCAATTTGAATACCTAAGTGAATTTCTCCGCCGCCTTTTTTTATCAGTTCCGCCGCATATTCCCAAAGCTGCCCAGGACCCAGTTTGGGATACAAAAACTTCTCGATCAGCGAGGTTTCCGTATTTCTTTGCGCGATATCTTTTGACTGATTGCCGCTGAAGGTTTTCGTGAAGAAATGCGTCACCACTGCTTTGAGCGAAAGTCCCTTGATGCGCTGCGCGCCCCATCTGGCGCTGATCTGGTGGCAGGGAACGCCCCAGACCTTTTCCGTATAGGACTTGAAAAATGTCAGATATAGCTGCTTCCCAAAGCGATTGATGATGAAATCTTCCAGGGATTTTTCTTCGCGCTGTGGGAATAAAGCCGAGTGCATATAACTCAATCCGCAACGAAGAGTGCGCGCGAGGCCCAGGTTACGGAAGGTGGAGGCGGTCAGGCGGATGGGATAGTCAAAGAAGCGGCGCAAAAAATAGATGCGGCTCTTGCGCTGGCGGACCAGCATCACCAGATCCTTGCTCCGCAGGTCGCGCGGCTGGCGCAGACGGCGCACCTCATCCTCAGGAGCTGGACCGGCTTCCACCGGCATTAAATCAAGCCACCATTGCTGTACGCGATCCGACTTGGTAGAGAACCGGTGGCCGCCAATATCCATGCGGTTCCCTTTGTAGCGAACCGTTCGGGACAGGCCGCCGATCTGCCGGCTGGCCTCGACCAGAATCGGCTGGATGGAAGAGCGCCGCTCAATCTCCAACGCCGCCGTTAATCCGGCAGGGCCAGCTCCGATAATGATTGCCTTGCCCTGCATCCGCACCTCGTTCATTATCATTCTCTCAGCAACCGCCTCCGTATTGGATCGGGAGCAAAGGCGGGCTGCCGTTGGGATTCTCATTTTTTGTGAATGTGAGATGAAATTGAAGTGGGTCTGTTGCAATCCGCCCAAATGCGATAAACTCAAGCGGGTACGCACATTCAATCACCAATCTTCAAACCACAAGGAGGACACACAGAAATTGGGAAAAAGCATGGTCCCGAAGAAGCTGTTTTTCACCAAGGGCGTAGGCAAACACAAGGAGCGTTTGACCTCCTTTGAGCTGGCGCTTCGGGATGCGGGGATTGCCTCGCAGAACTTGGTGCGCGTTTCATCCATCTTTCCACCGCGCTGCAAGATGCTCACTCGCAAGGAAGGCCTCACCTATCTCAGCCCCGGCGAGGTAGTCTTCGCGGTGATCGCTGAAAATTCGACGCGCGAGCCGCACCGGCTTTTGGTGTCGAGCATCGGCGTCGCCATCCCCGCGGACAAGAACACCTACGGCTACCTGAGCGAGCACCACAGCTTTGGCGAGACCGAGGAGCAAGCCGGCGAGTACGCCGAGGAATTGGCCGCCGAGATGCTGGCCACCACGCTTGATGTCGAGTTCGATCCGGACAAAAGCTGGGATGAAAAGAAGGAGATTTATCGCATCTCCAACAAGATCGTCCGCACCAGCAACATCACGCAATCGGCGATGGGCGACAAGCGCGGCTTGTGGACCACAACGATTGCCGCCGCTGTGCTGATTCTGGACGAGTAAGACGTGCATCCAGCAGCGCATTAAGGCCAATTCCGCGCGATGGAGTTGGCCTTGCCGCATGGCTGTCAACTTGTTAACTTGTCAACCTGTCAACCTGTCAACCTTCCGAGGATCTGCATCCGTGACCAACCCGCGCAAATTCAATGTAGGCCTGGTGCAAATGCGCATGGGCGCCGATCCGGAGCTGAATTTTGTCTCCGCTTTGACGCGCATCCGCGAGGCGGCGCGGCTTGGCGCGAACGTCGTTTGCCTGCCTGAACTCTTCCGCACGCAATACTTCTGCCAGCGCGAGGATCTGGCGCTCTTTGATCTTGCCGAGCCGATTCCCGGGCCTTCGACGGCGCGGCTGGCAGAGGTAGCCCGCGAGGCGCACGTCGTGGTGATTGCTTCGCTCTTTGAGCGGCGCGCACCGGGGCTGTATCACAACACGGCTGTCACGCTGAACGCCGACGGCGCCATCGCCGGCGTCTATCGCAAGATGCACATTCCCGACGATCCGCTCTACTACGAAAAGTATTACTTCGCGCCGGGGGATCTGGGATTTCAGGCCGTGGATGTGGCTTGTGGCCGCGTGGGTACTTTGGTTTGCTGGGATCAATGGTATCCGGAGGCCGCGCGGCTCACCGCTCTCAAAGGCGCGGAAGCCATCTTTTATCCGACAGCGATTGGCTGGCATCCGGCGGAAAAAGCCGAGTTCGGCGCGGCGCAATATGAGGCGTGGCAGACGATTCAGCGCTCCCACGCCATCGCCAACGGCGTCTATGTTGCCGGAGTAAATCGCGTGGGTGTCGAACATGGCGACATACTCGGCAATCGCGCGGAAGGGCAGGGAATTGAGTTCTGGGGCGGCAGCTTTTTATCTGATCCCTTTGGCCGCGTGATTGCCAAGGCCTCGCACGACGCGGAAGAGATTCTGATCGGCGAGATCGACCTCGGCCTGATCGAAGAGACGCGCCGCAACTGGCCCTTTCTGCGCGACCGTCGCATCGACGCTTATGCGCCCATCGCCAAGCGATACCTTGATATTCCTAAAAAGCTGTCATCCTGAGCGACCGAAGCGCAGCGTAGGGAGTCGAAGGACCCGCGGTTGCTCTTTTGAAAGTTCGAGATTGATGGGTTGCGAAAACTCAATCGGGACGGGCTTTGTAACAGGGCACGACTTCAGTCGTGCCGCCAGAGCAATACAACAAATGTTGGGCTTTAGCCCCTGAGGGAATGCCATGAAGAGATGGACAGTCGTGCGCCTCTAGTAAAGGTACAATTGTGAGTAGTTTTCAGAGGAGGGAATATGCCAGAAGATGCAAATGAGAGTACGGCGAATGGAGAAACCGTATATTCGCACCTCATCAAGACATGTGGTGAGTTCTGGAACCCGGAATACGTGAATTGGAGTAGCCCTTATCAGCTCTTTGGTAAGCGTAAGCCCAATGGGCCAGATATTAATGTATGGCAGGAGAGAGGAGTCTATATCCTCTACAAGGATCATGTCCCTGTCTATGTTGGTAAAGGAGATAAAGGACCTATAGGCGATCGTCTTTGGGAACATAGAAAAGACTGGAGGAAAGGAGCCCGTTGGGATAGTTTTTCGTGGTATGGTATCTTGGGACTGAATGACGATGATAAAGTCGCGCAGCGTGCGGAAACTCATCAGATAAGCACAAGAGAATTAATCGCGGCTCTAGAAGTTTTGCTCATAGCTGTGATTGATCCCCGCCTGAATTCGAGGCGCGAATGGGTGAAGGGCGTAATTTGGCTCTATCAATCTGAGAAATTTCGACCCAAAGATATGGAGTCCAGGTTGGATTCTATTGAGAAGAAATTGGAGCAGCTAATCAAAGGGCAAGGTGTTACATAGTGGAATTTAGTAATCAAACGCCGCATGAACTCGGTTATCGTATGCCCGCTGAATGGGAGCGCCACGAGGCTACATGGCTGGCGTGGCCGCATAATCCTGAAGACTGGCCGGGCAAGTTTCAGGCCATTCCGTGGCTCTACGCGGAGATTGTGCGCCTGCTGGCCGCGCGGGAGAACGTGCATATTCTCGTCGAGGACGTGAAGGCTGAGCTACGCGTAAACGGAATCCTGGAACGCGCCGGGGCGAATCTCGGCCGTGTCAGCCTGCACGCATGGCCGACGAATCGCAGTTGGACGCGTGACTCCGGTCCGATCTTCGTGCGCAACAGCGAAGGCAAAGTTGCAGTTACGAATTGGCGCTTCAACGCCTGGGCCAAATACGACGACTGGAAGTTAGACGATCAGGTGCCGGGCCGTGTAAATGAATTACTAACTCTACCCGAATGGCAGCCTACCATTGAGTTAGCGGATGGCATGCATCAAAGGTTAGTGCTTGAGGGCGGCTCCATCGATGTGAACGGCGCGGGAGTTATGCTCACTACAGAAGAGTGCTTGTTGAGCGAGGTGCAGCAGCGCAATCCCGGCGTCAGCCGCGCACAAATCGAGCAAGCCTTTCACAACTATCTCGGCATAGAACAGGTGATCTGGCTTGATCGCGGCATCGTGGGTGATGATACACATGGCCATGTGGATGATATCACTCGCTTCGTTGGTCCGGCGACGATTGTTACCGCAGTAGAACCCAACAAGAACGACCCGAACCATGCGCTGCTGGCGGAAAATCTTGCCCGCCTTAAAGCCGCGCGAACACTAGACGGAAAGCAATTCGAGATCGTCGAGCTTCCCATGCCGCGGCCAGTGGTCTTTCGCGGCCAACGGCTGCCGGCGAGTTATGCGAACTTCTATATTGCCAACGATCTTGTGTTAGTTCCCACCTTCCACGATCCCAACGACCGCATAGCATTGAACACGCTGGCCGAAGTATTTCCAAGCCGCGAAGTGATCGGCATTCACTGCGTGGATCTAGTCTGGGGCCTGGGCACGCTGCACTGTATGACCCAGCAGCAGCCGGAAGCGCGTGGAACTTCAATTTAGTGTAGAATGTTTTCATTGGAGACAAGGTATGGCTTTGACCGTCAAAGAAGCAATTGAAGCCGCGCGGCTGCACTTTATTGAGCTATATCAGCATGAAATCGATCCGAGTGCCCGTGAACAAATTCGGCTCGAGGAGATTGAACGTATTCCGACGAAACGAGTAGGCAGCGACAATTGGGCGATCACCTTCAGCTATCCTGTTTCTTCCATGTCTTCCAGTCCTTTTGGATTCAATCGGATTGCCAAAGTCATTGTCGTAGATGGTGCTGACGGAAAATTTGTTTCCCTGAAGCAGCGAGCAGCATGAAATTGAGTGAGCACCCCTTGGTACGGCGGTATTCAGGTCGTTGCGCAGTCCTGGATGCGAATGTGCTGTTGCTGCATATGTTATGCGCGCTCGATTTTTCCTTGCTTTCCTCATTTAAACGGCTGGAGATCTTCGAGGAGTACGACTATTTACTGCTTTCAGAACTCCTTAAGTCGTTTTCCGGCTGGTGTACTACCCCCCATCTCCTAACTGAAGTCTCGAATCTGACGAACTCTCTTCCCGGTTGGAGGAAATCGTCTTGGACAGAGTATTTCTCGGAACAGATTCAGCTCATTCCTGAGTTGTTTGAAGATTCGGCTCAGATCGCCTCCGATGCATCTGCAATCCGGTTTGGGCTAACGGATGTTGCCTTGGCTAGTCTCGCAAATACACATCTTGTCATCACTGTCGATTGGCCTCTTACAGGTTTTCTGGAATCTCGCGGTCTAGCTGTTTTGAATCTGCGGCATCTAAAGGGAATTGAATTTACCCTATGACCGATCTCGATTTCATGCAAGCCGCGCTCACGGAAGCCCGCATGGCTGCGGAGTTGGGTGAAGTGCCGATTGGCGCAGTGATTGTGCGCGAGGGAGAGATTATTGCGCGCGGGCAGAATCGCGTGCTGCGCTCGCTTGACCCGACGGCGCACGCGGAGATTGTGGCCATGCGTACGGCGGCGGCCTTTGTCGGCAACTATCGCTTGCTGGGCTGTACGCTTTATGTAACTCTGGAGCCGTGCGCGATGTGTGCCGGAGCGATGATTCATGCGCGGCTTGCGCGGTTGGTTTATGCGGCCAGCGATCCCAAGGCGGGCGCGTGCGGATCGGTGCTTGCCGTGCTCAATCATCCGCAACTCAACCACCAGATGCAGGTGGAGCAAGGCATTCTGGCTGAAGAATCCGCTGAGTTGCTGCGGAGTTTTTTTCGCGTGCGGCGCTGAATTTATTGTTTTGAGCTTAGGCCAAATGAATTGGGTTTGAATGATGAGCAAGCGCGAACGAGGACGCCCGCGCTACAGCCGGTCTGGAGACCGGCGCTACAAACCAGGCCGGTTGACTAACTCCCGATCAGCACTTTGATTCGCTCAGCTTCTTGCGGCCATTTCTCAACTAACTCCGCATAACTCCCGGCGCGAAAATCGGCATATTCAAAACCGGGAGTTACCGTGCAGCCGAGCAGAGCTACTTTGCCGCCGCCAACCAGCCGCGCGCCTTGCCAGACTCCTGCGGGGACGATGAGTTGGACCTGCTGGCCCACCGCCAAATCCGGCCCAAGAACGAAGACTGCGGAGCTGCCATCGGGGAACAATTGCAGCATTTCCACCGGATCGCCAAGATAAAAATGATAGATTTCGTCTGAATCCAGCCGATGCATTACGGAAAAATCTCCCGCTTCCATCAGGTAGTAGATTGCCGAACTCAACGGGCGTGTGCCGCATGGCAGTTCAACAGTGCTTGCCGAGGCATACGTGCGCCGGAACCAACCGCCCTCGACGGCGAGAGGTTCCAGATTCAGCAGCGATTTAATCTCTTCGGCGGTCATTTCTCTGATGGTAGCAGCGCAGAGGCGGTAGAATCTTCGCATGAAGGTGCAAATGTATGGCGTCACCTGGTGCGGGGACTGCCGCGCCGCGCGCCGGTTCCTCTCGAACCACGGCGTTGAGTTCACGGAGATCGACATCGACAAGGACCGCGAGGCAGCGGCCGAACTGGTGCGGCGCGTCGGCAAGCGGGCCGTACCGCAACTGGTGATTGACGGCGAGTGGTTCCAGCCCTACAAGCCGGGGCGGGGATTGCTGGAAGACGAACTGCGCCAGCGGCTGGGGATTCCTCTCGACTGATCTTGTAGGGTTCATCGGTTCCCACCTATTCGCAAAAAACGCGAATGGATGGGGCACGGAGCTGTATTGGTTTGTCGGTTCCCACCCATTCGCAAAAAACGCGAATGGATGGGGCACGGGGCTGTTTTGATTTGTCGGTTCCCACCCATTCGCAAAAAACGCGAATGGATGGGGCACGGGGCTGTTTTGATTTGTCGGTTCCCACCCATTCGCAAAAAACGCGAATGGATGGGGCACGGGGCTGTTTTGGTTTGTCGATGCCCACCCATTCGCAAAAGACGCGAATGGATGGGGCACGGGGCATTTCTCGTACAATGAAGAGTTGGAGAAGAGCTGCCGAAAGCGACTCTGAAGATAAGCGTGGACCAGGAGGTCCACGCCACAGCCGGCCGGGAGGCCGGCGCTACCATTTCGAGTGCGTTGAATGGGACAGTCCGTGGAAATGATAAAGGAGAATTGCTTTGATCGAACGCTATACACGCCCGGCGATGGGCCGCATTTGGACCGAGGAGAACAAGTACCGCTGCTGGCTGCTGGTGGAGTCGGCGGCCAGCACGGTTCTGGCTGAGGATGGCGTCATTCCGGCCGACGCTGCCGAGGCCATCGCCACGAAAGCGAGCTTCTCGGTTGCGCGCATTCAAGAGATTGAGGCCGAGGTCAAGCATGATGTGATCGCCTTTACGACCGCCGTGGCTGAGACGCTCAAAGCGCAGGGGCTGGACGCCGAGTCGCGCTGGCTGCACTACGGGCTGACCTCGACCGACATTGTGGACACGGCGCAGGCGCTCCAGCTCAAAGAGGCCTCGGCGCAGATACGCACGGGCTTGAACGGCTTCATGGAGGTGCTCAAGCGGCGCGCGCTGGAGTTCAAGCACACGCCGACGATTGGGCGCACGCATGGCATCCACGCCGAGCCGACAACCTTTGGCCTGAAGTTGCTGAACTGGTTTGCCGAGATGCAGCGCAACCTGGCGCGCTTTGAAGCCGCGGCGGAAGATTTGCGCGTGGGCAAGCTTTCGGGCGCCGTGGGAACTTTTGGACATTTGAAGCCGGAGCACGAGGAGCGCATCTGCGCGCGGCTTGGGTTGAAGCCCGCGCCGGTGGCCACGCAGGTGATTCAGCGCGACCGGCACGCGGCGTACATCTCGACGCTGGCCATTATCGGCAGCACGCTGGACAAGATTGCCATTGAGATTCGCCACTTGCAACGGACCGAGGTGCGCGAGGCGCAGGAGTACTTCAGCGAAAAGCAAAAAGGCTCTTCGGCGATGCCGCACAAAAAGAATCCGATCACCAGCGAGCAGATCAGCGGCTTGGCGCGCGTCTTGCGCGGCAATGCGCAGGTGGCCTTCGAGGATGTTGCGCTGTGGCATGAGCGGGACATTTCGCACTCTTCGGCCGAGCGGGTGATCTTCCCGGACTCAACGATTCTGGTGGATTACCTGCTGGCCAAGATCACCGATTTGATTGACCGCCTGCTGGTTTATCCAGAGCGGATGAAGAAGAACCTGGAATCGACTGGCGGATTGATCTTCAGCGGGCAATTGCTGCTGGATTTGGCTGAGGCAGGCATGATGCGCGAGGACGCTTACCGGCTCGTGCAGTCGCACGCCATGCGCTCATGGAAGGAAGAACTAGTCTTCCGCGATGAAGTGGCGCGGGATGCGGAGATTGGTGCGTTGCTGAGCAAAGAAAAGCTGGCGCGGACCTTTGACTACACGCGGCAGTTGGGCAATGTGGACGCGATCTTCCAGCGGGTTTTGGGCGAGTGATTCACACATGAACATTGTGACGTTTCGAATTCTCAATTTTTTGCCAATCGCATTGTTGGTACTATGCGCTCATTTTTTTGCGTTCGGACAAAATCCGGAGTTGCTTAAAGGCGAAGTCTATGTTGAAAAGACTTTTGTAGAAGATGGGAAGACAGTCTTCTATGAATCCGACGAGTCATTCCCGAATCAGGGGAATTTGCCCAGCATCGTAGTTGACGCGCTATTGAAAGACAAAAATGCTGCATACGCGCGGGAGATGAGAAAAGAGAATCCTCACGACGATGCCAACCAGTATTTTCGGTCTGCACTTGTGCATCTTCATCCCCAAGAAGATGACTATATTGTGAACGGTGTTTCCCCACTCTCCGGAGCGGACTGCGCATGGTTTTGGATTGTACGTGTTTCCCAAGGACGTGCCCAGGTCATCTTATTTGCAAATGGAACAAGTCTGAAATTGCTTGAGAATCTAAGTGAAAATCTTCCAGATGTACGATGCGATTGGTGGTCTGCGAATGGCCATGGATGGGCGGAAGTATTTCATTTCAATGGATCAAAATATAGAACATCCCATAAATTTTCTACGTACCGGGAGATGGCATCCGGCTCAAAACAAATGCCATCTTTATATGGGAAAGACTTGCCTGTTGGGCCAAAGTGATTTGTTAAAAAGGTAGATGTTATAAACATGTTTCTCAAACGGGTTTTAGGTGAGTGACAACGATGAGCGAGCGAGCCGAAGAGGACGATCCGCAGGTGACCGAGGTGATCCGGCAGGCGGTTGACTCGGAGGCGAACAACGATCCGGGCTTTGCGGAACTGATTCTGCGGGCGCTGGTGGATCAGTTTCCGAGGAAGGCGATTGCGCACGGGTATCTGGCCTGGATTCTATCGCACCGGGAGAAGCATCGCGAGGCCATCGAGCATGGGCGTGTGGCGATAGCATTGGAGCCAAAGTCCGAGCGGGTTTCTCTGCTCTTCTTCCGCGTGCTTTGGGCCGCCAAGGAACGCAACGATGCGCTGAATGAAGTCAAGCGCTTCACCGCCATAGGCCACTCGGATGAATACTCCAGAATGTTGGAGGAGTGGGCGCGAATTTCGTCCTAGGACATAGATCCTATGGATTCAACAATCTGCTATCTCCACCTAAACCGGCGGAAGTGCATCGACTACGGGAAGCCCAGATGGCGGATCGAAGTGAAAAAGCGAAGGCGCAATCGCCAGATTGGGCTGCTCGTTGCTGAAGCTGAATCGGGTCAGCGCGCCGTCAGCCTCTTCCATCTCGATTGCGGTGATGGTTCCCTCTGCAGTGACAGTCAGTGTGAGCCGCGCCACACGCTTCTCTTGCCCTTTGGGCTGGCCGGTAAGCGTGAACTGGCCCTTTGAGGCTGTGGCCAGCTTCAGGCCGGTCAGCTCTTTTTCCAGCTCCGTGTGGCCGAGCAGAAAGCGCAGAGGCGAGCGCAGATCGTCAAGCTGCTTGGCCGGAATGCGTTGCACTTGAGAGTCGCCGCGCGCGTAGAACCAGGCGTAGCGGCCGTCCAGCAGAAAGAGCTTGCCGGCGGGCTGAGTGTACTCCCAGCGCATGCGGCCGGGCTTGACGAGCAGCAGGGTTCCGCTCTCCGTGCGCCGCATCCCCATGCCCTCGTAGCTCTCCGTGAAGCCGGCGCGGAGGGAGTGAAGCTGGTTGTAGTGGCGATTGACGCGCTGGGCGATCTCGTTCGCGGAGGGCGAAGGCTGTTGGGCGCAAAGCACAGTTGATAGCAGAACTGCTGTTGCACAAATGATCCGAAGAATATCTGGATAGAAGCATAGTTTTGTAACAGGGCACGACTTTAGTCGTGCCGCAAACCAAGCCCCCAAAAGGTTGGGCTTTAGCCCCAGCGGATTTAGTCTATTTAACATTTGTTCTCTCGGCAGATAAACAGGCTGCGAAATCTCATCATTTTTTGCAGTCAAGGCTAAAATCGTCGCGCAGGGGCTAAAGCCCAGCCCATTCTTTTGCGTCAATTGCGGCACGACTAAAGTCGTGCCCTGATACAAAACAAGCCCATGGTGAAGTTCTTTCGCAACCATGGGAGTCGCGCTTAATCAAGACAGCAAAGTGGCGGCCAGAATACAGCCGCCGCGCCGCCAAGCTCTGCTCGCGCTCATTGCACCAGTTGCGTGCAGTTGGTGCCGCCTGTGGGGTCGGATTTGATGCCGGCGTCGTCGGCGCAGAAGCCGATATCGCCGGTCCTGCCTACCGTCTGCGGCACGGCGGAGATCGTGTAGCTGGTGATGCGGTCGGTGCCTCCGGCCGTCACCTTGGTGCAATTGCCGATGGTGAAGATATAGCCGTCCTTGTAGCCGGAGGCCAGGTCACTCTTGAGCAATTGCGCGGCGGTTGGAGTGGGCGCGCCCGCGGTCGGCTCCCCACCCAAAGCGGCCAGCGTGCAGGTGTAGCCGTTGGTGGGATAGTTCTGCAGGTACATGCTCTCCGCCATCTGGATGGCTTGAATTGATTTCATGGCCGAGATCTTGTTGGCGCTCTTGCGGAAAGATCCCACCGTGGGGATGGCGAGCAGGGTCAGAATCACGACGATCGCCATCACGATCAGCAATTCCATCAGGGTGAAGCCGTTCGAGCGAACGGCGCGGTGGCGGCGAGAGATCCAGTTCTTGCAATTCATCATGATTCTTGTTCCTCTGCGGGCGGCTTGCATTCACCACCCCATCCGAGAAAATCCTACAACGTATGGACGCGAAAGGGAAATGGAACGTTCGAAAAGCAGGGATCAGGGATCAGGGATCAGGGATCAGGGATCAGGGATCAGGGATCAGGGATCAGGCAAATTCTTTACGAGTTTTGCGGAATGTCAAGCGCTTTCTAGCAGCTAAATCTGTTTCAGTTGCAAGAATGAACTGGTCCCTGATCCCTGATCCCTGCCTTCAGCACTCCAGCCTTTCGCGCTTCAGCTTGACCCCGTTCAACCGGCCCAGCAGGGTTACGGCGATGCGCCTTGCGTCAAAGAGGCGCTGGGCCATGGTTTGCACCTTCTCCGCGGTTACATCATTGATGCGGGCGATGATCTCGTCCACGGTGATGAACTCGCGGAAGTACATCTCCTGGCGGGCCAGGTTGGCCATGCGGGCGTTGGAGCTTTCCAGGCCCATCAGGATATTGCCCTTCACCTGGTCTTTGGCGCGGGTCAGTTCCTCGGCGCTGAGTGGCTCCTGCTTGAGCTTGCGGAACTCGGCCAGAATCAAGTCCACCACCTCCAGCGCCTTGCCCGCCGAGGTGCCGGCGTAGACGCAGAGCGTGCCTGTGTCGCGGTAAGGGCTCAAGTCAGAGTAGATGGAGTAGGCCATGCCGCGCTCTTCGCGGATGGTCTGGAAGAGCCGCGAGCTCATGCCGCCGCCCAGCACGGTGTTCAAGATCAGCGTGGCGTAGCGGTTTTCGTCGGTGATGGGCGGAGCGGGCACGCCCAGGCAGATCTGCACCTGTTCCAGGGATTTTTTGTTGCGCTGCACAACGCGCGCATCAGCCTCCGGCGCGGGCAGTTCGTGCAGCGTGGCTCCGCCGGGGAGCGTAAGGAACTTCTGCGCGATGGTCTCAACAAAGGCATCGTGATCCAGGTTGCCCGCCGCGGAAAAGATCATGTTGCCGCCGTGGAAGCGGTCAAGGTGGTAATCCATCAGGCTGCGCTGATCGAGTCCAGCGACCGTCTCGGTGGTACCCAGAATCGGCCAGCCGAGGGGGTGATCCTTCCAGAAGGCCTGGGTAAACAGCTCATGTACCAGCACATCTGGATTGTCCTCGTCGATCTTGATCTCCTCCAGAATCACGCCGCGTTCGCGCTCGATGTCGGTCGGGGCAAAGACCGGGTTGAGCACCAGGTCGGCCAGCACATCCAGCGCAATGGGGACGTGTTCGGCCAGCGACTTGACGTTGAAGCAGATGGTCTCTTTGCCGGTGAAGGCATCCAGGTTGCCGCCGATGGAGTCCATTTCGCGGGCAATGTGCTGCGCGGTGCGGGAGCGGGTGCCCTTGAAGAGCATGTGTTCCACAAAGTGAGAGATGCCGTTCACCGCCGCCACTTCGCAGCGCGAACCGCTTTTGATCCAGACCCCCATGGCCACGGAACGCATGAACTCCATGCGCTCGGTCAGCACGATCAGGCCGTTCGGCAATACGGTGCGGCGAAGATTTCTTTCAGTCGTCATGGTCATCAGTTCTTCGATTGTAGGCCAAAAGCCTCCACAACGCACTGCGCCGAGGCGCAAAATGCTCTATCCTGAGCAAGCGATGGATCAAAAATCCCCTCAGCTTACCCAGATCGAATCAGCCAATCCAAAGCTCGAAGGCCGAAGGCTCTTCGGATTGGATGCAGAGGCTCTGACGGCGTTGATGGCGCAAGCGGGCGAGCCGGCCTTCCGCGCCCGCCAAATGGCCGAAGCCCTTTATCGCCAGCGAATGGACGGCCTGGACGCAATCACCACGCTGCCCAAGGCGCTGCGCCAGCGGCTGGCCGAGGAGGGCTGGCAGGTGGGCCGGCCAAGCATCGCGCAGGTCTTTCACTCCACCGACGGAACCGAGCGCTACCTGGTCGAGGTTGGGGATGGCCTGACCGTGGAGACGGTTTGGATGCCGGAAGGCGACGACGGCGAGGCCGGCAACGAGAGCGATGTGGAGACCTCTCAAAACTTGGGTGCCCCAGGTCCGGATTTTCGGACCTTGGAAGCAAGCGAACTCCAATCGACTCATAAACCAGTCCATAGAGCAACCATCTGCGTCTCCAGCCAGATCGGCTGTGCCGTCAACTGCCAGTTTTGCCTGACCGCCAAACTCGGTCTGCAGCGCAACCTCACGGCGGGCGAGATTGCCGGTCAGGTGCTGGCCGTTCTCGACCGTCATGCCGTGCAGGCCGGCCGCGACCGCGTGAATCTGGTTTTCATGGGCATGGGCGAGCCATTCCTGAACTACGACAGCTTTATGGCCGCCGTGCGCTTGCTGGTCCGCGAAGCCGGCCTCAGTCCGCGGCGCATGACCGTCTCCACATCCGGCATTGTGCCCGGCATTCTGCGCTTTGCCGCTGAGCCGCCGGAGCTGCGCCCCAAGCTCGCCATCAGCCTGAATGCTCCCAACGACGCAGTGCGCGGCGAGATTATGCCCATCAACCGCAAGTGGCCCATCGCTGAGTTGATCGATGCCGCGCGGCAGATCAATCTCCGCCCGCGCGAGCGCATCACCTTTGAGTACGTGCTGCTGGGCGGCGTTACCGATCAGCTTGCGCACGCCCGCGCGCTGGCCCGCCTCTTCCGCCGTTCAGGCCTCAATGCCAAGGTCAACTTGATTGCCTGGAATCCCGGTCCGGGCATCGCGTATTCAACGCCGCAGCCGGAGGCAGTGGAAGCCTTCCGCAGCGCGCTGATCCGAGCTGACGTTCCCACGTATCTGCGCAAGCCACGCGGGCGCGACATCTACGCCGCTTGCGGGCAGTTGAAGCGTACGGTGGAGGGATAAACACGCTGCAAAATCAATACTTTACATATATGGATACAAATGATTTGATTTTCTAAGGAAGTCAGATCACCAGTATTGCCGGCCCAGGGCAAACTTGGCGGCCCATCCCAGCAGCAGCGCAAGCGCCCACATCCAGGCGACGAGAGGCGGCAAGGCAAGCCTCACGCGGCGCGCCGCCTGGGCGAGCAAAATGGCCATGGAGCAGCCGAAGTGCAGAAGATAAACCAGCAGCAACGGGTTGAACAGGAGCGATTGCGCCAGATGGCCGGAGCAGAGCGCCATGAAGCTCCGATACCCGCCGGTGGTGGGGCAGGGAAGCCCCGTAACCGCTCTCAGGATGGAAGGCGGAATGCGCCCTTTGGCAATCCAGAGGGCGTTCCAGAGCAGATAGAAGCCAAAGAGCCCAAGGGCGCTGGCGCGAACCACGCGCCGAATCAAGCTCTGCGGATGCCGCAACCGGGGCAGGTCCATACTTCTTCTTTACACCCGTCTATCACAAACGGAAGCCAGCAGAGGGGAAAGCAGCAGAGCAGCAGGACGGCAAACAAGACCCATCCACCGGTGGACAAACCCTTCTTTTGCAAAAACGGCATGGCCTCGCGGCCACAGAACGGACATTGCGGTGTCAAAGGAGCGCCCCCTCGAAATGTGAATTCGGAGCTGAAAATATGGTGCTACCAAACTAGCGCCGCAACCCGGCCTTGTCAACAGAAAAACTCCGCCGAGCCAAAGGTGATCCGCTGGAACCAGCGCCGTCTGCCCGCCACCGCGATTGGTTGACTGCCTTGGAACAACAATTTTCTTCCAAACGATGGCTACAGTGCAGTTTTCGGTCACTGGCCTTACAATAGGGACTGAGGGTTTACCTGTCTCCCAATGTCATCCAATGGTTATCCATCCCGCTCCACGCGGTCACACGGCCTCCGTTCGCTGTTCAGTATGTTTTCCAGCGACCTGGCCATTGATCTAGGCACCGCCAACACGCTGGTCTATGCGGCCGGCAAGGGCATCGTTGTCAACGAGCCCTCCATTGTGGCCATCAACAAGAACACCGGCGAGGTGGAAGCCGTGGGCAAAGAGGCCAAGGAGATGCTGGGCCGCACGCCCGGCAACATCGTGGCCATCAAGCCCATGAAGGACGGTGTGATTGCCGACTTCAAAGTCACCGAGAAGATGCTCAACTACTTTATTCAGAAGGCGCATAACCGCAAGATGCTGGTCCATCCGCGGATCGTGATCGGCGTGCCTTCTGAAATCACCCAGGTGGAAAAGCGCGCCGTCGAGGACTCGGCCTATCGCGCCAAGGCCAGCGAGGTCTTTCTCGTCGAGCAGGCCATGGTGGCGGCTATCGGCGCCGGGCTGCCGATCACCGAGCCGGGCGGCAACATGGTGGTCGACATCGGCGGCGGGACGACGGATATCGCCGTCATCTCGCTCTCCGGCATCGTCTACTCGCGCTCGGTGCGCATGGCCGGCAACCAGATGGACGAGGCCATTACCAACTACCTCAAACGCAAATACAACCTGCTGATCGGCGAACGCACCGCTGAACTTATCAAGATCACCATTGGCTCGGCCTTCCCGCTGGAGAAGCCTTTGACGATGGAGATCAAGGGGCGCAACCTGATTGAGGGCGTGCCCAAGAGCATCACCGTGGACGACAGCGAAATCCGCGAGGCGCTGGGCGAGTGCATCGCCGTCATCATGAACGCCATTCGTGTGGCCCTGGAGCGCACCCCGCCGGAGCTTTCGGCAGACATCAGCGACCGCGGCATTGTGCTCACTGGCGGCGGTGCGCTGATAAAAAACCTGGACAAGCGCATCCGCGAAGAGACCGGCCTGCCGGTCAGCGTGGCCGACGATCCTCTGGCCTCGGTGGTGCTGGGCACCGGCAAGATGCTCTCGGACTTCCGCCTGCTGCGCAAGATCAAGATCGACTAAGCACCCGCAGTGCGGCCAGCCGCTCGCTTTTCGTTCGCAGTGGGTTCGTGGTGCCCCAGGTTTGAAAATCCGGATTTGGGGCACCCGGCAATTTAGAGTTGGATTCTCAACCGGTTTGGAGCATACTGTTGCTATGGCTACAATGCCCGCGCCCGATTATTATGAGCCGTTTGTGACGGTTGAAGAGTATCTTCATACCAGTTACCGGCCGGACTGCGAATACCTGGACGGACGCATTGAGGAGCGCAACTTGGGCGAGTACGATCATGCACTCTTGCAGACACTTTTGGGGCATATTTTCACACTCAATCGTAAAGCGTGGGGTGTGCTTGCGCTCACCGATGTGCGGACTCAGGTCAAGGCCACGCGTTTCCGCGTGCCCGATGTTACCGTGATCCGCTCTGGAACTCCGCGGGAACAGATTTTGACCCATCCGCCGCTGTTGGTGATTGAAATCCTCTCGCCGGAGGACCGGCTCAGCCGCATGACCGAACGGACGGACGAGTATTTGGATTTTGGCATTGAGAACATCTGGATCATCGATCCCGCCCGCCGTCTAGGCTATCGCGTAACCAGAACCGGATTCGAGCTAGCCCCCGCCGGCGAGATCACCGTGCCGGAGACCCCCATCTGCGTAGTGCTGAGCGAGTTGTTTGCGGAGTTGGATCGCGCGTAAGCACCTGCGGTGCGGCCAAACGCTCGCTACTGGCTTGCAGTAACGTAGCGCCTTTCCAAGTCTGAGATTCCAGGCATGAGACGCCGATCACAAAGGTCATCCCCGACTACTGATCTCATTGGCATATACTTTTCACAAATGATTCGCTCGCAATATCTCCACACGCAGCTCTTAAGTGTTACGATAACCATTCTTGTTGCAAACTGTGTGTTTGCATCTGCTGCTATCGGACAAACCACTCTTCCTGAATTTCCTGCCGACTGCTCCGCATACGCATCCGTTCCGTTACCCGCTGAAGCAACGAAAATTCTTGCTCCCAAGTCGGCTCCAGCTTGTGCTTCTTACCGCTCCTATCGCGGCATCGGTCGCCCGGTAAATTACGCCGAAGCCCGCGCGTGTGCATGGCAGGAGCGGCTTTCTCAAGAGGCTGACCTCGGTCAAAATCAGGAAGAACCTACTGCATGGGTTGTAGGCGGTTCTCTCATTCTCGCCGACATTTACTTCAATGGCGCTGGGGTCAAGCGCGATGTTTCGTTGGCCATGCGCTTCGCCTGTGAGTCCGAAGAAGGCATGGCTCGGCTTGCGATGCCAGAGATCAAGAAACTTGATGGTTCACCTCGCACAATCGTACCTTTCGAATTCTGCAGCTATGCAGCATCAACTTTTACAATGAATTTCTGTAGTAGTTATGCATCCGAAATTGAAGATGACCGAAAAAACCGATATTATGACTCACTAAAATACTCAATGACTCCAGAACAAAAGGCAGCTTTCGAAAAGCTTCTTTATGCACAACGCTCCTATATCAAGGACCATGCATCCGAGGTGGATCAAGGGGGCACTATCCGCGGAATCCGAACCATGGGATCACAGGCCATCCTTGAAGATCTATTTCACACTGAGGTGGTTCATTTCGAACGCAAGAAATGGCCCGGATTGTCTGAGAATCAAGTCGCAATGGCCGATATATTGCTGCGTCGCCAGTACGAGAAGACGCTTCAGCAATTACGAACGCGGCCAGAAAATGAGAGCTATGAGGGGGCTGTTACGGCCGACGATTTTTCAAGAGTGGAAAAAACTTGGGAGACCTACCGCGATGCATGGGCTGCATTTGCACGTCTTCGCTATACAGCCGCCGCTACAGCAATCCGTGCTGAAATCACCCTCGATCGATATCGTCTGTTAATGACCATACATTAAGGAACCTCTGATTGAGTTAGATTCCTTGCGAATCCTCCCCTCAGAGGTTAAAGCCAACGTTCATTCCATTGAACGTGTGGAGCGAATAAACAGGTTGCGGAAATGGCTGAATTTGGGCGAAAACCCGGAAAACATCCCGCAGGGGCTAAAGCCCCGTTAATTCTATGGGCCTTATCGGCACGACTAAAGTCGTGCCCTGACGCTTCTGGGCTCTTTATCGAGTTTTTCTGCAGGGGCTAAGAGCTTTTCCGTACATTGCAAATTTTCACTTGCTGATCTCAAAACGATTCTATTGGACTGGCGGCTCCAACGCTTTGCCGCATGGTTGAGAGCTCAACGTGGACCGGGAGGTCCACGCCACAGCCGACCGGGAGGTCGGCGCTACAGCTTACGGATAAGTTCTGAATATGATTCCAACCAATAGATCATTTGCTGGGCGTCTCTGGGAAAGCTCACAGCGCTGCGAAGATTCTGGGATGGACTTCTAGCGCTGGGTTACCACATTCGGCAATGCGCTGGGGCGAAGTGGGGTCAAACGCCGCGCTGGAGAGTTTGCTTCAAGGAGGCGAGTCGTTTTTCAGGATTGGACGGCGGGCCTCAGTTCCTCTTCAGCGTTCTCCTGCATCTGGTCGGAGTAGAAGAGGAAGCGGTTTCTTCCCTGGCGCTTGGCGGCATACATTGCAGTGTCGGCACGGGCAATCAACTCATCCGCCTGGGTGCCGTCGGCGGGGAAGATGCTGATGCCGATGCTGGCGCTGACATGGACAATCTGATCGAGGACCGGGATCGGCTTTTCAATGGCGCAGCGCATATCCTCGGCCACCCTTACCGCATCTTCGCTGTTGTTGAGATCGCACAAAATGAGCATGAATTCATCGCCGCCGATGCGGGCCAGCGAATCCCCCTTGCGCACCCTGGAACGCATGGTATTGGCAATGTGGACCAGCACTTCATCGCCTGCCGCGTGGCCCAGATTGTCGTTGACCGGCTTGAAGCCATCCAGATCGATAAACAGCAGCGCAACCGAGTGTCCCGCGTGGCGCGCATTCTCCAGGATCGCTGGCAGGCTATCCATCAACATACGGCGATTGGGCAGTTCGGTGAGCGGATCGATGAGCGAATTCATTACCGCTGCATCGCGGGAGTGCTGCAACTCAACCTGATGGCGGCGCATCTGGGTTACATCGATGGCCGTGATCTCATAGACAATGCCCTCCGGCGTCTCGACGGGAGTCACATTTTTGAGCAGGTAGACGACCGATCCATCATCGCGGCAGAGCGTGGCTTGGCAGTTGGAAAGCATCTCCGTCTGCTGGCCGCTTTTCAGCTCCTCCCGGCGATTGGATTCAATCTCGAACTCCCAGTAAGAGCGGTCGGTGAGCTGATCCAGCGCTTGCAGGCCGAGCAACTTCAGGAAGGCGTCATTACATTCGGTGATCACGCCATCCGGACGCAAGGAATAGACTGCGGCCAGATTGCGCTCAAAAAGGCGCTGATATTTGGTGGCCAGTTGCAGCTCTTTTTTCATCTGCTCATTGTTGATGGCTAATTGTTTTTGTACGGTTCTCTTCAACTGCTTGACCCAGGCCAGGGGAACCAGCAGGCACAGCGCGGTGAAGCCCAGTATCACCAGCGCGCGCTGCCAGGTGAGCCAATTTTCGCTTCGGCGAAGGATCAGCGAGTCAGGAGATTCAATCAGCACCAGCACCGCAGGAGATGCACTTTTGCTTGAGCTCTGAAGAACTTCCACGCCGGACAATTCCACAGTAGATCCTTTGGGAAAGGCCTCAATCTTGCGCGCGCCTTCACTGAGCAGCAAGAGCGCTGTAAAGGGGTGGTCGTGATCCGAGAAATGGAAGGTGATTTGTGAGGGATCAGCCTCCTGATTTTCCAGCCGCGCCTTCAGTTGAACGCGCTTGCCGTTGAGGGAGTTCTTCAGAATCTCCTGCACAGTGGTGTTCAACGGGGTAATTTTCACCGGAGAAGGATGATTTGTGGTCACGTGTACTGCCGAATCCCCCAGTTCCAGTCCGTAGGCGCCATGAGAGGGAAATCCGATTACATCAACCGGGTCGCCGATATGTACAAACGCTGGCGTGACGGTGCTGACAAAGACTGTTCCCGTCTCATCCTGCAGGGTGAAGATACTGTTCGAGATCCAGTTCACGCGGCCTCGCAGATGCGCCTGGCGAACCATGGTCAAGTCGGCATCATCCGGGCGCAAGCTCTGCACCGTCACTGGCGCCGAGTTCTCTGGCAGCGCCGGCATTTCCACATCAATTTGTTTCAAGTCCTGCAGAAACAATGTCGAACCAATGCGTTTGCCGGTGGCATCCACGCGTGAGGCGCAGACGCCATGGGCGCGCACTGTCGCTCCTATCAGTAGATCCATGGCTGAGTCATGATGCTCACGGAGAACCAATAGAATTTCTTTCTTTCCCGATATAATGCGGAAACATCCGCGCTCGTTCGGATCAATGCAAGGATGCAAGACTCCTTCTGTAATCACCAGCCGACTATCGCTTGTCCCCAATTCCAACGTCTCAATGGAACTCGTAACCGGTTCGATCTCAGGGCCGGCATGCAGAAACTTTATCTTGGGCTTGACGATGTCGACCGCATAGCCGCCGTAGTGAGTCACAGCCTCTACGCGGATACGCGAACCGGCGGGAAAGTTGGTCTTGTTATTGCTGTCATGCAGGTTGATAAAGGAGAATCCAGTTTTGTCTTGAATGAACAGCATTCCCCATTCCGCGTCGCAATAAGTAACAACTGCTTCAAAATCAATCGGGTAACCGAGATTCGCCTGCTCTTTGGAAAGACCATAAACCTCTCGGATCGAATGAAGCACTTTTGGTTCCGTGGGCGCAGCTTTGGTTTGTGCCGGGGCTGTTGCCGTCAGGCAGACGATAAACAGAACCCACCAAAATGCCCTCCCGGAGATGAATCGAGGGAAACAGCCAGTGGCTCGCTTGGGCAATCTGCTTATGATGCTTCCGCCCTCCAAACTTTCTTGATCCCAGTCTGAGTTCTTCATAAGGCGCATGATGCGGAAAATCCCAATTCACTTGGATCATCGGCAAATCTGACAAACAGTCTAGGCCTCTCCCGCAATTATTAGCAATTACTACTGGTTGCCGGGTGCCTCATCCATTGTGCGTTTCGTGCGTAATCGATGGGCGACCATGATCCTCAGACGCGTTTGAAGATCAAACGTAAAGAATTTCTAATCACTTTCGGTATCGTACACCTCCCCAGTGTGATCTGAGTCACGGAGCGTCGCGCTGTGGACCGGTAGCCTTGAAATAGGGCGAGAGCGCCGAGAGCGCTTGAGCGACCAAGGAGTTTCATCATGGCTTACGTCATTACCGATGCCTGTACCAAGGATTTTCTTTGCGCGGCCGAGTGCGCCACCGCAGCCATTGCGCCCGCTTCCGCCGACGATGCCGCCGCCGCGGGCGTCCCTCAGCTTTACATCAACCCGGATGAGTGCATTGATTGCGGCAACTGCGCCTCGATCTGCCCCTCCGGCGCGATCTTTGTCGAGGATGAACTGCCGGCCGGCAAGGAGCACTTCGCCGGCAAGAACAAGGCGTATTTCAATTAGTGCTTTCTACAATTGAACGCCTCACCCTGTTCGCGCGCCAATCTTCGCGGCCAGGGTGAGGCGTTTTTCGTGCGCGGATATTTCTTTGGAGGATGAAGTTTCTTTCATAACCAGCCACGGTTTTTCCTGTCCAATCTTTGGAAATCCGCTTTCAAAAGGAAAACCGCGCATGAAAAAGATCGTCTGGATTTTTTTGCTGCTGGCTATTGCCGTGCCCGGGTGGGCCAAGGCCAAGATCACCAAGAAGACCTTTGAATTTCAAGGGCGCGTCCGAACCTATACGCTCTACGTGCCCGAGGTTGCCGAGCCCATGCCCGTGCTTTTGATCTTGCACGGCTTCATGATTTCCGATCAATATGGCGACCCGGGTCAGCCGAGGATTGCCTATTCGATGGTCAATTCATGGAAGGATCTGGCCTCTCGAGAGCATTTCATCGTGGTGGCTCCCAACGATGCGGGATCAAGGCCCTCCGACTTCTGGGACGGGGATTGGAACCCGCCGGAGTTTTTTCGCCTGCTGATGGAACAGATCGACAACCAGCATGCCATAGATGCCAGCCGCATCTACTTGTTTGGAGATGGCGAGGGAGCGCAGTATGCTCTTTCGATCGCTCTGACCGACTCCAGATTCTATGCGGCGGTGGCGATCCATGCGGGCTCGTTGAATCCCGACTATTCGGCCCTGCTTGCCCCCGCCCATCGACGGTTGCCGATTGGCCTCTGGGCGGGCAACATGGATCAGGAATGTCCCCTCTACCGAGTGAGAAAGTCAAAAGATATTCTGGACGCCGCCGGCTATCCGGTGGAAATGAACATTGTTCCCAATCATGGGCACGATTACTTCACCCTGGACGGCATCCTCAATGAAAGAGTCTGGAAGTTTCTGAAGAAGGCGCAACTCCAGCTGGCTGGACCTGAGGTTGTTGATAGACAATGACGGTTCAGGCCTCAGAATGAGCCGAGCAACCTTCGTCCCGGAGTCGCCCCCTTGCCGTTGCAGGGGCGCGCCACGAGCCTGAATGTTGCTCCGGCAAAGCGCTCAGGGTTCGGTTTTGTCGGGCGCGGTTGGTGCCGGTACTCCGGTTTGCGCCGGTGCTCCATTGATGGGCGTGATGGGCAGAGTGAGTATCTGCGCCGTCTGCGGATCATCGCGCAGCTTCAGGTAAAGCGCGCCGTTCACCGGATGCGGAACGCTGATCTGAGTTCCGGTAAAATCCGGCGGCAGATCGGCGGCATCGTCAAAGTTTTCGTTGTCGGCGATGGATGCGGCCAGGAAGAGGTTGGTTCCCGTCAGCGTGCAAGGCTTGGCCGGGTTGCGCGGGCAGCGCAGATCCCGGAAGCCGGGCAGCCGCACCAGCGTTCCCAGCGGGAGCCATTCGCCGCTGACTCCGGCCTTGGAGATGACGCGCAGATGCAGCGGCCCAAAGGCCGAAACTCCAAAGCGGGCCAGCGGTTCAATTACGCCCATGGCTGTCTTTCCGTCTTCCAGCATCAGGCTGCCATCGCTCAGGGAGAGGGTCGTGCTGAAGGAGCCGTCCACCGCGGCCACCTCCACCTTTTCATCGCGTGGAAAATTTTCCGGCAATCCGGTGCGCAGAAAAAACACCAGCTTGCGATCCAGGGGCAGGTCATCCGCGCTGCCTAACTGCACCGGCGATGGCGTGGCGGAGAGGTCTTCCTGGGCTCCTTTGCTGAGCAGCGTCACGCGTGGCCGGGTCACTTCCACCGTGACTCCCACGCGCAGTTCGCGCCCATCCTGCAACAGGATGGTGGCCACAGCGCGCTTGCCGGGCTCCATCGCCGCCGTGGAAGAGCTTGTTGTCAGGATCAATTGGTCGGAGTCCTGCACGCGGCTCAGCCTGGTGGGAGTCCAGGTGATGCCGTCCAGTGTGACTTTGGCCACTTCATCCAGGCGGTTGCCCTTCAGCACCGCTTCCGTGTCTCCGGCGCTCAAGGTCATGTGGTCCAGCGCGGCCGCCTCGGCATAGGTTTCCAATTGCAAGGAGTCGGGCTTGTCCAGCCCAAACTGATAGATTTGCAGGCTGACCGGCCCCGGCGTCGCGTCTTTCATCGGGACCACAACCTCCAACTGCTCCGGCTTGGGCGACTTCCACACCAACTTGAGCGGGTTGCCTGCCGCCGTCTTCTCCTCGATGCGCTCGACGCAGAGGGCATTTTCCCCCTCGATGTGCAGCGTATCTTCGCGCCCGACGACCAGCGCCAGTTGATCGGCCACGGCCAGCGTCCATTTGCCGGGCAGCGAGGCGCGCAGGTGATAATGCAGCCCATCCAAGTCGTCAAAGCCCCACTTGCCGCGCACCACGCCGGTCAACTCGCCCTCCGGCAAGGTGGGAGCGGGATGCACCAGCACCAGCCCGCCCAGCGCCGGATCGGCCTTCAACGGCAGTTCCACCGTCCCCGCCTTGCTCTCGATGCGCAGCACCAGGTCATGCGCCAACTGGGTGGCAAAGACCATCGGCGCGCCATCAGTGGGCAGCACCAGTCCAGGCTTCTGCGCGCAATAATGCTCCGCCGCATTCACCGTATGCAGCGCCGGCAGTTTGGCCGGCCCCACCGGCGGCAGCGCCACCACCACCACCGACTTGGGCGCGCGGAAGGAGGGCGGCACATTCAGACGCAGGTTGAGCGTATCTTTGATGGGCAAAGCCAGCGCGGGAATGTACTGAAAACGCGCCGTGTACAGAGAGCCGAATATGCGCGCCGTGTCCACGATGGCACCCACATAGGGGCTGTAGGCGCCGCCCTTGCCGATGGCCGAGTTGCTCAGGTTGTTCATCAGGTCAACGCTGTTGCTGCTGGTCAACTGGTCCACCCGCGATTGCGCATTGGCGTCGTCCAGCACCATGGTATCGGTGCGCTGCATCAGGCAGGGCGCTTGCTGGTCACTGGGCTTGTCAAAGCATTGCTGGTCCAAGCGGATGCCCAGGCTGCGCGCCGCTCGCTCGGTCCGTTCCTTCAATTGCCCCAGATCGCCGAGCGAGGCCTCTTTCACCTCGGCCAGATATGCGTCCAGCCGCATCCGTTCCCAACTGGCCGCCTGCAGATCCTGCACCGCGCGGACAAAGGCGCCGGGCCGGTCGCGCACCGCGTTGCGCAGCGTGCTGGAGTCGCCTCCCGTCTTTGGAGCCAGAAAGAGAATCGCCTGCTGCGCCTCGTCGGGCACTGTTACAAATACACCTTTATCGCGCGCGGTGCGGCTCCACATCTCCACGCGGGTAAACCACTCAGGCGGCGGCGGATTGGTGGCTCCGCGCAAAAAGGCCACGATCAGCACATATTGCGCCGACTGGCTCTCCGGGAAATCGGGATGAATCCACAACTGGTCACCGGCCAGCAGATTCGTTGTCTCCCCGATGGGCAGCGTCACAGCGCCCCGCTTCACACGGACGTCCACCTTTGGGCCGGAGAGATCAAAGGCAGGGGCAGAATCGGCGGCGCGGCCTTGAAAGGCCGGCAGAATTAGTAAGAGCAGTAAGAGCAATTTGCGGCGCATAGCTACCATTGTACGGAGAAGGCCCCCAATTGATTGCAGAATACCTTGCCTTCCTGTCACCCCCCCTAAAGATTTTTTGTCCAAAGGCGTTCCAAAGTGTGCACTTAGGTTACACTGATGAGTGTTAGCTTCAATCAGAGGTTTTAGCTAGAGTATTTCTCCAATTCATCTGCGCGAGAACCAACCGGCGGGGAATGGCATATATGCGGGCATCCAGTTCCGCAAACTCCATCAACCGCAATAGTATTAACGGGAAATGCAACCGCTTGCCGGATCAGGGGCACGCTTCCTCTGAATGAATTGAAATGAGTCTTTAAACTAAGGCTGCTCCGCATGGCGGACGCGGTTCAGATTCCTGAGTCTGGCATTCCAGCCATGGCGTCTGCGGCGCAATCGGCATCCCGAAGCGGCATACGGAGAAGAAAGAATGAAATCAGCAAAAGCAGCTCAAGGCAATCTAGAAACTAGTCATTTGACCATTCCCGATGCGGAAGAGATCATTGAAGACGCTCTCAGCGAATTAGCCTCCACAACCGATCCCGGCCTGCTCTCAGCTCTGCCCTTTCTGGCGCCTCCGGGCTACCAGGCGATTGTTGAACTCTGCGGCGAGAATGGCCGCAGCAAGCGGCGCAATGCCTCCGCCGATTCCTGGTCGCCGGAAGAAGATGAGGTGCGCATCTACTTTGAGCGCATCGATGGCGAAGAACCAGCCCCCCGTCCTGCCAGAGCGTCTCGCGCCGTGGCTCCCGGCAATGTGGCCGACGAGGACGGCGACGATCAGGAAGCGCTGATCCCGGACGATCTGGACGCCCGCGTCAAAGAGCTTTGCGCCGCATTGGCCGAGGCCGAGCGCGGTGGACACGCCTTTATCGCCCTCAAGTGGTTCCGTGATTCCTTCCTGCCGCGCAAGGCCTACCGCTGGAATCAGCATCCTGAGTCCCGTCAGGCCATCCTGGCCGAGGCCATCCAGCGCGGCGTCGTCGTCACCAGCAAAATTGCCAACCCCAAGACACCGGCCTATCCCACCACCACCATCCGCCTCAACCGCGCTGAAGCTGGCATTCCAGACGAGGCCCAGCGCTTCCACCCGGTCGCCGCGCAAGGAGAATCCATCGCCGAGGCCATTGAAGAGGAACGGGGGAACCTGTGAGCTGCTACTATCTTGAAGCCACGGCCTTTGCCAAGCTCTTTGTCCAAGAGGCTGGTACCAGCGAGTTGATCCGCCTGATGGAAGCGGTGGAGGACAACCGCAAGCTGATCTCCGCCTCCACGCCACTTGAGGTTTACGCGGCCATCCGCCGCCGCGAGCGCTCCGGCGGCTTGAGCGCGGAAGACGCGACCGCCGCGCTGGAGATTCTGCGCACCGAAGCCGCCCGCATGGTCCAGGAACCGCTCAACCCGGCGGTCCTTGAAGCCGCCCGGCAGCTTTTGGATCGCACCACTCTGCGCTGGCCGGACGCTTTGCAACTGGCCGCCGCTCTGGTTGCTCGAGATATGTTTCAAGGAACCGAAATCGTATTTGTCTCCTCCTCCGCGCTGCTGCTGGAAACCGCCAAGAACGAAGGCTTCCGCACCCTCGACCCGGCCAAGGAAACGGTTGAACAGGCTAAGGAAGCGGAGTAGCAGCGAAGCAGAAAGAGACGCCGCGGCTCCGGCCTTCCAGACGGCCATAGCCAGAATTGATCCGCACAAACAGCAGCGCCGGCCTTTTGACCGGCGCTGCTGTTTTGCAAAGAACGGCGAAGAATCCTGATTAAATGGGATTGAGCACGGAATCTCCAGAGACCGGTCCGCGCATTTTCTCGACCGACAGATTGCGGTTCATCAGGCTTTTGTAATAGCTTACCGTGCGGCCCAAAACCTGGCCATTCACATAATGGTCCAGAATCCAGGCGCGCGCCGCAAGCCCCATGCGCGCGCGGCGCTCCGGATTGCGCAGCAGTTGCAAGACGGACTCCTCGATGGCCACCGGATAGCCGGGCGGGATCAACAGGCCCGTCACCTCCGGTACGACGGAATCCCGCGAGCCGGTGCATAGGGTGGTCACGACCGGAATCCCGGTAGCCGCTGCCTCCAGAATCACATTCGGGAAGCCCTCTCGCCAGGTGGGCAGAACCATTACATCCATGATGCGATAGTAAGGCGCGGTGTCGGCCACAAAGCCGGTCAGATGGATGCGCGGATTGCTCTGGATGCGGGTGCGCAGCGCGCCGCCCAGCGCGTCCTCGGCGGCATCAAACCAGCCCACCAGCAGCAGATGCGCATTGGGCTTGGCGGCCAGAATGGCTTCAAAGGCCTCAATCAGCTCAGGCAGGCCTTTGTCGCGGGTCAGGCGGCCCACAAATCCAACAACCTCGGCGCTTGGCGGAATCTGCAACCGCGAGCGCAAGTGGCTTGGCCCGGGCTGAAAGCGCTCCACATCCACGCCATTGCTGCTGCCGTTGCCGAGCAGCCGCAACTTCTCTTCAGAGGCGATGCCCAGGGCCAGCGCTTCCGCTCGCAGGCTGTCGCTGTTGCAGAGCACGGCATGAGAGCAAGCCGCGGCTAGCCATTCCGCGGCCAGCAGAATGCGGCGCTTGAAGCCGACAGTGGTCTCCAGTTTGAGACCGCGCAGAAAATAAACGCGCGTCGGCACGCGGCAGAGCATGGCGGCAATCGATCCCAGCAGCCCGGCTTTGGGCGTGCTGAACTCGGTCATCTCCGGCTTCAGTCGGAAGAGCAGCCAGCACAGACGCACCAGCGCCACCATGTCCGAAAAAAGCGAGATCTCCCGCTCCATGGGAATGGCCACGCACTCCACGCCCTCGGCGGTGGCCGTGCGGGTCAGCAGCGGGCCGGGGCTTGAAACCAGCGTCACCCGGAAGCCCGCCTCGCGCAGCGTGCGCAGCCGCCCGCCCAGCACCAGGCAGGTTTGCGCACTGGTGATGCCGACCACGATGCGTGGCTGTGGGGCGCGGTTCGGCTTCTGCGCCAAACGAGCGGATGTGGTTGGAACGCGTTTGCTCACACTCCAGAATGTGGGCAAAAAACTGGTGACCGCAATATATATGCTGCGTTTGTGCACGAGCCCCTCCCAAAAGGACTTCGCGTTCCGATTCAGAACCGCAATCGGAGACGCGTATGGAAAGGACTCAAAGGATTCAGGAGCTCATGCTTCCCGTGGGCTCTACCAAGGCAACTAAAATCTGAGCGCCACCACTCCCGTTTTCCAGCTCAGCCACTCTCCCCGTGACAACGCAGATGAAACCGATAAAGCAGGTCTCACGTTGGAGATAAACAAACAACAATACTCTCAGGAAACATTAGTTGGGTTTAATTTGTCAAGAGGAAAAATTTGTTAGGAAAAGTGGTCATAAATTGCAGATAATTCATTTGTTTCCTGTATACTCGCAGCAATTCGGAATGTTTTCCACAGGCTTATGAATCTGCCTTCCAAGCTCCTTTTAGTGATTCCTCACCTTGGCGGCGGCGGCGCCGAGCGGGTGATGGCTCTGTTGGCTTGCGGCCTCTCCGCGCAAAAGTACGAGCTGCATCTGGCTCTGCTCACCCAGGCCGAGCCGCCCGCTGAAGTTGCGCTGCCGCCCTGGGTTCACATCCATGCTCTGGGAGCCCGCCGTGTGCGCGGCGCAGCCTTGCGCCTGTTGCGCCTGACGCGGCGCATCCAGCCCGATCTGATCCTGTCAGGAATCTTTCACGCCAACTTTCTTGTCCTCGCGCTTGGCCCCTGCCTCCCGACGGGTACGCGCGTTCTGGTGCGCCAGAACGGAACCGTCTCCTCGGCGCTCGAATTTGGCGGCCTGCCCTGGTATACCCGCTTGCTCTACCGTTTGCTCTATCGCCGCGCGAATAGGGTGATCTGCCAGACGCAGGCGATGGCTACGGATTTGGCGCGTGAGCTGGGAGTTCCGATGGAGCGCATCGCGGTGCTGCCGAACCCGCTGGATGTAGAGAGTATCCGCGCGTCGATTGCTGGAAACCTGCCTGACCAATCTACGGTCTGCCAGCCTTTGGTGAAAGTCGAGAATTCTGAAAACCTTCCCTCAGTGGCTAAAGCCCATCCCTTATCTTCAGCCTCTTGCGGCACGACTAAAGTCGTGCCCTTTCAAAACACAACTTTTACCAAAGGTCCCTGCACAGCGCCGCAACTGCTGGCGGCGGGCAGGCTGTCAGCGGAAAAGGGCTTCGATCTGCTGCTCGGCGCGCTGGCCTTGCTCCGCGCCGAGATTCCCGATGCCCGCCTGGTGATTGCCGGTTCCGGCCCGGAAGAGGCCGCTTTGAAGGCTGAAACTCATGCGCTGGGGCTCGATGCGGCTGTCGATTTCGCGGGCTATCTGGCCACCCCATGGACGCACTTTCCCGATGCGACGCTCTTTGTACTGCCGTCTCGGCAGGAAGGCTTGCCCAACGCCCTGCTGGAGGCCGCCGCCGCGGGGCTTCCGATTGTGGCCACGCCTGCCTCGGCCGGCCTTGTGGAGCTGCTGGAGGGGCAAGCCGGAGTTTGGCTCGCGCCGGAGATCAGCGCCGAAGCGCTGGCTGCGTCCATGCGGACGGCGCTGCGGGCGCTCTCACCGGGTGAGCGCTTTGCCCATCCCTTTGTGGAAGCCTTCCGCCTCGACCGGGCTATTCCGGCCTTTGAGCGCCTGATCGACCAAACCATCGCGGCGAGGCCGTAAGCCAGTAAAAGACCGGACCCAGCAGAGCCACCACCGCCGCCAGCAGCAGCGCGGAGATTGAGCCGACCTTCTCGTCCCGCGCGGCATAAAGCGCATAAACGATCAGCGCCGCCGGAGCCACGCCCAGCAGCGAAGCCACCGTCAGATTCCCGGCCTTGAAGGGCCGTTTCAGCTTCGGCTCGCGCACTCTCAGCACCACCAGCGCTACAAACTCCAGCATCAAGGCTGATCCGTAAAGCACCAGGTCAATCGAGATCAGCCGCTCAAAGCTCAAGCTCAGCGCCGCCGCCCACGCCGCTCCACAGAGCAGCACGCTCACCCAAGGAACGCCGCGTCGGTTGTGCAGCGCAAAGATCCCCGGCAACATTCCGTCTTCGGCCATGGCCATGGGCAAGCGCGTGTAGCTCAGCACCAGCGCGTTGAACATTCCAAAGCCGTTGATGGTGCCGCCGGCAATCACCGCCAAGCCCAACAGCGGCCCGCCCAGCAGCCGCGCCACGTCCGTCCAGTCGCCGGTCGCAAAGCTGGCCGTCGAGATGCCGGCCACCGCCATCGCCCCCAGCGGCAGCAGGTAGCCGACCGCTACCAGCATCGTTGACCAGGCCATCGCCCGCGGATAATTCCGCTGCGGATTCTCCACCTCTTCGGCCACCGTGGCCGCATTGTCCCAGCCCATGTAATTCCACAGCCCCACCTGAATGGCCAGCGCGATGCCCGCCTGCGAGTGCAGGCCGCCCCATTGCACAGCAGGATGCATCCGGAAGCCATGCCAGAAGCCCAGCGCCACCAGCACCGCAAAGGGCGACAGCAGCAGCACAAAGAGAACCATTGAGCCGTGGCCCACCGAAGGAGCGCCGCGCAGATTCCAGGCCACGCAAACCACCACCACCAGCAGCGCCCATCCGTAGCGCCCCCAGCCCGCGGTCAGCGATGGGTCAAACTTGCCCAGGTAGCTGACAAACAGAGCCGGATAGATGGCCATATCGAAGATGCTCGCGGCGAGCGAGAGCCAGCCCTCCTGATAGCCCCAGAACGGACCCATCGCCCGCCGCACCCAGACGTAAAATCCGCCGTCGGCAGGAATCGCGCTGGCCAGTTCGCCCACCATCAGCGCCGTCGGCAGGCTCCAGATGAAGGGCAGCACCAGCAGAATCAGGATGGCCACTCCAAAGCCCGCCCCGCCCAGAATGTCTTCAATGCCATACGGCCCGCCGGAGACCATAAAATACGTGGCGGCAACCAGCGGCAGAAAGTGCATCTTCCCGCTCGGACCAAAGCGGAAATGCCCCCTTTGAGGGGCGAGGTTTGGGCCGGATTTTCTGTCGTGGCGCATGGTCGTCTGAAGTGTGCTTTTACAGTGTAAGGGCTGAGGCTCGCACACTGGCCGCTGCCTTGCATTTGCGCTCATTTTTGCGGAAATTATTTATGGAACCCGGAGGATGCTGGAAGCTCCTCCGACTTCGGCAGCAGCTTCCAGCTCCAATACCAGAGGAAAAGGAAGGTGCTCACCGTCCACAACGAGGTGGCCAGCGCGATGCCCGCCACGCCCATGGAGCGCATCAGAACCAGATTCAGCACAATGTCCAGCCCGAGATTGAGCGCGCCGCAATAAAAAATCAGGTCCGAACGGCGCAAGGCCACCAGAAACCGATAGAAGACCCGGCTGGAGACATAGAAGGGAATCTGGATCGCATACATCATCAGCACCGGGGTCACGAGCGCGGTGTCGCGCGGCCCAAAGACGCCATGCTGGAAGGCGGTGCGAATCAGCCAATGCGAGCCGGCAATCAGCGCGAGCGCAATCGGCGTGGAGACCAGCGCCGTCAGCCGCACCCAAGTGCGCAGCGTGTGGCGGCAGCCCGCCCAGTCTTGTTGCGCAATCATCCGCGAAAAATGTGGAACCACGGCGGAGGAAACCGCCCCGGCCAAAAGCGTTACCACTACGCTGACAAAGCGGTTGGCGTAAGCCAGAGCCGAGACGCTTCCGGCAGGCAGCATCGCCGCCATCGATTGATCCACCAGCAACCCGCCCGAGGCCGCCACTGCGCCCAGCAGCACTGGTCCGTACTGATACGCCACCTCGCGCGTCGCCTCCGTCGCGCCGTGCCACCAGAGCCGGAAGCGATAGCCGCGCCGCTCCAAGCTCCACGCCACAATCCCCGCATGAATCAGCGCCCCGATGAGCGTCGCATAGACTATCGCCCAAATCCCGTAGCGCCCGCCCCAAACCAGCGCCGCCATAATGATCGCCAAAGGCGTGGCCACCGGAGCCAGCGCCGGCAGGGCAAAGCGGTCAAAGGTGTTCAGCACGGCGGTGCAATTCGTCGCAATGCCGGTAATCAGCACCACCGGTAGCAGTACATAAAAAATGCGAATCGCCAGCGCCAACTTCTCCGCCGGAAAGTGCGAGGCGATCAGCGGAAAAAATCCGCGCGCGCCCACGGCCATCAATACCGTGGCCGCCGTCAGCAGCAGGCAAACCAAGAGCATTGAACTTGACAGCAGTTCTTGCGCCCGCGCCTGCCCCTCCCGCTCCCGCACCCGGATCAGCGTCGGAACCAGCGCCTGATTCATCGACTCCGAGATCAGATTGATGAGCAGATTGGGAATCAGGAATGCCGCCAGATACGCGTCCATCGCGTCTGACCGCCCATAGACCCCGGCCACCGCGAACTCCTTGAAGGTAGCCACAATCTTGACCAGAATCCCGGCCGCCGCCACCGTCGCCGCCGCTCTCAGGATGCGCCGGTTGACGCTGCCGCCCTGGAGATAACGCGCGAGTTGGGGGATAGTAAACATGAAGTCGGATTACTCGCCAGTCTACCAGCAACAGATGGCTGTTTATGATGGGATATGGAACTCTTTCATTCCATCTCGCATCCCACAATCAGCCGGCGGCGCTTTTTGAAAGGCAGCCTGGGCGCGGCGGCGGCTGTGGCGCTGTATGCGGGCGAGATCGAGCGGCATCGGATCGAGGTGACGGAGCGGGAGATTGCTCTGCGCGGGTTGCCATCGGCCTTTGACGGCTTCCGCATTGCGCAGCTCAGCGACATTCACATGGGCGAGTTTACCGAGGCCTTCTTTTTGCGGAGCGTGGTGGAGCGGGTCAATGGCTTGCGGCCGGATGCGGTTTTTTTGACCGGCGATTATGTCAGCGATGGGATTGGTTCACACAAGTACGCCATCGGCGCGGCTTGGCAATGCGCAAACATTCTGCGCGAACTGCATTGCAAGCAGGTCTATGCTTCGCTGGGCAATCATGATGTGATCGTCAGTGCGCGGGGAGTGACCGAGGCGCTGACCACGAACGGCATCCCTGTTTTGAATAACTCCTATCTGCCGATAGAACGCGGGGGCGACCGGTTTTGGCTGGCGGGCGTGGATGATCCGGTGATGGGCCATCCGAAGCCGGAGCGAGCAATTCCGGCTTCCATACGCAATCTGCCGAATGAGCCAGTGATTTTGTTATGCCATGCGCCGGATTACGCGGATCAACTGTTGGAGACGGCGGCGGGCAGCGCGGTGGCCCTGATGCTGAGCGGGCATACACACGGCGGGCAGATTCGCCTGCCGCTGATTGGAGAATTGATCACCAACAAGCTGGGGCGGAAGTATGTGCAGGGAGGCTTTCGGCTGGGCGGGTTGCAGTTGTATGTCAATCGCGGCATCGGCACATCGGGGCTGCCGCTGCGCATCGATTGCCTGCCGGAGATTACCCTGCTGACGCTGCGGCGGGGATGATCTCTGGGATGCCCTGGGTTGGGATGATCCAAGAGGATCACTGGTGTTGGCTGTGAGTTGGAAGGGTTTTTAAAACGCCATCAACCGGAATTCCATGGGTTTTCCCACCCATTCCGCTGAAAAACGCGGAATGGATGGGGCACGGAAGTTTATCGTATGGGCGAAGACGCTCAAAGTCCGGCGTGAATGCCGAGGCCCTGGCAGGAGCGTGTGGCGATTTGGGAGGCGCGGCGCAGGGCTTCTTCAAAGCTGTGATTCAAAGCAAAGAAATGGCAGAATGCGCCGTGCAGCACGTCGCCCGCGCCCAGTGTGTCGAGGGCGTTGATGGAAGCGATCTCGATCTCAAAGCGGCGTCCGCGTTCCCAGGTGAGGATGGAGCGCGGGCCGCGCGTGAGGGCGATGCAGGGAACACCTTGAGCGGCAAACCAACTGAAGAGCGATTCGGGAGTGCCGTCGAGGCCGGGAACGGCGAAGCGTTCGCTGCAGATGGCGACGGTGAGCAGCGGGGCCAACTCGGCGGTTCCGGGCTTCCAACTGCCTCCGTCCAGGCAGAGCGCGGTGCCGGCGGCCTTGCAGACGGCGAGCAGCGGCAGAGTCTCGGCCAAGTGAAAGCCGTCGGTGAGAACGACCGGCGGAATAGGGCCCCAAGCGGCTAGGACGGTTTGTTCCCAAGCACCTAGCAGAGGCGGAAGCTGGACCGAGGAGAGGGGCGGATTGACGATGGTGCGGCTGGCGTGGTCGGCGGCGATCAGGACGGTGGTGAGCGGGGTTTCGTACTCCGTGCCGGCGGCCAGATCAAGCAGGCCGATGCGGTGACGGTCTAGTTCGGCGCGCAGCAGAGCGGCCCATGGACCGCCTCCGACGGCGCTCACGAGCATCGATTCGCCACCGAGCCGCGCGTGAGTGAGGGCGGCATTCAGCGCGGGGCCTCCCGGCGCGGTTTGGAAGTCGCGGGCGTAGACCTTGGTGTCTTCGTCGGGAAGGCGGTCGAGCCGGTAGAGAGCGTCGAGAGTGGATCGGCCGAGAAAGAGGGCGCGGGGTAGGTTCATGGGATATGAACTGATTCTATTATCGATACAGAAAAGATACATTATTGCGCAGACTTTTTTGACCTCCGCGCATCGAAGGGGTGGAGGATTCCCCATCATGGATCGCAGAACCGCAATCAAGCACATGGGCGGCGCGGCAGGCGCGCTGCTGTTGACTGAAGCATTGAGTGGCCAGGCTCTCGCAGCCGGGCAGGCCGCAACTCCGCCCACCGGACCATTCACGCTGCCGCCTTTGCCCTACGCCTACGACGCGCTGGAGCCGTACATTGACGCCGAGACGATGCATTTGCACCACGACAAGCACCACCAGGCCTACGTGAACAACCTGAACGCCGCCGTGGCCGCGCATCCGGAGCTGGCGGGCAAGAGCGTGGAGGAGCTGGTGGCGAAGCTGAACTCCTGGCCGGAGGCGGCCC
>CAZYCV010000024.1:42585-51290 GCA_964645305.1 uncultured Occallatibacter sp. | reverse complement strand
ATAGGGTGAAGCTTGGCGATGGGGTGACGCTTGGCGATTGGGTGAAGCTTGGCGAGGGGGTGACGCTTGGCGATGGGGTGACGCTTGGCGAGGGGGTGACGCTTGGCGAGGGGGTGAAATTTAACAAAACTCCTATCCAGGTTCAATGTCATCCCTATATTGTTTATCCCTATTCCGAAACAGAGATAGGGGTAGGTTGCATTCATCATGAAATCTCGTATTGGATGCGCGAGGCTGATCCTAATGAACTACTGGAACATCCCGCATGCAATCCATGGTCTGTTTATCGAGATGCAATCACATTGGTTGCAAAATCCATGGTTAAAGCTAAATCCTGACGCGTGGCCGATGGTGGCCTGGATGTTAAAAATTCGGTTCTAAAGGAGAAATCATGGCAAGACCAATAGCACGTAGTAACAAGCAGGTAGACGACCTTCTGAATAAGTGCTCGGAGCAAGAAGATGAAGGCGGAAGTGCATTCCCTGGAATGACGTATGAGCAAGGTGTCAAGGCAGGGATTGAGTGGATCATGAATGAAGATTCGGAATATCCTCTTGAGTAGCCGATGGTGGTGGAAATAACCGGGTGGAGGTTTTGATGGGATTACGACGAAAGCCATATCTGTATACTTTTGATGACCGAATGCAATGCGCTGAGGCGGCTGCACTAATATTTTCCCAAAAAAAATGGAGATGGACACAGTTGAATTCCATTCCCAATAAATACGAAATTATGGACTTTCTGGCAAAACTTGAAACTGCATCCCTACAGAACAATAGGCTTGCTGAATCGGGACACTTGGCTGTTAAAAAAACGGAGAGTGGTTTCAATTATTTTATAGGCGAGTAGCCGCAGTGACAGGAAGGCAGGACAACATGACAGACTTCAAACTGAAGATCGCCCATCCTGATTGGCTTGAACATTCAGAACCCGGTAAATACCTGTCTTTGTACCGAAGTGGGAATATGCCCGCATCGATTTCAGGTTGGATGCTTGTCGTTAGTCTTAAGCACCCTCTCCGCGCTATTTACGGATCGGATTTTCGGGCCGCTGTGGCTCTCTTGGGGTATGCGCTCCATGATATATTCGATTCCCGCATTTGGAGTCCCCTGCTAAGAGTGGCCTACAACGTTCCATTTTTTTTAGCTTGGGTTTGGACTCATCTTCAGACGCCATTCATGAGATATCCATTGTGGAGCCGGAGGGATTCTCCTGAGCCTGTCCGGTGCGATGATTGCGGTTGGGCAGGAATGCGACGGTGGGCTATCCACGGATATACCGACGATGGAAGCGGACAAGATGTTGAACCCACCGACGAATGCCCGCGATGCGGAAATGAGGTTTAAGGCCATCATGACAGAGCGCGGCATCATATTTCAGGTGCTGGGTTCTGGCGTTCAAGGTGGTCAAGGGGAGGACGGCATGAGCGAACGCGACGATTTGCAACAACCAAGTGAACTGATTTCGGTTCTGACTACGACTACCAACGGCGATACGCGCAGCAACACCGACGCCGCCGAAGAAGCCATCCAGATTCTAAAGGGAAGATACATCCCTACAGATGAGGACCGGAACGCGATCTTTGAAGAGATTGTTTCCCAAATAACGATAGCGAAAACCGAGCGCAGCAACACCGACGCCCTGGCGTTGGCATCACTGGCGGAGCAGGTGGACAAGTTGCAGAAGGCACTAGACCTTGCGCGTAAAGCACGTTTGAAGGCGCGAGAGAACGCCTTAAAGGAAGAGAATAAATGGGTTGAGCATGTTGACTACCTCAAGGCCCAACTCACCGCCTCCGAGGCCGCGAGGGTTGACCTGATCAGGGAACTCGATGAGCAATGCAAACTGACGCTGAAAGCCGTCAACCTTTGTAATGAAGCCGAGGCCGCGAGGGTGAAGGCGGAAGCGGCTGTGGCGGAGATGAATGCTGAAATAGTCCAGTTCTCTAATAATTGGCATCGAGATAGAAGTCATATGGGTCCATATGAGGAATGCCAATTTGATTCTTGTAAACGTAATAGAGACCGTCCCAACCCGGGCTCCCGTCTACTCGCGCAGCTTGAGGCGGCGAAGGCAATGCGAGATTGCCTTATAGAGGCGGGCCAACCGCAGCCTTCCCGAGACAAAGAAGGAAATTCTGGCAATAGTCGCCAACTTCGAGGAGGCAGGGAAATGAGCACTCATTCAAGTTGTCAAAACCAACGCTGTGATGACTGTTTTGACGAAGGCTGGAGGGCTGCCCTCTCCGACCTTCAGGCTCCGAGCCCTTGTGGGGTTGAGGGGCATACGAGGGCGACGTGGGACGATTCACACTCGCCAAGATTAGACAATCCCGATAGTGAAAGTGAAAGGTTGGTATGCTGCCTCCGCTGTGCGGAGATTGCGGCGGTTATAGAAGGAGACAAGATGACCAAATCAGAATCGATTGCATTCCGTATAGCAAAGGCTGCAAAGTTGGACGAAGCAGATGGTGTAAGCAAAATCGTTGTCGTTGCCGGAGCAGAGGAAATTCAAAAGGAGATTGCGGCGGCGGTCGAGGCGGAGAGGGAGAGGTACACCTCTCAAATACAAAAACTCAGAGAGGAAGTAGGCATATTCAACGGGCAAGTTGATGGGGCATTTCAAGCAGTTCAAATTTTGATTAACAAATTCCCCGCCACCACCAACGCCCTTGAAATCGTGAAAGCGAGGTCGAGGTTGGAAGAAGCAGAATACTGGACCGTCGCAACTCCGATGGCTAATGCCACAAGAT
This sequence comes from uncultured Occallatibacter sp., assembly GCA_964645305.1. Lineage (GTDB taxonomy): Bacteria > Acidobacteriota > Terriglobia > Terriglobales > Acidobacteriaceae > Telmatobacter. The sequence goes on along the minus strand of CAZYCV010000024.1, from coordinate 48,538 downwards.
TGACAGAACTCCGTGCCACCCTCGCCCGGCTGGAGAAGGAGGGACGAAAGTGAATTGGCCTGAGGTAATAGTAATGATAGCTTTTCTGATATTTTGGGGATTCATATTTTGGGTAATGAACCATGACTAGAGGTGAGCCTTCCTCCCTGCGGTGCGGCGGATAGTCGCTAGGTCTACAAGGCCGGTAGCTACTCTCAAATTGGGTGCTGATAATCCGGCCACCGCAGGGATGAGGGTTTACTAGGAGGAATATGGAGGCTTCGAGGTGGAATAAGCTTATTGGAATCCTGACACGCGAGCGGTCGCTTCTTGTGGTGCATCCCCCTCGCGTACTGGTGCAGTTTTGTGATAGAGACGGTGATTGGAAGGACATGACGAACGCCATTTCATTGGAATCTGCTTTGGAGGTAAAGGACAGCCGAAAAGATTATGTAACACGGATAATTCGTTCTTAAGGATAGCGTTAACGAGGTCCGCCGCCGTAGCCGCCAGAGCGGAGGGAGAGCCGGGAATGAGATGGCCTGAAGCATCTAAAGCCATACATACGGTAGAGGCTGTTAAAATCTACTGGAGGGTCAAGTATACCCCACCCGGCGTAGTCGGCCCGATATTGGAAAGGCGATTACATGCGGGCGCTCCTGACTTGCGGGCAGCGATGCCCAACGGCGGCACCAAGATATGCCTCCCGCAGTGTATCGGTCGTCCAGTGACAGCCCGTCAGGGCAGTGCATCTTAGACGCATGACAGCGGGAGGCGCCAAGCGCAACTGCGCAGGGAAGGAGTGAGGCCATTGGAAGCTAAAAACGCAAAGGCATTGAATGACGCTGAAGTTGCTATTCTAAGTAGCGCGGACGCTGTTTACCAAAAATATGGCACCAATTTGACAGCATTCTTCAAGGATGCCAAAGCAGAATTTGACTCGCGCCCCGGCGTGCCACTGAGTAAGTAAGGGGTGTGGGTTGGAAAAAGAGCACGCGAGGTCATAACATGGAAAAAGTTTCAAAACCTAATAAACCTCCCAAGTGGATTTGGATGGAGGAGTATGCTCATTGTTCATGCACTAATGTAACCAAGACGAAAGCAGAGGCCTTGGGATACTGTGAAAAGCATGGGACAGAACGCCGACGAATTACCCGATTACCAAATAGTGATCCTCCGATGGAACTGGGATTTTTGAACATCGGGTAACGCGGGAGAGGAAGTCCACGCAACTCCAAGCCGATGGGGGGTGAGAGCAAGTGCGTGACAATGGAACGTATACAATTCCGATGCCATATTCAAAAATAGTGCAGTAGTGGGGTCCGCGCCGAGCCACTGGAACGAGCGCGGAGTGTTTGGGGTTATCAGGATGTATGGGGTTGGACACTGCGAGGCATTACGAGGTAAGAGTTTCCCTAAAGGTTTAATGACTTCACGAAGAATTTAAGGCCCATCGGTAGCCATCGTCGTCGTAAGCCCCAAGCTGGCTACGACCTGAAGCCTGTGGTCAAGACTTTGGTACATATTGACGCGGGTTCTGTAGGGTTGAACTATACAACCCTCAGAGGCGTGTCCGGGTATAGACGTATCGGCATGGCACCAGAAGCCTCCCCTCCCATACATCTTATTGTCAGAATCGGGAATCAACGGAAAACAGTAGGGGCCAAGATGAGGATGATGCAAAACCAGTTCTCCAAAAGTATAGTTACCTTCTGGTAGTGGTCCTATACTGGGAATATTTTCACATTCGGGATTATCAATCGCATCGGGTCTTTCTCCACAGTCGCCACCAGCATAGCCAGTTCCCGCGAGTGAGCCGTCAGGAGCGAACATCCGTCCAGTGCTTATTTCAAATGTCCAACTCATTTCACCCTCTTTGTGCTGACAATCTCAACCAACGGCTCGTACCATGCGGCATACGAGCCGTCAGAGTTTTTTCGGTGGTGCAATTCGAGTTCGACTTTCAGGGTTACGATGACCATTAGCTTCCCTGTGCTGACTGTGCCGCCGCCACCGTGACAGGATGAGCGGCATTGATGGAAGCCTCAACCGCAGCTAGAGAGGATGTCGCGGCATTGACCACGGCGGTGAGCTTGGCCGCTGTCGTCGGGTCTTTGACTTGCGCTGAGGCGAGCAACTGAGCAAGATTGGTCTGCGCGTCGGTCATGGCTGCCGTGACTTTAGCGAGCGTAGTATCAGATGGGTTGGCATGGTATCCAGCCACGAGAGTCTTAACCGTATTGACAGCATTGGCGGCCAGCGTTGCACCCGCAGTAATAGCCGAAGCTTCTCCCGGCAGGAGAACAGAGGCAGCCGCCGAAGCGATAGGGATGATGCCAAGCAGGATTTGCTCAATCTCTCCCACTACTGTGGCAGAGGCCGCTGTGCACCCGCAAGCCATAAGCACCATCACAATCGCCAGTCCAAACAAAAAACCTTTAATAAATCGAGTTTTCATGTTTTCCTCTTTTCCACCGTGGCCATTGCTGACCCCGGCTGTCTTTGATTTATGGAGTTTCCGTGATAGCATTGCTAAGAGGATACTCCTAACCGACCTAAAGTCAAGCCTTAGTTTGAGGCAGGATGTGCTGCCAGAATGCCTCATAACTAAGATGCTGCCCGGCCAACTGAATCCCGGTCATTGTCAGAAATGCCACCAGGCCATGAACCGCCGTTGGAAGGTCAACCCATCCAATAGTTACCGAATGAGTTGTATGGGCAAAGCTGAATCCCATATTCGTCAATAATGCCACCAGTGCGCTCGTAATCACCGACACACGGGGTTTGTTGTTGCTGACCCAAGCCAACAATTTGTTTTGAGAGTTCTTCGCCAACTGCAAAACTACCGGAAATAAAAACGCGATAATCGCTTGCACTTGAATGTCTTGCATGTTTTCTCCTTTTCAGTTCTTACACGCTGCCATTTTCCCCTACTGCCCGAGCCATAATTAGAGCCATCTGGCTAATTTCCTTCCGTATCCCGCGCAACTCTTCCCGTGTTTCCGTCAAGCCTTGATTAACGGTCTTTTGAAGGTCTTCATGTTCGTGCCGAGCTACCGCGCTATCTACTTTTTGTTCCAAAATCACAAGCCTTTTTGCGTGCTCACAAATGCTGGCAGAAACCGCTCCCTCATTTTTCGCCATCGCCAAACGATCCTTAAGCATCCACAAAAGTACCCCGGACATTGTGGCCATCAACGTGGACAAGACAATTAGGGCAACCTGAATGAGCATATATTTCCACCTTCTGCTTCAACTGTAACAACATGAACTGTTCTACCTCTTAACCTCTGCCAGCATCGTTGAGGCCGGGGCCGTAGCGCCAGGAATCTGGTCCTGTGCTTCGTTTGAGAAGGCGCTTTCCGTGACTCCGTTCGCGGCAATGGCGGTCACCACGTAGTAGTAAACTCGCCCTGCTGTTACCGCGTCGTCCTCGTAGGTCGTCGCGGCTACCGGGGTAGCACCGTTCAGCGGTGTACCACCTTCTGTGCCAGAGGTCGTGCTGCGATAGACGTTGTAGCCGATGATGCCCGGAGTCACGCTCGCTGTCCATGTCAGGATCGTGCAATGCGCTCCGCCATTGGGGCAACTTGGGTTTTGAGCAAACGCATTGGCTGACAATCCGATCAACAAAAACACAAAAACGAGTCTCAATGCTTAGTCCTCTGCCCGTGACATTCCTGCCCTACGATGCGAATCACATCGCCTGGATGCAGTTGAACCACCGCCGAGCATCCGCTGGCGTGCAGATCCCCCGGAACATGGCGAAAGGGGAAACATTCTGATCTTCCGTTGTTCGTGTCGGCCCCAACATCAGGATTTACGTAGTAGGTCATGACATGCTCCTCTTCACTCCGTCGTCGTCCCCGGCGCAGCCAAGCCAGCCGAATTTAGGTCCAAAACCAGTACCCAGTCGTTGCCATCGGCAGGCGTAAAGGTGTGCGTGCCGCTAGTCGTGAATGTGCTTAAGTCAGTGGTTGCCGCGCTTGCCGGGTTAAACCACCAGGCATGGACCGTTCCCGAAAAATGAGACATAGCGATTTGTGGAGCCTGCGAGTTTCCAATAGGGTCATAGACGATGCACGTCTGCCCATCGGAAGTGCAGGAAGCCACTGAAATCGACGTGCCCGAGCCAATGCCGCCAGTCAGAACGGCGTTCGAGGTGTCGGGTGCCATCTTCCAAAACTCGCGGCTGCGCATCAATTGGCCATGATACTGCTCTGCCGTCGAACCCGCCGAGCTCAGTTGGCTCTGCCACGTCGTCCCGGTGTTGCATCCCGCCGCCGTCTGAGCGCTGTCGAAGCACCACATCGGGTTGTTGCCAAAAAATCTGCCGAGAGTGCAACCAGAGAGGGTTTCCCAGTACGGCTCTTCCCGAAGCTGTAATGCCGTCATGGAGTGCTCCCCTTCGTACCAGTCTTCGCCCGCTAGGGCCGGGAGCGCTCCCGATCTCGCATAGTTCGACGCACAGCTTGCCTGCATCCCTGAGTAGGGCGCGTAAACCCAATTCAGGTTCATAGCGGTCGCTTGGCTCCAAGCATCCATCGTGGATTGATTGGCGGGAGAGCAGGCGCGGCACGCCTCGATGGTGATTAAGTGATTCGGGTCTGCGCCGTGGATTCCAGCCGCGAGGTAGTTCAACTGCGAGGCAGCCAGGGTTGACGGGTCCCAATCCCCACCGAGCGCCCACACGATATTCGGATAAGCGGCGTAGCGCGTTCCCAGCCACGTTCCATAGTTGGTCAGGACCGTCGAGGAGGAGTTCACATAACTAGTCAGATATCCGCTCGATGAGTTCAGCCCGACAAATCCCGGTGAAAGCCAGACGGTGATACCCAGCGCCTGGGACTGCCGAACCACGTTATCGACATGCACCCAAAAGGCCGTTACCTCGTTCGTGAAGTCCGCGCCGCTGAACGGGACCACACCATAATAGTTGTCCGGGGTGTTTGTCTGATAGATGTTGTCGGGCGCGGTAATCCAGATCGCATTGAAACCCCGCGAAGCCCTGTCGGTCAGGTAGGTCAACACGTCCGCATTACTAAGTTGGTTCGAAAGCGAGAAGGCGTCTTCCCCCACGATAAACACGGGCTTCCCCGTAAAGGTATTACTCAGATAAGTGTTGCTTCCGACCAGCGTCATCAACTGGCCGCTTCCGGAGCTCGATAACTGCCCATTAAAACTACCCGCATTCTGAGCGAGCACGGGTGGCGAGAATAAGAGCAAAATAAGTAAGAGTCTTTTCATTTGAATCCAAATGCTCCTGCTGCAAAACCACAGGAAGGAGACTGTGTGTAAGTCAGCGCCGAAACAGACGTTTGATTTAAAGCCCCCAAGAAACCTGCGATCTGGTTATTTGTACTATCCACGTCGCTGGGGTTTGTCCACGGAGAGCCAGGAACTCCTGGGGGGTTGCACGCAGCCGCCCATTCAGCAACGTAGTCTGTACCGGTAATGGCTAAGGTTGGACCCGTACATGAGGTACAATTCGAAACTGTACTATTCAGTACATCAAGAGACGCGCTTCCCGATGACCGCCTTACCTCATAAAGTTCAAGGTCAGCATACACCGCATCCGACCCATCAACATTGGCAAAATTGTAGACCATACTAAGCGACGTTGCCCCGCCCGTCGCACTGGCAATATATGCACAATCAACCCCCTCAAATGAGGTATTAGTATTGTTATGCATGTAGTTTGAACATCCAGCGTTATGCGTCCATGTACTATCTCCCGAAGCCGAAACAAAGGAGGGTCCTGTCGCAGTGGAGGTTATCGCTTCATAGTAGGAAAGAGCAAGTAATAGACCATCGCCTGAGACTGTTGAAGATGCCGTCACGGTACAGGTAAGATTACCGCTTGACTTGCTTGTACAAGTCCAGTTGTGGACGTGCTGGATGAGCGTCCACGTCACACCTCCGCCACTCGCTGCCAGCGCCCCCGTCACTGAAGGCCCGGGATTCTGCGGCAACG
>CAZYCV010000024.1:36743-42485 GCA_964645305.1 uncultured Occallatibacter sp. | reverse complement strand
CCGCCACTCGCTGCCAGCGCCCCCGTCACTGAAGGCCCGGGATTCTGCGGCAACGCGCCAAAAATCAACGTCCAGATCAACAGGAAATTAACGAAAATTCCCGCCATTATCGCGCCCCCACGTTAAAAGTGATTGCCCCGTAGGTGATGCTGGAGGCCGTCTGATTGCACACAATCCATTTCATCGTGTCAGCAGAGTCTGGCCACGCCTGAAAGACCATTCCACCAGTCGAACCCCAGCCGGTTGCCGCCGCGGGTGTGGCCGAATATCCCGATAAAACCACCATGGACGTGGTAAGCCCTGTCATGGCCACAGAGGTTGCAGACGAGCAGCTATTCGCGCCCTGTGTGCCACCCGAAACCGCTACCGTGGTATCGGCAATCGCTGATCCAGTCCCCCCTTGAGAGACAGGCAGCGGAGACGCCAAGTGAGTCGCCGTAACCTGATTCGACGTGTTGATGTCCGTCCCGGTCAGAGCGATAGAGTTATCCACATAAGCAGATGTAAGCGTAGTGCAAGTCGGACCCCCACTGTCGCTGATTCCCGTCACAGCTTTGTTTGTACATGACCCAAGTCCCACCGCGGCAGTAACCGTGCCCGCACTATTCTTAACCTTCAGCGCGTTGTCCGTGGAATCAAACCACGCAGCGATAAAACCCGAAGGCGGAGTGCCCGGAGCCGTGCCTGTAGGGCCATACATTAACGCGCTTAGACTCGATCCGCTGACCTGTGCAGGCCCGAATGGCTGCGCGTTTGATCCGTCCCAAAAGAACGCCTGCTCCGTGCAGGTTGATGCAGTGGGAAATACTGTGGTAGCCGCACTGAAACCCGTTGGCCATGCAAACGTGTGGCTGCCCGTGCCATCCTGGCAAATTTTGAAAGCCAAAAACTGACCCGCCGCCGAGTTTGCCAGCGTGGAGCTAGTGACGTTGCCTGTCAGCATGATGCTCCACGAATTGTTGGTGTTGCTCGACGCGGTGAACGTGGGTGTAGCGCTGTAGGAAACCGCCGTATAGGCTCCCGCCTGTCCTCCCGTGCTGGATGAAGTGCCGCAGGTGAATCCACCCGATGTGGTGAAATTGACATGATTTCCTCCGCTGTCGGCACATGCTGGAAAGGCTCCAAAGGTCGGTAACTTTATGGTGAACCAATGCCCAGGCGCCGTAGTTGAATCCTGATATACGAACGCTGCAAACTTTGGGATGAGGGTTCCACTGGACGCGCCATCAATCAGGTCAGATGCCCCTGCATTCGGAGTTATCGTCAGCGTGGAAGCGGCTGTATTGTTCTGCACGACAAAGGGGAAATTCGATGCAAAATTGGTTGCCACCGCAGGAAGAGCCAAAGCCGTACCGCTGGTCCAGTTGAGATAGTTCGCCCGGTCAGAATAGAGCAGTGTTGCTGGGTTGGTAGCATCCACGGGAACGCCCGAAAGAGCGCACGCCGGGTCAACCGCAGCAGATCCCGTCACATTGAATCCGCAAGTGTAGAAGCCGTTGACTGCTGGAGAAGTGACCAGATTGAAGTTGCTGGCACCTTCCGCCACCACAAGGGAGTGGGGGGTAGGGCTCTGTAACCCCAATCCTCCATTCGCTGGCGTGAGCGCGTTGGTGAGAGTAGCAGAAGCCGCAGAGATAGGACCAGGGAAGCTGGTTGTCATAGCTCCCGTGGCTGACCCGTAGTGCGTGAAGGTAAGGTTACTAGCCGCGTCCGTTCCTGTACCCGGTATAAACTGGATGCTTCCGCAACCAATGGTAGATGCCGCAGCGTGCCACTCGTTACCGCACGACAAGTCAATAATAGGGCCGCTGGCGCTCGCCCCGCTGGTTGCCGCAGTGCTATTGTTCCACTGGAAAGCGTGGTTGAGCGCCGAAGTGAAACTGAACGTGCTCACGTATCCCGCCATTGACGGCGCGAACGTGCCTGATGGGTTGCTGATATTGTTCCACGTGATTGACCCACCACCACCGCAGTTGGCGCTGCCTGAATCGACCAGTGTAATAACGCCAGCAGAGTTGGAGAGCTGCACGCAATGGCCGTTGGCATAAGTTCCTGAAATGGGGCCGCCAAAAAGATAGCTGTCCGCACTATTCGCCCATGCGTGCCACATCTTGTTGCTAGTGTCGTACCCGAAATCGCCATTGGCTGAGGTAGTCAGTCCCGACCCCACGCGAGCCTTGAATAGCGTTACCGCACTGAAATCCTGAGTCCCGGTCGTCCACGTATTCGACTGGCCCCCGTAAACCGTGGTGCTGGGAAGCATGGTGCTGGGAATAGCTGAAGTGTTAAAGGCAGGAGCCGCAGGGCTGCCCGTACCATTGCCGAACCAACTCAGCGCGGCAATGCTGCTTCCGAAATCACTCCCCACCACCGCCGATCCGGTAGCCGTCTGCGTTCCCCCAGCAACGTGGAGCACGCCAGCAGAAGGGTTAACCGTGGCAACTACGCACGTAGGGCAAGACAGGGTGTTTGAGGACAAAGAAAGAGGAAGGCTCCACGTTGCCGAGATGTCCGAAAGAACTGGCTGGGTTTGCGTGAAAGCGCCAGTGGCGGCGTTGAAGGAGTTTAGCCATTGGCTACCCACTGCCGTCTTGGTCACCGGCCAAGCGTTGATGCAGCTTTCGCCGATGCAATATTGAGGGGAATTTACACTTCCCGTGGTATTGACTGCTACATAGCTATAGCTTGTCGGCACTTCACCTTGATCGTCATAACCGCGCACATCCCAATTATTGACGGTGCCAATCTTGTGGGCCGTATCGCCTTTCAAAAGCGCCTGCGTACACATTGACCATTGATCTGGTTGCCCCTGAAAACCTGTGTAAGTAGCGGGAGGAATAATGTGAATGTAGTTTGTAGAGTTGAGAGTAGTTGGGCCAGTAATGGTAGCAGCTGCGCTTGCGAGTGTTGATCCCCCATTGCAGTTCTCTACCACGTAATAAAGGGCCGAAGTCGAGCAGGAACCCGGATTAGCTGTGCAATACCCGGTTGGAACCACAGAGAGTGTTGGAGATGCGGGAGTAGGCAGAGGATTCACAATCACTGATCCATAGGATTGAATTCCCGATGATGGCACGAGCGTGCCCGTTTTTATCGGCTCGTGGCCACACCAGCCGTAAAGGTTGCAGGTATTAGTACCTGCATCCAGTTCGATTCCCGAAGTGCCGCCAAGGCCATTGGTGAGGTAAGCAAACTGGGCATTGCCATAGTCGTTTCCGAGTACCAGATTTTGTCCGACAATGCGGTATGGCGTGGTGCCTGAACCGTTGCTATCGTTCAGCATCTGATTGATGTAGTTAGTGCAAACTCCGCCCACTTGGCATTCCAAATCCAACACCGTTCCGTTGCGGAATCCTATGGTTCCCTCAATGCGATTGCCAACCGGGCCTACGGGAATGATCGCCCAAGGCACGCCTTGATACATTTCCCACTGAGCGCCGCCCGACTCTGTAATCGTGCCACCCAAGGCAACAGACCAGGTCGGATGAGTAAGGTCGCTGGTTCCGGCAGTAATACAAATCTCTCCATTGCCGTTGGTATCAAGGATGATTGCTCCCTGCCCGTACTGCGTTGAGGCAGACCACGCCAGGGTGGGACCAATGGCCTCAGTGTAGGGTCCGTCAGGCACTGTGCTGGCTTCCCCACCAATCCAATAGCAAAGCCCGATGGTTTCGCAGTTTTCTACACCGTCAAGGCCAGTCTTCATGCTGCCTGCTCCGGGCTGTATAAAGACTCCTGTACCGCCTGCACCACCATAGTAATTGTCTCTAATCGTGTTAGAGTTGTTAGCCGATCCCCAGCCCCCTGCGAAACCAGGCATTCTGATTCCAGCCCAAAAAATATTGTTGGGGTTTCCGCCAAAAAAGTTTTGATAAATGCGGTTGTAATAGCCGGAAAACTCTACGCCCGTGGCGCAACTGAAAAGGTTGTCATGCACCTTGGCCCGAATAACGCCCTGCATGGAAACACAAGGACCGAGACCATAATTACTTACCGTAAGTCCGCTCACATCCGAGTAAAAATTGCCATTGGGTATGGTAATCACTGGCCCCGAGGTGTTAGCAACTATGTTAGTTCCAAGCGTACCGACGCTGGAAATTCCATAACCAAGCGTTATCCCAACCCCAGATGACATGGTTAAAGTTAGGCCAGACGGCCAATCAATTTTGACAGGTTTGCTAGCCGAACTGACACTGACGTTAACCGAGCAGGCTTGAGCGCCGGACAGACCCCGCATGTCTATCTCACCCCCTGTAGAGGGCAGCGCGGCATAGGCAGAATTTAGTTTGGTACAGAAGTCCCCTGAATAAATACTGGCATCAAGTACCGTGGTTCCATTGCCAAGGCTGTTCGAACTTCCTCCAGTGCCCTTGCTTTGATCTCCTAATCCAAATGGAGAGGTTATTCCGGTTCCAGTAACTGTCCAATCGTAGTGATTTGATGTGCTTGCGTAAAAGTAAAAATGACCAGTCGAATCGGCGGTAATGGGGTTGCCGATGATGTTCCCGTTGATGTCATAGAGGCTTGCTTTGGTGTACGGATTTGACGCCGAGATATAGACGGTAACAACGCAAGACGGGAACGAGCCGATGACGCTTTTCGGCTGATTCGTCGTGGGTGACAGATAGTTCGGGTTCGCTAGCAGCTTCCCGCCCTGCGAGCAGTCGCCGTCAAAACGAAGGTTCTGCGAGAAACAGAGTATAGGGAAGAGTAGAAATAGAAAGAGAAGTTTTTTCATTCACCACCTCCCAAGAATCCCGCTTGTTCCTCTGGATTTTCTTCTTTCGCTGGTGGATTTGGCATACCCTTTTTCCCTTTTGCGCTTGCGGTTTTGGTCAATTTGTCCCGCTTTTGCATGAGAATCTTTCGAGCCTTTGCGATGTTTTCCGGGTCGGTCATGTCGAGTCCGGTTTCTTCCTCAATCCACTTGAATTCGTGAACGTCAAGCGCCCGCTGTGACCCCCGCGCCAGTTTCCCGATGGCGCTATTCAAGGTTCTGAGGTACACAAGGCGCTGCTTGCTGCTCGCGTAGCGGTCGATTTCTTCCTCATGCGGGGGCTCAGGCCGCGCCTCTGGATGCTCAGTAGTAGCCGTCGATTGTTCGTAAGTCGGCGGTGCTCCGATAGCCTTTTGCTGTGGACGTGCGGAAGGCTTGGGCGGCTCAGGCGGTTCAGGAATGGGCTTCGGAGTGGAAAGTTCGCTTCTGCCCGGAGCAACAGAGCCCTTGACAATTTCCTGCCCGCGCTGGAATGATGGCGTGCTCCTGAGTCCTTCCGCCTCTCTTGCCGCCGCTGATGATTCAATCGCTTCCCCTACCGTTCCGACTCCTGCTGCCCCGGCAATCCACGGTATCGTGCCCCCACTGAGAGTGTGAACGCCAACACCTAAAGCATAGCGCGTTCTCCAATCGTGAGCCCACTTTGCCTTTGCGCCCTCAGCCGTAGCCTTGAGCGCATCGTTAATCGGCTTCGGATCAAGTCCGTACTTCTCTAGGGAAGGTAGGACGGTGTTTTGGACGTATCCCGCGTTCCTATTAAGCCCCCGCATGACCGCTTCGCCTGTAGGCGCTTTCTGCACACCCTTCAAGACAGCGCGTTGCATGTCCATACGATTGTGGTGGAGGTTGTTGTAGGCGTCAAAGTCCTTGCCTACCCCCGCATCGGTAGCAGCCTTCTCCATAGCGCCCCGGAGGTTCTTTGAGGCTTCTATTGCCACCCGCCTTACCGTGGGGTCATTCGAGTG
>CAZYCV010000024.1:0-36643 GCA_964645305.1 uncultured Occallatibacter sp. | reverse complement strand
GTCATTTCCTCTGGCGGTACACCGCTTGCCTTGAAGAATCTCCCAAACTCACTGCTGGCGATGGCCCCGATGTCTACAATGCCGCGCCCTGTAGCCTCACCCAATGGTTTATCTTCGAGGTTCGCCGCCATCTGGCCAGCGATGGGAACCATTGCCTCTGCAGTGTGGAGTCCTTGCAGGGGTTGGGGAGTCAGGGGGTGACGAATAGCCTCATATTCTTCTTTGAGCGAACGCCCTATCAAGGGAAGTTGAGATGCCCCGGCGCGGACAATGCCCGTAGGGTCTATCCCTGCCACAAAGCCTTGCTTCACGGATTCGCCAATCGTTTTCGGTGGTTCGCCAGCAAAACTCGCTATTTCCGACGCGGCCCCCTTGATGACTCCCATATCTTCCGGTTGCTTCAAGGTTTTCGGAGATGACAGATTCACAATGAACTTCGATTGCTCAGGAATCGGCAAGGCGCGGAATTCCGGCGACACCCTGAGCATGAACTTCCGCTTCTCTTGCATCGGGAGGTTGACGAACGCGGGGTCTTGAATTGCCGCTGCGATTTGTGCGTCGTTGTCGGCCATTACGGACCTGTCGGAGAAATATTGTACTTATTCATCAAGTCATCGGCGGTCTTGATGGGTTTCGCATCGTTCATGCCGGGAGGGTTGCTCATTCCGCCCTGACCCTGCCGTTGTGCCGCCTTTGCCGCAATCTGCATCGTGTCAACAATGCGCTGGCGCTGTTGCTTCGAGAGCGGTTGACCATTGGCGAAAACCTTATTGCCCTTGACTTCCAAGGCTTCTGACAGGCTCCTTGCGCCTGTAATCATGTTCTGTTCGGCGGTGGTGAAACGGATTCCCGCACCTGCCGTTCCCTTCATTACCTTGAAGTAGGCGAGTGTCAGCGCAACGTCAGCCTCAGAGTTTCCGGCGTCACCCGCCTTTTGCAAGTCCTTGGCTTCGTCAGCCGCCGATACTATGTCCTTAAGCCCTTGAGTCTCCTTCGCCTGTTGCGTCCCTTCCGCCCGCGCTGCGCTCTTGCCTTGGGCAAGCTCTACCCGCGCCTTGTCGCGGTTCGCGGGCGTATCGGGCAAGCCAGCCGCCGCGAGGTGGTCTGACACCGCCTTATCTTCCGCTGAAGGTTTCTCGGGAGCCCTTTCCGCCGCTTTGAGGGCAATCCTCGCGCTGTTTCTGTTCCCCGGTGTTTCCTTGAGTCCATGAGCCGCGAGATAATCGGAAATCGCCTTATCTTCCTCGCTAGGCTTGCCCCCGGTTGCCGTCTTAATCAATTCCCGCCCCGCAATGTAATTGGCGCGGTCTGCCCCTTGCAAACCAAGTGAATCAGCCTCACGCGAAGATTCCTCGAATTGCTGCTTCTGCGCTTGGATTGCCGCGTCGTTCTTGTCCTTGATAACCTTTTCCTCATCGGTCAATGCGCGGTACTTCTGCACCACCTGAAAGGCGTCCTGTATGCCCTGTTCCGGCTTCCCCACTGCTGCTTGCGCCTTGAATACACTGCGAGCCTCATTCTGCAAATCGGGTGGAAGCCCCTTGATGGCGGATTCGACGCTCTGCGAGGCTTCTTGGATTTGCGCCTGCTGCTTACCTTGGCTTCCCGCAAACGGAGCTGGCAATGGCCCCGTGATACCATGAGGGCCGGGAATTTGACCCATGCCCTGTGGTTGCCCACCTACGGCCTGTGGTGGGCCTGGGGGCGAACCCATACCTTGTGCCTTTGGTGTAGGAGGAAGAGAGCCTGTTTTGTCCCCCACCTCGGGGCCACCCTTAGGCAGTATCTTACCCAAAACCCGAAGGGTAGGAATCAAACCCATACTGTCTTTCTTTTTCCCTTTACCCGCTGACAAAGCCTCAGAATAGTCCTGTTCAGCCTGCTGATAGGCTTGGTCACTCAGTCCAGGGGTATTCAAGATTTGCATGGCGTTACGTATTCTCGCCTGCTTCATCTGGAACGCTTCCATTTGTTCGGTTGCTTGTTTCTTTAGGGCAGGCTCCGCATAGCCTTGCAAAAGACCTCCGAAAATAGCTCCTAAGCCTGATCCTCCCATATTACGCTCCCGCTGCCAAAGCATCAGTTGAGTCAGAGAATAGATTCGTTATTACCCCTGCATTGTTTGTTCCCTTTTGTGCGTTCTGAGAGTTGAGATAGTAGTACAGTAAGCTACCAAGTCCCGTGCCGATACTATTCCCTACTTGGATGGATTGATCACTTTGCTGTTGCAAGAAGTTGAGAGCCGACGCCGACGATGCCGTGCTTCCACTTAATGCACTGATTGCTTGCTGGGTTTCTACCTCCCCAATTTGCGCTAATTCATTAGGCGCTTGAGCTGCAAGGTTCGTCTGAAGATTGGTAATTGCGTTAGCCTTTTGAAGAGGCAACTGCGATAGAGTCTCTTGCTGCCCTCCGCCGCGTGGTGCAAACTGCAAGGCCGACTTCTCTGCCGCCCCGTACTGACTTGTGATGTTGTTGATGGATGGCGCAAGCGCGGTAGTCTCTGCTTGACCACCACTCATTACCGATTGCCAGAAGTTTTGCGCGGTATCAAGGTTCTTCTCGCCTTCTGGTGCAAGAGTAGAGGCTATTCCACCGGCTTGTTGAGCATTTATCTGTTCCTGTGAAAGTAAACCTTTTTCTTGGCTCGATTGTCTACCCGCCAATTCACCACCAATGACAGCTCCTCCGGCTGATATTCCCGCTCCGATGATAAAGGGTAAAGCCGCTGCTAAGGGCATATTACAACTCCTTGACCCAAACTTCTAGCCGTTGCTTCTTATAACCCATCCTTTCAACATACCCTTGCACTTCGGCGTTATTCGCCTCGACAAAGGCAATGACGTGCTTCGCGCCCAAGTGCTTCAGGGTCTTTTCCGCTCCATTCACCATGCGAAAAGCGATTGTGGACTTCTGTTCTTCCTTTGCTACCCACGTTCCCTCAATGTGAGGTAGCTCAATGAGGGCACATCTACCCACGATTTTATTGCCTCGCTCCGCGAAGGTTACAAGGCTATCGGGAGGCCACAGCACACCCTCTGGGTCTATAGTTTTAGCCTGTTCACCCCGTAATACCTTGAAATGTAATCTTTCTATACCATTTGTTACTTCCGGCATTGACGCTCCTCATTTGAAAAGTGGCGTGTAGTACGTCACCCCCTCGCTCACAACTTTCTTGAATCCCACAATGTTGTGGGGGTTCGATGGGCCTGTTCCCGTTCCAATGGCAGGGGCTTGGACGTTTCCCGCTGCGCCGTTGCCTACGTGCGTTCCCGCCTGCGGATTAAAGTTCTGGGTTGCCGCATTCACTTGCGCCTTCTGAGAGAAAAAGGCGTTTCCGATGTACGATATGGCGTCAGCTACCCGCTTGTGGGCAAGGCCGTACAAGTTTGGATTCCATTGCGAGTTTTGGGTTGTTGTCGCCATTTACGGCTTCACCTGTCGATTCAAATCCCTGAAAATTTCATCAGGCTTGTATTCTTTCGCAGCCCATTCCTTCACCATTGCCATAGTATCCTTCGTATAAATCTCAGTCGCTCCCGAACTCGTCACACCCCACGACCACGCTTGGCCTTTGAGCGATGGCAAATTGTAATAAGCGCGGGCGTATGCGCCCCCCGCCGTCGCTGGGATTGACGTGCTGTAATCTACCCCATCGACGTTTATGATTATACTCCCCGTTGTCGCCATTGCTAATGCGAAGTAGATTTCACGGCTTTGGAGGAATGTCCATCCATCTCCACGGGTCGGCATCTTTAATACGAACGGCTCATCCAGCGCAGCCGCGTTGCTATACTCGTACACATTCCCATCTGCCCCGCCCGCGAGTAACAGCGTTGACCCCTGCGCTTCGTCTAAATAATGACAAACGAGTCCCATTGAGGAAGTGTCAAGCCCCCAACTTCTCGTAATAGGATTCCAGCACAGCGTTGTGGCATTCGACTGAGTATCAATGTAGTCAAAGAACAAGTGCGAGTTGTGGAATGATAGCCGCAGCCGCGCCGTCTGTGTGGGGTCAGGGGGATAGATAGTCACGCCGCCAATTTGAACTGCTACCCCCGCCGATTCACCATGAGGAAACAGTAGCGCAAGGTCAGGGTCGGTGATTGACTCCGAGACTCCCCCAAGGGTGCTTTCACGGATGGAGTCTCCTGCGTAGTAGTAGATTCGCGGCCCTACGCACAAAGCCCAAGGCGCGGCCAAGCCGTACCCGCTCCCCTCGTCATAAGCGAGATACCCCCCTAGCGGATTACCATTCGCATCCGTAGCGAAGTTTGGCACAAGCCTGAATAGGCGCTTGATGGAGAACACAAACGGCTGGTCGGCGTACACCCCGCCGTTCATCAAGGCTTCCGAGGGCGAGGTAATCTGTAAGGAATTGGCAACATCTGCCGAG
The DNA here is from genome assembly GCA_964645305.1 of uncultured Occallatibacter sp. Taxonomy (GTDB): domain Bacteria; phylum Acidobacteriota; class Terriglobia; order Terriglobales; family Acidobacteriaceae; genus Telmatobacter. The sequence goes on along the minus strand of CAZYCV010000024.1, from coordinate 32,247 downwards.
TCCGCATCGTTGCCGTTTGTCCAGAACAGCGTTCCCGCGTTGAGAGAGTTTCCGACTCCGAACAGCGTCAGGCCCGCGTTGCCCTCGCCGTAGATGCCAAACATCACCGTCATGGGTTGCGCCATGAGGATAGGATTCGGCACGCTGAAAGACACGTTATTAAGCACGCCCATCGCATCCTGCAAAACGCAAGCGGTGTTCACGGTCGGTTGGCTGTAAAGCGTGTTGGCAATCCCGTTGATGAGGATGCCCGTACCAAGGGGCCAAGACGTGTTGAATTTGCTCCCCGATACCCACGTCACGGCATAACCGCTGACGTTGCACACGCCCGAAACAGGCAGGCCGGGAACTGGGAAGGGTTGGTAGAGGTCGGTTTCAAGTTGCTCCGCGCTGGCAATGTCGAGGTCGCCAAAGACATCGAGAATTTGGGGTGTTCCTGAATTCGGAGCAGAGGCAATATAAAGAAATGCTGTGGATGTTCCTCCCAAGCGGAAGAAGTCAACCGTATCAACCTGTGGGTCAGGGCTAACCGTTCCTATGACTACGAGACTTTGATTGTCAACGCTAATCGCGGGACGGATAGCAGGGCCGGGATTTGATTTTACTCCAAGCGCAGCGGAGCGATACCTTTGAACGTAGGTGTAGCCCGAGGCTCCCGCCACCGTACTGTTCGGGCCGTATTGACCATTGATGGACAGACCTGTGATGAGAGTATAAACGCTGCTGCTGGATACGGTCAGAGCGATCCCCACTGCCGCCACATTCGCCCAAGTGCCTGCCCCTGCCCCAACTCGGGTAAACCCGGAAATGGGAACAGATACTAGCGTCCAGATGCCGATTGAAAACCCCGATATATCCACGTCCGCATAGTAATAGTTGGTGCTGAAATCGTTGATGGAGGCATCTACGTCAAACTCAATGCGTAGATTCGATACAAGGGTGGGACCATTAGAATTTATCCAGAATGAAACAACATCCGTACTCTGTTGAGGCCGTCCTTCGATAACGGCCAAATCAAAGGAAACGAGTTCGGAGAGCAACCCGGTCCCTACCGCCACATCCCATGCGAACAGTCCAGCCGCGATTGCCTCTCCCACGGAATGAGTGTAATCGAGGTAGCAGCGCAAGGTGTAGTTAGGGCTGGCCAATGATTCACCGGGACTGTGATTCAACGCCGTCGAGGTTCGGAAGTAGAAATTTCCTACCGTGTCTGTGCCTATGGAGATTACAAATACGCCCTCTCCCGAATTTATGATTACCTCTTGCCCCGGTACCACGGCAAATGCGGCTGCGGGATAGATTGTGCAAAGTCCCGTAGAACCCGAATCGTAAGTGATTGAACCAATCGTAGTCGGAGAAAGGGCAGCCTGAGCGGAGGTGATTATGACGGTTTCCTGAGTGGCCCCCGTTCCCACGGTCATAAAAGACCCTGCTCCCGGCGTAACCGCATACGTGGTTCCAGTGGGAACGACCGAGGCCCACCCAAAATTCCCCGTGTCATAGCTTATTTTGAGGATGGTTGTTGACAGCACCGGGCCATTAACAATCGTTGATGCCGTTCCACTCACCACCCATTTACCGGGGGGAGAACCGCTAAATAGGTCGATGATTTGGAAGCTCGGAGGACCATTTACAACGGTCGGAGCCGCTAGTGGTGGTGCAATCCCCTGCGCGTACACCGTTCCCGCGACGTTGACCTTCCGCCCGCCCTTGGTGCCGTCCATGATGTAAATCCAAGGCGACGGTGATACGGCAGGCTCGAACGCCACCATCGAAAGCGGGTTGCCGCTGTAGCCGGTGTCGATCTGCGCGAGTGAGCCTTTGCCGAAGTAGAGTTTGGTTCCTGCCCCTACGATGCGGGTGTAGTCTGAGGCGGTTTGGTCATTGAGGCGCTTGATGGAGTGGACGATTGCGGAAGTACCGACGCCGACGAGGGAGGTCAGGCCGGGGCGAGACTGTACCCGTGAGGGCACATAGACCCTGCAATTCTGGAGCAAGGGATACCCGGAGAGAGTTGTCGCCGCCAAGCCTCACCTCTTTGCTTCCATCGCAATCTTGCTCATTGACTTCTTCGGCTTCTTCTTGCCGCTTGCCTTGTTCGGTCGGAAATGACTCATGTTCACCTCTTGGATGCGCTCTTGCGCTTGCTTCGGATGTAACCACCGGATTTCGTCAGGCGGTGGTGACGCTTCATATTTAACGCGGTAGCAACGGCCTGTTTAGGGTCCATTCCTTCTTCGTGAACCAACTTGTGAACCTTTTTACTGACTGGCGATTTCCTCGACTTACTCCCCGCCTTTTGTCGTGCCACTGCCTACCTCCACCATCGAGTCTGACAGCCGCCGTTGAATCTTCTCGCATTCCGTGTGCATCTGCAAAGCCATTGGCTTGAACATCGGCGCATAGGCCGCCAAGCGGTCATTGTAAAGCGCCGCCTGCTGCATGAAATTCTTGTAAAGTCCAAGGGTTCCTTTGAACTCGTCCGCGCTGAGTTTTAGGCTTGCAAGGTGCTGACTATAATCAAGAATTGCTGACCATTCCTCCCTTCCAATTTGTATGTAGGCTCCATCGCTTGCGGGCATCGGAGCATTTTGCACGACGTCAACGAGAATCGAGGGTGTGCTGCTTGCCGAAGGTGGCGGGGAAATCGCTACAAGGTTCTGCCCCGCGAAGGCCAGTTGATTGGTTCCAGAAGTTGAGTTTTCCCAGCCCGGATTGTACATATCCATGTCCCAAAGGGGTGTCGGCATCACGTCCGCGCCATTAATCTTGGCCGCTACCACGCAAGGCGCAAGCCGCGCCAAAGCGATTCCCTGCTGCCAGCGGGCCTCGCAATACTCGCTCAGTTGCACGTCGGGCGACGGCCCATCCTCGGAGAGCAAGTCGGCCAGCGCTCCGAATTCCACCACCCATGCCCAATCGTCAGGGACTCCTATCAGCACGCCAGCGGCGGGATTCAGTGTCGCCCCGGAGTTCGTCGTAATGAGTTCCACGCTTGACCCTACCCCCGGCGTCGGGGAAAGGGCAAAGTTAAGCACGGGAGTTGATGCCAGCGAATAGCTGCTTGGCGCTCCCCCAAATCCAGCGTTCCAACCGGGATTGTAAGCGTTCATCTGCCATTCGTCTTGCCGGTGAAGGTAGGACTTTTTTCCCGTCACCGGGTCAATCCATGCCATCCGCCTTACGTCGATTACCGTGTCATCGGCAAATCCGTAAGAGGGCGCCGGAGGGCTTACCGTGAGCGTGGAAGTTCCTAGAATTATCCCCGTCTGCTCCAGGAAGGAATCGCGGCGCGTCTGGAGGGCATCTGTAAGCTGTTCCAGAGAAAACATGGATGTACCTATCCAAGTATCGCCCGGAGCCTCTGAGCCGAGGTTTTCTGACAATCGGTACTGCATGGACGCGCACAAGTCGGTATCGTACACGTTGTAACTTCTCAGACCATTGTTCAGCACAGAACTTAGATCATAAAACGTGTTTCCCGCGCTGGCCGTAAAAGAGTCTCTTCCCCTCCAATATCCCGTCAGGCATTGCCACGTCCGCAGAGCTTCCTTGACGCACAGGCCGATTTCATTGTAGGTTCCCGTGTTGAGGAAGAAAACAGACGAGGAATCCCCGAGGCTCTGGGCAAGTTGTGTCCGAGCGGAAGAGTACGTCAGCCATGAATACGTACGGCTCAAGCGTTCTCCCAATAAAGGCCAACGAATTGGTTTGGCCGGTCGGCAATCAAAACCTTGTCGATCAGCGAGATGTTGTTCACTACATCGGAATTGCTAAGAATCTGATCTCCCGCCCCAAAAGGGATTCCCGATGCTACCGTAATGTTGGGAATTGGAGGGCAAGCGGATATTACCCCTTCATTGCTCGGCATCGCTTTGGCGTAGAACATGCGAACCGATGGAGATTGGCTGGGAACAGGATTGTTGCTGGACCCTGCTGTTCCCCGCATCAAATTAAGCAGCAATCCGCTCCCATCGGTCGGAACTTGAACAACTGCGATAGGCATGATGCCCTCCTTAGTGCGCCTTCAGTTTGTCGGTGATGATGGCGGTGCGCTTCGGAGAAAGTTCCTTGAGCATCCCCATCCCGCTGATTTCCGTCATGGGCCGCTTCCAGTCCATCGAGAGAAGCGCTGTCGTGCCCTTCATGGGCTTGTGAACGCTGCCTCCGATGGCTCCCGTACCCGTTGCAGGGCTGCGAAGTTGCCCCGTTCCCGTCTTAGTCTTTGCTTTTGCCATAAAACCTCCATTTACAGATTAGGAAAAATGATTCCGGCTCCATCGTGGCTAGCCAGCCAGCTTCCGGTAAGTATTCCAGGTACTCGGCTAAGCGGGTCATATTTCACGAACAACGATAAGCACCGCTCGTCCTCATCCTTCCACAGTTTTGTCATTTCATCTTCGTACAGAGCCATCATGTCTTTCTTCATCTGTCCGAAGTTTATCCGCGCTGCGCCAGGAACAATCTCTGTGTTCAATTCCATCCAGTTGAGGGCGTTGACCATTGCCCTGCTCTCGACTAAATCACGGCTGATAACTGCCGGAAGCGGGTCGCTATCCTGAATGAGATTCCCCCCATTTGTTCTGTACAAGCATTGAAATATCTGAATAGATGATGGGTGAGGCCAAAACTCATACAACATTTGGCCATTCCCATTGAGTTGGTATGACGCGGCGTAGATTGGGTTGTCAAAGCTAGACCTGTAAGGGTCTATCTTGTCAATATCCGCCTTAGTTAGTCCTAACTGCTTAAAAGTATAGCCGTTTACAGGGTCAAGAATTGATTCAAAATTCAAAAAGACGCTGTTTGTTGGTGGCTGGACTGCGTAGTAACATTCGTAAACTTGGTATCCAGAGGAACTGTTTGTTGCTCCCCCAAAGGGATTGTCAATCGTCGCCACGCCGGTAGAGGAGTTATAGGTTAGAATATTGTAAATATCTCCACCCGTCATTCGAAACTGTTGGGAGGTTATCGGCGTAATGGCTGGAATTGCATTGAGGGCCGCTATTGCGGCAGCATTAAAAGTGATTGTCTGACTTCCATAAGTTACCGAGACGGTTCCAGCAGAGACTAGATTGGGGACAAAGAAGCGGGTTTCGACGATATTAAATGACCAGAGCCGCGTGCTGCAAACACTACTCCACGCATCTTGGACGGCCTGTTGAGCCCGATTAAGGGGAATTCTCGGAACATCCCCAGCGATGCGAGAATATAACATCTGGAATGTCGTGGCCACACCCTTACATGCCTCCGTAGAAAGTAGCGCGGCACGTCACGGCAGAAGCGTTCGCACCTACTGGTATCTCTGTTCCCGCTTGGCCACTTGCGCCACAATTGAAAATCCTGATGCTCTTGTGATACCCGTCCCACTCAAACCAATGGCCGCTCGGAGCGCCAAGTGTGCCCACCGAATTATCCTTGAACGAAACATGGTCAACGTAGGTGAATCCGAGCGTCCGCATCGAAACCGGGAAGCCTGTTGGCGGGTAATTCTCCGCAAACACGATGTCAAAGCTGATTGTCCTTCCCCGCACCCAAGCCGTATCACTACCCCGCACCATCTGGAAAATCGGGTAGAGGTTGTCGATGTACCCATTCGGAGAAAGCGGAATCGGAGGAATCTGCGTACTCCCGCCGACTCCCGGCAAGTAGCTTGCCGGCTGCTGAATTCCGTTTGGCGGCTGTTGAAAGAACATCAGACTAAGCACTCGGCACTTCCTCTTTCACTTCCGGCTTGATGACTTCCACTACGGGGTCATACTCCCGCATGGGATAACTGTTTTCGGGCATCAACCACGGAACAGACTCCCAATTATAAATGCGACCCTCATCGTCAAGCAGCGGCTTGATGTCCCAATGCACGGGCAGCACATCGCCATCGGCCAGAATCTTGAATCCCGCCTGCGTCACTTTCTGGCAGAAGTACATATCATCGGTGATTTGCGTGCGGGCCAGTCGGCTGCTGCCATCGTCAACCTCATCGACCGTCTTGAACCAGGGCTTTTCGATGTAATTGAACACTTCGGTCCTGATGAGCATACAGCCCGTTCCAATCAGGCCGCACTCGAAAACCTGCCCGCGCTTCCAATGCCAGTATGTTCCCCCGCCAGCCTCCATAAATACAAACGGCTCGCAAGGCGGCATCTTGGACGTGTAGATTCCCGCTACGACCATGACCTTTTCATGCTGTGTCCAGTTCTGCATGTTGTACATGAGCGAGCGGACAGCGTGATAGGGAGGGGCAACATCGTCATCCATGAAAAACAGCCAAGGAGCCTTCATTTTGATGGCTTGCTCGGCTATCAGATTTCGAGCCTCCCCCACTTCCATTCCCTTCACCGGGCAATGGACGATGTTCATATTGAAAGGGTAGTTGAGGGCGGCATAAGACAGCGCCCATTCTGGTGTTACAGGCCGTCCCACCATCGGAATGCCTACGACTAAAGAAACCTTGGAAAGCGGAGGCTTCGCATTCGCATCAAACTGTTGCATACCAGATCGCCGTTTCCGGGGCCAATACAAGGCTCCCTAAAATGTTGATGACTGAGTAGGTTACGCCGGGAAAATCGCCATCGTGTCCGCACAACAAAGAACCGGGATTCATGTGAATCTTCCAATACATAAGTTGCGAGGCCACGTCACGAAGTTCATGGCTTCCATCCAGAAATACCATATCAGGATTTTGGCTGGAAACGTAGTCAATTATTTTGTTGTTTGTGTGGTCGCCGGTTACAATGCGGAGTTCACAAGGGACGCCGTGAAGGTTGTGTTTGAAGCGGGCCAAAACAAGTTTGGGGTCATGGAGTTTATCTTCTCGCGCCCCTCGCCAGTCATCAACCGCCATGACCCATCCGGCGGCATTGTCGCACAAGGCTCTAGTGCTGCGCCCGCAGAAGGAACCAAATTCGACGATGCGCTTGTGCGTCTGCGCTTGCTCGCCAAGCCAAAACAGTTCCTTCTCCGTCATCCAGCCTTCGATGGGTAAGGCTTTAGATATATCAACAGCGCGATTCGGCATCTAACCCCCTTAGACTGGGGTTTCTTCCCACAAAAAGGAACTGATGCCCGTTGTCGCCGCCGTCGCCACTACTGCAATCGCGGAATTGGGAGCCAGCACAATCGACCCGCCCAAGTCCAAAATAACCGGGACCGCGCTCGAAGAGGTGAGTGAAGAGTTCACATTCGAGTAGACGGGGAGAATCGGCGTTCCTGCCGCCGCCCATGCTCCGTTGACGCTTCCGGTTGCCACGGTAGTTCCACCTTTATTGATGAAGGTACTGACCGGGCTTGCCGAAGTAGTGTTGGTAGTAACGGCAACCGAGTACACGGCCAAGGCGACTTGTGCTACGGTGGTTCCCACCTGCGAATAGGCGAATTGAAGAAGGGAAAGGTTCTTGCTGCTCGTTGATGGATTGGACAGAATCAACCCGGTAGCAACAGCAGTGGCAATTCCCGCGGCAAACGCCGTTGCCTGAGTGTTGCAGAGGGCAAAGGTGTTGCCGCGATATGCGGCTTCCAGATACCGACCATGCGCGTCCTGAGTGACAACAGGGCCGTCTTTCGATGCGCGTCCAGTTGACACGGCACCATCGGACAATGTTTGCGGACCAACCTTGAGTTCAGCAATCATGGGTTACTCTCCTGTTTCTGTGTGTACTAGCTCAAAATTTGTTACAACGGCAATTCTTCCCAGAAGAACGCCGAGATTCCCGAAGTGCCTGCCGTCGCCGCTACCGAGATGGCCGATCCGGGAGACAGGACGATGGAACCTCCCAAGTCGATGATGATGGGCACTCCCAGTTGACTTGTCACCGATGAGTTGACATTGGAGTAGATGGGCATGATGGGAATGCCGGCGTTAGCGAATACGCAACTGGCACTTCCTGTTGCGCTGCTCGAACCGCCCTTCCCAACAAAAGTGCTGCCCACCGTCACCACGGTCGTCTGCGTTGCAATCGCTCCTGTGTAGTAGGAGAGAGTAACCGCTCCCACGGTAGTCGCTACCTGTTGGTAGGCAACCTGAAGCAGCGCGAAGTTCTTGGTGTTTGTCGAGGGATTCGAGAGCACCAACCCGGTCACGGAAGTCGTAGCGACACCGGCCTGAAATGCTACCGCTTGGGTATTGCAGAGAAAGAAGGTGTTACCACGATAGGCGGTTTCAAGGTAACGACCGTGGCCGTCCTGAGTAGCTACCGTGGCATCCTTGGTGGCGCGAGCGGTAGAAACCGCGCCATCGCTAAGGGTCTGGGGACCAACTTTAAGTTCCGCTATCATGGCTCACTCTCCTATTCACTGTGTCTGCTTACATTGCAAAATTCGATGTTTCATCCTGCTGCGACATAGGCGATACGTTGAGCGACGAGGTTTGCATATGGAAGTAATCCTTAAGGCTCTTGAGTTGGGCATTTTGCATCATTAACTGAATGAGGATGTTCTCCAAAAGCCTCCGGATCTGTGTCCCTTCACTGATTCCCATCGGGTCTTGAAAGACCGCAACATGAAGTTCGTTTGCCGCTCCTACCGTTGCTTGTTGCGTATCTACAAGCGGGTCATTCAACACTACTCGCTGCAAGTCCACGTTGTTGCCGAGCGCATCGGTGACTTGCGTGGTCGCCACTTTGTGCCCCGTGGCATTCGGGAATACTTGAACGTAAGATTCAGCCATTTTAGATACTCCCTTGGAAATTCGCTCGAACGACAACCCCACTTAAATTGGTTCCTGACGAGCACTCAATCATGGGATTTTGAGCATTACCTCCCGCCATCACGCGAATGCTGTTATGCACAAAATCGTACTCATACGTGTATCCGCTCGGAGCCGCCGAGAACGACGCGGTGTTATCCTTCAAAGAAGGGTTGAAAACCACCGCCATCCCCAGATTCTGTTGCACCGCGACGGGATAGCCCCAACTCACACCCGGCGTGTTCGGGTAACCGTTCGTCAACGTCACATCGAAACTCGTCTGTTTCAGGCGTCCTAAGACGGTTTCGCTGGCGGTCACGTATTTCCACGTCGCTGCTTGATTCTCGGCCATTCATCCTCATGGGAAGTAGGTAAAGCGAATGCGAATCGCGACAATTCCGCCTAAACTTCCGCTGAATTCCTGAGTTACCGCCGCTGAACCACCGCACACGAACAAGCGCAAGACGCCATTCGTGTTGTCCCAGTTCGGCAAATACCCAGAAAGAGTCGTGCTCACATCGACGGTATCCCAAATCTCGATCTGGGTCAGGTTTGCGATTCCGAGAAGTTGGGGTGAAATGGTCGTGGCGGTATAAGTTGTCGCAGCCCAAGTCACAGTAAAGGTTTTGCACCTTGACCGATTATCAGTAGGGCGCTCGCTGTTCGCTAATGCCGTGATTACGCCTTGTGCCATCACTCACCTCAGTAAATGACATTGCGCGGCCAAATCAAGGCCACCTTGGTTACGGCGCTTGCCGCCGCCTGAATCGCTACACCCATCGTGTTCTTTGCCAAAGTCGCCGTAGCGATTGCCGATGCGTCGGCAATGGAGTCAAAGGTCAGCGTTCCGGTTGACAGCGTTACGAGGTCGCCCACGGTGGTGTCGGCGGGGCTGTTCTTGTAAAGAATCGTGCAAAGCCCTGACGACTGAATCCACGTAAACGTAGTGGCAGCCGCCAAAAGCGCGGCGGTTGATACAGTCCTGCTCGCCGTAGGTAAGGTAATCGCCTGCAACCCTACACCGGCGAACATGCCGTCACCGAGACTCGCGGAGGCATCCACCCAGACGGTGTACTGGCTTCCATCGTTGTTCAGGAACACGCCTCCACCCGCCTGAGTCGTGGTGTAAAACACGGGAGAGCCAATCGCCATGCTGCCCGTGGTCGTCGAACACACCCGCATGTAGCGGTAAAGGCCCGCGTACAGCGTCCCGGTCGTGATGTAGGAAAGCTGTTTGGCAGCCGCGTTGTCCAACTCCAATTCGACGCCCAGCAGGGAACTATAGAGCGAGTATCCCGTTCCCCCGGCAGTATTCCCTCCCGCCACCGTGTCATTGGTGTTGTTCAACTGCCCAATGCGATTCTGAAGGTCGGTAAGTTTCAGTGACATGCTATGCTCCTATCCCCATGATTTGGCAGTTGTTCCATGGACTCCCGCATTCTACCGTGCAACCTAAGAGGAACTGGCCGCTGACCTTGGTGTTTTCTGCCGACATGATGAACGGCTTGAATTCGCCCGCGAACGGGCCATCCGAAACAGGCCGGAACATGATGGTTTTCGTGTTCAGAATGAAAATGACTTCGCCTGGTGTGCAGGTTCCAACACCCGTCCCGCCGCCCGTCGAAGTTCCACTGTTTTGCGGGAAGTTCGAGGTGGTCGTCAGGTTCGTGTAGTTCGACATCGTGAGGTTTGAAGTCAGATAGTTGCCGAGTACTGGGTCATTGACTCCTGCGATGAGCGAGGGGCAATAGGGGTCGGGGAGCACAATGGCGTTCTCAAACCGGAAGGTATGCACCCCCCACACAGGGTCAAGCTCCTGATGGAATTGCTGCGCGGCCTGAATGCGCTTCTTCATGAATCCCCATGCCGGAATGTTCGAGAGAATCAGGTCGGGGAAGCCAAGCCCCTGGCGGTCGCCGGTACGCAGGCAGCGGTTGTACTGGTCTTCCAAGATGTCGTAGGAAATCATTCCTGTGGCACCTGCGACTCCTGTACCCGCCGCCCCGCCATTTGGACCCGCCCAATAGACGTTGCCATTCAGAGCATTAGGACTTTGCAGGACGCCAGTGCGAGATTGTCCAGCATAGTTTGTGAAAACGTTTCCGTCCCATGATGGGTCCATACCGTTGTTGATGGCCTCGGAGAGCGCGTTCATGGCGAGCGAGCGGTTGTCGCCAGACATATTCTGCCCGTGGTGGAAGAGGGACACTTCGAAGATAGCGTTGAGTGTGTTCACCGCCGTCTGCGAGTCCGTGTCAATCAGCGAGATTCTGGCGTTTCGGCCCCGATTGTTGATGTAGAGGTCTTCCAGCAACTCGGTGATGTTGACTTCGAGCGTCCGAATATCGAACTGCCCGTTGCTCAACGTTTGCGGCTTAGTGGTATTGAAGGCAGAAGTGCCGCGCCCGTACCACGAGCCAATCATCGGCGCATAGGTAAAGGCAAAGGCATCGAACGCTCCGCCATCAAAAGGGAAATTGCAGTTAGCACGGAGATATGCCCCGCCAGCACAGGAGCGGAAGAAATTATCAAAAACGACCTCATTTTGTAGTTCCTTAACAGTACTTGAGTTAAGTTCATCGACGATAGGATCGGCCACGTTAATATCTCCTTAATTAAGCGCTGGTTTCTCCGTGTTTACTACTTGGGGAATAGTCTCCCATTTCGGTTGGCGCTTATCTGTTCGGAACCGCTGATTGAGATTTCGGGCCTGGAGGTAGAAAGCCTCACGTTGGGCCAGCACCTCTTCAGGGTACCCTGTTCTTCCGACTCTTCCGACTCCCCTTCCGGGGCCTGACTTCCAGTAGGCTGCGAGATGCCTTTCCTTGGATTCTTGAAATTCCAATCCCACCCTTGCAACAGGAGCTTTGACCGTCAGGTATGGAAGCATTCCAGTTAATGCTCGAACTGCATTGTCCGCATAAGCCTGCCATTTGTGATAAGTTGTTCCGTACTTTTTGAACGCGAACATGCTACCGCCAAACATTTCAACAAGAATCTTCAGTGGTTCAGGAGAACGCTGTGTGGCGGTAACGAGAAGCGCATAGTTCCAGTAGAGTCCAGATGTAGTCTTGCGCTTCTTTTGGGCTTTGGCCTTTGTAACGGCAACAGTCCCTTCTCCATCGAAGAAACCAGCCGCCCACGCAAGTTTTTCGTTATCTGTCATTGGTTCGTTTCCAACTGCGCCACCGCCCGACTTACGCGATCAAACCGCTTTTGCGCGAAAGTCTTGGTATTGTCGGGCACTGGAGCCATTTTTCGGATGTTTGATGGCTGCGGTGTAACCGATACAGGGCGTCCCGCTTGAACGTCAGCGGATACACGCTGCCGATACTTGTCCTCAGCACGACGCTCAACTTCCGCCTCTGTTTGGGCGTCGGTCAACTTCTGCTGGCGCTCGCTGCCCTTGTAGATAGCATTGTAGGCCGCTTCGAGAGTCCCGCCGTTGGTGTTGATGTGATCAATGATTTTGTCGGCATCGAACTCGGGAGGGGAATAATCTGTTCCGTCGAATCCAGCCTTGGAAAAAATTCGGTTATGACGCTCATTCAACTTGAACAACTTGGCGTTGAATTTGGCTACGCCGACGCTCCCTGTGTTGAATCGCTTGGTCAATTCATCATCAGTAACGAATTTAGGAGCGCTTGCGGCGGTAGACGGGGCGGCGGTAGCGGTAATAGATGGGGCACCTTCAAAGATTCCTGCTGCGGTTGTGTCGTCGAGGTAGCCTTGGGTTTTCAACATTTCGATTTTGCTCTTGACGGCATTAAGCGCTGTTTCCGCCTTTACCGCTCTTTCCAGTCGGGCATTGTAATCGCCCTCTTTCTCTGTTTTCCAAGCGGTAGTCGAATCAAACCAAGCCTTGCTTTTTTCGAATTCTTTTTGTGCTTTGTCCTTTTCAGCCTTCAGCGCATCCATCTGGCGGCTAAACTCTGAAGGAGCCATCACGCTTCTTTTCAAGTAGTTCGCCGCGTTCGGGTTTCCTTCCACCACGGTCAACATCGGTTTGATTTGCTCATCAGTAAGTCCCTGAGCCTTCAAACCGTCAACCCATTCCTGAACTTCTTTATCAATCGGCATGTTCCATCATCCTTCCTATGGTCCGGGGGCCAGCCCTTGCGGGCCTTCCCATCCCTTGAGGGGCCAGACGTGGGTTAGGCAGGAGCCGTTTGCGGCTGCTGCGAGGTCAATAGTTTTGTCACCTTCATCATCGCTTTCGACAGGTCATCATTAGCGTTATTGAAGTCCTGCGCGGCGGTCGGGTAAGACTTTGCCATCGAACTAATTTCCACCTGCAAGTCACGAAACCGCATGGTGACGGAATCGAGTTGCTTCTGCATGTCAGCGGACGGACCTTTCGGTCCACCAAACAACTGACCGTCATCGGGCGGAGCCGATGCGGCAGGAGGCGGAGTCGATGGCGAAGGAGGCGGAGCGCCCATAGCGCCCATATCAACTCTCCCGCTTTCCCGGTGAAGATTTCGCCAGCCAGTTCTTTACCGGCGTGCGAAAAGTCGTGCCTTTGGACGATTTTTTAGGTGACGCCATTTCGGAGGCTGTGGCTAGAAAGTAGAGAGGGAGTGTCGCCACCCCCTCCCTGTCTCCTTGGACCCTTGTCAGGGGAACGGACCCTACCTGCTAACGCAAGTCATCCGCTTCTCGACAGGAAAGGAGGGTTACTTCTTGGCGTACTTCTTGCCGTGACGCCGCTTTCCACCCTTTTTCTTTGCCACAGGTTCTCCTTTCTGCCCGATGCCGTTCTTCCCAGTCCGATGCGAAGACTTCCGTGCAAAGCAGAGGGAAGTCTGCTGTTTCTGAGATTTCAACGATTTGTCGAGCGGTGGAGATGAAGTCTCTCACGTAGGGGAGTGTGAGAGACTTATAGGTGTGTTGTCAACACTTTGAAATCACTTTGAGTGTGATTACATAGTTAGTTTCGTTAGAACTATTTCAATGCGCTTTGTTCCGCAGTTTACATAAGTTGCAACGATATCGAGAGCGCGGCTGAATTGGCGCTCCCGATTAGACTTCTCGCGGCAATCGTTACAGCGTGCTCCCGGCCCTTGAAAGGGTTCTCCACAATCAATACATCCATGCTCTTGCCGCTTGCGTTGTCGATAGGCGTCTTGGGGAGTCATTAACGGCTCTCTTGTATAGTCGAGTCACCCGAAGGTCGATTCTTTATTTGGGGTGGGGCATTTCCGCTAGGCGAGCGCCCTCCCTTTCCGGCTGCTCCGCCTTTTGGCCCTCTTCCCTGTTGAGGAGGTATGCCAAATTCCTCTTGAATCATCTTTGCCATTTTGGCTTGCGCCTTTTTCCATGCCGCCCATTTCTCTAGGATGTTATTGCAATTTGGAGGTGGCGGTCCCATATTGAGATCAAAAGCCTCGCCCACAGTCCACGGATCCATAGGGAAGTCCATCTTGTAGAATTGGAACAGAATCAATTTGCGCGTAAGTGAAGTTAATTCGTGGAGGCTACCTGGTTTGACTTGGTATGTGAATCTCGCACCATGCTCCCGAATCCGGTCAAAGAGCGTCATCAGCCGTGCTGACTTGGTTTCTTCCGGCTTCGGCACAAGGGTCGCCGGATCGTAATCGTAATCCGTCCAACTCGTACCGTCAGGTCCGAGGATTTCAAGCCGTTGCTCATAGGAATCGAATTGCAGGCACATATACTTGAACATCTCGCCTACTTGCGTCATGGCAGTGTCCATGTTGCGGCTGTACTCGTTGATGATTGGCCCCATAAGTTCGGCCATCTTTTCCATGGTATCGCCCGCGGGGGTCTGCTTGGCTTTGGCGAGAGCACGAACGTCCATGACGCCTAAAATACGGTCAATGCGTCCTTCATTCTGTTCGATGAATTGCAGAAGCCAACCTGGAACATCGTAATAACTGGACGGCAGGATAGGGGTGATTAACTGCTTCATATCACCGACTAAACCACGGAATCCCATGGCCTGAAGAGGGATGCGGGGGTCAAACGACTTCATAAAATTGCGCGAGGTCTTGGTAGCATCATAAGCCATGGGGGGCCGGAGCCGGACATTCTGAGAATCATCAACCACCCGCAAGCCATCACGCACGGATTTTTGCAGAGGAAGGGTATCATGCGTCAACGGGTAGCCTAGAAACTCGCTCATCCAATCATCAAGTTGCAAAGGAACGATGGGAACCATACCATGAGCATAGTGCGAGGGTCCGTCTTCGAGGATGCCTTGGTCACACCACCACGTACAGCGTCGAGTGGGATAGAGCATGGCGTCTTCGTCACGTACCGGGCGCATCAATTCCACGCCTTCCTGAAAGACACCGCTTGGAATCTGCCCACCTTTAGGATATACATAATATTCCCATGAAGTTCCGGGATCACCCATATGAATAATTGAACCTGTTTCATTCATGCTCGTGTCGAGCGTATACCTCTCCCAGATGTGGCAAACCGGAAAGGTGTTAGGTTCCTTCTCTTTATCCCGGCCAAGAAACATCTTCATCATGTTAGAGATAACGCCCTGAGAACTTCCCCTTGATTCACGCCTAAGAATAGAGGAGGGTTTGGAGCACGCGGCCAGCATTTCGGTTTTGAGGGGAAAGCGCGATGCGGCCCAGAAGTAGGGAACTTCATGCCCGATATCCACAGCATAAGCCTTCTGGATGTCGTGGTCTTCTCCAATTTGCCAAGGGACTACAGAGGTCGGACCTTTGGCCCTTACCATGATTTCAGGCCGTCCAAGCGTCAGGAAGGGCCGCTCATAGCCCATATAGAGATAGCCTTTGCCTCCGACGCCTGCCCATTGCAGCCACCGCTTGATAATGCGGTCAACTTTTTCCTTGTACCACCAGCCGATGTACCGCTTATTCAGGATGTCCTCTTGGTCTTTGTACTGGCTGGGAGTGCGGTAATCGGGAATGACACGCATGTTGGAGAGAGTGGCTACAATTTCCTTGATGCCACGCTTGGCGAGGTTGTAACGGACACGGCTCAGGCTTGGGTCGCTCGGGTCGCTTCGGTCATCGGCAATGGCGTCAAGGCCGCGTGAGATGGAGCGAAAGGCGCGTTGGCACTTGAGGTAGTCAAGCCCCTCTTGGTGAGTGTTGCGGAGCCAGCCGAGTTTGGTTTCTTCGTCGGCATCAACCTTGGGGATTAGCCATTGTTCAGGGGGTATGGGCATCAGAGTTCCTTAATATTTTCTCGCTGCGCCTTCGCTTCCTGCTTCGGTTCGACATCCTTGCGGAGTTTACCACAGTTGATACAGACTCCGTTCAAATCGTAAAAGTGCTGGGTGTAGATAATCCAGCGGTTGCGGGCGGCGTGGCTGCGGACATGACAGAAGTCGAGCAATCCGTTTTCGTCGGGAACCCAGAGCTTTGAGAGGTCGGGGTTGTTAAGGGTTAGGCTCATCGTCGGCACCTCTCAAGCATGTCGCGGCGGTCGTCGCAACGCTCGCGGTTGCTGGCATCGTAACTGAACGCTTCAAAACAAACCTTGGGATCGTATTTCCTCGCGGCTACCGAGATGGAGCGGGAGTCTGCACGTTGAATGGCCCTTTCGGCGTAAGGACGTAAGTTAGGAGGGAGGTTCTGTAATGTTGTTCTAAGGTTGCTAATGCGCCTTCGGGAATAATAGACTTCCCTGATTTCCTCAAGCTGCTGCTTGTCTTGGTGCTTTCGCTTTTCCTCATTCCCAAACTCCTTCTCGAACCTTCGGATTTCCGCCATTGTCCGCAATTCCACGCGCTCGTAGCCAGCGGGCGGCTTCTTGTCACCACGGCCCGGAAAAAGGATTTCGCCCTTCTTGTTGCGAAAAATCACAGGGGGAATCATCCCTACGGCATCGCGGCTACTTGTCGGCTCATGGCCGTCAGCACAGAAAGGCCACCAGCCGATTTCGATTCGCTTGCCGCATGAGGAACAGGTTGCCATTTGCATTTCCTTGGTGGGGGTGGCGAGGATTGAACTCGCGGCCCTTCGATTAAGAATCGAAAGCTCTAACGACTGAGCTACACCCCCTAGAAATCATACACCGGGTCGGATTGCGGAATCACGATATTTGATTGCGACCCGAAATCTAATCCCATCCCCGTGTAATCTTCCAAGTCCTGCCGCTGTTGCTCGGAGATTTGCGGCTTGTACGCACCCATCTTAACCTCTTGCTGCATTTCCATGATTTGCATTTCAGCGGTGCGCTCATCTAATTCGTGGAGGGCGTACCACCCGAAACTGCTTGCCATGATGCGGTCGTCCATCGCTCCCGTTTCGGCGCGTAATTGCTGCTCGTATATATCGCGATGAAGGGTTTTGCATTCCTGAAGAAGCCACGGCGAATTGATAAGAAAAGTGCCCATCTTGAGATTGTAAATAAACCACGCCAGAATGCGCTTCCTCGACCAAGGGGTTGTGTACCAACCCAAACGGTGTTGCTGATTGGGGTCCAATTTAACGCGGTCGATAGAGATGTAGTGGTGGAAATTGTACCAGCCATGTTTCCTCATTTCAAACTGCGTGATGTCGGACTCGCTTTTGACTTCGGCAATGAGTTTTGCCTGATTCGGTTCGCCGTCTTTTCGGGGGGGGGAATAGAGGCTTCCAAGGAGCATGGCAATGTTAATCAGGTCAATCGGGTTGGCCCAGGTTGATGCATACTCAAATATCTGCTCGGAAAATTCTTTCTGAGTTTGTTTTCGGATTCCTTCAACCACAGACTGATTAGCCCCAATGCCCTCTGATGTGTCGATTGAAACTCCGTATTGTTGCCCGCTTCGGGGCCATTCCCATACGAATAATTTTTCCCGACCTTCGGTTTCATCGGCGGTGCCATACCCTTTCCACTTCAGTGGAAGTAATTGGCCTTCAACCTTGTGGCCCGGTATCCACTCGCAACTGATTTCAATGGGTGCCTTGCTCCGATCAACCTCGTTCTCATCGGCTTGTAATCGCAGAGGAATTGTATCGCTGGTGGCTCGGAATCCATACACGCCGGCAGGTTGACGGCATCCTTCCCAGTGCTGAAGGATAATATCCGCGTCAAATATGGAATATCCTGTAACCTGCCATGCTTCATCCGGTGTGGCGGGCATTTCCCGCAGAAAATCATTCACCGCATGGCGCTCTTGCGCAGCCCTGTACTCCCGGTCATACCACCACATCTGTTCTCGGGACATCTGCCAGCCGGAGCCGACAATCTTTAGCACCACCTCATCGGTCAGCACGTATTGGCGAGCCATTTCCGCATGATTTTTAACACGGTCGGAAGGAACCCAGTCACCAGGGATGGGAAACTTCTTCATATAAGTTTCGGTAGGCCAGAAGTCGGGGGCAAGATACCAACCGTAAAAGCGTGGAGTGAAACGGTTCTTTCCCGCCACCGACTGCTTCCACGTCATGTGCCACCAATCATTCATCATCAAAGCGGTAGATTCCAGAATCACCATCAATTCAGGATTCGAGTGCATGGCGTGGAGCATGGCGTTGTCCACGTCATCCTTGGGTGAATTCCATTCACTTAATTCTGAAAGGTGGGCGCAGGTTGGGGTTTGGCCGCGTGCCACGCCATTGAACTGAGCGCCGGATTGAATCGACACGGCGGAATTTTGCTCGGGAAACTCAAAGCATTGGCGGTTCCACGGCGGGCCTTTTTGGGGGAGAAGGAATACCGGGAGGTTGTCCCATCCGGTTTCCATCTTACCCGCCATAAGTCCAGACTTTGCGGGATTGGATGAAGCTACCACAGCATTGACGTTGGAATAGAAGGTAACGCGGTGGCATACATCGCCTTCACTTTCAGTCGTAACTCCCACCTGCCGAGCCTTCAAATTCTGAATTTCGATTCCCAATCCCTTCTCTTCCAATTCGGCCTTGCATTGAATTTGCGCTCTCTGGGCAAGATTGGGGTTAAGAAGAATAAGGCGGTTGTCGTGGGTTTCGATATGGTAGTAGTGGGTCAGGAAGTAAAGATAGTCATAGCGGCACAATGCCCGCTCGTTGAGAATCCACTTGATTTCATCAGCGTTAAGCTGGTTTTTCTTGTACCGCTCGACATTGGGTTCATTACCTAAACTATCTGTCTGGTGAAAGTATTTTCGGGAATGCTGGCAATCGGAGGGGGAATGCTCGACGAATTCAAAGGTTTTGTCCCGCAGAAGTTGGCGTATTCTGTACCGTTCGCGGTCCAGATTCTTCTCGATGATTTTTCGAGAATACATTTATTCCCCCTGCCCCAACAGGGGTTGAGGGTTTCTCATTTCATCACAACTAGCAGTCGTGTCTTGCTCGAACGATGGCAGAGAAATGTTGACCTGAGTATTATCCGTCCTCTCTTCGCTTATACGCTGAGAATTCATGTTCGTGATTTGAATTCCCGCCCTCGTCGGTAAAACATTGGTAGCCTGCATCAACATCCTGCGGTCTTCAATCCCCTTTGATGTTTTTGCAACTTTGATGGATTTTTGAACGATTGCAGGCATGGCAGTATCCGCCAGAGCAAAGGCCATCAGTCCCGTGTACTCCTTCGCCGCCGCGCAGATCCCCTTGACCACCCAATCCTGCCTCACCCTGTTTTTAAGGCACAGTTGGTCAAAGATGGAATCGTCATTGGTGGGGCATCCCAAGTCCTGCCAAGCCTCCACCACCTTCTTGACGTTCTTATCCTTGTCAGCGGCCTGCATGATGAAGAAAACGCCCTCCTCAAAACCCTTGGGAAACAACTTGATGAGTTTTCCAATGCTGGCACACTTCTGGGCAAGCGAGATAAGGAGATTGTCTTTCATCTTCCGGCGAGCTTCGGCCTTGGCAGCTTCTTCCGCCTTCCTCTGTTGGGAGGAAAGAGCAGCGACCTTGTCGTTCTTGGCTTTCATTCGGGCTTGCTGCTCAACAAGGATTCCCCTCATTCTCCATCCCCTTCTGGAAAATAATTATCAATCAACTCGTTTGGGTCTTCGCCGGACTCTAGCGCCTGTCTGATGCGGGCCTGAACGTCTTCGCGTGACGCCTCGGTGGGAGTCATCTTGATAAAGTCCTCATCTTGCGGCTCTTCCTTCGATTCGATGACGGGCGGGCAGATGCGGTCAAGAGCGTCGGCTACGCGCTCATTGGCCCGCGCATTACGCTCCATTGCGCGAATCAGCGGCTTCAGACGAACGATGGTGATGGGAAAGCGCATTAAATTATCACCCATTTGAGGACTGGATTTAGATACTGTGTCGGCTCAGGTGAACATATAGGTATAGGATGGAAAATAAATTTCGTACACATGAGGTGCTTTAAGGAAAGCGACCAATATCTAAGGTTTCCCTGCTCATCCCGATTAGGCTTTGCCCACGGCGACCAAACAACTCGCTGTTCCAAACAGACTGGGCATGTGATGTTAATGAATCCTCCCATTTATCCCGCATACCCCCTATGCACCTTGACGGGCGCAGTCCCTTCGGGTTTGATTTCCGCGTCGTCAACCGCGTCTTTCGGCTTCGGCGTCGTCCCGGTGAGCATACAACGGACATCCTCGGGATCGGGTGGCACAGCCACATCAAATTCAATGTCATGGGCATCCTCCATTCCCGGACACCCAATAGTTATACTCACCGCCGCCCGTGCGCTAGGCCAAGCCCTACCAACAGAAAACAAACCATGCTCACCGTCCAAGTAACGCTTGATTTCGTGCAGCAGGTAAGCCCGCATCTCAACCCCATTGAGAGGTACAATTTCTTTAAGGTTTGATGAGGGGTTGACTTCTTCAGTGATTCTCATTGATTGCTCCTATCGGGAGGAACGGAAATACTCGTTCCGGGGCTGTTGATGACCACACCATGACCGACGCAGGGCACGCGCCGGGTCTGGTCGGAAGCCATCTGCGTGCATTCCGGCGTCAAGCGCGGGTCGGGGACAAAGACTTGAGGCATCGGGAGCCTTCCCGGTGGGCGCGGGGGCTTGGGAAGCGTATCCTTGTAGATTTTGAACTTCTTTTTGCGGCTCATGGGGAAACTCTATGCCCCTCAAGAGGCTTTGTCAACCGCCTATCATACTCCTTCAGGAACTCCCGCGCCTCGACCCAGGCCTTACAAAAGTCGCTTACCGGAACCTCCGGCGTCGTCAACATTGCAAGCAGCCGTAACGATGTTTGCAGCGGTGTCTCACTCATACCTTCCTCTTAGCGAAAATAACGATGCCTTTATACTGATTCGGCTCACAGAAGCGGCTTTGGATGATGTGAACGGGCGTCATTCCTCCGTTCAGTAGCTCGGCAAGATGGGTGTCGCTTACAAAGTGCTGGACGACGTACTCGACGCCAGGAGTAAGGTCTGGAAATAGCACAGATGGTGGAGGCAGCAAGGAAATGCCGCTCGACGCAGACGCGGGAACGGAGGGGGAGGCAGGTTCAAGTTCTGGCGACGTCTCCGGAGGGTGCTTATCGAGATCTTCGCTTAGATGGCTCAATCCAGTTGTTGCGCGCCAATGCTCGAAAACGTCCGCGATGAGTGTGCGAATTTGCACTTTCCTGCTCTTTGCAATGTCCAAGGCGTCATCGTAAGAATTTCTCGGCAGCACCACCTTGACCGTTACGCTCTTCATTCCATCCCCTCCCTCGCCTCATCTACATGAATGACCCTGCTCTCAGGACACTTACAGCACTTCTGGTAAACATGATCTGATGGTACAATCTCCCCCATCGGAGCCTCATGGTAATGCCAGCAATGAACGCATTGACCTTTACTCATAGTTGTATTCCTCACACTGAACCTCGGCAAACGGAATCAACTGCTCCCGGTAGGTCGCTTCGGGTAATTGCTCCCACCGTACCTCAACGGTAGGACAGTGAATAACTGCTGTACCGTCGCAGCATACGATGATGTCGTATTGGTCAAGACTCATTTTCCCTCCCCCGATTTCTTCATCCACTCCGACAACCCGCCCCCAGGCGCGTCCTCCACTTCATCGTACCTCTCACACCCCTCGTCCAGTATCCTTTCCGCCAACTCCCCCATCGTCACCCGCTCTATGGCCGCCTGTATCTTCAGCCTCCTCACCAACCCCTCATCCACATTCCTCAAATTCAAACTCGCCATATTTTAACGTGTATCATACGTGACAAATGTTTGTCAAGTTGATTTTGTGACAGGAAAAAATCGAAAATTCAAAAATTGAAAAATAAAAAATGGCAGTCAATGCCCATTGCATAGGCACCCCCACCCCCCATGCCTCGGACAACGGACATCGTGTCGTTGCCGGAAACTCGCTATGCCTGCCGGCCTCCCCTCCAAATCGGTTGCGCCCCTCCGCCCCGGTGGTAGCTTGTATGCTCACCACTCGTTGCGAACACCCACAAGTTAGTCAATTCATTATTGTTATCGTTACCATCCTGGTGGTGAACGATGTTACCTTCTTGTAGCTGGAAGTGTTCAGTTACCTTCCTGCGAGCCAGTTTAGTTCCCCATACACTGCGTTGGTAGGCTGGATTGTTCAAGAACAGGAAGTAATGAGCCTCACAACAGAATGAATTACGAGCTCGCCGGCGATGTCCGTTAATCCTCACAGGCTCACCGCATTGTGCACATACGCGTGTTTCGGCTGGCTTGTTCTCCCGCGTCAAGCCCTCTCGTTTGAGCACTTCATGCACTAAAGGCTGTGAAACCTTAAAGATACCTGCTATCTGCTCCTGGGTGAAACTACCAGAAATGGCGAGGTCAACGATCTGTTCGCGCTGGGCTGGCCACAGTTTGCTAGAACCAGGAATCCACCCTACCCTTTTCCTTTGATACATCCTAACCCGCATCTTTTCTTGACGTTCTAATAATGTTTTTCTCATAAACATACACATATCACAATACTTATAGGTTGTCAATGATTATTTACGTCCGCTAAGGAGTATTATGTAACCCAGCAGCCTTAATCTTCCGCACATCTTTGGCGGACCTTACTCAGCGCAATTCCCTTATAGCAGATACAATGTGTCTCTCCTCTTAACTATTACTTCTCATATAATACTCTATTAGGATTCATACACGTAATTCCGTTTATAGTAGGTATGATTTATGGAAGTTTGCTTGCAGATACACGGCCCTTATACCCGTCTATTCTTATAGCAGGTCGTACGAACCTAACTAGTAGCGGATCGCCCTGGGAGCCTCGCACGGGTAGGAGTCCTATGGGCCACGGTTGCTCCTGATTCGCTATCTCTCCAGCTCCAGCCTACTAGTATCTGTCTACGGGCGCGACGACTCATGCGTTGTGGGCAGCCGCGTTGATTTACTGCATCAACCGTAACGATGGGAGTATAACACCTTTGTCAAGTCCTGCTTATTTTTTGGGACTTATATACTTTACTTCCTCTCTGTAAAGTGCTGAAAACAGGCTTAATAAAGTACTTGACTTCCTCAAGGCAGTTATGTATAATGGTCCTGTTAATGAGGGTGGCGACCGACGCCAGAGCCGCTACCAGCGGCAGGAGATTCAAATGAAAAACATCAGCGAATTGATGGAGATGATGGGCAGCGCAGCGACGATGGCCGAGGCTGAGCGCATGGCTGAATTGCTCGCGGATCTCGGAATCTACACAATAAAGGACGCGAGCGAGATGGAGGACGCGGATTTTTTCGCGCTCGTTCAACGAGTCGCGAGCGAAAAGCCGTATGTCGTTTATCACGAGGTCGGCGGCAAAACCCGCGCTAACGTAATTGAGGTCATGGCGACAAGCGAAGCTGACGCTATCGCGCAGGCTGAGCAGGATTCGACCCCGAACAATGATTTCCGACCGAACGGCCAAACGGACGGCCTTGGCCGCTTGCATGAATATCTCCCAGTAGAACAGGGCTGATCTCCGCACGAGCGCACTCCGCGCAGGCGGGGCCTCTCGGGTGGTACCGAGGGCCGGTAGGTAACCCGGCAACTCTCTGGAGGAAAAATGAGCCGTTCGACCATTAGCACATTCAAGCTGTTCGAGAGATTCCCCGACGAGGAAGCAGCCCGGCTCTATCTGGAAGGGCTGCTCTGGCCCAACGGGGTTAAATGCCCCGACTGCCAGAGCGGGGAGCGCATCACGGTACGCAAGTCCGCATACTACCGATGTAACGCCTGCAAGCTGACATTCACCGTTCGGACCCGCACCATTTTCGAGCGCTCCCACGTTCCGCTTCACAAGTGGATTTACGCTATGTATTTGATGGTGACAGCCCGTAAGGGTATCTCTTCGATGCAGCTCGCCAAAGAGATTGGCATCACGCAGAAGTCTGCATGGTTCGTCCTGCACCGTCTCCGTGAAGCCTGCAACGATGAGAACATCAAACTGAGCGGCATCGTGGAGATTGACGAAACGTTCATCGGTGGGAAAGAGTCGAACAAGCACGAAAAGGACAAGCTCAAGATGGGGCGTGGAGCGGTCGGAAAAGTCCCGGTCTTGGGGATGCGTGAGCGTGGCGGGAAAACCCTTGCGATGGCGATTGAGAATACCAGCATGGCTGAGATTCAGAGCGCCATCCACGCTCGGGTGGAGATTGGCTCGACGCTGATGAACGATGAGCACCCGGCCTACAACGACATGAACGGGCTGTTCTACCGCCAGGAGAGCGTGAATCACTCCGCTGGCGAGTACGTCAAGGGGATGGCTCACACAAACGGTATCGAGAGCGTGTGGGCGGTCCTGAAGCGCGGATTGCACGGCGTGTATCATCACGTCACAGAGAAGCACCTTGGCCGGTACGTCGATGAATTTTCCTTCCGCCTGAATGAAGGCAACGTCGAGCGCCACACTTGGAAGCGACTCACCAGCTTTGTGCAGGCGGTCGCAGGCAAGAGACTCACCTATAAGGAGCTTACGGCATGAAAGAGACACCGGAAGAGCTTGACAGGATGGCAGGGGCGGTTCTTCGATACCGCCCGAAGCCAAAGACAAAGGCAGAGCGACGGAGGATACGTCGGGAAAAGCGGGAAGCCCGCAAGCTCGCGAACCTGACGCCAGCGACCGCGTAAAGTGAGGCGAAAAAGCGTGAGGCATCGTGTTACTTTGCGAGGAAGTCATCTATATAATTCCCTTGTTTTTGGCATCGAGTTCAAGCCATCCGATTGCGATTTGCTTTATCTTGGTCGGGAAGCCGTGGCGATTTATAAATTCTACCGAACGAGGTGAGCGCCATGCACCGCCGCTAATCCCGGCGTCCTGCCGCTCCCCAGCAAATCTGGCAAGCGGGCGGCAGGGCAGCGCGGTAGATCTCGTAACCAGCGTCCAAGCGCAACACCGGGGAGCTTACGAGCAAAACCCGATGTTGCCAAGACACCCTAGTGCGGCAAGGTTTGCAGTTCAGTCAGGGATAGAGTCGCTCGTGTGGTACTACGCGGCGTCTAGAGTCAATCGGCACCACAAAACCATTGCCCGAATCATGCTGGGCGGCGATATTGTCTCAGAATCGGTTTGCGTCAGAGATAATCTTAGGGCGGGGAGAAAATAATGAGCTTGGTACGCCTTCAAATTTCCTGTTGTCAAAAGGGATGCGAAGGTGTATCTTGGGGGAAGTCATCGTCTTGCAAACGGTGGCGCGGACAGTTTCCGGTGCAGGCAGGGTGCTCACTCACTCTGCCTGTATCCCCAAGTGAGTGGGAATCATGCCATTTCTCAATCAATCCGACAATTCAACGACTGGCCGCAGCCAGACTGTCGATGGGACGATACCCTTTGCATCCGGTGGCAGGACAATGCGCTATGGTTTGCCGGGAATCGCTTCTGAGATACACTACTCTTGTACGGCTCCGCCCAGGTCAGAGCAGCAACGCTTCAAAACCGCATTCGACCCTAAGCCCCAGGCTCTCCCCAAGGCAATCCTAACCGACTACTGTTTGGCTGCTACAGAGCAAAGAAGGGGAAAAGCGGAAGATGGCTTTAATGGAGGAAGTGTGTCTCAAGAGGAATTGATTGAAAGATTGGAAACGGAAAGGGCGGCAGAAAAAGACAAAGAACGGGCCGCTATTTTCACGCCATTAAAAGAGGCAAAATGAGCGAACTATTAACCCTTGATGAACTTGACACCGAAAATGATGAAAAATAAACGTTTTTCCGACTACTGTGAGGAATTGAGCCTTCAGGCAGAAGCAATGGAGCGCGAGAATCAACTTCATGCCGACGCTGAGCACCTGGCCGCATATCAGTTCGGACGCCGGGTGCAGAGGATTGAGGACAGCTCAAACAAACTGCTCGGCTGGCTTTTTTGTGGCCTGTCTGGTTTCTTCTTAGGTCTGGCTGTGGCGGGTTTTCTGACTTTCTGGTATCTGCATACCTATTTTCGATTTTGACGCCCCACAGCGGCCAAGGGGCATCGCCGTTATGATTTCCATGGGCGTAGGGAGGGTCGGTCCAAATCATATCGATGGATTCGGACGGCAGTAAAGCAAGTAAGGAAACGCAATCCCCGCACACCACCGAACAGCAATCATACGGCCCGATTTTACGCCCGCATCCAATGTTCCCTCTCTTTCATGGTCTCAACCGCTATCGGCTCTCCGTAAACTCCAATCACTTTCCAGCCTTGCGTGAAGTCCTTCGCCTCGTCAATCCCTAAAACCTCTGCCTGTAGCGCATCTGGCGCCATCACCCGAACGATTCTCGATACTATGCAGGTTGCCATAATCTCGACTTCATAGATAGGCTGAAGATGGCTCATTGAAAATCCTTAACAATATAGTTTAAGCTTTTAAATCCACTGGTAATCTGACGTTGCGGTGGTGATGCCGTAAGAGCATCAGCTACCTTATCCCGGCGTTTGAATGATTCAAAAAAAGACCGTCGCATAAAAGCTAAATCCTTTCCCCCTCCATCCTGAAGCGTCCAAAGCATGTAGATTCCACCTGCAACTTGTAATGACCTTGCCTCAGATTGGGTGAGCCTTAATCCCCTTGGAGGGTCACAATCAGGATGCCAACGGTTAGCATACGCAAGGCAGTGAAGCCATGCCGCCTCCGCGACGGAATCCTCTCCGAGGTCATGTATCGGTAAATCAGGCAGCCTTACAGCATCTCGTATGTCTGCTATTGAGGGAAAAAAATGGCCGACTTGAAGATATCTAGCGCAAGCATTCTCAAAAACGCATGGCTCCATATCTTTTAAAGCCTCCAGCCATATTTCTGGCAAAAGTGCGGTAATTGCATGGCGGAAGTTCTCAGAGAAAATAGCCAGCCATTTAGCTATGGCGAGAGACAAACCCTGTGAGGGATCTGACGGTTGAATCTTGATTGATTTCCGATTTTGATTTTTGTCCATTCCCATTTCCTCCTGAAAATAGTCCAAGATTATGCTTCCACGTTCCGACTGCCGCCTTCCAACTCACCATGGGTTGACCCTTCAATTTCCAGCCTCGGGTTTCGTGATGGTCAAGAAAAGCCTCGCACTCAGGAGTTGCAACTGATTCAGGTATCCCCCTATGGACCATCTCATCGAAGATTTGTTTTAATGTTGGCTTCTGGAATACTTTACGAACGTGGGGATTTTCAGCGGTGTGTGTACTAAAAGCAGGTGCAGATGCAGGAGCAGATGCAGAGTGGGTGTTTTGCATGTCCTTTTGTGATGCATTTGCATTATGCCGAATATTAGCCGCAATTCTTCTCTTCTCACTTATTTCCTTATAGTTAAGCCAATTATCGTGAAGTTTCTTGTTGACGTATTTAGGCGGTAGCTGAGTCTCATCTAAGACCCAGATGTGGGGGTACTTGAGGAAGAAGTGTCGGACAAGTCTGGTATCAAGTCCGGCACATCTAGCGGCCATCTCAACCGGAAAAGGGAGTGTTCCGGGCTCGCCAGAATTCCATGAGGCCGCGAGAAGGTCAATATAATCTCCACGTTCTTCCCTTCGCATTCCCCGTACTGTGTGGCTTGAAATCCAATCTTTGGCGTAAAACTGAAATGCAGGTGGGTTCGAACTCACAATTCTCTCCTCTACAGAGCAGAGAGGTGGTGGTAGAGGCACCACCCCTCGATTCCTTGTCCGGTGGCCAAACCGGGCATCAGGCTGGGAGCCTTCCGCAGACCCAGAATACACCTTTGGGATGGCGTGTCAAGAGAATTTGAAAGATTTTACAAAATAACTCTTGACAACCGGATACAACCTAGTAAAATCGCAGCATGAGAAACCCAAAACAAGCAACCAAGAAGGCAAAAATCCGAGTCATCGGATTCAAGGATACTTACGGCTACTTCCCTAAGCTAAAATCCATCGCTGACCAAGAGCAGCGCGGCGTAGGCTTCATTATCCGCCGTATGCTAGGGGAAAGGTTCGCGCAGATTGAGGAAATGAAGGTGGAGAAATGAAATTTACAATCGAAAAAAATGTTCCTCTTCCGCCTCCCAAAAGCAAATATCAAGAGTTGCAAGTCCAACTCGCTAAAAT
Source organism: uncultured Occallatibacter sp. (assembly GCA_964645305.1). Taxonomy (GTDB): domain Bacteria; phylum Acidobacteriota; class Terriglobia; order Terriglobales; family Acidobacteriaceae; genus Telmatobacter. Next base: position 4,204 of record CAZYCV010000024.1, on the reverse strand, counting down.
GGAGATAGACGACTGTCTTCATGTATCATTTTCGGATGCAGCCGAGGCACTATCGGCAGCAAACAGTCTACGGTCAAATTTTCTGTGCAAAAGATTCCCTAGCCTCTTCATCATGCGCCGTGTTAATAGCGATGTTCTGATTTGGAAAAAGAAGAGGGACGAATGACGGACCCCGACACGCTGGGCCTCATCGGGATTGGATTGTTCGTCATCGTCGTTATTCTGGTTATTGGGTTAGCGGAGCGCAAAGCGGCCCGTGACCACAAGCGCGAGTGCAACGAATTGCGAATGATTGCCGAGAAGCACTCGGCGGAACAGGAAAGCGAAATATGAAAATTAATCCTGCTGACCATGCACAACGACTCACCACGACGCTTAACTTACTTAAACAAGCTGGCGCGTACAGTAGCCGATACGCCCATCTTGTCAAAGCATTGGGTGGAACAAAGTTTGACCATGACAAACCTATTAACCTTCTCACTATTTTGGAAATTAACGGTACAGAAGATTGCCTGTGGGCGCTCTGTGCGACCGTTGAAAACTGCGACGTGGTTGCTCACCTGATGGCTGCTGATTTCGCAGAGGCAGTTGTTAACGTCTATGAAGGTAAATACCCCGATGACAACAGGCCGCGATTGGCAATAGAAGCTACACGCCAATTTGCACTTGGAAATATTGGGGCTGCTGCTTGGGCTGCTGCTGTGGCTGCTGCTGTGGCTGCTGCTGAGGCTGCTGCTGAGGCTACTGCTGAGGCTGCTGCTGAGGCTGCTGCTGAGGCTACTGCTGAGGCTGCTGCTTGGGCTTCTGCTGGGGCTGCTACTGTGGCTGCTGCTGTGGCTGCTGCTGTGGCTTCTGCTGGGGCTGCTGCTGAGGCTGCTGCTGAGGCTACTGCTGAGGCTGCTGCTTGGGCTTCTGCTGGGGCTGCTACTGTGGCTGCTGCTGTGGCTGCTGCTGTGGCTTCTGCTGGGGCTGCTGCTGGGGGTGCTGCTGGGGCTGCTACTGTGGCTGCTGCTTGGGCTGCTGGTGTGGCTGCTGCTAGGGCTGCTCAAACAAAAATCATAAAACGATATTTGCTACCATAAGGAGGCCCGCGATGGCGATTGACAAGACGTTCAGAATACGAGCAGAGCATCATCGCACGATTGACCAGTGGCAGGTTCTTATATTTGGAATGGGAGAATTATATTTTTCTGACTCTGAGTGGACCGCCTTCAAGAGCCTGTTGCAACCCAGCGCCAAGGCGGATTTCAAAATCACCGAGATTGACCCGAGAATAAAGGAGGATTGATGGCAGAGGAAAAAACAGTGGATGCCGTGGTAGTACCAGAAAATCTGCAACGCTCTTCACTGGCAGGAGAGGTCTTATCAATGCAGGGCGACATCGAGCCGGAAAAGCTGATGGAAATCGCCCGTAAGCGCCTCGACTTCTTTGATTCAGTAACCAAACTCAGCTTGAAGCGAACTAGTGTCAACGATTGGGTTGACCTGCAAGGGAAGCCCTACCTTCAGTCGACAGGCGCCGAAAAGCTGATGGCTCTTTGGGGTATCTACACCAAGGATGTAAAAATCACGCTGGAAATGGACCTCACAACGGGACTGCCGGCATACGAGGTCAATGGCCGCGTGGGATCCCGCGTCCTTGGGACTGAGATGGATATCATCGGAGGCCGTAACGCCAACGATCCGTTCTTCGCCAAACAAGACCGCCTAGACCTTCTTGACGTTCGCAAGGCGGCATACTCCAACTGGCTGGTCAACGCCGTTACCCGCATCATCGGAATGCGCGGGCTCACATGGGCTGAAGTTCAAGCCGCAACGAGTGGCAAGGTGACAAGCGGAACAGCTACCGGAAAAGTCACCTATAACGATGGTGTAATCTCCGAGGCGCAAGTCAAGCGGTTCTTCGCCATCGCCAAAGGCGCTGGCTGGAAGGATGCCGAAATCAAAGACTACCTCATGAAGAACCACGGCATTGAGCACTCGAAAGAAATCCCCAAATCCAAGTACGAGCAAATCTGCAAAGACATGGAAGCAGGAGGCAGCCATTGACACCTGAACAAGTCACTGTGGAATATTACGCTCATAAACAATCTCACAATCACTCCAGCCGTGCGGCGACAACCAGGGCGAGCGATTTGGGACACCCTTGCACGGCCTACATCGCTTTGACCCGTGTCGCCGGCGAAACGGCAAGCGCCCCTGATGCCAAGCTGTCCTGCATTTTCTCAGAGGGAAACCTCCAAGAACAGGCGGTCAAGATTGACCTTCAGCAGATGGGTTATCGCATCGAGCAGAGCCAGAGAACCGTATATTGGTCAAATTACGACCTCTCGGGCCACATCGACGGATATCTGGCTAAGGACGGGGAGAAGGCTACCCTCATTGAAATCAAGTCCTGCTCCCCGTTCATCTTTGTCAAGCTGAATACCGTTGATGACGTGCGCTACTCCAAGAAGTATTACTACCGCAAGTGGGCCGCGCAACTCCAGATTTACATGCTTCTCGAAAGCCAGCCGGAAGGGTGGCTTATTCTTAAAAACAAAGCAACGGGAGAAATCAAGATCATCGCCTTCACGCTGGACTTGGAGTTCGCGGAGAGCCTGATTAAGAAGGCGGAGGAAGTTAAGTCTGGAGTCAAGGTATTCGTCGAAGGAGGATGTTACGACTGGAATGAATGGCTTGTTTCTCACCGCCTTAACGACCCCGAAATCTGCCTTGACTGTCCGCTGAAGGCGGCTTGCCTTCCCGAAATCGACGCCGGCGCCGGCATTGCCTTTAGCGACGATGGCGAGATGGCGGAAGCTCTCAAGGAGCGAGAATCCTGCGAAGCTGCCAGCCATCGCTTCAAGGAGTTGGACGAGGAAATCAAAACCAAGGCCAAAAGGGTTTTCGATTCAGGCTCGAAGCAGGTTATTTGCGGTGAATTTGTCATCAGCGGCAACCGAATCGAGCCAAAAGGAAAAGCACCCTACTGGAAGGTTGATATTGAGAGAGTCGGAGTCACCAAGGTGGAATAATGAACCGCCAATGCTCAAAATGCGGTGGAAAAGTGGTAATCGGGCAGGGTAAGTGGGTTTCGGACAAAGGTTCTCTTTTACCCCGCTATTTGTTCCATAAAGACGCCTCTCTGTGCCGGGGAGTATATGGCATAGGCTGTGTCTCTTTGACGTCTCCACAGGGCATCCTAGCGCAAATAAATGGCATTCTACGGAAGGGGTAAACCCACAATGACCGACCGAGAGTTGGTGAAGTGGCGGGCGGAGAGGCGGAGAGCGGAGAAAGAGGCCCGAGAGGCTGGACCTAAGAAGGAGATTATAGAGCTTCTTGAGAAAATGAGCATCCGCTTCTTCCGCTTGCAATCGGGTGACATCCTTGGACGGGCCGGAGGTCGGGGTAAATGGAGGGTTAAGGGAAATAAGGCTGGAACTCCTGATTTTTTGTGCATGTTTAATTGGGATGATTTTCCCCCTCCGAAGGGAGTTTTTTATCACCAAGGTCGCGTAATTCTCTGGATTGAATGCAAGTCTCCATCTGGTAAGCAAAGCAAAGAGCAAGTGGAATTTCAGAAGGATGCGGAGTCGAGAGGGGAAACCTACTTACTGGCCCGCTCTGCTCAGGAAGTTGACCATTGGATTTTAACGAATGGAGATTACGTGAATCGTTAGTATTTCTATGGCGTTCGTCGCGTGATGGTTGGACGAGGATCGCTCCGACAGAGGAAATGAACGGAATCTGCGAGCTTGCCAAACTGACCATAGAAAAACTAGAAGGCAAATGACCCGCCTAGTCCAACTCGCGCTGCTGGCGGTGTAAGAGAATAAAATTAAAGGAGAAATATGCTAAAAACTGAAAAAGCAGTCGTCGTAACCACTGTTCATCGTGGCGTTTTTTTCGGGTACGCTTCTGATGTTTCAGGGAAATCAATTCAACTTAAGCGCGGTAGACTTTGCATTTATTGGTCGTCCGACCTTCGCGGTTTCATGGGGTTGGCTACTATGGGACCAAACAAAAACTGCAAAGTCGGACCTCCTGCAAATATCCTGTTGCATGATGTTACTTCGGTAGTTGAAGTTGAGGAAGCCGCAATTAAGGCGTGGGAGGAAGCGCCGTGGAAATTCTAAAAATTGATGGGTCCGGGTATGGGTATGGGTATGGGTATGGGTCCGGGTCCGGGTCCGGGTCCGGGTCCGGGTATGGGGATGGG
>CAZYCV010000023.1:0-51451 GCA_964645305.1 uncultured Occallatibacter sp. | reverse complement strand
AGCCTTGACAAAGCCGACGCTGTCATACACGGCGCTACAAATTACGGATAAGTTCATCATGTTGAACTCGATACCACCTGGAGAGATGCTCTAGCTGACACTTTTGCAGCAGCCATCGCAGAAACGCTCCGGTGCGGGGCCGGAGCGTTTGATGAATGTTGAATTGATTTCTAGTTTGCCAAAACGGCGCGGTAGCGGACCTTGTTCTTTTTGACCTTTTCGATGGCGGCGTTGGCTTGGGCCATGGGGAAGGATTCAATGGTTGCCTTGACGCCGTGGCGCGCGGCCACGTCCAGCATCTCTTTGATTCGGTATGGGCTTCCCGTCGGGTTGCCGCTGATGGAGCGCAGGCCGCTGATGAGCGGGAAGGCATGGACGGTGACCGGCGAGGGCGGAACGCCGACAAAGCAGAGGGTTCCGGTGGGGCGCAGAGCCGCCACATAAACGCCCCAGTCCTGGTCGGCGTTGATGGTGCTCAGGATGAAGTCGAAGGTGCCGGCAACTTCGCGCAAAGCCTTGGATTCACGGCTGTTGACAAAGTGATGCGCGCCCAGCGCGTGAGCCTCTTCTTCTTTGGCGGCGGAGGTGGAAAAGGCGGTGACCTCAGCGCCGAAGACGCGTGCAAACTGAATGGCCAAGTGGCCGAGGCCGCCGATGCCCACGATGCCGACGCGCGAGGATGGATTGATGCCGTGGGTGCGCAGCGGATTATAGACGGTGATGCCGCCGCAGAGCAGCGGGGCCGCGCTCTCGCTCTCCAGCGCATCGGGAATGGGGATCACAAAGCGGGAGTTGGCGCGGACGCGGTCAGCATAACCACCGTGGCGATGCACACAGGTTCCCTCGGCGGCTGGGCAGAGATTCTCCATGCCGCGGGTACACCACTCGCAAACGCCGCACGAGTTGGACTGCCAGCCGAGGCCGACGCGCTGGCCAACCGCAAGCAATTTGACCTCAGCGCCGATGGCCGTCACCTTGCCGATGACCTCATGGCCGGGAATGAAGGGATATTGGCTGATGCCCCAGTCATTCGAGATCAGATGAAGGTCGCTGTGGCAGACGCCGCAATGAGAGATGGCGATCTCGACCTCCTGCGCTCCCAGCTTGCCCGGGTCATACTTGAACGGCAACAGCTCCGCTCCCGCCGCATGCACTGCAAGTCCTTGAATTAGGCTCATGATTAGTCCTGAATCCTCGTGGAATAAATTGCACACGGAACGTTCATCGCACCGCGCGCAGGCCCCCAAAACTTTCTGCTTCCACTAGTCTAACCCGCCTCCCGGCTCAATGCGTATGTTTAACAGTTGAAAACCGCTGAGGATTCCCCCGGCAGCAGCGTCCGCCTCCCGCTCGGCTGATTCGCCGTTCAGGCTTGCATCCTGGGCGGCGCGCTGCGGCTCCAGGGTGTTGGCCACGGAAAGCGGAAGACTTGAAAGGGTTTGTCCGTCGAGGCCGGCCTGCGTCTCCGGCACCAGCAGGCTGACATACAACCGGTCTTGCGGCAGATGGCGGCCGGCCTGGGCCAATACGGAGTTGATCTCCGGGGCATGATTGGACTGGCGCGGCTGGTTCAGCGCGCGCTCCAGCGTACCGGCATCCGAAACCAGCAGCCGCAGTGTGCCGGTTCCCAGGCGGGCGGGCAGTTTGACATCGAGGCGCAGATTGCGGGTTGGCTGCTGCCAGGGGCGCAACGTGGCCTCAATGGTCACCGTGTCGCCGGCGTGGACAATGTTGCCGGAGATGAGGCGCGCCGACTCCAGTTCGACATCCACGCGATGGGGAATGGTTTCCACGTCCAGGTTGATCGAGCGCACCGCGCCTTGGCGGGTTCCGTTGGAGTAGAGCCGGGCAAACTCGCCGGCGGCGCTGATGGCCGTCTCCATGGCGGCATTCGAGTCTCCGCCGGGAGTCCACAGATCGAGCGGCGCAGGCGGGTAGCCCTCCAGATCAATGCTGCCGGTCAGGTGGTAGCTGGTCTCGGCCGTGCTTTGGTTGGTTTGCAGCAGCGCATCATAAAGGACGACCATCATGGCCTGCGGGGTGAGCGCGGGCAGGTCGAGGATCTCCACGTTGAGCTTGCGCTCCGTTGCTGGCGGCTGGCTTTCATCCTTCGGTTCATGAGTGTTGGGTGCCCCATCCATTGCGCGTTCTGTGCGCAATGGGTGGGATTCCATGCTCTCCTCATGCACGGTGATGTGCATTGGGATCATGCGCGCGCGGGCGTTGAAGATGCCGCGCAGAGCCGCGTCGCGATCTTCGGTGAAGGCCCCGATGGTGTCGCCGGTGTTGATGATTTTGAAGGCGTTCAGAGGGGATGCCAGCGTGGCGACAACCTCGGCCGTGGTCATGGGCAGCGAGATGGGGCCGGCTTGCAGCAGCGGATGTCCGCAGGCAAGCAACTGCTTGCGATCCACATAGGTCACCGTGCAGGTGGCGGCAATCTCCACATCGCCGCGCACCAGCAGCGCGCTGACGGCCGAGCCGGGAATGACGCCGGCAACGACCTTGGCGGAGGGCGTGGTGTCGGCCGCCGCACCGGAAGCGCCGGACATTCCGCCGGTTGCAATTGTCTCCAGGCCGGTTCCGGCCATCTTCTGCTGCCAGAGCTTGATGGCTTCGGGGTGAAAGCCGCCCATCACCAGCGGCGTCTCTATCCACTGCATGGTGTTTTGGGACTGCGCTTGCGGTGGCTGTTCCCTAGTCCCTAGTCCTTGAGTCCCTAGTCCCTTAGTCCCTGGTCCCTTAGTCCCTTGTCCCTCGACCGGCAGGTCGCCAACTTCCATCATCTGCTCGATGGGCGTGATGCCGGCGATGGGATCTTTGCTGAACTGACCGATGCGATAGGAGAGCGCGCCAACCAGCCGGTTGTCAATGTAAACCGGACTGCCGCTCATGCCGGCCACAACGCCGGTGTATTCGGGCTTGGCGCCGCGCAGTTGGGCCAGAATCATGTCGTGGCCGGGGCCGCGCGCGCCTTTCAGCACGCCCAGAATCTCCAACTGCATCGGCTCCGGCGTGCTGCCGGTGAAGACCGTCCAGGCGGTTCCGATCAGCCCGCGATGGACATCTTTGAGCGGAAAGAATTTGCCGCCGACGGGCGGGGCCGACGGCGGCTCAGACGCGGTCTGGGCTGCGGCGGGGATGGCGGCGAGCAGAAGGGCCAGCGCCGCGCAGAGCTTCAACGCAGCCCGCCGATGGCAGGATTGCTTCAAGGAATTTTCCACAACTACAAGAGTACAACCGGCTGGGCGGCTTCGGCTGGATGGGCGCTGCGGGATGCGGTTACGAGGGTTTGCGCCGACGGATTGCAAAAGAGGATTGGTAAGACCTGCAAGAAAGTCAGGGATTGAACACAAATAACTTCTTCAACTTCGCAGTTTTGTGTCAGGGCACGATTTCAGTCGTGTCTCCATGGGTCTTTGGCCCACTCAAGTGCATGAAAACGCCTCTGCGGCATTCGCCCCGGAGGGGTGACACGAGAATAGCCCAGGGTGGAGCGCAGCGGAACCCTGGGTAGGATGCAGAGAGAAGTGAACTCGCCCCGGAGGGGCGACCGAAATATCTCCGAAGATTCTAAAGGGGATAAGTCGCGTTTTCGACCGTGCCGCAAATGGCCCAAACAAACTCCGGCTTTGGCCGCTGCTGAATTGCAAATAGCTGAAAAGAATAGACGCAGGGGCTGAAGCCCCGTTGATTCTATGGGCTCTATCGGCACGACTAAAGTCGTGCCCTGACGCTTCTGGATTCTTTATTGATTGATCCGGCCCTTAAGTATTTGAACGGCATCGAAAGTTGCAACCGCGGATCCTTCGACTCACCACCCCCAAATTGAAGAACATTTGGGGCCCCGTTCGCTCAGGATGACAGCCTTGGAGTGTTGTAATTGTTCAGGGCCGGATCAATAGTTTTTCCGCAGCCTGTAATGTCGTGCCCTGACACTTTTTGCAATCACCAAGGAATTATACGAGAGGTTCTATTAGTAAGATTTTTTGAAAAGCGTAAGAATAATCCGGCTTACCTTACTTGGATTGTATTTCTTACTTTTATTTTCGGTCTTACCTGTGATACGATGTAAGCCATGGAACAGGTATACACAACCGTCAGCAGCAAAGGCCAGATGGTGATACCGGCAGAGTTCCGCCAGACTCTGGGCATTGAAGCAGGAACGCGGATTGCTATTCGGCAGGAGGGATCGCGGTTGGTTCTGGAGCCGGATACTCTAGCGGTCAGACTGCGCTTGATTGATGAGTTATGTGGATCAACAGCAGGTGGTCCTTCGGGGTGCGATATGCTGCTGGAAGAACGGCGACAAGATCGGGAAAGAGAATTTGCCAAAGAGGGCTGGTAGGACCATCCAGTGATCATGTTTGTTTTTGATGCTTCGGCAATTTTTCGATTTATTGATCGGGAGGCAGGCGCGGAGCGTGTGAGAGCCGCATTTCGGGAGTGCGCCCGAGGCATGGCTGAGGCTCAAATCTCCGCCGTGCAGTGGGGAGAGGTGGCATCAGTGCAGCGCAAGCGTTCAGGTGCGCAGGCTGAAAAGCGCCTCTTGGCTGACCTGATCGATCTCCAGCTTCACGTCATTCCCGTCTCCGCCGAACGAGCAGAGCAGGCTGCTGCGATTCACGTAGACCGCAAGATTCCCAATGCAGATTCTTACGCCATTGAACTGGCCATGGACTCGCCTGAGCACGTGCTGGTGACCGCCGATTACGACTTCAAGCAGGTGGCCGATCTGGCGCGGATCGAGTTTCTGCCGGCAAAGTAAGACGGGTATCGTGACCGCGTGATTAGGTCATCCGCAAAATGTAGTGCCGGTCTCCAGACCGGCTGTCGTGCGGACGTCCTCGTCCGCGCCCGTTCATGGCTCATTACCAATTCAAGCGGTCTATGCGCCAGCTTGGTAGGCGCGAAGGCTTTTATCTTCTTCTGCCGCCCGCCGAGGAAAAGCCGCCGCCCAGGCCGAGCGGCATTGCCGCTTGCGTCTCCCTAGGATAGAGGATGGTGACGCCGGGATTGCGCAGGCTTTCACCGGGCAGGAACTCGCCGAAGATCTCTTCGTGCGCCTTGAGGTACTTGCGCAGCTCCTCGCGGATGACGCCGCCCGAGCCCGACTTCCCGTAGCCATGGATCACCTCCAGGCGTCCGCGGTAGCCGGAGCGCACGCAGGCATTGTAAAAGCGCACAAACTCGCGGATCGCTTCGGCAACCGTGCGTTCGTGCAGATCAATGGATCGGTTCTCGCTCATGGCACTGATTCAACTCTATCGGATGGACCGCGGATGGCGATCAAAGAGCGTGGCCAAAGAGCTCGGCAATAAGTCCAGAGGCGCCGGGGCACAACTTTTGTTTGCCCAATCACAGGTAAAATCAAAGGGAACGCATCTGAGCTTCCGCTGTCTTAGGAAATCGCCAGAACATGGAGTTGTACCTTGTTTGAATATGCGCGGCGTGGATTGAGTGACGCGTAACCCAGTATTTATCAGCCAATCCCTGGACGACGCGCATCTTGAGGTCGTGATGTGTTCGGTTCTATCGCAGCATCACGACCTAAAATAAATCTATGAAGAAACTTGCCATTCTCGGTTCCACCGGCTCCATCGGCACAAGCACCCTCTCCATCGTCGAGCAGTTCCCTGAGCGCTACTCGGTGGTCGCGCTGGCCGCGGGGCGCAACCTCAATGAGGCTCTGGCGCAGACCTTGCGCTGGCGGCCTCGGCTGGTCTCCTTGGCCACCGAAGAGCTGGCCGGAAAGATGAGGCAACTGCTGCGCCATGCCGATGCCGGCGAGATCGAAGTGGTTTACGGCACGGCAGGCACCGTCGCCTGCTCCACGCTTCCGGAGGCGGATTTCGTTGTCTCGGCAATCGTCGGCGTCTCCGGCCTTGAAGCCACGCACGCGGCGATCCTGGCCGGCAAGCCCATCGGCCTGGCCAACAAGGAGTGCATGGTCGCGGCCGGCGAAATCCTCACCGTGGCGGCCCGCGAGCACAACGTTCCCATCCTGCCGATCGACAGCGAGCACAACGCGGTTCACCAATGCCTGCGCGTCGGCAAACATAATGAAGTCAAGACGATCTGGCTGACGGCCTCGGGCGGGCCATTCCGGAAGCTGCCGCTGGCCGACTTTGCCACGATCACCCCGGAGCAGGCGCTCAAGCACCCTACCTGGGTGATGGGCCGCCGCATCACCATTGATTCGGCGACGATGCTCAATAAAGGCCTGGAGATCATCGAGGCCTGCCGCCTCTTCGACGTGCCGCCCTCTCAGGTTCGCGTCACCGTGCATCCGCAATCCACCGTTCACTCGCTGGTGGAGTACGTGGACGGCTCGATTCTAGCGCAGATTTCGGTCACCGATATGCGCCTGCCGATTCTCTACGCGCTGGCCTACCCGGAGCGCCCCGCCTCCACGCTCACCTTTGATCTGGCCCAGCTCTCGCACCTTGACTTCGAGCAGCCGGACATGGAGCGTTTCCCTTGCCTGCGTCTGGCTTTCGAGGCGGCGGAGAAAGGCGGCGCGCACTGCATCGCCCTGAACGCCGCCGACGAGGTTGCGGTCGAGGCATTCCTCGAGCGCCGCATCCCCTTCATGGGCATTCCGCGTACAATTGAAAGGGTGTTGGCTGCTACGCCGGAGGCGCATCCGACCACCATCGCCGAAGTGCTGGCAGCAGACCGCGAGGCGCGTGAAAAGGCGCGGGGGCTGCTGGCGTAGTTTTGAGACCCTTTTCAACTTGATGGCTGGATTTGAAGGATGCGGGCTTCAGCTCGTACATTCAGGAACAGAATGAAAGCTTGGCTTTAGCCCCTGAGGTTTAAGTTGAAGAGAATGAAACGCTTCCCTCAGGGCTAAAGCCCCGAATTTTATCAATGCTTTACGGCACGGCTGAAGCCGTGCCCTTTCAAAACAAAGCTGCTGCCGCAGGCGATTGATCGCCGCGCGTTATTTTTGAGGGAACACCGTAAATCTATGATCTTTCATCGACTTCTAGCCGAAATTGCCGCCATCAATCTGCTCGACGTGCTGATTACTCTTGCTGCCTTCATCGTGTTGATTGGCGTGATGGTGGTGGTCCACGAGTTCGGCCACTTTGCCGTCGCCAAGCTCTGCAAGGTGCGCGTTGAGGCCTTCTCCTTTGGCTTTGGCCCGCGGCTCTTTGGCTATGTGCATGGCGGAACCGACTACAAGGTCTGCGCGCTGCCCCTGGGCGGCTACGTCAAGATGGCCGGTGAGCAATTCAGTGAGCTGAGTGACGCCGCCGCAGGCACGGCTACCATTGCCCCCGTCAGCGACCCCGGCGCGCTCACCTCGCATCCCCGCTGGCAGCAGATGCTGATCGGCGTGGCCGGCCCCATGGCCAACTTCATTCTGGCCCTCGTGCTGATGGCCTTCTACTATAACTTCATCAACGAAGTTCCCGCCGTCGAGATCAAAGAGACCGCCGTTGAGTGGGTGATTCCAGGCACGCCTGCCGCCCAGGCCGGAGTTCTACCCGGCGACATCATCCGCCGCTTTGCCGAAGCCAACAACCCCGGCTGGGATAAGGTTGTGGAGCAGATCGCGCTGAATCCCAACCAGACGGTTCCTGTTGTGGTGGAGCGAGATGGCAAACCCGTGCAACTCTCCTTTCGCGTTCCCGCTGAAATGAAAGACGATGGCATCGCGGGAATGTTGACTCAGTTCACCACGGGCCCCATCCACGTCGTCTCCGTGCAGGCGGGAATGCCCGCCGAGCAGGCTGGCCTTCGCTCCGGCGATGGCATCCAATCCGTCGATGGGCATCCATTTCATTATGTGAATTCTTTGCGGGCCTATATGCAGGACGGTAAGGGCAAGCCCATCTCACTGGTTGTGGTGCGCAACGGAGTTGTTCTTCCGCCCGTATTTGCTCGTCCCGCGCTCATCGGCTCGGATTGGCTTCTCGGCTTCAAGCCTCAGCCGCCGCCTACGCGCAGAGACCCATTGCCGCTGAAGACATCGCTGGTGAAATCCCAGCAGTACTTCACGGATAACTCGACCCTGTTATTGAAAGTCTTGGAGCGCATCTTTACCCGCAAGATCGCGGCCTCCAGCGCCCTGGGCGGGCCGTTGAGCATTGCCCGCGCCGCCGGCGACGCCGCCGAGAGCAAGAGTCTGGAATATATGTTCTCGCTGGGCGCGCAAATCAGCATCAGCCTGGGCGTTATCAACCTGATGCCCTTCCCCATCCTCGACGGCGGCATGATCTTCTTCCTGCTGATTGAAAGCGTCATCCGCCGCGAAATCAACATCGCCGTCAAAGAGCGCATCTATCAGGTGGCCTTTTTCATGATCATCGCGCTCTTTGCCTTCCTCATCTTTAACGACTTTGCCAAGCTGCCGTTGGTCGAGCATCTTCTCAAGCCATGACCCTGCATCGCCGACCCTGTAGCGACGACCCTGTAGCGACGACCCTGTAGCGCCGGCCTCCCGGCCGGCTGTGGCGTGGACCTCCCGGTCCACGCTTGATTTTCCAAGTCCACAGCAGCCATCTTTCCCGCTCCCGCCCGCGCGGTGAAATAATGGGCGTATGCAGACTCAACTTTCCTTCGCCCCCCTTGCAGAAGTCGAAACCGAAGTGCTGGCCGTGCTGGCCGCCGACGCCCAAACCTCCAAGGCCGCCGACGCCAAGCCGCAACCCGTGCTGCTCGCCGCCGACGCCGCTGTTCTAGCCGCCGCTTCCGCTGTCCTCGCCAGCGGCGAATACAAAGCCGGCACGAACGAAACGCTGCTGCTGCACGCCCCGGCCGGCCTGGCCGCCAAGCGGCTGCTCATCGTCGGCCTTGGCAAGCAAGCCAAAATCAACGCCGATAAAGTGCGCAACGCCGCCGGAACCGCTGTCCGCTTTATCAAGCCGCGCGGCCTTCGCGAGCTGACCTTCGCGCTTCCTGGATCGGAACTGCACCCTGTCGCCGGCAGTGCAAAAGCCGTTGTCGAGGGCGCTTTCGTCGGCGACTTCGATCCCGACACCTATCGCAGCGACCGCACCGACAAGAGCATCGAGCGCTTCACGCTGGCCGCGCCTGCCTCCGCCACTGACCGCGCCGCGCTGGAAGCCGCGCTTGCCGAGGCCGTCATCCTGGGCGAGAGCCAGAACTTTACTCGCACGCTGGTCAACGAACCGGGCAACAAAATGACCCCCACGATCCTCGGCCAGCGCGCCGCCGAGATGGCCTCCGAGGTCGGCCTCGGCTGGGAGGTTCACTCCACCGAGAAGCTGCACGAGCTGAAGATGGGCGCATTCTGGAGCGTCTCGCAAGGCTCCGTTGAGCCGCCCGCGCTGATCGTGCTGCGCTATGAGCCGGAAGGCGTGACGGATGGGCCAGTCCTCGGCCTGGTCGGCAAGGGCATTACCTTCGACTCCGGCGGCATCTCGCTCAAACCGGGCGACAACATGGAAAAGATGAAGTACGACATGGCCGGCGGCGCGGCGATGATCGGCGCCATGCGCGCCATTGCTCTGCTCAAGCCCAAGGTGCGCGTGATCGCCGTCATCTGCGCGGCGGAAAATATGCCCTCCGGCACAGCGCAAAAGCCGGGAGACATTCAGACGGCGATGCCCTTTGGCGATCAGCCCGGAAAGACCATCGAGATTATCAACACCGACGCCGAAGGCCGCTTGGTCCTGGCCGACGGGCTGACCTACGCCCGCCTACTCGGCGCAACCCACCTGATCGACGCCGCCACGCTTACCGGCGCTTGCGTTGTCGCTCTCGGCTATGCGAACGCTGGCGCATTCTCCAACGACGATGAGCTGTGGAATAAGTTCAACGCGGCGCTTTCCGCTTCCGGCGAAAAGTTCTGGCGCTTGCCGCTTGGCGAAGAGTACGCCGAACAGATCAAGTCCGAGATCGGCGACATCAAAAACACCGGCGGACGCTGGGGCGGAGCCATCACTGCAGCCGAGTTCCTCAAAGTCTTCGTGGACGAGACGCCCTGGATTCATCTGGACATCGCCGGCCTGGCCTGGGTGGAAGACTCCAAGCCCTACATTGCCAAAGGCCCCAGCGGCGTCGCCGTGCGGTCGATTCTGGAGTGGGCGCGGAGTTATTAGCTCTTAGCTCTCAGCCCTCAGCTATCAACTTTCAGGATGACGGTATCTCAATAACACTGTCATCCTGAGTTGCATAACTCGCGTTGGCAAGCTAAGAATACAATGAATTGCCGCTATCCTTACAGATCCGCGCAACGGACTCTGACTTGCTGAATTTGCTATCAACACCCTCAATGCATTTTCCCTGTTTCATTCAAATTCCGACTCATTCGCATCTTTGTTTCTTGTTACAAACGGCGTATTGGCCAGCCTGAAATTTTCTCCGGAACTTTTCTAGTCCTGGTTGCGTACCCTCCCCCAGAACAGGAGGTCCGAAGAATGTCGCGGAAGAGGATTGCCCGTATCGCTGGCCTGTGGTATCTCGGCTTCACTCTCGGACCTTTCTACCTGCTTTATGTCCCTTCCCAGACTATTGTGCGCGATGATGCGTCCGCGACCGCAGCCCGAATCCTTGCCCACGAGACACTCTTTCGATGGGGGATGCTAGCTGAAACGCTTGGCGTGGTGATCTTTATCGGCCTGAGCCTTGCCCTTTATCGCCTCTTTGAAGAAGTGGATCGCCACCGTGCGCGACAACTGGTGGCTCTTGTGCTCGTATCTTCTGCCCTTGGCCTGGTGAGCGTGGTCTTCAATGCGGCTGCGCTTCTCGTTTTTCTCAACAACACTGCCTTCACAGCCTTTGACGAACACACGCGCCAGACGATTGGCATGCTATTGATCAGCATGCATGGGCAGGCGATCGGCATCAACCAGATCTTTTGGGGATTGTGGCTATTGCCTTTTGGATGGTTGGTCGTACGTTCGCGCTTCTTGCCGCGTTGGCTGGGGTATTGGCTCCTCATTGACGGCATCGCCTGGGTTGTCGTCGGCATCAACTGGTTTCTCGCTCCAGGTTATAACGACGCGCTCTTCCACTACTTTCAACCAGCGTTTTTTGCCGAGTTAGCGGCTATGCTCTGGCTGCTGATCATGGGTGCCAAAGAATAGCCGTATGTCGCGGCAGAGATTCCATTGATCCAGCGCCCTGAATCTACCAGGGAATCCACGACATTTATGCGAGCGATTGGCCCCACCGCAGGTGCTTACATCGCCTCTGGACTTTCAATGCCCAGCCAGCTCAGCGTCAGCACTAACTCGCGCAGCGCAACAGCCGCCGTCGCCAGCAGGAATGTTTTACGCGCCGGGTCTTCTTCAGTCAAAATGTGGTGGTGATGATAGAAGTTGGTAAACTCCTGGGCTAACTGGAAGGCGTGCTTGGCTAAGTAGGCCGGCTCCGAAGTGTTAATGCATTGATCCAGCACAAGTGTGCGCCGGGCTGCCCGCAACCATAATGTCCAGATGTCCTCGGCGTCTTCGCCTTCGAGATAACTTCCTAACTCTGCTAACCCCGCTAACTTGGCTAACTCCGCCTCCGCCGTCGTCCCGGCCTTGCGGAAGATATTGCGCGCGCGCACTACGGCGTACTGAATGTAAGGGCCGGTCTCGCCCTCAAAGCTCAGCGCATCCTTGAAGTCGAAGGCGATCACCGAGTTACGCGTGTATTTCAGCATGAAGTAGCGCAGCGCGCCGATGGCGATCTGCTCGCTGATCTTCTGCCGTTCTGCCTCGTCGCTGCCAGTCTTGCGCGCATCGGTCTCGGCGCGCGTGGCAGCGATGAGTTTGTCAATCAAGTCATCAGCCTTGACGCCGAAGCCCTTGCGGCCGCTCACTTCAATGTACGGGCGCGCAAAATCTTCGTCGGAGATTTCGTAGCCTAACTCGCGCGCGCAGCGCGGAGTGAGCGCCACCATCTCATAACTGAAGTGGGTGTAACGATTGGCTTGATCGGTGTGGCCCATGCCGCGCAGAGCTTGAATTACATTGGCCTGCGGGTCGGATTGGCGCGCATCAATCACGTTATAAATCGCCTGCGCGCCGCCAAATTGCGGATGAGTTTTTTCGCCATTCTCGGCGGAAATCCAGCACTCATGCTTTGGGTAAGTAAAGAAAGGTTTGTAACCGAAATCCTTGCCGAGCAGCCCAAACTTCCATAAGTGATAGGCAATATCCTTGCCCACATAAGTTACTGTTCCATTGGAGCGGACAATCACCTTGGCGTCTTCGTTGGTCTCGCCCTCGATAACTTCAGCGCCGGGGCGCGTCATCACCCAGCAGCCCTTGTTCTTGCCTTCATTCTCGAAGTACAGCACGCCTGTCTGCTTGAGCTTGTCAAAGGCCGCTTCCCAAAACTTGAGGTGAAGAATCTCGCTTTCGCGCGGCAGAAAATCATACTCGATATCCAGGCGCAGCATGGTTTCCAGATGACGGCGCAGAACCGCCGTGGAAACTAACTCAGCAATCTCCGCCGTCTCATTGCCGCCGTGCTCAATCTCGTGCAGCGTGGCATAGCGCAGCTTCTTGCGCGCTTCATTCTCTTCATCGCTGCCGCTTGTGTACCACTGCGAAGTCCGCGCATATAAGTCCCAGCAATAGAAATCGATGCGCTCACTTTTGCTTTGTAACTCATCGAGTAACTGGCGAACCTCGGCCGCGGACTTATTCAATAGATGCAGAAATCCCACCACCACATCGGCCACTTGCACGCCGGTGTTATCAATGTAATTCTGCACATCGACTTTTTGCCCCGCGGCGCGCAGCAGGCGAACGAAAGTATCGCCGAGAATTGCGTTGCGCAGGTGGCCGATATGCGCGGCCTTGTTGGGATTGATGCTGGTGTGCTCAACCATTGCATGGAGCAGCCCTTTTGACGATGGACCGGCCTCCACGAACGCCGTGTTTTGCACTTCCACTGCGCGGTCCAGCCGCGCATTGATGTAACCCGCGCCGGCAACTTCAAAGGAGCGAAAACCATCAAGCGAGCCGAGGGCGGCAACGATCTCCTGTGCAATGATCTTGGGTGCTTTGCGCAGCTTGCGGGCCAGCTCAAAGGCCACCGGCGTGGCCAACTCGCCAAACTTCAAATCGGGCGGAATCTCCAGCGGAATGGTTGCCGGCTCAAGATCGTACTTGGCCTTTAAAAGATCGCGGAGATGCATTTCGAATCGTTTTT
This sequence comes from uncultured Occallatibacter sp., assembly GCA_964645305.1. Classification (GTDB taxonomy): domain Bacteria; phylum Acidobacteriota; class Terriglobia; order Terriglobales; family Acidobacteriaceae; genus Telmatobacter. The sequence continues at coordinate 38,326 of CAZYCV010000023.1, read as the reverse complement.
GCAATTCCAGAATCACGTTGGTATGCCTCGGAAACCCTTGATTATCTTGGCTTATTCTACCAGAAATACGGTTGTGGGCGAATCTGGATTCCAGGCCTTCAGCGCTTGCGCAAAGAACGCGAAAGGATAGAAGACGGGAACGGACAACTGTCCTCCGACTACGGTTCACTGTAAGCTGTTTCTATGGGTTATGCGGTCAAAGAGATCTTTTATACGCTGCAAGGCGAGGGCGCGCAGACGGGCCGCGCTGCGGTCTTCTGCCGCTTTGCCGGCTGCAACCTGTGGTCGGGACGTGAGATTGACCGCGCCACAGCCGTCTGCCGCTTTTGCGACACGGATTTTGTTGACGTGAATGGGCCGGGCGGCGGGCGCTTTGATTCAGCCGATACGCTGGCCTCTGCCATTGAGCGCGCATGGCCGCAAGATTCCGCGCTCGGCCGGCGCTTTGTTGTCTGCACCGGCGGTGAGCCTCTGCTGCAATTGGATGCGACTCTCATCTACGCGTTGCACGCCCGATCATTTGAAATCGCCGTGGAAAGCAACGGCACAATCCCAGCGCCGGACGGAGTGAACTGGCTCTGCGTCAGCCCCAAAGCGGGCGCAGAACTCAAGCAGCGCAGCGGCGATGAACTGAAGCTGGTCTATCCGCAGACGGGGGTTGATCCAGCCGACTTTGAGATGCTCAGCTTCCGCCACTTTTTTCTGCAACCGATGGACGGGCCCGATCGCGCAGGCAACACCGAACTGGCATTGCGCTATTGCCTTGCCCACCCGCAGTGGCGGATCAGCTTGCAAACGCACAAGTTGCTCAACATTCCATAGGCTCGTCGTCAACCTTTTCGCTTGTATCTCTTGATGATTCAAACGCGATTGCCCGTGTCAGACAAGGCCGATTCATCTGGTTGAAACCGTATAGGCATACACTGGAGAGGAAGCAGCCGCGGCTCCCGGCCCGGCGGACCCCAACCGGAGAATGCCATGCAGGAAGCCGCCACTGAGCGCGAAGACCGGACCACTGTCTCCAACACCGACGCCATTATCCGCGCGGCGGGGATTGAGAAGTATTACGCGCAGCCCAGCCAGAACCGCATCCAGGTGATCTCCTCGACTGACCTCTCCATTGTTCCGGGAGAGATCGTAGCGCTGCTTGGGCCCTCGGGAAGCGGCAAATCCACCATGCTGCGGATGCTCGCCGGCCTCTCCACACCCACCGCCGGCCAGGTCTACTGGCACGAAAAACCCATCGCCGGCGCGGAGGTCAACGTCTCCATCGTCTTCCAGAGCTTTGCTCTTTTTCCCTGGCTCACGGTACAGGAGAATGTGGAAGCACCGCTGCAGGCGCGCGGCATCCCCGCCGCCGAGCGCCGCGAGCGCAGCCTGAAGATGCTGGACACGGTGGGCCTGGACGGCTTTGAGGCTGCCTATCCCAAGGAGCTGTCGGGCGGCATGAAGCAGCGGGTGGGCTTTGCCCGCGCGCTGGTGGTCGAGCCGGAGGTGCTCTTTATGGATGAGCCCTTCAGCGCCCTGGACGTGCTGACCGCAGAGAATCTGCGCAGTGAGCTGCTGGAGCTGTGGGCCAACAAGACGATGCCCACCAAGGCTATCTTTCTGGTGACGCACAACATTGAAGAGGCCGTGCTGCTGGCCGACCGCATCATTGTGCTGGGGCGCAATCCGGGGCACATCCGCACCGACTTCCGCGTGCAACTGGCGCAGCCCCGCGACCGCAAATCCGAGCCATTTACGCAACTGGTCGACTACATTTACAAAGTGCTGACGCGCCCCGACGTTGCCCCCGCCGAGGCGCCGGATCAGAAGGCCGAACCGAAGGTCCGCGACCAGCGCCAGATGCACTATCAGATGCTGCCCCACGCGCGCCCCGGCGGCATGGCCGGACTGCTCGAACTGCTGCTGGACAAAGGCGGCCGCGACGACATCTACCGTTTGGCCGACGACCTCAGCTTCGAGATCGACGACCTGCTGCCCATTGTGGACGCGGCGCAACTGCTCGGCTTCCTTCAGGTGGAGGAGGGCGACGCGGCCATCACGCCCGCCGGCACGGAGTTCGCCAACTCGGAGATTCTGCGCCAAAAAGAACTCTTCCGCGCCGCCGCCGTCGAACACATCCTGCTCTTCCGCCAAATCTGCCGCGCTTTGGAGACCAAGCGCGACCACACCGTCCCGGAGGAGTTCTTCCTGGATATGCTCGACGAGCAGTTCAGCGAGGAGGAGTGCCAACGGCAGATCGAAACCGCCGTCACCTGGGGCCGCTACGCCGAGCTCTTTGATTACGACGCAGGCCATCGCCGCTTTGTGTTGCCTGACGCGCTGGACGATGAAGCCCGCCCGGAGGCCAAATGAAATCCCAGCCTCTGGCGCGCACCCAAATTCCTGCCCGTACCTGGCCGTTTCTGATTGACGCGGCGGTGATGCTTTGCGCGCTGGCGTTCTTTTTCGCCGTCATCCGCCTGGGCGCTTACTGGTTTGCCAAGCCGGTGCCGGAGATCGAAATCTCCCACTCCGCGCGCGCTTTGCCGCTTTACGCCTTTTATTCGATTGCGCGCATGAGCATTGCTTACTTTATAAGCCTCGCTTTCTCTATTAGTTACGGATATATCGCTTTTTACAATCGGCGCGCCGAAGCCTGGATGATTGCCGTCCTGGACATTCTTCAGTCGATCCCCGTGCTCAGCTTTTTGCCCGGCGTCATGCTGGCCATGATTGCCATCTTTCCCGGCCATCAACTGGGCATCGAACTCGGCTCGATCATTCTGCTCTTCACCAGCCAGGCCTGGAACATGGCCTTCAGTTTCTATTCCTCGCTAAAGAGCATTCCGCGGGAGATGATTGAAGCCACACGCGTTTACCGCTACTCCGCGTGGCAGCGATTCTGGCAGTTGGAACTGCCCTTCTCAGCCATCGGCCTGATCTGGAACTCGATTGTCTCAGTGGCCAGCGGCTGGTTTGTGCTGATTCCTTGCGAGATGCTGACCTTCGGTTCGCACGACTTCCGCCTGCCGGGGTTGGGCAGCTATCTTTACAGCGCCTCCACCTCGACGCCGGTTGACAAGCACGCTCTCTTCTGGGGATCGGCGGTGCTGGTGCTCATCATCGTCGCCACCGACCAGCTCATCTGGCGGCCGCTGATCGCCTGGAGCGACAAATTCAAATTCGAGCAGACGGAATCCGCCTCGCGCGTTACTTCGCCGATTCTGACGCTGCTCAGCACTCCCAGCCTGCTGCTGCGCCTGCCCTCGCGCGCCTTCAACCACGTTGAGGAAAAGATCTACCATCATCTTGCCGCCCGGCCGCAATGCCGCCACATTCAGCCTATTGACGACGATGCGGCGCGGGGCAGCAGGCTGACACCCATTCTGATTGGAGCCTTCGCTGGCCTGGTTCTGATCTGGACCGCCGGACAAGCCTTTCATCTGCTGCGCAACGTCACCGCCGGCGATCTGCGGATGCTTTTTTTGGGCGCGGGAGCCACTCTGGCACGCGTTGTCTCGGCGCTGGTGATCGCCGCTCTCTGGACGATCCCGGTTGGCGTGGCCATCGGCTCCAGCCCCAAGCTCGCCGGCGTTCTCCAGCCCATTACGCAGATCGTTGCCGCCATCCCCGCCTCGGCCTTCTTTCCCGTGCTGATGGTCCTCATGCTCCAGCACAGAATCAGTTTGGGATACGGCGCAGTTGCGCTGATGCTGCTGGGAACTCAATGGTACGTGCTCTTCAACGTGATTGCCGGAGCGATGGCCATTCCCTCCGACCTCAAGGAGGCCGCTGCCGTCTACAAATTCACCACCTGGCAGCGCTGGACGCGCCTGATTCTGCCGGGCATCTTTCCGTACCTGATCACCGGCATGGTTACCGCATCCGGCGGCGCATGGAATACCTCCATCCTGGCCGAGTACGGGGCCTACGGCAGCCGCACCTTGCAGACCATCGGCCTGGGCGCGCAGATCAGCGCCGCTCTCGGTCCGGAAGGCAAGCTCTCCTCGCTGATTATGGCCACCGTGCTGCTAGCCGCCATTGTCGTCACCATGAACCGCTTTGTCTGGCGCCGGTTGTACCGTTTAGCCGAAACCCGCTACAAACTGGAAGGCTAGATCGAAAGGGTAGTGCCGCCATCCTGGTCGAGCCTCCCGCAACGATTGGCCTCAGCTTGTTGGGGAGTCGCTGAGCCAAATTCCTTCTGTTGCCCGTTGTTTCCCTCTCAGGCCACGAATCTCAGTTGGTCATCTTGATGAGCAGGCTTGAGATAACCCGCCCGTCATCCGCCGGCCTTGCCGGACAAAAAAACGTATTGCCCTTTTCATCGAATTGATAGTAATATTCTGCTCAAGAACGTATTGGCCCCCCTTGGCCAACCCTGTACTTCCCCGCAAGAACAAGTGTTAACGCGTGTCAGATGCTTAGGAAAGGTGATCGTCTCCCTAACCCTCAGGCTTGGATCGCGAACGTTCACGGGCCTGCCGCACCCTTCCCCGGAGGTTAAAATGAATTCACTTGCCGTGCTCAAACGAGCATTTCTTGTCACGGTGGGCGTGATTGCAACTACGTGTTTCGCCCCTCCAGCCGTCGCTGCCCCCTTCTACTTCTACTCCATCACGGCCGTCCCCAATTGGGGGTTAGGCAACCCGCAACCCCTTGCAGGCTGGACCGCCTTAACCGCACTTGGGCCGGGGGCTCCCGCCGCGCCTGAGAATTATGTTTCACTCTCGCTTCTCGGTTACGCTGGCTACTGGTACGCCTACGATTCCTTTCTAGGTGAGACCAATGGCTTTATTGGAGCCGATGTCTCGATCCCCACCGCGCAGTGGGTAACCCCTGCGGCCTACACCTGGCTCGATACAGGACCGGCGGGCAGTGGTGGGCTTGCCTTCTTCAACTCCTTCAATCCGTTTACAGGCGTCTTTTTCGCCAACATGTTGATTGTGCTTGACCCTGCGTCTTGCTCCGCCAGCGTCTGTCTCAGCGATTTCGAAGCCGATCTTGGCAACACCTCCGGCACGCTGACGCCGTCCTCAGTTTCCCTTGACGAAAGCGGTGCGCCGGTGGGTATCAGCATCCCCAACGACGACGAAGATGCCAGTGTTGCACCCAATCCCGATGGTCCCGATTATTTCTCTTCTGGATCAGAAGAGGCCGTCACTCCTGAAGGACCTACCGCGATCTACCTGTTGATCGGCATCTTTGCGGCTGGAATTGGCGCGTTCTTGCGGCGACGGCGTTCACTCATACTGACCGCCTGACAGGTTTTCATGGAGAAAATTTGCTGTGTGCCCCAGGTCCGGAATATCGGACCTGGGGTTCCATGAACCTGATTCAGCCTTTTTCCTCTGCAACTTGGCATCTCATCTTTGCCCAATCCCTTTTGGCGTAAACTTGGTTTGCAGATTATTTCAAGAGGCGCATTATCATGAGGTTCCATGGCCGAAATTTTTGAAAAACTCAACCTCAAAGATCAGCAAGAGATCCTTGTTCTGCATACGCCGGAGAGCTTTCAGCCGGAGCTTGCGCGCCTTCCCGTTCTGAACATTCACCACCACATTGAATCCGTTCCGCGCATTGAGTTCTTCCTGGGCTTTGTGACCCGCAGAAGCGAGGTGGATGCGCTCAGCGGGCCGGTGGCCGCGCGCGCCGTGGGCGATGCGGTGGTCTGGTTTGCCTATCCCAAAGGCACATCCAAAAAGTATACGTGCGACTTCAACCGCGACAACGGCTGGGACGCGCTGAAGTCTCGTGGCTTTGACACGGTGCGCGCCGTGGCCATTGACGAGGACTGGACGGCGCTACGCTTTCGGCGCGTGGAGTTTATCCGGGGGCGGCGGTAAGCTGCGGTCTGAATATCTGCATCCTGGTCGCCCTTCTTTTCCGCAAAAAGTCGGAATGGATGGGCACCATCTCCGTTTCATCAGATTCCGTTTTGCGTCGAAGCCGAGCCTCCCACCGGAGCGTCCGCGACAAAATCCTGCAATTGGACGCGACCTGCAAGCCCATTGGCAATTAGAATCGTCTGTACAGCAGGCAGAGTTTCTTTCAACGGCTGCCTGCGCTGCCAATCGGCCTGGATTTGGAGGGTGAACCTCCCGACAAACGGGTTGAATGGCGCGGAATCCCCAGGATGATGACAAAAAATACGCGTTTGCTGCCCCTCGGTCTCGTCTTCTCCGCCGCCACGGCCCTTGTGCTGACGGTCCTGCCCGCTTGCGCTCAGAGCGCGCCCGCTCAGCCGTCACCGGCCAAAGCCGCTCCCGCCCAGGCGCCTGCTGCCAGCCCTATCCAGGTTGCGCCCGCCAAGCCTTCCGTTCCCGTGCCGGATCGCTCCCAGGCCTACTATCATGCCGCGCTGGCCGGCAGTTACATGGAGGAGGCGGTCACCCAGGGGCATCCAGAGTTGATCGACAAGGCGGTGGAGGAGTACAAGTACGCGCTGAATGACGATCCTGACTCCGCGCAATTGCACCTGGCGCTGGCCGAGCTTTACTTCAACGCCAATCGCCCGCGCGAGGCGGAGAGCACGGCCCGCGCACTGCTGAAGAGCGCCCCGGAGAACGTGGATGCGCACCAGCTTTTGGGGCGGATCTATCTGCGCCAGTTGAGTGAAGGGCAGAACGCGCCCTCTTCGACCTCGCCGAGCGGCAACCCGCTGGATCAGGCCATCACCGAATTCGAGACGATCGTTGCACTCAAGGCGCGCAGTGTGCAGGATCGCGTCGTGCTGGGCCAGCTTTACTCCGTCAAGCAAGATGCGAAGAAGGCCGTGGCGCAGTTCGAGGCCGCGCTGGCCATCGAGCCGGATTCAGAGGAAGTGAGGCTCAATCTGGTCCGCCTTTACGCCCAAAACAACGATCTGGAGAAGGCGGCCAAGGTCATTGAAGCGGTTCCGGTCACTGACCGCACACCCAAGATGGAAGATGCGCTGGGCGGAGCTTACAAGCAACTGAAGAAGTACAAAGAGGCTATCGCCGCCTATCAGCGCGCTCTGGATATGGAGCCGGGAGACCTGCGTATACGGGATGCGCTGGCGCAATCGCAACTGGACGACAACCAGCTTGACGAGGCCCTCAAACAGTATCGCGAGTTGGCTGAAGCCGCTCCCGAGGACGTGGATGCGCTGGTGCACATCAGCGAGATCGAGCGCCGTCAACAGAAATACGAAGCCGCGCTGGCCAGTATTCGCGCCGCCCGCAAGAGGGCACCCGCCGAGCCGCGTGATGCCGGCTACAACGAAGGGCTGCTGCTGGAGATTGGCTACAACGAAGGGCTGCTGCTGGATGTTTTGGCCCGCTACGAGGAGGCCGCCCAGGTTTACGAGAAGATGGTTGAGCTGACCTCGCACGCCAACGGCGCTTACACTGCGGAAGAGAAGAGCAATCGCGCCATCTTTCTGGAGCGGCTGGGATTGGTTTATCACGAGCAGGGCAAGAGCGCCGAGGCGATTGCCACCTACCAGAAGCTGATTGATCTGGGCGGCGAGCATGCGGTGCGCGGCTATCAGTTTGAAGTCGAGGCCTTGCGCGACGACAAGCAGTTTGACAAGGCCGTTGAAGTTGCCGGCAAGGCGGTTGCCAACAACCCCAGGGACCGCGATCTGAAGCTGATGCTGGCCGGCGAGTTGATTGATCTGAACAAGGCCGACGAGGGAATTGCGCTGGCCAAGAGCCTGCTGGCCAACACCAGCGAGGATCGCCCCATCTGGATCGAGCTGGCGCAGATGTACGTCCGCGCGCATCGCTGGAAGGAGGGCGAAGAGGCCCTCGACAAGGCCGAGACGCTCACCGTCAAGCCGGAAGACCGCACCACTCTGCTGTTTATGCGCGGCGAGTGGGCCGAGCGCCAAAAGCACTATGAGCAGTCTGAGCAGTTTTTCCGTCAGGCCCTGCAGCAGGATCCGGCCAACGCCATGACCCTCAACTACCTGGGCTACATGATGGCCGATCGCGGCAAGCAACTTCCTGAAGCCCTCAAACTGATCCGCAAGGCGGTAGATCTTGACCCGCTGAATGGCGCTTATCTTGATTCGCTGGGCTGGGTTTACTTCAAGATGAACGATTACGAGTCGGCCGAGCAGTACCTGCGCCAGGCCGTTGAGCGCGACTCAGGCGACCCCAGCGTCCACGACCACCTGGGCGATCTCTACGAGAAGACCGGACGCATCCGCCTGGCCGCCGCGCAGTGGGAGATTTCCGTCAAGCAATACGCCAAGTCCGCTCCGGCCGACGTGGACCCCGCCGAGCAAGCCAAGGTCCAGAAGAAGCTGGATTCTGCCCGCGTCAAGCTGGCCAAAGAGGAGAGCGTCACCGGGCCGGTCAAGCCATAGCAAAGCGCAGATAAGCATCGAGAATGGCCTTGCCCCACAAGCTGCTGACGATGCCGCCGATGCACAGGAATGTGCCCAGCGGCAGCTTGCTGGCGGCCCAGCTTTCCGACTCCCGCCGCGCCTTGGGAATCACCAGCATAACGATCGCAGCCAGCGCGCCGAGCGTTACTCCGATGGCAAAGGCGAGCAGAGATTGCGGCAGGCCGAGCCACGCGGCCAAAAGCGCCATTAGTTTCGCATCGCCCAAGCCCACGCCCTCGCGGCGGCGGACGAGCCAATAACTCCAGCGAATGAGCAGGATCAGACCGGCGGCGGCGAGGATTCCTCCGATACATGTCAGCGCTGTTTGCCCTGCCACGTCCATCATCATTTTCAGTTCGCTTGCGTAGACAGTATCGTGGAAACACTCAAAATTTACCACTGCGTTGGCGACTGTGAAGAGAAGCCCAAGGATGATTCCAGGGATGGTGAACCAGTTGGGAAGCCAAAAGTTCTCTGCATCAAACATTGCCAGCGCAACTAACAGCCAAGAGAAGATCAAGGCTGCGATCAGGTTAACCGCATACCATAGATAGATCAAGGTTGGATCGTTCTCCAGAAACCCAGGAACCCAATGCCACGCAGGAATCGCCCACAGCGCTCCAACCGAAAACTCCACCAGCGGATAGTGCCAGCCGATCCAGGCGCGGCAGGTGCGGCAGCGGCCACGGAGCGCCAGCCAACTGAGCAGCGGCAGATTCTCCCACCAGGCGAGCGAGCGCCCGCATTGGCGGCAGTGCGAACCGGGGCGGACGATGCTTTCGCCTGCCGGCCAGCGGCTCAGGCAGACGTTGAGAAAGCTGCCAAAGCAAAGCCCCATCAACCCTGCGAAGATCGTTCCAAGAATGCGCATCATCGTCGAGTTTGAGTATAGCGCCCGGCGTGGACCTGATCGAGCAGGGAGCCGTGCCCCATCCATTCCGCGCTTTTTGCGGAATGGGTGGGAGGAAGCCGGAATGACTGTGTGCGCCAAAACCAATCCAAAATAATTGTTGCAACGAGTATCGCTTCCGCTGCATCCAACAAGCACAACAAGATTCCGCGCGGCACTCAAATCTGCATCCCGCGCCACCGGCAAGAGCGCTCGTCCTCTTCCCCAACCTCAACCCCGGCCTCCTGGCCCGCAATGAAAGGACATTTCAATGAAGCGTTTGGCAGTATTGACAGGCATTCTGGCGCTGGCCGCTCCTCTGGCCCTGGCGCAAACCTCCTCCTGGGCCTCCGACCCCGCGCACAGTGAGGTCGATTTCAGCATCAAGCACTTGAGCATCTCCAATGTGCATGGCCACTTTGGCAAAGTTGCCGCAACCATCAACTTGAATCAGGCTGACATTACCAAATCCACCGTGACCGCTACCATTGACACCACCACCGTGGACACTGGCATGGACGCCCGTGACGCGCATCTAAAGACGGATGCGTTCTTTGACGTAGCCAAATTCCCCACTGCCACCTTCGTCAGCACCAGCGTGGTCAAGGGCGGCAGCGGATTGATTGTGACCGGCAACCTGACCCTGCATGGCGTGACACAGAAGGTTGTGCTGGATGTGGAAGGCCCCAGCGGCCCGGTTCCTGGGATGGATCACAAGCAGCACGCCGGCTTTTCCGCCACCACCACGATTAGCCGCACGGCCTTCGGCATCGGAAGCAAGTTCCCTGCCGCCATGTTGAGCGACGAGGTCAAGCTGACCATCGAACTGGATGTTGCCCAGCAGTAAGCACACGATGAAAGAGACAATCGATGGCTGAACTGAAGCTGGAAATTTTGCAGGAGCCGGCCTTTGCCAGCCTGGAGGAGGAGGCGGTGCTCAATCTGCTGCGCTCCTCCGACTGCCTCAACCGCGCTCTTCACCTGAAGACGCGCCGGTGGGGCGTCAGTTCCACGCAGTATAACGTGCTGCGGATTCTGCGCGGGGCGCATCCGGGCGGGCTGACCTGTTCGGCGATCCGCGCCCGCATGATCGCCGCCGAGCCGGACATCACCCGCCTGCTGACGAGGCTCAAGTCGCTCAACCTGATCCGTCAGCAGCGCGACGCCGAAGACCGGCGCGTCGTCTGGACCTGCATCTCTGAGAGCGGCCTCGCGCTGCTTGCCGAGATGGACCCGATGATCCTGGCGGCGCCCAAAGAGCTGCTGGCGCGCCTCAGCCAGGCCGAACTGACTGAGCTGATTCGATTGCTTGAACTGGCCCGCGGCGGCTGCGCTGAGCATTAGACATAACGCCGTGAAGCCTTGGACGCGATACCATAAAGATGAAACCGCTGATTTTCATCCGAGGAGCGCCATCCATGGTTCGCGAGTATCACAAAGGCTACTCCAGCCAGTTGGGCCGTGAGATGGAGATGCTCATCTTCGGCCATGCTGGGAGGCCGGTTGTGGTCTTTCCCACCTCCTGCGGACGCTTCTATGACTTTGAAGATCGCGGCATGGTGGGGGCTTTGGCGGGCCGGATCGACGCCGGCGAAGTGCAACTCTTCTGCGTGGACTCCGTGGACGCGGAGAGCTGGTACAACCGCGCAACCGCGCCGCGCTGGCGCATTCAGCGCCAGTTGCGCTATGAGAGTTACCTGCTGAACGAGCTTCTGCCGATGCTGCGCCAGCGCAACGCCGATCCGCGGCTCTTCGCGCTCGGTTGCAGCTTCGGCGGTTATCATGCGGTCAACCTTGCGCTGCGCCACCCGGAGGTCGTTACCGGCTTTCTTTCGCTTTGCGGGGCCTTTGACCTGACCGGCTTTCTGGGCGGCTACTACGATCAGGACTGCTACTACAACCTGCCGACGCACTATCTGCCCAACCTGACCGACGCCGGCTTCCTGGAACGCTTTCGGCAGAATCGCTATGTGCTCGCCACCGGGCGCGACGATCAATGCCTCCCGCAGAATCAGGCGCTCGACCGCATCCTCACTGCGCTGGATGTGCCGCATGAGCTGCACATCTGGGAGGAGAAGAACTCGCACGATTGGCCCACCTGGCAGCGCATGGTAGCCCAATATCTGTGATCATCGCCCACCGGCTTTCGCCTACCGATTTGATAAGAAACATCTGACCGCCAACATCGCCGCTAACTCGCTGACTTGCGAGGTCCGCGAAGTGGACGCTAGCTCGCCAAATTCATTCCAACTCCGTCGCCGCGCCTTGCTGAAAACTGTTTCCGTGCTGCCTCAATATCTGTTACGTCTAAATGCGGGCATCGATAACTATTCCTTCAGCTTCTTCAGCAGCCAAGCCATGTTCTGGCCTAGAGTTTTCATGGTACGGATGCCTTCCTCGTCCTTTTCCACATCGCCTTTATCGCGGCCAATGCCTACATTCCAATAGGACGAGCCGGGCACAATCATCTCGCTGAAGAAAAAGAAGTGGTTCAGCGCGTCAAAGGCGGGAATGGCTCCCGCGCGCCGCACCGCAACCACCGCCGCGCCCACCTTGCGGCGCAGGATTCCGCCATTGGCGCGGGCAACATAGCAGGCGCGATCCATCAGCGCGGAGATCTCCGGCGTAATGTTGGCGAAATACGTCGGCGAGCCGAGCAGAATGCCGTCGGCCTCGGCCATTTTTTCCATCAGCGCGTTGCCGTCGTCGTTCTTCTGACCGCAGCGGCGGTCCTTGTTGCGGGCGCACTCGCTGCACGCGCGACAGCCATGAATCGTCAACCCGCTCAGCTCAACCAGTTCAGTCTCAATGCCTTCGGCCTCCAACTCGCGCAAAACCGTGCGCAGCAGAATCGCCGTGTTGCCGTCTTTGCGCGCGCTGCCATTGAATGCAACAACCTTCATCATCCTCTCCTCTGGCGGTCCATAGGCCGCAATGCCCAACCTTCTATTGTGCACCTTCAGGAGTTGTTCTTGGTAAAAAGAAGAGAGGCAGATATGGGATCGAGATGGTCAAGAATGAAGTTGCTACTTCTTGGATAGCTCGGCCAGAATCTCGGTAACGGCCACACTCGCGGCCTTTTGAATCTCCGCGGAGAGTTCCATCGAGATCGGCTGTTGGGGATCGATGGTGATGGCGTAGAGCGTGACCTCCGGGCCTCCGCCTTGGATATAGAAGACATCCAGCAGATCCTTGACGCCGATGTCGTGGGCGGTGAGCGTGGGCGGATAATCGCGGCTGAAACGAGGCGTGGTGCGCGTGACGGTGCCGACAGGGTTGCCATCGGCTGCCGCGTCAATGAGGATGATGCGGCTGGCGCTTTGCAGCGGTTCAAGCAAAATGAAGCCGCCTGTGCCGCCGTCCAGGCATTCCACGTTCGCGGGCAACGTGTGCTTTTCCAGTGCGCGGACCACGTGCACGCCTACGCCTTCATCGCCCATGATGACGTTGCCGAGGCCTAGGATCAGTGTTTTGTTGTTTGTCTCCGGCAATATATACCCCGTAAAAGAACCTTGTTTTTTGAAAAAATGTCTTCAGAAAGTGAGGAGCGCGGGCGAGGACGCCCGCGCTACAGCCGGCCTGGAGACCGGCGCTACAATTTTCGACAGCGCCGTCGTGCTACTCCCTGTTCCCTGATCCCTGATCCCTGATCCCTGTTTCACTCTTCTCGCGCTCGAACTTCCAGCCGCCGATGATCGAGGAGACCGTGCCGCGGCCCTCAATGTAATCGTGATAGAAGGCCAGATAAACGTGAACGATGACAAAGGTGACAAAGAACCACAAGAAGGTATGGTGCCAGAAGCGCACGCCGAACTCGCCGCCCAACAGCGGCACAATCCAGGTGAACAAGCGCGGCAGCCACGAGTTGCTCATGCTGGAGTATAGCGCAAAGCCGGTGATGGTCTGCGCCACAAAGGCCAGGAAGGTGAAGAAGTAGATCAGTCCGGCCAGCGCGTTGTGCCCGGTGGAGATGGGCCCGTGGAGCTTGGTCTCAAAGACATCGGCTTTAACGACATCGAGAATCTCCTGCTGTTGCGCCTTCTTCAGCGGAAAGAAGGCTTGCCAGTGGGAGTATTTGTTGCCCACAAAGCCCCAGTAGAGCCGCGCCGCAAAGTTGAATACGTAAACAAATGCGGCCGTGAAGTGAATGAAGCGCACCCAGCCGAACCAGTACTGCTGATAGGCCTCGGCCGCGTAGAAGGCGCGGATCGGTGCGCCGATCAGATAGCCGGTGACGCACAAAGCCACCAGAGCAATGGCGTTGATCCAGTGATAGGCGCGCACCGGAAGCTCCCACACATAGATGCGCCGATACTCCACCGGATGCTCAACAGGCGTTCCGCTGACCGCAATATTGGGTGTACTCATGGGCGTCACTCGAAGGAAACCTGGTTGAGGTGCCTTCCCTGCGGATCGTACAGATGCACGGCGCAGGCCAGGCACGGATCAAAGGAATGAATGGTGCGCAGAATCTCCACCGGCTCATCGATCTTGGCCACCGGCGTGCCGATCAGCGACTGCTCGAAGGCCGAGCGCTGCCCTTTGGCGTCGCGCGGCGAACCGTTCCACGTGGTCGGCACCACGAGCTGATAGTTCTCGATGGCGCCGTCGTGAATCTTGATCCAGTGCGCCAGCGCGCCGCGAGGAGCTTCGGTGAGGCCAACGCCCTCGGCATCCTTGGGCCAACTCTTCGGCTCCCAGAATTCGCCGTTGAAGGTGGAGACCTCGTTGATCTTCACGCGGTCCATCAGATGCCCGTAATCTTCCTTGAGCCACTTCATGGCGAGCGCCGCATCCAGGCCGCGCGCGGCGGTCCGCCCCAGCGTGGAGAAGAGCGCCGGAACCCCAACGCCAAGCTTGCCCAGCGTGTCCTTGACCAGATCCTGCACCTCAGTGCGCCCGGCGGCAAAGGAGACGATCAAGCGCGCCAGCGGACCCACCTCCATCGGCTGTTCCTTCCAGCGCGGCGTCTTCAGGAAGCTGTACTTCTCATAACCTTCGAGCGTGCTGAAGGGCGGCTTGGGCCCGGAGTATTTGATCTCGGTTTCGCCGGCCCAGGGATGCAGACCGGCGTTGTCGCCGCCCTCATAGCTGTACCAGGAGTGCGCGATATACTCCTTGATCTCTTGCGTATCCGTGGCGTTGACCGGATGCACAGTGGTCAAATCGCGATTCAAGACCACGCCCCGCGCGTACCGGAAGGAATCCGGATTGCCGTAGCCCCGGGTGGGGAACTCGCCGTAGGCAAGATAGTTGCTCAAGCCTCCGCCGTGGCCCGCCCAATCCTTGTAGAAGCCCGCCACGGCCAGCAGGTCGGGAATGTAAACCTGGCTGACAAACTCGTCCGCCTGATCGATCAGCTTTTTCACCAGGTTGAGCCGCTCGCCGTTGATGGCCGCCACTTCATTCATGTTGATGGAGCAGGGCACGCCGCCGACCAGGTAATTCGGATGGGGATTTTTGCCGCCGAAGACCGCATGAATTTTGACGATCTCCTTTTGCCATTCAAGCGCGTCCAGATAATGCGCCACGGCGATCAGATTCACCTCCGGCGGCAGCTTGTAGGCCGGATGCCCCCAGTAGCCATTGGCAAAAATGCCCAGCCCGCTGGCCGCAAAGGCCTTGATCTTGTCCTGCACACCGGAGAAATACGACGCGGTATTCTTGTCCCACTTGGAAAAACTCTGCGCAATCTCCGCCGCTTTCTTGGGATCGGCCTTGAGCGCGTTCACAATATCCACCCAGTCCAGCGCGTGCAGATGGTAGAAGTGCACCACGTGGTCCTGCACGTAAAGCGTCTCCATCATGATGTTGCGGATGATTTCGGCGGTGGGCGGAACGGTAATGCCCAGCGCGCTTTCAACGGCGCGTACGCTGGTGAGCGCGTGGACCGTGGTGCAGACGCCGCAGACGCGCTCGGTGATGGCCCAGGCGTCACGCGGATCGCGGCCCTTGAGAATCTTCTCCAGCCCGCGCACCATTGTGCCAGCGCTGAATGCGTCCGTGATGACGCCGTTTTCCACCACTGCCTCGATGCGCAGGTGGCCTTCAATGCGAGTAACCGGATCGACGACGATGCGTGTCATAGGCTCTTATGACTCCTTCAGGTCTTCGGCGTGAACTTCCGCGATGACCTTGTGCTTGCGAATGTTAGTAACCACCGCGTGCGCCGCCACGCCGGCCAGCGTGGCCACGCCGACCGCCGTGCCAATCGTATCCGCCGTGCTCTCAATGCCAAAGCCGGGGAAGCTGGCCAAGTGCTGATAGAACGGCCCATTGTCCCAGAAGCCCTCTTCGCTGCAACCGATGCAGCCGTGGCCGGATTGGATCGGATAACTCGTCCCCTCGTTCCACTTCACCACCGAGCAGGCGTTGTAGGTCACCGGCCCGCGGCAGCCCATCTTGTAGAGGCAGAATCCTTTGCGCGCATTCTCGTCGTCAAAGGATTCAACGAACAAGCCGGCGTCGTAGTTGGGCCGGCGATAGCAGGTGTCGTGCACGCGGCGGCCATAAAACTCCTTTGGCCTGCCTTGCGAGTCGAGCGCCGGAGGCGTTCCCACCACCAGCAGATGCGTCACCACGGCCATCATCACATCGGCAATCGGCGGGCAGCCAGGGACGTTGATCACCTGCTTGTCCACCAGCTTGTGGATCGGCGTGGCGCCGGTCGGATTCGGCTTGGCGGCCTGCACGCAGCCGTTCGACGCGCAACTGCCCCACGCCACCACCGCCGCCGCATCTTTGGCCACCTCCTGCAAGATCGACTCGGCCGTTTTGCCGCCAATCATGCAATAGACGCCACCGTCCTTGGTCGGCACCGCGCCCTCCACCAGCACAATGTACTTGCCCTTGTTGGCGGCGATAGTGTCAGCCAGGCTCTTTTCCGCCTGAAAGCCGGAGGCAGCCATCAGAGTTTCTGTATAGTTCAGATTCAAAACGTCCAGCAGCACATCCAGCACAATCGGGTGCGAGGCGCGGATGAACGACTCGCTGCAGCAGGTGCACTCCTGAAAGTGCATCCACACCACAGCCGGTTTATCTTTCTTCTCGAAGGCCGAAACAACCTGGGCCACGCCCGTCTGGCCAAAGCCCGCCACGGTTGCGGCCGCGGCGCAGAATTGAAGAAAATCTCTGCGGCTGTAGCCCTTCTGCTGCATCGATTGATAGATGGTCTGACCCATGCCTACCTCACTCCGTGCGTGCGCGCGGGAATCGGGGTCAAGCCGGTGGCAATCAAAAAAACTGAGGAAGCCGCCGGGCCGTCCCCAATGGATGAATGAGACGCTACTCGTGGGAATTTACGGTAGGCTGTGATCGGCGTCACACCCGCTTGTTTGGATTTTCTAATATGGATTTTCGCCTAAGTTAATTCCCGCGGAACTTTTCTGCGCCCACGCCGACTCTGCCAACCGGCGTGAGACGGAACCGTTGCGCCGGTCTCAAGATCGGCTGCGGCGTGGATCTCCCGGTCCACGCAGCTTGAGCCAACTCACCGAAGAATCTGTGCTATGCTGGCCCATATCCATGGAAATCTCCATCATTCTCGCTCATCCGGAACCGCGCAGTTTCAACCACGCCATCGCCCTCACCGCCTGCCAAGCGCTCGAGCGCCTCGGCCACGAAGTCACATTCCATGACCTTTATGAAGAGGGCTTTGACCCGCTTTTGCCTGCCGAAGAACTGGCCTCAGAGGCCGTCTTAACCCCCATCCTCAAGCGCCACTGCGAGGAGATTGAGCGCGCTGACGGCCTCATCATCGTGCATCCCAACTGGTGGGGCCAGCCGCCGGCGATGATGAAAGGCTGGATCGACCGCGTCCTGCGTTCCGGTGTGGCTTATAAATTTGAAGAGGGCGACAGCGGCGAGGGCGTGCCCCTGGGCCTGCTACGCGCGCAAGCGGCTGTGATCTTCAACACCTCCAACACCCCGCCCGCGCGCGAGCAAGAGGTCTTCGGCGACCCGCTCGACAATCTTTGGAAGCGCTGCATCCTGGACTTTTGCGGCGTGAAAAATGTGGTGCGCGAAACCTTCAGCGTGGTTATTACCAGCTCGCCCGAGCAGCGCGCCCAGTGGCTAGAACAGGTCGAGCAGGTTGTGATGGCAACATTCCCGCAACCCACCCGCTAACTCGTCTTTTCCGCCATCCAAGTTTTGACTTGTCATGTAGCGATCTGTCGTCCGCGTCGTAGGCGCAATGGTTATTAGCCCCGCGTTTCAACGCGGGGTAAGCGTCCCCACCAATCAACCGGAGTCCCATAGGGACGGCGCAATACCGCCGAGTACCCCAGGTCCGGATTTTCGGACCTGGGAGTCCATCCAATCTCCGGCTTAGAAAAGATTCTTCAGGTTGCGCCTGCCATCCACGATTCTAACGATTTCAACCTCGTCAATCCCGCCCTCATCGCTGTCGGGATGTGTCTCGTAGAGGATGAGGTAGGGTCCTTCGATGAGCATTCGCGTGGATGGACGAATCTCCGGACGCCGCACTCCGAGTCGCGGATAATCAATCAGCAATCCAGCCTTCGCCTCCACTGCGTCAAAGATGCGTTCCGCAGCGGATGGATTGTCGAGGCCAATGTAAGTATAAATCTCGATCAAATCCTCGCGGGCTTGCGGAGTCCAGATAAGATCAACTTGCAAGAGCCTGGTCCTCCGTGATTGTCGCCAGCCGTTGCCGCGCCTCGCGCCGCGCAGCATCAAAGTTCACAGGCACAGCCGCTCCGCTTGTCTTGCCCTGGTCCCACATCTGGCGCAGGCGCTTCAAATCTTCCTGCCGCAACTCCCGCTTGAACTGCCAATCGCGGATCGCCTCGCGGACAATCTCACTGGTGGTGGCGTATTCGCCGGTCTCCACCGCAGCGCGGAGAGCGCCGAGTTGCTCCCCGGTCAAGGCAACGCTTACTTTTTGAACATCGGGCATGGCAGCAACTCCTCACATTGAGAGCAATTCTTGCTACTATTTACCGAAGTATAGCAAATAATGAGAAAATAGGCAGGCGAGATCGACATTCATGGCAAAGCTCCCGGGTTCCCCCGGTCTCGATTTTGAGGCCGGGGAATCCACGAATCCCATACCTACTTTGCCCGCGCGCCCAGCTTTCCGATTACCTGCTTCAACTCTTCCAGCTTGGCTCCGGCCTCAGCCATCTTGCCCGCCGCAGTCAGCCGCTGGTAATCGTCAAAGTCGCGACTGGCTTGCTGGATCAACGTATTCAAATCCTGCACCGGAGCCGTCGCGCCCGCCGCCGGAGCAGTTGTAGTTGCCGGAGACTCCGCCGCGCTCAGCGAAGAGATATTTCCGCCAAAGAGCGAGGAGAGCGCCGCCTCGAAGGTTGGCCCGTAGGCTAACTTGTCTTGCAGCGCCAGCACCACCAGGCGCAGCTCCGGCATCGGGCTTTGGTTGGCTTGCAAATAGATCGGCTCGGCATAAAGCAGCGCGCGCCCGGATGGAATCACCAGCAGCGTTCCGCGCCGCACATGAGAGCCTTGCTGGTTCCACAGAGTTAGCTGCCCAGATAACTGCGCGTTCTGATCAATGCGCGCCTCGATCTGCATTGGACCATCCACCTGCTTGGTCTTGGGAAAGTCGTAGACAATCGAAGTGCCGTAGTGCTCGCCGTCCGAGCGGCCCGCGATCCAGCCAATCAAGTTATTGCGATTGGCCGGAGTAAAAGGAAGTATCTCGACAAATTCGACAGCGCTCTCGCCGGGTAACTTCATCAACACGAAGTTAGGCTCCATCGATTGCGTCTGCTGCGTGCCGTCCGAGCTCAGGCCCATCTCTGTCGCTACGGTCCATAAGTCCTCGCGGTTATAAAAGACCTCCGGGTTAGTCATGTGATAGAGGCCGTAGACTTCGGCTTGCAGCTTGAACAATAACTCCGGATAGCGCACATGTTTGCGCAGCCCGGCTGGCATGGCAGACGCATCCTTGAACAAGCTGGGAAAGATGCCGCGATAGGCCGAAAGAATTGGGTCCTTAGTGTCAAAGACATAAAAGGTAGTTGTGCCGTCATATGCGTCAATTACCACCTTGACGCTGTTGCGCAGATAGTTCACCGACTGGCCATCGATGGCGTAATGCGTCGAGTAAGGAAAACTGTCCGACTGGGTGAAGGCATCCAGAATCCAACTAAGTTTTCCATCCTCGCCCAGCACCAGATACGGGTCTCTGTCATAGGTGAGGAAGGGCGCCAGCGCTGTAACCCGCTCACGAATGGTGCGCCGCATCAGCAGGCGGCTCTCAGAAGTTACATCGTCGCTGAAGGGTAGCTTGGAGATGTCGCCGCGATCAAAGGCAATCAGCAGACGGCGCAGGAATCCGCCCAGCTCGATGCCGCCAGATCCCTGATAAGAAGTTAGATTATTGCTGTCTCCCTCAGGATAATTAAACTCTTGTTGATGAGTCTTTACATAAACATCCGTATTTGTCTGCTGGCCAAAATAAATTTCCGGCTTGCTGACATTCAGCCCCGGAACCGTGGACTGCACAGGCATATTACTCAACAGCAAACTGGGCCGTCCTTCCGGCGTGAATCCATTCACGGTGTTCATGGTCAGGCCGTAGCCATGCGTGTAAATCAACTTGTCGTTAATCCAGTTGCGGCTGCTCTCCGGCAACTTGTCCACATCCAACTCGCGCGCGGCCAGCATGACTTCGCGCATTTGCCCGTTGATGTCATAGCGATCAATATCAATGTCAGGAAAGTCATAGTAAGTGCGAATCTCCTGCATCTGGCGCAATGTATCTTGCAGCGCGTGCCAATCCCACAGGCGAATGTTCTGCAGCGTGGCCTGATTATTGGCCGGATCGGTGGCATCCACCGTTGTCTCGGCGGGAAACTGGCGCTGCGCGAATCCATCCAGCCCGTAGGCCTTGCGCGTCATCTCGATGTTATTGGCGATGTAAGGCTGCTCGCGCACTAACTCATTCGGCTTGACCACAAAGCTGGTCACATACCAGCCGACAACTCCGACGCCGACATAACAGAGGACCACCGGAAAGACAGATGCAATCAACCAACGTCCGCGCGGCCGAATCAATCCGCCGAAGATCGCAATCGCCGCGCCCAGCAGAAGCGCCGCGGAGATCAGCAACATTCCCGTCAGGCTGACGTGCGCATCGGAGTAAGTGACTCCATCAAAGATTGTATGATGCTCGAAGAGTAATGAGTAGCGGCCTAGATAGACGCGCCCGGCGACGATCACCAATAGAAATCCAACCGCGACGGAAAGCCCGCGCCACGGCAACTCGCTTAAACTGGCGCGCCCGGTGAGCGCGCGCGAACTGCCGGAGACCAGCAGAAAGACTACCGCAACCACGCAACTAATGACGCTGAGCGAGAGTAGCCAGCCGAGGATCAATTGCCATGCAGGCAGGGTGAAGAGGTAGAACTCCAGCGGACGTCCGAAGACCGGATCAGCCACGCCTGCCGCCCCGCGCGGCGCATACCACCACAGCGCCAGCGTTTGCCACTGGGCGGCCATCGCACCGCCGCTGATGAAGGCAATCAGCAGCGAGCCGCCGATGGAGACAACGCGCAGCACCGGCTTGATCGACAGCTTCACCGGCTGCCCGCCGACAAAGATGGTGTGATCTGCGGGCAAATCGTCCTGGTGCGCTTGCTTGAGGAGCTGGAATGCCGCCAGCAATATCAGAAACGTTGCCGCGAAGAAGCCGGCAAAGATGCCCCACTCGAGGCCTCGCGCCTTCCAGAAGACCTCGCCGTAGCCGAGAGAGTTGAACCACAGCAGATCAACCCAATAGGAGAGTGCCGTGCGGCCGCCCAAAAAGATCACGGCAATAATTGCAATGAAGATCAGCAACCCGTAACGTCGGCGGCGCGGCGGCGCGGTGATTTGGAACCCATCAATTGTTTCCGGCATTTTGCTCACACTTTCTGTTGTCACGGTTACAAAGATCAAGCAGCTAACTTAACTCTAGTCCACTTCTCCGCATTCTATGACTAATGTTTAGACTACTATGTCCGTGGCCAGATGAAGAGGTTCTATCGAAAAAGCAAACGTGGGCCAGGAGGCCCACATTACAGCCGACCGGGAGGTCGGCGCTACACCCTTGCCATTCTACAGGCAATACAATTCCGCCATTCTACGGATAGTCCGTGACCTTGGGAGTGAGACGCGGCGTTATCACGGTTGCGCCGCCTGCGGCATTGATCACGTTGCTGATCTCGCCCTTGTCGTCGAGGGCAATGGTCATCATGTGATGGAAGCGGACGGTGGGCGTGTTGGGAACCTCGATGGCTCGGCTCAGCGTGACGCCCGGATGGCGAAAGACGCTATAGATGCCCAGCCCCCAGGCTTCGTGTTGCTTGACGGCATCGGCCACCTTGTAGGAGGCCCAACCGTTGGTTCCCGGCGCACTGGTGTAGCTGGCCTGATCCGGCGGGTCGTAGGGAATTTCAGATTGATACAGATAGGTGCGCCCGCCATTGCCATTCCAAAGCACTTGGAACTGCTGATGGTGCTCGACAAAAAGCCCGTAAACAGTGACGTTTTCGCCGTTGACCACCAGTCCGTTGGCGCTGGTATTGCTGGTCCATCCCACGCCGGGGCCATGATCCGCGCGCCAGATCCAGGTATGATCGACGATGGTATCGTTGCTGTTGATGGTCAGATTCACCACTGTTCGCGCCACACCCGCGCCGCCCACGCGGAAAAACACATCATGCAGCGAGATGGGATCGGCAAGATGACTGCGCTTGCTTCCCGCCTCCCCCACCTCCAGCAAAACGGGCGACTGCTCAGTGCCGGCATCGAAGAGCAGACCGGCGACAATGATTCCGTCGGCATCTGCAACCGTCATCGCAGCCGTGCCGCGCACAGGCCGCAGCGTGGCAAAGCCAAGCCCCATCACCACTGTATCGGGACGGCTGACATGGATCGGAGCTTCCAGTTCATAGATGCCTGGAGTGAGGATCAGGTTTTTTCCCTTGGCCAACTGCGCGTTGATCGAGGCAGCGTTGTCCTGTGCGGGGTGAGCGATATAAAAACGGCTCAGCAGAATTGATCTTCCCGGAGTCGATCCAGAGCGCCAACTGATGCCTGCGCTGTTTTGCATGAGCGAGGGAACGCGCACCTGGAAACGCCCGCGCGCATCGATTTTAAGATACGGCTTCTCGCGCACTGTGGGCGTCTGCGCAACTTTGGTAAATGGCGGCGAAGGCCACTCGCCGGTCGGCGGATGCACTACGCCGACAAAGACCATGTTCCAATTCGAGCCGGTCCAGCTTCCCCATTGGCTGTTGCGCGAGATCCACTGCTGCTGCGTTCCAGAATCCACGTTGCCGTCCACCAGTGAATCGGAGATCCAGCCGCCACTGGACCAGCCTCCTTCCTGACTGAGAACGACATTGCCCAGAATGTGCATACGCCGGAAGGGCGCAGCCTGCGAAACTGCCCATTGCATTGTGCCGCCGGTCGGAGTGACAGAGAGCCCCTCGACGGCGCGCCAAAAATTGATTGTGGCGTTGTGGCTTTTACCCATGCCATCCGCATGAACATTGCCGTGAATATGAACGCTGTCAGGCGAAGCGCCCAGGCCGATCACTTCTGTGTAATAGCCAACCGGCACGTCCAAGCTATACTCGCCGGGAAGAAAAAGGAATGCGGTTCGCTCGCTGCCGAATTCGTTTTTCTGCTGAATGGCGTAGACTTTGTCAATCTGCTGCTGCATCGCCGCCGCGGGCATCGACGGATCAAAGATCAGCACATTGGGACCGAAATCCGGGTTGGCGGCGATTGCAGCGGGGCAAGCCAAAACGAAGTTCCCCGCCAGCAGAACCAAGAACGGAATCTGCGCCCAACTGCGGCCAGTGCGTAGATCATTTTTGAAGTTATACTTCATTTAAATCCTGTTTGTGATTCCGTGATTCGCTTCTGAACGCTCACATCCTTCGTTGCGCTGCTTGCTCATAGACCGATACATACGCGCGCGCCGGCTGCTCCCAACTGTAATTCCGCGCCATGCCGTTCAGCATCAGCCGCTGCCAGCCATCCTTGTTGGCAAATGCAGTGAGCGCGCGCTCGACGGCTGCCAGCAGCGCTCCGCCGCTCTTGCCTTGGAATTTGAAGCCCGTGCCGCTGCCCTGCTCCGGGTTCCATTCTTCAATCGTGTCGTCCAATCCGCCAGTTGCCCGCACCACCGGCACGGTGCCGTACTTCAGCGAATAAATCTGATTCAGCCCGCAGGGTTCGTAGAGCGAGGGCATAAGAAAAATGTCGGCCCCCGCCTCAATCTTGTGTGAGAGCGCGTTGTCGTAGCCGATGCGCACGCCGACGTTCGCCCGGTTCCAATAGGCCCAATCGCGGAAGAACTTCTCGTAGCGCGGCTCGCCGGAACCGAGCGCCACTACCGCCACGTCCATCTCCGAGAGCCGCCCGGCAATCTGCTCCACCAGGTCAAAGCCCTTCTGGATGGCAAAGCGCGAGACGATACCAATTACCGGCGTCGCATCGCTCACGTCCTTCAGCCCAAATTCTCTGAGCAAATTCGCGCGGCACTCGCGCTTCCCAGCCAAATCCTGCGGCGTGTAGCGCGCCGCCAGGTGCGCATCCGTCTCCGGATTCCACAGCGCATAATCCACGCCATTCAAAATCCCGCGCAGCGCCCCGGAGCGCCCGCGCAGCAGGCCGTCCAGCCCTTCGCCAAACTCCGGCGTCTGAATCTCCTCGGCATATTTGCGGCTCACCGTCGTCAACATCTCCGCGTAAACCAGCCCGCCCTTGAGGAAGTTGAAGCGGTCGTATTGTTCAAGGCGATCCAGCCGGAAGATCTCCCACGGAAAGAGCAGTTGCTCGGTGGTCGCGGGCGGAAAAGCTCCCTGGTAAGCGGCATTATGAATCGTGATCACCGACGCCGCGCGCCGCAGCAGCGGGTCAGCCAAGTAGGTGGTGCGCAGATACACAGGAATCAGCGCCGCCTGCCAGTCATGCACATGAAAGATATCCGGCACACCCAGCAGCTTGGTCGCCTCTATTACTGCGCGGCAATAGAGCCCAAAGCGCTCGGCGTTGTCCGGGTAATCGCCTGCCGCCGTACCGTACAACCCCTCGCGATCAAAGAGCTCCGGGCAATCGACAAAGTACATTTGCACGCCGCCCGGCTTGCCGCCGTCCACAATCCCCACAAAGCGGTTGTAGTACTGAAAAGGGATTGTGATGGAGCGCGCGGCATAGTTCAGCTCGCCGGCCAACTGCCGCCGCACACCTGCGTAGAGCGGCAAGTAGACCGTGACCACATGCCCCAGTTTGATCAGCTCCGGCCCCAGCGCCCCCACCACATCCGCAAGGCCGCCGGTCTTGGCAAACGGCACGCACTCCGATGATGCAAAAACTATATGCATAATGGCTTTCTCCCAGACTCGATGAATAGAGCGCCTCTAAATTGTAGCGCCGGCCTCCTGACCGGAATGTAGCGCCGGTCTCCTGACCGGCTGTCGCGTGGACCTCCTGGTCCACGCCGCAAACTACACCTCCCGCCGCCCCTCCATCGCCCGCGCCATTGTCACTTCATCGGCGTATTCAATATCGCTGCCTGCTGGAACGCCTGTGGCAATGCGCGTGATCCTGACCCGCGAGCCGCGCAATGCCGTTGCCAGCCAGTGAGCCGTGGCCTCGCCTTCGAGCGTGGGACTGGTAGCCAGAATCACCTCGTCCACCTCGCCGCGCTCCACGCGCAGGAGAAGCGTCTGCGTGCGCAACTGATCCGGCCCTACCCCATGCAGCGGCGAGAGCGTGCCGTGCAGCACATGATAGACGCCCTGGTAGCCGCGCGTCCGTTCCACTGATCCGATGTTTGTCGCCTCTTCCACCACGCAAATCAGCCTGTGATTGCGCCCCGGATTGGCGCAGTAGGCGCAGGGATCAACATCGGTGACGTTATTGCAGACCGAGCAGAGGCGCAAGTTAGCCTTGAGCCCGCGCACCGCCTCGGCCAGCGCCGCCGCATCCTCGTCGGTGGAGCGCAGGATATGAAAGGCGAAGCGCTGGGCGCTCTTCGTGCCCACTCCCGGCAGCTTCTTCAACTCTTCAATCAGCCGCGCCATCGGCTCGGCATAGCGGGTCACGGATTGAGCCTCCTACAGCAGTTCTCAGTTGTCAGTTCGCAGTTCTCAGGAAAACTCTTCAACCAACCATAAAAGCTGGGTGCCCCCGGTCTCGATTCTGAGACCGGGGAGACGATGAACCTTGGGTGCCCCATCCTCGCCGCGTTTTTGTTTTTGCGGCTAGAGTGGGAGACCACGAATCCTACAGCGTCCGGTAAACAATCCCAGCAAACTGATCGGCGCTCATGAAGCCTTTGGCCAGCGCTGCGTCGAACTCTGCCGTCGGCTTTTTGGCTATGGCCTCCTGCTCACTCAATCCGGCCTTCTTCAGCGCGGCCACTTTGTCGCGCACCGTCACCAGCATATCGCGATACTTCTGGAAGTCTGCCTTCGTTCCCAGCGGCCCATGGCCGGGAATGATTTTGGTATTACTGCCCGCCACGCTCAGAGCCTTGTCACTGGCACGAATCATACCGCCAATCGAGCCGCCCGTGCCTTCATCAATGAAGGGATAGATTCCGTTGAACCAGATGTCGCCCAGGTGCAGCACGTCGGCCTTGTGGAAGTGAATGTAGATGTCTGTATCGGTGTGCGCGGGAGCAAAGTGAACCAGATCCAGCGCATCGCCGTTGCGCCAAATCTTCATCGCGTCGTCGAAGGTGACCGTCGGCAACGCTCCCATCGGAGATGCGGGAACTTCACGATGAAACATCTTCATCGTCTGCGGCGCAGCGAGCCGCTTGCGCGTATTTTCATGCGCGGCAATGGTAAAGCCAGCCGCATGCAATGCTTCATTGCCGCCGGTGTGGTCGCCGTGCCAATGCGTGTTGATGAGCAGGAAAGGCGCGTCTTTACTCACTGCGCCGATGGCCTCAAGAATCCGCGGAACCGCCGGAGCAAAGCTCGCATCGATCAGGATGTTGCCCTCATGGCCAGTCTGCAAAGCCATGTTGCCGCCCACCCCTTGCAGCAGATAGAGATTGTCGTAGAGCTTGGTGGTTTTAATCGGCGTGGTTGCCGCCTCATCAGGTCCAGCCGCCAAATGAGCGGCTGACGCCGATTGAGCATTCATCCAACGTGGAGCCATCGCCGCTGCGCCCGCCGTCAAGCCAAGCTGCAAGAAGTTTCTGCGATTGATTGCGTTGAGCATTGAGTTATCCTCCGACGAGTCAGCTTTGTAACAACCAGCTTTGTATCAGCAAAGCCCGTATCCTTCATAGCACAGATTGATCTTCCTCAACCCAACCCCGGAAGATTCAGCCCGCCCAGCATCCCCTTCACGCTGGATTGCATCACTTCCTCGGCCTTGCGTCCGGCATCGTTGACCGCGGCTACCACCAAATCTTCCAGCATCTCCACGTCCGGTTTTTCGCCGCTGAGGCCAACCACCGCCGCCGATTCAATGCGCAGCTTGAGCAATTGCTTTTTGCCGTTCATCGTCGCGATCACGGCCCCGCCGCCGCTGGTTCCTTCGACAACTGTTTCCACCAGCTTACGTTGCATCTCTTCCTGCATCTGGTTGGCTTGCGAAAGCATCTCGCCGATCTTCAATGGATTCATCATTGTTTTCTCCTACACCCCCCCGAAAGACATCCCTCAGGGGCTAAAGCCCGTAGTTTTTAGCAGCTTATGCGGCACGACTAAAGTCGTGCCTTGACTTAACAAACAACCGAGAACCATCTTAAATTGGATCGCATTGAATAGACTCCGGAATTTTCGTGCGAATCTGTACTTCTTTGGCTCGCCTTGGATGTTGGAAAATTCAACGAACCACATTTTTGCTTCCAATGATCTCAGTGACTAATCCTGGCCGTAGATTTGAAATTCTCCATCGCTCATTTTCATGGCCCCGAATTGCGAGGAGTTGAATCGGATCAGAACGGCAGGAATATCTCTCCGCCGGACTCCATCAACGATCCAATTTACTTTACCGATGGAAATGGAAACAATCTGCGGATTGTGAGTCCTGTAATCACTTAGTTTGGCATCGTGGAATGGGTCTCTTACCCAAAGGATCTTCCCCTCCTTGGAGATAGCGGCTACGTGGAGTCCGTCGGACTCTACATAGAATGTAATCCCGGTCGTCGAATCACGGTAACTTTGAGGGCCCGGAAATCGCGAAACGGGACCATTCGATCCTCCGATGGGTTCGCCTCCAAAGAATTGGGCGTTGGCACTGGGAACGAGGAAACAAAGAAGAAAAATCAACCGAATCATTGGGAACCTCAGGAACATACCGAATTCAAAACATCAACTCACGCAAGTCTTCATCAACTATGCAAGAACGCAAGCTTTTACTTCTGCCGCATATCCACAACGCTGCGCACTTCAGCCTTGAAAATCTCTTTTGCCCGCTGCACCAGCGGATTGGCCAGCGCGGCCTCCTGAATGCTGCCGGCGATGGGCGCGGCCATCGGGGCGGGCGCGCTGGATGCAGGCCCCTCGCCGGGAACCACCAGAAAGCGCGCCGGCGCGCCCAGCCGTTGCAGTTCCTGACGAATAATCTTCTCCGCTGCGGCGTTCACTGTCAAGGCCAGCATCTTTTTGCCCATGCCCGCGACCTCGATGCGCAGGCTCACGCCGTCCATCACCCACTCGCCCGCGCCCAGCAACTGCGCCGCTGAAATGTGCCCGCCCTCGACCAGCGCGCAGCCCACGGCGTGGCGAATGGCCTCAACACTGGGCAGGCTGGTGGGCGCGACCGCCGCTTGCGGAGCCTTGGCCAGCGCGCCTTCAGTCATCGATTCACCCGTAGCAAATCCTGAAGCAAAGCCCGTGGCTGGCGCAGCAGGAAAAGGCGTTGCGCCTTGAAACGCGCTGGCCGCCAGAGGCGCAGGCGCAGGCCGCTCCATCGTCGCAACCGGCGAAGTTGCCGCGCCGGATTCCATCTTCGCTCCCGATCCCCAACCACCACCGGAAGAGCCAAAGGGCGAAAGCGTCGGCGGCGCGGCTGGAGCAGCCAGGGCAGCAACCGGAGCCGCAGTCGCAGCCGGACGCGGCGCGCTGGCCGTTGGCCGTGGCGCTGTAGCCGGAGCGGAAGCAGCTCCAGAAGAACGGAAGCCGCCTGCTGCCGCCACACCGCTCAGCAACTCTTCCAGCGGCAGCAGGCGCTGTGCGTGAATCAGCTTGAGCAGCCCCAACTCCAGATGAAAGCGCTGCTCCTGGCGATAATTCAAATCGTCAAAGGTACGCAGCACAATTTGTAAATTGCGCGTAATCTCTTCCTCGGTAAAGAGCAGCGCCGTGCGCGCCGCGCGCGCCCGCTCATCGCCGCTGATCTGCAACAATTCGGTCTGCTCGCCGCCGATCTTGGCCATCAACGTATTGCGCAGGTAACGCACCATCTGCCGCGCCAGAGACGATGGGCTGTGCCCCGCATTCACCAACAGATTCAACTGCTCCATCAGCTCAGCGCTTTGCCCTGCGGCAACGGCTTCCAGCAGCCGCTCAAAGACCGCGTTGGGCACCGCGCCCATCAGCTCGCGAATCTGCGCCGACGAGAGCACCGCCTTGCCATCTTCAGTGGGCGCGGAGGCAATGGCCTGGTCCATAATCGACAGCGCATCGCGCATCGATCCGTCGCCCGCCTCGGCCAGCAACGCCAGCGCGGCCTCTTCGGCGACAACCTCTTCGTTGCCTGCGATCATGCGCAACTGCGCCAGAATGTCATCAAACTTGACGGCGTGAAAACTGAAGTGTTGGCAGCGCGATCGGATCGTCTGTGGAATGTCTTCCGGCTGCGTGGTAGCCATCATGAAGATGACGTGAGACGGCGGTTCCTCAAGCGTCTTGAGCAGCGCATTGAAGGCGGCGTCGGTAATCTGGTGCGCTTCGTCGAGGATGTAAATCTTGTAGCGATCGCGGCTGGGTGCATAGCGGGCGGCGTCTCTCAGTTCGCGAATCTCGTCAATGCCGCGATTGGTGGCCGCGTCGATCTCGATCACATCGGTCGCGTTGCCCAGGCGAATCTCCACGCATGAGTCGCAGACGCCGCAAGGCTCCGGCGTCGGCCGCTCCGCGCTGCCTATCTCCGTCCGGCAATTCAGCGCCTGCGCCACAATGCGCGCGATGGTCGTCTTGCCGATGCCCCTGTGTCCGCTGAAAATATATCCATGCGCAATGCGATTCTGCGCCAGCGCGTTCATCAGCGTCCGCGTCACGTGATCCTGCCCCGCCACATCAGCAAAGCGCTGCGGACGGTACTTCCTGGCCAGAACCTGATACCCCATGCGGCTACGCTCCTCCAAGGCCTGCCCGGTGATTGGGTGGCCTAGGCTAGATTCTATCGCTCGATTCTTAAGCGTTGCAAATAAGCAACTTATGCATTCAACTGGCTCTAGGAGTTATGATTCAAAGCTGAAATAGAATTTTGACGGAGATGAGGCGACTGAATATGGCAGACCTCAAATGGCTTGATGGTTACTCGGGAGAATCGATTGAAGAGTTGATCGCTTTGGCCAGCGAGTATCGCATCGATTCGCTGCTTATGGCGATGGAAGAGGCCTTGAATCAAAAGGCTGAAGATTTGGGTGAGCAGGATCTCTCTGATGAAGAGCGCATCGTCCTGGCCGTGGTGGCTCTGGAGCGCGAGATGAATCAAGGCGGATTTGCCCAGTTCTTCGCCAATGCTTCCGGCCAGTATGCTTCTATTGTGGTGAATTCTCTGCTGTGCATCGGTGCTTCAGAGGCCGCGAATATTGTGAGCGGCGCCATCAATGCACTCGGCATTCAGAATTTTTCTCCCGAGGAATTGGACGAGGCATTGGAATCAGAAAATGAGGAACGCGACGAACAGCTCGAAGAATGTGATGGTTTATATTCCGGCGTGGGAGAGGACATCGCCGGCCAGCTCTTCGAGTTTGTCGCGGCTCATCAGGATGCGATTCAGCTTTGAGAGTTGCAGTCTATTTCACTCGTCGGTCGCGCAATCAATCTCGTGCCCCGCTTAAAATCCCATGCGCGATTTCAGCTCGCGGACGCGATCGCGCGCCACGGGAATTTGCGTATGTTGAGCGTCTTTGAGTGAGAGAACAACCTTGCCTGCGAACCACGAATTGACCTCGTGAATCCAATCCACGTTCACGAGCGCCGAGCGATGCACGCGCAGAAACTTTGCCGGATCAAGCCGCTGTTCCAACTCCGTGATGCTCTGATCCACGCAATGCTGGCGGCCATTTTCCACTGCGTAGGTGAGTTTGTCCTGCGCCACAAAATGGGTAATCGCGTCCAGTTCCAAAAATGAAATACGCTCGCCCACGCGCGATGCAATGCGGCGCGGATATTCTGCTCGCTCACCGCGCAAAGATGCGGCCAACTCCTTGAGCAACGCAGGTAGTTGCGGATTCTGTTGCCAATCCAGTTGAACCGAAGGGCGCAGACGGTTGAGTTTGCTCAGCGCGCGCGCCAGTTGCTCAGGCTCAATGGGCTTCATCAGGTAGTCAATTGAGTTCACCTCGAAGGCCTTGAGCGCATACTTGTCAAAAGCCGTTGTGAAGATGACAAAAGGTTGCGCGCGTAGCCGCGAGAGCAACTCGAAGCCATTCATGCCGGGCATTTGAATGTCGAGGAAAAGCACATCCACAGCTTCGCTATTAAGAAACTCCAGCGCCTGCTCGGGGTCCGTCGCGCGGCCCACAACACGCAAGCCGCCTGCGCTCACCAGCAGACGCTCCAAACGCTCGATGGCCAGCGGTTCATCATCCACGAGATAAGCGCGCAACACTTCAGATTCCATCCTGATCCCCATTCACTTCATTAGGCGGGAAAGCTGAGCCGGACAACAGTTCGATCATTTTCGCGCGTGACTTCCAGTTGCCCCGCGCTGCCAAAAAGCAACTCAAGCCGCGCAATCAGATTGCCCAGACCATGTTCGGGCGTGATCGCGGCCAGAGTAAAACCGGGTCCGTCGTCGCTGACTTCCAATACAAAATGTCCGTCAACTTTCACGCCGCTGATGTGAATTTCCGCGCCTTGGTTGCGTTGCGCGACGACGTGCTTGACAGCATTTTCCACCAGCGATTGCAGCGCGAGTGGCGGCACGCTCACCTCCGTCCATTCATCAGGCACGGAAATCTCATAGCGCAGCCGCGCGCCAAAGCGCGTCTTTTCTATCTCCAGATAGTCGCGCACAATCTTGAGTTCCTGGCTCAATGACACCAGACCGTTTTGATTGGCGTTAAGCGAAAATCGCAGCAGTGAAGCGAGTTTGCCGACTGTGTCTTCCGCGCGCTGCGGGTCAGAGGGAATCAGCGCGGCAATGGAGTTGAGCGTGTTGAAAAGGAAGTGTGGATGAATGCGCGATTCAAGAGACGAGAGTTGCGCCTCGGCCAGCAGTTTATAGGCGCGTTCCTGCTCCACTTGCCTGGTCCGCAATTCGAGCGTGGCAGCCTGGAGCTTGTAGCGCAAAGTCTCATAGGATGTAATGCCCAACCCAACCATCAGCGAGATGACCACGCTGATTGGATAAGAGGACCGAAATTCAAACCAGTACAGGCGATGCGGAATGATCCCTATCCACGACAAGAGCAGGCCGCCGACTAAAGTTCCGCAAGTTGCTGTTGCCAACAGCACGAGCGCATCCAGAACAATGACGAAGCGCGGAAATCTCTCTGAATAGCGATGAGTAACCTTGGTAAGAAGAATAGCGGAAGGCAAGGCGATCAAGGCAGCATAGACAAAGTTAACAACCAGCGAGATGCCGCTCTCAGAGAGCTTGGTATGGCCAAAGGAGAGAAAGATCGCCAAGCATAACAGCGCCACTACCGGCACAATCCATACCAATCTCAAGATGACCGCGGAGATCCGCGGCCCCTGCCGGCCGACATTGGAATGTGTTGCTGTGGTCGAATCGACTTTGCAATTCATAATTGAAATCTTACCCCCGCTGAAGTCGCCGCGCTGTAGGGCGTAGCACCGTACTCCGAAGTCTTTCCGCCTTCCGGAATCTGCAAATGCAGATAAAGGGAAAGATGATTGCCGAATCTTCGGTTTGCGTCAGCAATTACAATGTAACTTCTGTCATTCAGATTCTCCACCATCGAAGCGGAAAGATCCCATTGCTTCCATCCGGGCAATTCGCGCAGCCGCGATTTGCTTGCATAAAGAAAGGCATAGTGCTGTCGTCCGGAGTTGGGCGAGAGGGTCATATCGCGATAATAGGCGGTGTTGGGCGGCGTATAAAACTCTCCGATAAAAGAAACGCCATTAGACATTGTATATTTTCCGCCCAGCAAAACCGCGCCCTGCTCACGCCATGCGGCTTCGCCGTGCAACTCCCACGCCTGGCCAAAGACGCGCGTGAAGGTGAGTCCGCCCACTTTGTCTCCACCACGCTCATCGGCGGCAATCAGCGAAGCATCGAAGCCATGCACCAAAACGTTGTATCGAAAGGCCGTGGTGTCGTGCAGATTTGAAGCGGCAGAAGCCAGCGCGGCGCTCGACCATGCAAGCGAAAAGGCGTGCGGGCCACGCACAAAATCAGCCTTGACCATGTCGCGGCCCACATTCAGATTCAGGCGATCCGTGGGGTTGGTTGGATCGCGCGGCGGGTCCAGCACGCCAGCCGGAGTGAATGCATAACCGGTTCCCCAGCGCACCAATCTTCTGCCCACCATGAAATCGAAGTCGCCCGCGGAGAGTCCGGCGTAAGTTTCTTTCACACGTAACTGCGTGCGCGTGCCGGTGTAGGGTTCGAGCGCTGCGTTGAGTGCCATAAGTTGATTGGAAGGAACGTCAAACTCCGAAGCAGAGAGTCCATGAAAACTTTCAGCCACTCCAGTCACGCTTGATGCAAGAGACCAACGTGCATGATAGCGAAGCGTGAAGGACGGCTCCAGCAATAACTGATTCTGATAGAGCGTGACAATGGGATCGACTTTCACTGGAGCTGTCGGCGGCAGCGGCACTTGCAGACTGCTGAAAAACGTTCCGTCGTTGATCGCCGTAAATGCATAGCGGAAGTCGTGACGCGGCTCCGCAGGCGCTTCCTCCTGCGCGGCGGCAGAGGCTGCAATAGAGAGAAGCAAAATCGCCGACAATGTGATTGAGAATTTCATGCGTCCACTCTGTTCGTTCCGTAGACCTTGACGGGTCTTGTTTGAAGGTTGAATCCCAGGTCTCAAAACCGAGACCTGGGGCACTCAACCATTCGACTTTCGCTGGACAGATTCGTCTTGCCGCTTATTGCCAATAGACCATTTTGATTTCGATGGAAATTTCCGCTTGATTGACTTTGAAGCTGGCTTGATCGGGCGTAGGCGGCCCAAAGTTTGAACTGGGATTGTTGGAGATGCCGTAGCCACTGAGCGGAATCCCTTGCGAATCGTACTCCATCTTTCCCGTCATGTTTTCATCATGAAGAACAGACGCGGCGTAAACACCCTGCGGCAGATTGGTGAAGACGGCGGTTGCGGTCAGTGTTTGAGGATCAATTTCTAATTTTTGGGAGGCGATTGCAATTGCGCTTTCCGATGGAAAGCCTTTGGCATCGCGATAGAGAGCGATGTTGACTCGGCCCTTCGCATTGCGGAATCCGGTGATGCGAATGGTGAGAGTGGATTGAGGCTGCGCGGACGTGGGAGTTGGCGCAGGCGCTGGCACCGTCTGCGCCGCAAGAACTCCGGCAAAGACTGTCAACAAAGTGCCGCAGAAGAGGAAAATCAAAGCGATTCTCCCGGAATTGAAAGATCTTTTCATCGTATTAGTCTCCTTTTGTGAAGTTGGTTCTCGGATTTTTCGCGCTGCGCCAAAAGGCGAAGCTACCAATAGATCATCTTGATTTCGATGGAGCACTCCGGCTGATTGACCTGAAAATTTGTTTCATCAAAACCTGGCTTGCCCATTCGCTTCTTTGGGTTGTTGGAGAACCCATAACCTTCCACGGGCATTCCAAACAGGTTCGTGTCCATCTTGCCATTACGGTTTTCATCGTGAAAAAGTTGAACGGTATACGTGCCCTGCGGAAGCTTGTTGAAGACGGCAACGGCGGTCATTGTCTTTGGATCGATTTCCACTTCCAGAGTCTGGACGAAGTTGGAATCGCGGTAAAGGGAAAGACGGATGTTCCCGTTTGCATTGCGAATTCCGGTGACGTGAACGGTGAGCGTGCTGACGGCTTGCGCATGCAGAGTGCCAGCCATCAGCGCCGAGGCGAGAAGCAAAAGAAAAAAGCTAATGCGGAAAAATCTTTTCTTGCTCATGAATTTTCAATTTCCTTTCTTGCGTGTTCATAAATGCGTTATTCCACCGTTGTAGAATGCGGCGTGGACCGGGAGGTCTACGCTACAGCCGGTCAGGAGATCGGCGCCACAAATTGCAAACTGGCTCCTAGAAGCGGTCAGTGCGTCCCTGATAGAAAAGTTTGTCAGCCAATTCTCGCGGGGCGATATTCGAGTATTCAAGAACGCTGCGCGAGTTGTGGCGAATCTCATCGTAGAGCGTCCAGCGATGGAGAATCGGTTTACCATCAACCATGAAATAATCGTCGAAGGTTGCTGACTTGATGTGCTTGCCGGAGGTGAGGTAATACTCTGCGCGCACCGGTCGCGCGTCTGTCACACGCACCCAGAAGAGAATGCGCTGATAGGTTGAGCCTTTGCGTTTGGCCTTCAGTTCCAGCACGTGGCAATTTTCCGTGCCGACTTTTTCCGTGCGCAGATAGTCGGCTGTGTAATCGACGGCGTAGTTGGTGCGCGCCACGTCGCCGTTCGATGCGTCGCCGCTGAGCCGTTCAAGCGGGGTGATGCGCACCGGGCGGCTGGTGTCGGGCAGATAGACCCACATATCGTCGCCCAACATCAGCAGGTGCTGGCCTTTTTCACGCGGGCTGAGGAACTCGACGTATGTCTTCTCAGTTCCCTTTTGCGAGACTTCGTAGAGTTTGCTTTCGTCTTCTTTGCCGGATTCAAAGTGCGAGATCTTGACCTTCAGCACATACGACGACCAGCCGTTTCGATACGCATCAGAACGTTTGAGCAGTGCGTTGGCATCGGGCGTTTGAGCGCGGCAAACCAGCGCGCAGGTGACGAGAAAGCTGACCACCAAGAAGAGCAGAAAGATCCGCAAGGTGCAATTGATTTTAGACATGAGAGAGAGCCTCCGCAATCTTCAACCTTGATGCCCGGAAGGCGGGCACGATGGATGCAATCGCCAGCGAGAAGATCACCAGCAAGGATGAGCCTATCATCTCCAAGGGCACAAAGCGGACCTTGAAGGGCATGGGCACGTTATAGCCTGGAGGCGGCGGCATGTGCAGCCCAGAGGCATTCAACAACAGGCCGAGAAGATTGCCGGCAACCAGACCAACCACCGCACCCACCAGGCCGAGCAGCGTGGCCTCCACCATGAACAGCGCAATGATCCAGGCGCGCGGCGTGCCCATGGCCAGCATGGTTCCGATCTCGCGCGTCCGTTCGAACATACTCATCAGCAGCGTGTTGACGCTGGACATGAGGACCATGAAGAATACGATGACGCCCATGAAAAGGAAGATGCCGTTGAACATGGTGTTGACCTGCTTGTAATAAGTGGCCAGATCAATCCACTTCTTCAGCACCAGATGTTGCGAGAGCCCGTTCAGGCGCGGCATCATTTCAGAGTAAGCCTGATCGGTGTTCTGCGTGGCATCGAGTCCGACAACAAGATTGGTGACGCGATCGCTTTGCAGCAGACGCTGCGCGGCCGGCAGCGTGATGCGCAGATAACGCTCGTCGCGTTCCGGCGCGCCGGAGTTGATGATGCCGACTATCTGCACATCGACGCCGTTCAGTGCGCCATCGCTGGTCATGGCCAGTACGGTCAAGCCATCTCCGATGCCGACGTTCATTGACTTGGCAAGGCCTTTGCCGATCAACGCTTCCACTTCGCCATTGGGTTTTGGATCGAGGTTGCGCCCCGACTCGATCCACGTTGTGAAACCGAGAGATTTTTCCGCTTCAGGATCAACAGCTGCGCCCATGAATCCAGCGGCCTTTGTACCGTTGGAGACCATGCCGTAAAAATCAATGCGTGGCGCAATGCCGCGCACATGATTGCCGGTCTTGACGGCGGCGGCCACCTGACGCCAGTTGTCGATGCCGGTGTCGAGCACGCGCACTTCATCGCGGTTGAAGTGGTCGGCAGTAAAGATCTGCAAGTGACCGAGGCCGCTGTTGATGGTGTCTTCGCGCAGGCCGTGCGTCATGAAGGCAAAGTAGCCGCCGGAGAGCAGCAATCCGGCCACGCCTCCGCCCACCATCAAAAGCGTCATAATGGTGCGACGGCGGTTGCGAAATATATTGCGGAATGCGAGCAAAAGAAACTTAGCCACGGCTGCCTCCTTGCGTTGAATCGGAGATCACTTCGCCATCGGTGAGGCGCACAATGCGCTCGGTGTGTTCGAGCAAGCGCGCATCATGAGTGGAAAAGATGAAGGTGAGGCCGAGGCGCTGATTGAGTCCGTGCATCAGGTCAATCAGTTGGGTAGCGTTGTGCGTGTCCAGGTTGGCGGTTGGCTCATCGGCCAGCACCAGC
Source organism: uncultured Occallatibacter sp. (assembly GCA_964645305.1). GTDB lineage: Bacteria > Acidobacteriota > Terriglobia > Terriglobales > Acidobacteriaceae > Telmatobacter. The sequence continues at coordinate 1,518 of CAZYCV010000023.1, read as the reverse complement.
GAGGGTTGATGCACAATGGCGCGCGCCACGGCCACGCGTTGACGTTCGCCGCCACTGAGCAGATCGGGCCGCTGATTGGCGCGCGCCGAAAGTCCCACGCTCTCCAGCGCTTCCGCGACGCGCTGCTTGCGCTCGTCGCTCGCCACGCCCTGGATCAGCAGCGGGTACTCGACATTTTCAGCAGCGGTAAAAACGGGAATGAGATTGAAGGTCTGAAAGACAAAGCCGAGCTTTTCACGGCGCAGCTTGCTCATGCCGGCGGGCTTCAAGCGCGAGGTATCCACGCCGTTGACCAGAATGCGGCCGGTGGTGGGCTGATCGATGCAGCCGATCAGATTCAGCAGCGTGGTTTTGCCGCTGCCGCTGGGACCGGCAATCGCCAGAAACTCGCCCGCGTTGACGCGCAGGCTGGCGTGCGTGAGAGCGCTGACATAACTGTGCGCCGGATGGCTGGATGGATAATTGTCCAGCGGAAAACTTCGGCTGACCGCTTCGACGTTGACGATTTCTTCCATGAGCGATTCCCTCTCTGATTCTTGCTTCAATTGAAAGATAACCGAGAAAAGATGAACGCGCACACGGTTTCTGACGAAGGGTTGATATGGCGGACAAAAGGCGGGAATGGGCGGATGAAGCGTGGCGTCTTTCAGGGAGAACTATTGGACCATCTGACTCCAAAAAGTTACTGTAAAATCAGGCGGTTTGCACAGGTAAACGACTGATTTTTCCACCGTTGGGTGAAAATTCTTCACGGATTCCTTATGTCGAGACTCTATAATTCAAACGAATGGCCTTCACCTTATCTTTTGATTCCAAAAAGGAGACTCATGGCGACGAAGTACAAACTGGAATACGTCTGGCTTGACGGCAAGCAGCCCATCCCGGAGTTGCGCGGCAAGACTCAGCTCAAGACCTTTGACAACCCTCCCACACTGGCCGATATCCCCCTGTGGGGCTTTGACGGCAGCTCGACGATGCAGGCCGACGGACACAAGTCCGACTGCGTGCTGAAGCCCGTGGCTCTCTATCCTGATGGCGCCCGCAAGGACGGCTATCTGGTTCTGTGCGAAGTGATGCATCCCGATGGCACGCCGAATACGACCAATATGCGCGCCACCATCGAGAATGATCCTGACCTCTGGGTCGGCTTCGAGCAGGAGTACTTCCTCTATAAAGATGGACGTCCGCTGGGCTTCCCGAAGGATGGCTTCCCGCCTCCGCAGGGACCGTTCTATTGCGGCGTGGGCTACAAGTATGTGGGCAGCATCGCCCGCCAGATCGTCGAAGAGCACCTCGACCTCTGCCTCACCGCCGGCATCAACCACGAGGGCATCAACGCCGAAGTGGCCAAGGGCCAGTGGGAGTTCCAAATCTTCGGCAAGGGTTCGGCCAAGGCTGCTGACGATCTCTGGATGGCCCGTTACCTGATGTATCGCCTTTGCGAGAAGTATGAGATCGACTTTGTGCTGCACTGCAAGCCGATCAAGGGCGACTGGAACGGCTCCGGCATGCACACCA
>CAZYCV010000022.1:0-52039 GCA_964645305.1 uncultured Occallatibacter sp. | reverse complement strand
TTTTCACGATCAAACTGTCGCGACACTAGTTTCTCTCCAGACTAACAGCCATCGCGTCCAGCGAGAGCGAGCGCAGCAGGTTGCGCCGCATCCCGCTCTCCACCTGAACCATGGCGCGGGCGGCCGAGTCAATCCAATCCAGGCTCGTCCCCTGTGCCAGTCGCGTAAGTTCGGCTTCGATGTCCAGGTTGCGGATCAGCCGCGGCGTGCCGGCGACGATCAGCATCAGATCTTCAATCAGGCTGCCCAGCGCGCGCAGCAGGTTAATGGTCTTCTCCTGGCCGTCGGCCCCGGCGCGGTAGCTTTCCGTCGAGTGGAAGAGCGTGGAGTAGTCAGGTTCTCGCAGCGCGGTGCGCAGCAGAACAAGCGCATCCTGACGGCTGGCCAGGTAAACGTCCAGGTCCATCGTCAGCGCGCGGCCCACGGCGCCTTCGGCCAGCCGCGCGGTCAAGGCGCGGTCGGCTTGCTTCAGCAGCGGGCGGCGCTTCAGCAGCAGAGCTTCCAGGTCGGCGATGGGAATTGCGCCTAGCCGATGCACCACGGCACGCGAGCGGATCGTCGGCAGCAGCTCCTGCGGATTCTCGGTGAGCAGAATCAGCGAAGTGTGCGCGGGCGGCTCTTCTAAAACTTTCAGCAGCGAGTTGGCCGCCTCTTTCATAAAGGCCGACGAGGTAAAGATGGTGAAGGTGCGGCGCGCTTCCACCGGCGGGCGATAGTAGGCCACATGAATCGCTTGCCGCACCTGGCCTATTTTGATCTGAAGTTGCGGCGGGTCGGGCGGAATGATGAGCACGTCCGGATGCGTCTGGATCAGGATGCGCGTCTCGCGTTTGTCGGTGTCGCGCATGGCTTCGCGGGCCTCGACGGCCTCGGCGACGAGCGCCTCCAGATTGGCCGAGAGCGCGATGCGCGTGCAGTTGGCGCAGTGGCCGCAGAAGTCGGGCAGGGGGCCTGATTCGCTTGGGGACTCGGTGGGCTGAAGGCAGTTGACGGCTTGCGCCAGCATCAGCGCCAGCGTGTACTTGCCCGCCCCGCGCGGCCCGGCCAGGATCAGCGACTGCGGAAAGCGCTCGGCGCGAATGCTCTCGCGCAGATGCGTCACCGTCGCCGGATTGCCAAGAAAATCCTGAAAGCCCATGGGTTGAGTTTAATGCATTGGCTGCTTGGCGGCGGGTGGGAAAGAAGCAATCGAATCAGGCGCGGCCACGACAGGGACAAATTTTGTAGGCAAGTAGCGGCCTTTGATTGCATTCCATCGGAATTGCCGCCGGAGTACAGACAACTTGTCATTCATCAGATCACTTTGAGTCTCTTCAAGAATGCGTGTATGGGATTGGCTCACTGGAATGACAACGAAAGAGCTTCTTTGAAGTTCATCGATATCAATGCCATTTGGTCTGGTGTACATGGATACGACAACTTCTTCTGTGTCGAGATCGAGTTTGAGCTTGTCATTGGCGATAGAAAATACGTTTAGATCTTGCCGTGAATAACCAGTTCCACGTTCCATACCAACGTGGTGAACTAAAACCTCATCTATTTCAGGGCTTCGGATCGGCATGATTTCAACAGAAACACTGTTATCGTAATGGCAGTCCAATCCGGTCTCATCGAGAATGTGCCAAGACTTGCCCTGCTTTGAAAGAAGATAAAGATCTGCTCCGAGAGAACCGCAAGGAAAGAACAAGATTGCATAGGTCTGGTGAGATCCGGTTCGTAAAGATTTCCATAGAATATTGTCCATGATGCCATCAGAAGTTAGGATTTTAGCAGTAGCTTTGTCGATCCCCAAGCTAACAAGGCGATTGATCTTCTCTTGTTCATCACCAGAATTTAGCCAATCTTCCATCTCTCTCGGTTGAGCCGAATCCGGCGGAGGAATAGAGGCTGTTTGTTGGGAGGTGGTTGCCTCCGAAGCGGAATCTTGCTTCTGCGTCGATGCGGGCTGTTGGCCTTGCAACGTGAATCCGAAAGACAAGATGGCAGTGGAAACGAGAGTACGGGCGTTCATGCGATGAACTATAACACTTTTCGGTTTGCCGTCGCCGGATTGCCGAGAAGTTCTAGAAAGAAACTAGCGTGGACCGGGAGGTCCACGCGACAGCCGGCCAGGAGGCCGGCGCTACAGTTTCATCATTTGCGGGTCGGCGAATGTCGGTGGATGACTGAAAAGGTTTAGTGCATTCGGCGGCTACGGAGCGGAGCTTTTGTCGCCGCTTGCTTCCATGTACTCCACGTATCCCAGCAGCGCGCCCCAATGATAGAAGCGGTCGCTGCTCGTCACGTCGTCGCCCGTGCCGAGTATCGCGTTGTAGTTCTCATGCACGTGGCGCTTTTCCGTCCACTCTTTCAGAAAGAGCGCGTAGGACTTCTCCGCAAACTCCTTGCGCGCCGCCGGGTCGTCATAGTTGCGCAGACCCAGATAGACCAGATAGTTCATCGGACCCCAGATTCTTCCGCGCCAATAGTCCTGGTCCTTGAAGGCCGGATCGTCGCGCGCGATGGCCGGAATCACCCACTCGCCCCAAAACTCTTCGGGATTCAACAGGTGCTTTTCGACCATCGTCCTGGCCTGCTCCGGCGTGGCCACCCGCGCCAGCATCGGATAGAAGTTGGTGGGCGAAAGTCGCTTGAGCGGCTGCCCGGTGTGCAAGTCCTTGTTCAGGAAGATCCCCGTCGGCTCATCCCATAGCGTCTCAAGCTTCGCCCGGAAGCGCGCCGAGCGCTCACGCAGTTCCCTGGCCTCCGCCGTCTTGCCCATCAAATCTGCCATTTTGGCCAGCGCGTCGCAGTCGGCAACATACATACTCATCAGCCCCACATCCGCAACCTCCAGCAGATGGGTCTTGGGATTGTAGTAACTGCCGTCGTACATCGGGCTATTGTCCAGCCCTGACTCATAGACCGCCCCTTGCCACGCGCCGCGCGTTTTGTCGTCCAGATTCTGCGGCTCATTGTCGCCGTCGCTGCCCCAGGTCAGATAGCCGTCCATCTCCCGATGCGCCGCCCACCAGCGATTCCACTTCAGCAGCGGCTCATAGGCGTCCTCAACAAACCAGCGGTCATGGTACTTCTCATACAATCCCAGCACGGTGATGGCGCCCACCGGAGGCTCGCTGCGGTCCGCGCTCTTCCAGCCGCCGGCCCGCGCAAAGTTGGGCACAAAGCCTTGCGGCGTCTCTTCGCGCAGAATCTCCTCCGCGTTGGCGTAGGCCAGATCCTTGTCGCCAATCGAGGCCTGCGTGGCGGCAAAGAATGTATCCCAGTCAAAGAGCGCATAACCGCCCCAGTTCACGCTCCACACCCGGCTGATCGGCGAAAAGACGCGCGCCTTCTCCGGCTCGTAATACGTGTCCCAGCCCAGCACCGTTTCAATCGCGTCGAGAATCGGGCCGTTCGCGCCCGCCGCCTCAATCGATTGATCGTAGGCCTTCCGCTCACGGTCGAGGATGCTGCGAATCTGCTCGACGGTGCGCGGGGGCTTTAACTTACTGTTCCGTCCATTTAAGATTTGCGCGCTCACACCGACCGGTGCGCTCAGATCAGCAGCAAAGTAGGGAGGCGCCACGGGAAGGGAACGCGAGAACGAATCCTGAGACATCCTGCAAGTGCAATCGATTTCAACCGAATACTCCATGCCTTCGACGGCGACAATTCTATAAACACTTCCAGGATCGCCAGCGAATTGAGGTCCAAATTGATAATTCCATAGATGATTCACGCTAAAGACCACCGTCGGCGGCAGCGCTGAAATGGCTTCGGCCTTCAGCGGCGTCACCAGCATCACCAGATCCGCACCATCGTGCGCGCTCTCCACGCGCCACTTATGCCCCTTCCAGGCATAATCAGCGCTGGTGTAGCTGCCATCCCAGGAGTGCGGTCCGGGCGTCACCACCTCTGCGCCCGGCTCCAGCCGTCCAATCAGCGCATCCCCCAGAAAACTGTCGCCGTTCAGCGTAGAGTTGTGCTGGATGCCGACATGGATCGCCAGCCCCTCCGGCAGCAAAACCTGCGTCGCCACCGAGCGCATATCCCAGCTATTCCATCCGCGGGCCAGCCGCTGCTGCACCTTTTCATACTCCGCCGAACGCGGCGTTTGCGCGTGCAGCATCAGCCCCGCAAAGGCTAACGCCATCCATCCCCATCCGACTCGGTGCATCCTATCCACTCTCCATGTCTTCAAATTCCGGCTTGCTTCATCCGTAAAACTGCTGGCAGTTCATATAAACCCATGGGCTGAGTTTAGTGCATTCCGGCCGCAGCGGCGAGAGTTCTATGATGGTGTGAGTGTTTCGGAGACAATTTAATCAAGAAAGCTGAATTGCTGTGATGTGAGAGATGAGCAGTTATGTGCGTGGGAGTGACGTTGATTCAAAGGGAGAAGCAGGTTCTGGATTTCGCGTGATTCCGGTCCTGATTTTCTTGGCCCTTTTCTGCCTGTGCGCTAGAGATTCCGTCGCTCAAGCGGGCGCGCTCTTTCGCGGCGATGCGGCACGGACGGGCATCTACGCGGGCGCAGCGCCGAAGTCCATCAAGCACGTGCTGTGGGAGTTCAAGACTGGCGGCCGCGTGATCTCATCGCCGGTGGTGGCCGATGGCGCGGTGTATGTGGGCAGCAACGATCATTACCTTTATGCGCTTGACGCGGCCAGCGGCAAGGAATTGTGGAAGTTTCAAACCGGCGCGAATGTGAACAGCACGCCCGCCGTGGCCGGGGGCGCGGTGTACGTTCTCAGTCTGGACGGCAACGCGTATGCTCTGGATGCGCGCACCGGCAAGCAGCTTTGGAAGTTTGCTACGGGCGGCGAGAGCCGTCTGAATTTGGCAGGGATTTACGGCCTGCTCCCCTCCCGCGAAGTGGTTCCCGATGTGTGGGATTTTTATCTCTCCTCGCCGGTGGTGGCGAACGGCACGGTTTATTTTGGCAGCGGCGATCACAACGTCTATGCGCTGGATGCGCGGAGCGGCACTTTGCGCTGGAAGTTTCAGGCGGGCGATGTCGTGCATTCCTCGCCGGCCATCGCCGATGGAGTTCTTTACATCGGCTGCTGGGACGGCGTTCTATACGCTCTGAACGCGCAGTCCGGCCAATTGGTTTGGAAGTTTTCGACCGGCGTGGATGCAACGCACTTCATGCAGGGAATCCCTGGCTCGGCGGCGGTTGTCGGCGGCATCGTCGTCTTCGGCAGCCGGGACAACAACATCTATGCGCTCGACGCAAACTCCGGCAAGGAGCTTTGGCGGCAGGGAAATCACGGCTCCTGGGTGATTGCCTCGCCCGCGATTCTGGATGGCGTGGTATACGTCACCACCTCCGACACCATGGTCTTGCGTGCGCTGGAGTTGAAAACCGGCGCGGAGGTCTTCACGCTTCCGTATAAAGCCTACGGATTTTCATCGCCGGCGATTGTCGGCGGACACGCCTATTTTGGCTCCTTTGACGGCGTGGTCCACGACGCCAACCTGAAGACGCACAAGCTTGCCGGCGAGTTCCGCGTTCAAGCCTCGCGGAATCACAAAGAGCTTTTGACCGAAGATGGGCATTTGAATAACGCCGCAATCTATGGTCCGATGGGCCCGGACGGCAATCCAAACAACAGCATCGACGCGGCCATTGTGGGCATCGACCGCCTGCTGCAACTCGGCTCGATTCTCTCCAGCCCCACCGTCGCCAATGGCGTTGTGTACGTGGGCAGCGCCGACGGCTCGGTCTACGCGCTGGACTGAAAACTGGCCATACCCTCGGCTCTCGAAAAATAGTTGTCAAACACACTTGACAATTCGCGGCGATAAATGTAAAGTTAAGTTGTCTATTAGTAAAGGAGACTAACCATGAACTGCATGAAGAACCCCGCCGTGCGGCGTTACCTGGCGCGCTTTTCCGCCGCCATGGTGCTCTACGCCGCTTTTCTTGTCCTGTCGATCTGGCTCTTTGTTCACCATCACCCAACCGGCCCGGTAGCCTGGTTGCTGGCCTTTCTGCCTGCGCTGGCCATCATCCTGCAGATTGCCGCCTTCGGTATGTATCTCTCCGAAGAGAAGGATGAGTTCCAGCGCAACCTGCAAGTCCAGGCGTTGCTCTGGGGCATCGGCGCGACGCTCTCGGTGACGGTGACCTGGGGATTCCTGGAGAGCTTCGTCCAGCTCCGTCACATGGATCTGATCCTGGTTTATCCGCTTTATTGCGGGCTTTCCGGCCTTGCGTTGGGCATCCAGCAGATGAGGTACAGATGAAGAACCGGCTGAAGGTACTGCGAGCAGAGCGCAACTGGTCGCAGGCTGATTTGGCTGAGCGACTGGAGGTTTCGCGCCAGTCGGTCAACGCCATCGAGACGGGCAAGTTCGACCCCAGCCTGCCGCTGGCATTTCGGCTGGCGCGGTTGTTTGAAACCACCATCGAAGCGATCTTCACGGATGAACACTGACGGGGGAATCCCCGGTCTCAAAATCGAGACCGGGGGCACCCAGCTTATTGGTTGGGGGCTAGCGGTTTACGTAGCCCACAGCCGTCCGAGCGGAACGCCGTGCAGGTTGGCGGCGAAGGGGATCACCTCCGTGCCGGTGTAGAGGATCACGCCGCGCACCCATTTTTTACCGGCGGCCTCGGCCAGCGCCAGCAGGCCGCGCACGTCTTTGGCGGTCAGTGTGGCGGAGGCTTTGACCTCGACCCCTGCGACTCTTCCGGTGCGGTCCTCCAGAACCAGATCGACCTCTTGCCCGGAGGCCGTGCGCCAGAAGAAAAGTTCGGGCTGGGCGGCGTTCCAGGAGGCCTGCTTGCGCAGCTCCATGTGGACGAAGTTCTCCAAAACCGCGCCAGCCAGATTGCCATCCGCTTTCAGGCGCTCCACGGTAGCTCCCAGCAGGTGGGTCAGCAGGCCAGTGTCGTTGAGGTAGACCTTGGGCGTCTGAATGACGCGCTTGCCCATGTTTCTGGCCCAAGGGCGCAGCAGTTGCACCATATAGGTTGCCTCCAGCAGGGCAAAGTAGCGCTTCAAAGTGCTCTGCGGCAAAGCCACGGTGCGCGAGAGATCGGCAAAGTTCAGCAGCCCGCCGGCGCGCGCCGCCACCACCGCCAGCAGGCGCGGAACCGTCGAGAGGTCAGCGATATTGGCCAGATCGCGAATATCCCGCTGCAGGATGGTCAAGATATAGGAGTGGAACCAGGCGTCCCGGCGGTGCGCGCTCCGGCGAGCCAGCACCGGCGGATAGCCCCCGGCAACCAGCATCTCCAGCAGTTCGTCTCGTGCTGGCGCGGCCGGCGTTCCCGCCCAGTCGTTGAAGTGCGGGGAAAGCAAAGCGTCCACAAAACCCTCTCGTCCCCCGCGGATCTCGCCCTGAGAAAAGGGCCAGAGCGTGAGTACTTCCATTCGCCCAGCCAGCGACTCGGAGAGCCTGGGCAGCAGCATCACATTGGCCGATCCGGTAAGCAGGAAACGCCCCGGCAATCGCTGGCGGTCGATGGCCGCTTTGATGACCGGAAAGATCTCCGGGATATGCTGCACCTCATCCAGGGTGACGGCAGGACCCAGGCCGGCAACAAAGCCGTTAGGATCACGCCGGGCCGCCGCCAGAAGGCCAGGGTCGTCGAAGGTAAGGTAGGGGCGCACTCCCCCGGCTAACTCGACCGCCTGCACCAGCGTGCTCTTGCCAGTCTGGCGCGCGCCATGGACGAGGACGGCGGGCGTATCCGTCAATGCCTCCAACAGCGGCTCGATCAAGCGGCGGTTTGTCATGAGGAGATTATCCACCATTTCGCGCGCATAATCAACCATAAAATACATGATAATCATCCATAAAAAATATGATAATCAACCACTACTAGTATGATAATCATCCATCTAGAGAGTGATAATCAACTGAATTATGGATGTTTATCATAAGTATGCCGCCTCTTTTTCAGGCTTTCCACCCCTGAAAATGCGCACTCCCTCTCTTCGCCTGAACGCCAGCCTATACTGGCTTCATGCTGAATTTCTTTTCCCGCTCACGTTTTATCGCGTCGGCCATCGCCGCGGCAGGTCTGGCCTGCTTACTGGCGCAACCTCCCGCAGCCCGCGCCTGGGGCAATAGCGGCCATCGGCTGATTAACCGGCTGGCGGCTGCATCACTACCTGCGGATGTGCCCGCCTTTCTGCGCTCGCCGGAGGCCATCGCGGAGATCGAGTACCTGGGCCCGGAGCCGGATCGCTGGCGTTCGCTGGCCGAGCCGGAGCTTGAGGCCGCGCAGGCGCCGGAGCACTTCATTGACCTGGAGCGGGCCGACGCGCTTGGCCCGCTGCCGCATCGGCGTCTGGACTTTGAGGCGCGCGTCTATGCGGCGGGTCAGCGACCGGAGAAGATCGGCCTCCAGCCGTGGGAGGCCACAGAAGTATGGGAGCGCCTGAAGGCCGCACTGCGCGAGTATCGCTATCTGGCTGCGAGGCACGAAGAGACCCGCCCGGTGGAGCAGGCCATTCTTTTCTATGCCGGGTGGCTGGGCCATTATGTGGGCGACGGTTCGCAGCCGCTGCACACCAGCATCCAATACAACGGATGGGTGGGGCCGAATCCCCACGGCTACACCACTGAACACAAGATTCACTGGCAGTTCGAGGGGCCGTTTGTGGACGCCAACTTGCGCGAGGCGGAGGTGCGGGCGGCGATGACTCCGGCCAAAGCCATCCGTGGCGACATCTTCGACGCCTACGTGGCCTACCTGCGCCACTCGCAGACGTTTGTGGAGAAGGTCTATCAACTGGAAAAGGCGGGCGGCTTCACGGGCGCAGGATCGGCGGAGTCGCGCGCCTTCACCGCTCAGCGGCTTGCGGCAGGTGCCAGTATGCTGCGCGACATGATTGATACCGCGTGGATCGAGAGCGCCAAGCCGGTGCGGGATTCGTTTGCGGGGAAGTAAGGACGGGAGAGCTTTCAGCTTTCAGCGATCAGTCTCCTGCCGAGGCCAAGGCGGGAAGCCGCCGCAGCAGAGCCGTCAGCAGGGCAGTCAGCAGCAACACCGCCGGAATGGCGATCAGCAGCCAAGCCAGTAGCGCCTGACCGGTCATCTGCGCGATCATCACCATCCAGGGCGAATGAAGCATCGATCCCGCCACTGCTCGGCCCGGACCGAAGATGCGCCCGCCCAGATGGACAAAGGGCACAATCAGCAGCAGTTGCAACGGCATAACCGCGTAATTGGCCGCTTGCATGGCGGGCAGATTCAGGCGCAGCGCCAAGGCCAGCGCGGCGCAGATCAGCGTGGGAATCCCAACCACAGGGATGCAGCCCACCGCCGCGCCCAACGCCAGAGTCAATGCCAGCCGCCGCGGCGAGATGCTCTGCCGCAGACTCTCGGCCGTCTTCCGTCTGAACCACGCGATGGATTTGCTGTTCATCACAGTCATCTTATCGGCGTTTCAGGAGCAGATTGATAGTTCCAAGATGAAACTTTGGTAAAGAAACCGGATGGGAACCAAGTTGATTAGAATCATCCAATCTGGGAAGACCGGCAAAATCTGGCCGTGGCAAACTGCTACAGTTAGCCGTTTTCCACAGGTCCGCTCTCGCCGAGCGCGGCGATTCGGGGCACAAGCCGCTGCAGCAACCGGGTGAGTTGCTGCTCCACCAGGCGTCCGGCGCGGAAGACCTCCTCATGGCTCAGCGCCTCGGCGCCCAGCCCGGCGGCCAGATTGGTGACGCAGCTCAGCCCCAGCACTTCCATGCCCACATGGCGCGCCACGATGGTCTCCGGCACGGTGGACATACCCACCAGCGTTGCGCCCAGCGCGCGGAAGGCGCGAATCTCGGCCGGCGTTTCAAAGCTCGGTCCGCTCACTGCCAGGTAAACGCCTTCCTCAAGCGCGAAGCCATCCCCCCGCGCCGCCTCTTGCGCCAGAGCGCGCAGGCGTTTGGAGTAGGCCTCGGTCATGTCGGTAAAGCGCAAGCCTGCGCCGGGGCGGACGGCAAAGCGCGGCTCATTCGGCCCAACCAGCGGATTCCAGCCCATGAGGTTGATGTGGTCGCGGATGGCTACAAGCTGGCCGACGCGCAGGCCCTCGGCAATGCCTCCGGCGGCGTTGGTCAGGATGACGGATTGAACGCCCAGCGCGCCTAGCACACGCAAGGGAAAGGTGACCTGGGCGGGCGAGTAGCCCTCGTAGAAGTGAACGCGCCCTTGCAGAACAAGGACCGGCGCGCCGGCCAGCACTCCGGCCACGATCCGGCCGGTGTGGCCCTCGACGGTGGATTGAGGAAAGTGAGGAATCGCGCTGTAAGGGATGGCGACCGGCTCGGCAACGGCCTCCGCCACAGCGCCCAGCCCGGAGCCGAGAACGATGGCCGTCTTCGCTTCGAGCAGGCCCAGCTTGCCTTGCAGGAAGCGGGCCGCTTCAGAGACTTGGTCGTAGCTGGTCATTGGCACTCCCCGTTGCTTTGTAGAAAGGCAAACAGCCGTTATCCGGCAGCCAGTTGCTTGGAGCGCTCGGTGGCAGCCATCACGGCCTTGATCAGCGTGACGCGCAGTCCGCCCTCTTCCAGGGCCATGATGCCGTCGATGGTGGTTCCGGCGGGGGTGGTGACGGCGTCCTTGAGCATCGCCGGATGGTAGCCGGTCTCCAGCACCATCTTGGCTGCGCCGTAGGTGGTTTGGGCGGCCAGTTCAGTGGCGATATCGCGCGGCAGGCCGACCTTGACGCCCGCCTCGGCCAGCGCCTCAATGATGATGTAGATGTAAGCCGGGCCGGAGCCGGAGAGGCCGGTAACCGCATCCATGTGCTTTTCTTCCACGGTGACGGCGCGACCGACGGTCTCAAAGATGCGCTCGGCCAGCTCCATCTTTTCTTTGCTTACAAAGCGCCCGCGGCAGAGGGCGGCAGCGCCTGCGCCCAGCCGCGAGGGCGTGTTGGGCATGGCGCGGATCACGGCAATCTCCAGCCCGGCGGCTTCTTCAATCGAGCGCGTTTTGATTCCAGCGGCAATCGAGATCAAGGTCTTCCCTTTGGTGAGGACGGGACGAATCTCCTCAATCAGCGCTGGCACCTGGAAGGGCTTGACGGCGATCAGGATCAGATCGGCCTGACTGGCGGCCTCGCGGTTGTTGGTGGTCACGTCAACGCCCCACTGCGTGCTGAGCGCCAGAGCGCGCTCGGCATGGCCTACAGTGGCGTGAAGCTGCTCGGCAGCAAAGAGCTTTTCTTTTAAAAAGGCTTGCAGCAGGATGCCGCCCATTTTGCCAGCGCCCAGAACGGCAACGCGCACATGGGGCAACTGTGCAAGGGATTCGGTCTCTTCAACGGGAATTTCCGCCATGATCTTCCTTCTTTTGATTGAATGGGGTGCAACTCTCCAGCATACGCGTAAACGGCGCGCGGAGGCCATCCCCCGCGCGCCGTTTGAATCCGCCTGCCGGTCTAACGGGTCAGCAGCTCTTCCTTGCCAAGAAAGCTCTTGATGCCGTCCACCAGGTTCTTGTCCATGTCGGCTTGCGGCCAAGCGCGATTCAGGATGAGGTATCCGCCCGGCAAGGTGAGCGTCTTCAGACGATCGCCCAATGCACCCACCACCGCGGTCTGCCAGCCGTAATACTCAAAGTCGTAGCTTCCCACGTAACTCGAGGCAATCTTCGCGTCGCGTTGATCGGCAATGATCGTTCCCGCGTAGGCAATCACGATGGAGGGCCCGTAACCGAGCAGAGCATCCTTGTTCAGTTTGAGATTGAAGAGAACGCCGTCGGGCGAATCTTTGGCGCCTATGCCATCTTCAGCCGCAAGTGCTTGATTGGCGACGCCAAAGCTCAGAAAGACGCCGTTGTCTTCGCCTTTTTTGCCGAAGGCCGCGGCGGCACGCTCCAACTTGGCTCCCAGAGCACTGCCTGCGGGGAAGTTGGTTGCTGCTTTATGGGCCACGGTGAGCGGATCGGCACCGCCGCCGCCCACTCTTTCCGCCTTCATCTCACCGGGTTCAGCGTGAGAGGTGCTGATGGCAGAGTCGGGGTCGGCTACAACGTCTCCTTTGGTGGCTGCGGCGCTCTTGGAGTAGTCAATCTCCTGCTGTGTGACGCCGGAGACTGATTGCAGCACGAGGCGCGCGCTGTAGGCGTTCAGATTGCCAAAGCCGTTGATGGCCGTGATCTTGCCCGCCTTGTCGCGCTCAATGCCGGCCTTGACGCCGTCCAAGCGGCCAACCAAGGTCGCCGTCACCGTGTAACGCCCGCAGCCGAGGCAGATTCCGTCGCCTTTGAAGGGAGCGGAAAGCAGCGAGTCGAATTGCTTGAAGTCCTTGCTCTTTTCCATGGTTACCGCGGCGCGCTGTTCGGCGGCGGCCACGGTTCCGGTAAAGTTCTTGGCTGGCTGGAGTTCAAGGACCGCTGCCGGACCCGACTTGGCCTTGGTTCCCTCTGGATAAGAGAGCCAGATGGCGTCCACTTTTTGGCCGCAATCCGCGCCCTTGATGACGAACTGATCAAAGCCGGCCGCAACCGTGCCCGTGATTTTGACGATCTTGCCGTTGAAAGAGACGGGATTCTTCAGAATCTCGCAGACAGTGGTATCGACCGCCTGAGCGTGCAGGCAGCAGGAAAATGCGCATAGAAGCGCAAGGGCAAAAAGACGTTTCATCGATTTCTCCGGTTGGTTTACGAGCCTGGACTGGCGGCGGAAGATGAGCCGCAAGCTCGGGTAGTGAACACTTCAGGCTATCACAGTAGACGGATGAAACAAAAAAGAGGACGCGGAAAACTCCGCGCCCTCGAAGCCTTGCACAGAACGATGCGTTAGAAGCGGACGGAGATGGTTCCGCTGATGGTGCGGGGCGCGCCCACTTGCAGGGTGTTGTTGTTGACCGAGGTCGGATCAGAGTAAATGAATCCGTTGGTTCCGATGGAGGCATAGTACTGCGAGTTGAGCAGATCGCTGGCGTTGGCCTGAACCTTCAACTGCTTGAATGCGCCCAGTTGCTCGCGCTGGTAGCCCAGGCTGAGATCGGTGAGAAAGCGTCCGGGAACGCTGTTGTCGTTGGAGTAAGTGAAGAAGCGCTCCGACATATAGTCCGCGCCGAAGTGGGCAAAGAAGCCGGACTTTTTGTACTCCAGATAAGTCTTGTAGAGTTCTTTGGGCGTGTCCACCACGATCAGGCCTTTGAGCGGCAGGCAGGCGCCGCCCGTACCGGCATAGATGCAGGAGCCATTTGCGCCGGTGTTGCTGTCGTAGGCGGACTTGTTCCAGGTGGCGGCGTTGTAAAAGGTGAGTTCCGGGGTGATGCGGATGCTGGCCGAGCCATCCACGCCGTTGGTGGTGACGCCGCCGGCGTTGGAGAGGATGGAGGCGTTGCCGGCGATGCCCGCGCCCTGCGAGAAGGCCAGCAGGCGGTTCTGGAAGTTGACATGGAAGAAGCTGACCTGGGCGGAGGCGCGCTTGGCGGTGAAGCGATAGCCGCCCTCTTCGGTCCAGGAGGTCTCAGGCTTGGTGGTGGCCTTGAGCGCGTCAAAGCCGGCCTGCGTGGTTCCCCAAGGCGAGGTTCCGTAGCCGTAGCCGCCGGGGACGTAAGAGCGCACATTGTACGAGGCGTCGCCGAAGATTTCGCTGCCTTCCTTGAGCTTGAAGTTGGCGCCAACCTGGGGCAGGATGGGCTTGCCGGAGGTGAGCTTGCCCTGCGCGTACTGGCCGGGGGTGTAGAAGGGCTGCGGGGTGTTCAGGTAGGTATTGGAGAGATTGCCGTTGGTGGTCATCTCGACGGTTTTGAATCCGGCCGAGAGCGCCAGCTTGTCGTTGATGCGATAGAGATCCTGCAGGTGAAGGTGATAGAGCTCGGAGTTGAAGACATATTCCCATTGCGTGTAGAAGGGGTTGGAAGGGAAGGAATAAAGCGAGTGGAGCGGGTCGGACTCGCTGGTAGCGTAGAAGCGGCGGGCCAGATTCCAGCGCTCGCCCTCGAACCAGACACCGCCTTCGAGCTTGTTCTTGGCGGTCTCATAGGCCAGCGAAACGATGCCGCCGGCGCGGTTGATCTGATACTCGGAGGTGCGCAGCGAGATGGGCGAGAGGATGTTTGCCGGATTGGTTGAACCGTAATCGGCGTAGAAGTTCGTATAGGTGGGCAGATAGGGCGTGAACCAGAGGCCGCGTCCGTCGTCGTGGTGGCCGTAGCCGATTGCCTTGAAGGTCAGGTGGTCAGTAAGCGCCGTCTTGTAGCTGACGCTGCCGATCTGATCTTTGCGCAGGCCGCTGCCGCCGTAGTAAGCGGCGTCGCAGGCGTCGTTGCTGCTGTAATCGGCGGCGGTGGGGCCGAGCGGGGCGAGTACGGCGGGGTAGGGGGCGGCGCCATCGCAGGCCCAGGCGGCCTGAACCGACTCTGACCAGACGCCGTAGTTATCCCAGTTATAGCCGAGCTTCTGCTCCCAGACTTTGTTATCGTCCTGGTAATCGACTTCGCGCCGGTCGCCGACGTTCACAAAGACCGAGAGCACGCCTTTGTCGCCGACGTAATGCACCAGCTTGCCGTTGAGCTGCCAGTACTTCTGGTCAACCTGGCCCGCGCCGCGCCACTTGTTGGTGAAGTTCCAGGCGCCGGTGAGGTAGAACTTGGTGTGGCCGATCAGGCCGCTCTCATAACGGGCAAAGGTGCGATAAGCATTCCAACTGCCAAGCGTTTCGTTGACGGTAATGCTGCGCTTGTCGGAGGGGTCGGCGGAGTAGAACTGAAGCGTACCACCTAAGTTGCTTGTTGATGCGGTCTCCAGCGCGCCCGTGCCTTGCGAGATGACGATGCGGCCGACGTTTTCATCGGTGATGGCGCGGCTGATGTGCAGGCCATTCCAGTTGCCGTAGGACATATCGCCGAGCGGAATGTCGTCCAGCGTAAAGCCGAGCTGATTCTGATTGAAGCCGCGCAGAGAGATGCGCACCGCCCACTCGTACGAGCCGTAGGGATCGGCGGCCTGGTAGTTGACGCTGGGCATCTCGGCGATGCTCTTGATGGGGCTGGTGCCGGGAGCTTCCTCGAGCAGCGCGGCCGATTGCATCTCCTGCTCGACGCGGAACTCGCCCGGCGCAGTGACCACTACAGTCTCGGTGTTGGAGATTTTTGGCTGCGCTGCCTCGGCGTCAGGAGCTTCAGTCGCCGGCCCCTGGGCTGCGGCAACCGCCGCGCCGAGAAGTATGAGTAACGGCAGATGGGATGAGAGATGGCCTCGAATCATGATTTCACCTTTCTTGAAGTGCGCATCCGCACTGAATGGGCGGTATGCGAGTGAAGGGGCGCGATGCCTTTGGCGGTATGCGCGCTCCCGCTCTAGCCCGGCAAGGACAATCCGACGCCAGACGCTACACGCGCCGGCTCGAAAGGGAAACGATCCGGTGCGCGCAAACTAGAGAAACTAGGTCTGATTCTGATGGATTTAGAAGAAAACACGGTTAGAGGCAGGTTAATAATTGGCGAATCCAGCAGGGGGATTTCGTGAATCATTTATGAATTCAAGTAGTTTCATATTTGTGAAATGCTAAGCGTGGACAGGGAGGTCCACGCTACAGCCGGTCTGGAGACCGGCGCTACAGACCGGCTGTTTTTCTCGTTCCGAAGCAATCGCTTTATTGCGCCAGATGCAACACTGGCTGCTTGGCGGTGGGCAGGCTGACGCCCAGGATTTCAGCCACGGTAGGCGCAATCTGACGCATATCAATGACGCCCAGATCGCGTCCCCGCGCCACACCTTGGCCCAGGGCAAAGAAGGAGGCTCGCATCTCCGGATAGGACGGCAGATAGCCGTGGGTGCCTTTGACGGGCGGCTGATCCGTGACCAGCGGGCCGCTGAGAGCGCCTGCCATAGTGAATCCGGGCTGCAAGGCGAGGACGAAGGCGGCATCGGGAAATCCGCCCGCCTGCTTGACCTCGTCGGGGCTGAGAATCCGGGCAATTCCGTTGGCTGGATCGGCGGCCAGGCGGTCGAGCAGCGCGCGGACTTGCTCGCGTGTCTTTGTGTCGGATAGATCGCGCAGCATAATGGCTGCCAAACCGCCAGTCGCCCAGGGCTCGGCCTTCCAGCCCGTCACGGTGACCGCACCATTCGCGGCGGTCTTCGTCTCAATCAGTCCAGCCTGCAAGAAGGGAATGGCGATGTTCAGCGCGTGATGCACGTTGACGAAGCCATGGTCGGAGACGATGACGATGACGGTCTTGGGATCATTTTTCAAGGCCGCGCTGATGAGCTGGGCAACCATACCATCGACGGCTTCAAGGGTCTGGTTGGCCTCTTCACTATAGACGCCGCTCATGTGCTCGGACTCGTCCAGCGCGCTGAGATGGACGGTCATGAATCCAGGCTTTTGGTGTTCCAGAATGTCGAGCGAATAACGGGTGCGCACGCGGTCGCCCTCAACGGTGGTATCGTTGCCCATCATGTAAGGGCCGAGGCGCTTTTGCAGACTGAAGAGCAGGCCCTCCGGGCGCGAGATGGCTGCCATCAACTCGATATCCTGCGGGTTGGCGTCCTCCGGGTCGACGGAATCGCTGGAGGTGCGCCAGTACTCGGGAATCAGCGTATCCACGCTCACGGCGTTCACGCTCACAGGCCAACTGATGCTGGCCGTGCCAATGCCCTTCTGGTGCGCGGCGTCCCAAAGGGTAGGCACGCGGATGTCGCCCGCATACCAGTACCACGCGCCGTCCATGGTGCGCTTAGGATCAAAGACCGTGTTGTTGACGATGCCGTGCTCGGCCGGCCAGACGCCAGTGATGAGCGTGGTGTGATCCGGGTAAGTGACGGTGGGCAGCACCGCGACCACACCCTCGGCATAAGTGCCTTCGGTCAAGAAGCGGCGCAGCGTGGGCACCCGGAGGCCGTGCTCGGCGGCGTGCGTGACCGACTCCGGCTTCAGGCCGTCGATGGAGATCATCAGCACCGGCGCGGCATGAAGCACGGCGAGCGGTGAAAGAAGGAAGGCAACCGCGATCATCAAGCAGCGGGACGAGTTGCGAAATAGATAAACCATACTTCCAGTAAACAACCCGATGCGGCTGCTGACGATGAATCGACGATGAAAATCGAATGGCGTTCGTTGGCGGGGAGCCCGCATCTGACCAACCCTAAAAGCTGGGTGCCCCAGGTCTCGATTTCGAGACCTGGGAACGACCAAGCCATCCAGCCGTGTCCGGGTGCGTGCTCTGCGGTAGGCTGTCCATGCCTTTTAACGATCTCCGATCCCACCTCGAAGACATCCTCAACTTGCTCTGAGCACCTACGGTGCGGCCAGCGGCCTTCGGCGTGAGGAATTGAGGTTCGTGGCTCCCAGCTCCGAAAATCCGGGACTGGGTTGCCCGGCCGTTTTTGATTCGTATTCAGATTCGTTTCGCGCTACAATCCATTCATGCAGGTCACCGTCGAAATTCCCGACCAGTTTGTCCCTTTCATCGTGCCCGAGGGCAAGGATGCGGAGCGGCGTCTGCTGGAAGACACGGTGGCCGCCTCCTACCGCGAGCGCCGGCTCACCATGGAGCAAGTCCGTCAGCTTCTCGGCTTCGCTACCCGCATGGAGGTCGATCCTTTCCTCCAGCGCTATGAAATCTACGACTACTCCGTCGAGGATCTCCAGCAGGATATGGCTGGTTTGGATGAATTGCTGGGCGCACGTTCCAAGCGCAAGATTGCATGATCGTCATTGCTGATACCAGTCCGCTGAACTATCTCATCCGCTCAGGTTATGTCTGGATTCTTCCAGAACTCTTTGGCAAGGTTCTTGTGCCCAAGGCTGTGCTGACGGAAATGCTCCATCCGCAAGCCCCCAGCGAAGTTCGCGTCTTCGCAAGCGCACCGCCTTTGTGGCTGGAATGTCGAGCAGTGAATCAGATGGCCATAGATTTTGCTCCATCCCTCGGCGAGGGAGAGCGGGAGGCAATCAGCTTGGCGCTGGAGACTCGCGCCGACGCACTGCTGATCGACGATTTCGCCGGACGCAAAGACGCTCAATCACGGAAGATCGTGGCCAGAGGAACGCTTGCCGTTCTGTTGCAGGCGTCCCTGCGAGGTTATCTTCATTTTCCTACTGCCTTCGAGCGACTCAGCAACCTAGGCTTTCGAGTCTCCGGCGCACTTCAGAAATCGCTCTTTGATGAATATAGAAAGGACCGACTCGGGCAGGTAGCTCGGTCATCCCAATAACAGGGACCGTGCCCCGTTCATCGCGCTCTTTGCGATGAGCGGGCCTGTGGGAATCGTAATCCCCCTCTCAAACCGCAAAGAACGCGTTTTGAATGGGGCACAGTCCTTCAAGGTAGAACTCAGAGTGAATAGATATGACCGGGCCACCTGCCCTTTTTTCTGGCGCAAGGATGGGAAGCAACGAAGCACTTGCGAGCGAGTCGTGAGCGTCCGCCTGGACAGCTAGTCCCCGCAGTTGTTACAACCCCAGAAACCCGCGCATAGCCTCGCTCACGGTCCGCATGGTGATTTCATCCACCTGCCCAATCCGCGCCCCCAGTTTCACGCGGGGTACAGCCGTGGCCTTGTCCACCATGATCTGAGAAGGAACGCGCAGTCCGGTCGATTCGCCCGCCTCTACGGTCACACGCACCAGAGGCGCGTCGTGCATTTCACTGGTCAGCGGCAGCACAATCACGGAAGGATGCAGATCAAAGGCGTCCGCCTGGACAATGAGCGCCGGACGCGGTTTGACGTAGTCGCCGGAGACGGCCACTGTCACCAGGTCGCCGCGCTTCATCGGTCGCCCTCGGAGAAACCGGCTTCCGGCGCGCTCACGTCCTGAATCCAGCGCATCACCTCGGCCTCATCCTCGCCGGCGGCAATCAGTTGCGACTGGCGGCGGGCCTCGGCGGCAAAGCGGCGCTGGCGCGCTTCCTCCACATAGCCGCGCATCAGCGCACGCAGCACCTCGGAGACGGGCCGGTCCTCCGCCTCCACCTGCGCCACAAACTCCGCCTTGAGCTGGGCGTCAATACGCAGATTTAGCGTCGTTTCCCTGGACAATGTGGTCGCGTGTTGCATTCACAACTCCTAAATACATAGTGTAATCACAACAGATAATTACGTAAAGTGCATCAATTGCGGTGGGGCCAGAGGCCTTCGGCGCGGGAAATTGAGGTTCGTGGTTCCCAGGTCCGAAAATCCGGAGCTGGCCACCCGCCGCTAAGCCGCCACGTACCGATCGATGGATATATTCTTCGAGTGCTCCCTGGCCTTGGATACGTCATAGGCGAGCTGCATGCGAAGGAGATGGTCCATCTCCGGTCCGAATGCTTTTTCAATGCGCAGCGCCATATCCGGTGTCAGCGCGGACTTGCCATTCAGAAGATCAGAGAGCGTCGCGCGGCGCACCTGCAAAATCTCCGCTGCCTTGGTCACGCTCAGGCCCAGCGCTTCGATGACTTCCATCTTGATCAGCTTGCCCGGATGGGGCGGGTTCTTCATCGGCATTTCGGCCTCCTCAGTGGTAGTCGATCAAGTCAATCTCGCTGGCTACATTGGCAACATCGTCATAACGGAAAACCAACAGCCAGTTTCCGGTAACGGTCAGGCTCCAAAACCCCTTCAGGTCGCCCTTGAGCGGATGCAGCTTCCAGCCGGGAAACTTGCCCAGTTGTTCCAGCGTCTCGGCGGTTTCGATGGCGAAGAGCAGATTGCTCAACTTACTGGCCATTGCAGCAGGCACGGAACGGGCATTTCCCTCTTCGTAGAACTGCCCCAGGCCTTTGTGGCGAAACCGGACCAGTTGCCTAGCGCCTCACCTACTCATAATGTACGGTTTTACCGTACAAGTCAAGGCACCTGCGGTGCGGCCAGCGGCCTTCGGCGTGGGGAATTGAGGTTCGTGGTTCCCAGGTCCGAAAATCCGGAGCTGGGGTATCATGCTAAATTTTTCTATCGTGCGGAACTTTTCCCTCTCTCACCGCATTACCGGTGATAGAGGGCAAGGGTGAGCCAATGGAAGACGCATTGCCGGGGTTCGTACTAGACTCGGAGAGTACGAGGCCCAGATTAATGGACGGCACGATTCGAAGACCCGGAGCGGCGAAACCCGCAGACGAGAGCAATGACGAAGAGCTGATGGTTGCCTACTCACATGGTTCCCAGGATGCCTTCGATGAATTGTTTTTGCGTTACAAGCAGCCGCTCTTCGGCTTTTTCCGGAGGCGCGTGGCCGATCCGGCGCAAGCCGAGGAACTGACGCAGGAATCCTTCATCGCAGTGATTCGAGCTTCCTCCCGTTACCAGCCCAGTGCCCTATTTCGCACCTATCTCTACGCCATCGGACTGAAGATTCTCGGCGCGCATCGGCGCAAGGCCGCCTTCCGCGCCTGCTTTACGGGAGCGCCGGATAATTACCAAGAGCCGGCGGCCCTGGGCAATCTAGAAACGGAATACGCGCTGCGCCAGGCCATGGGAAAACTAGAGCGGCTGGAGCGCGAGATCTTATTGCTGCGCGAGTTTGAACAACTGAGTTATGCGGAGATAGCTGAACTCCTTCATCTGCCGGTGAATACCGTGCGCTCGCGGCTTTTTCGCGCACGCATGGCCCTGCACAGACTGCTTGCCGCTTCCGCCCCATCCTCCAGCGCAGAACAAGCGAGAATCGAGGAACGCTCATGAATACCGCTGCCACCCATCCCGTAGCACCTGAGGAGATTATGGCCTTCTTTGATGGAGAACTTGACGCCGATCAAGCGCAAATAGTCGCCAATCATATAGACGGCTGCAGCGAATGCGCAAGCATCGCCGGGAAATTTCGCGGTTTGTCGAAATCACTTACGGGCTGGAGCATTTCTCCTGTTTCGCAAAAGCTAGAAGAGGCCGTATATGATTTTGCCTCCAAAATCTCTGCAAAAAGCAAGAGCCGCAAGGCTTCTGCGCCTTTCCGCTTCAGCATTTGGAATTGGAGGCTCTGGGCGTTTGGAGGCATGAGTGCCGTCACAGGAGTTTTGCTGTTAGTGGGCTTTCAAATTTTGAATATCTATCATTCCGATCGCGTTGAAAGCGAACATTCAATGGCTATGATGGTGAGCCAAAAAAGAGGGGAAGAATCCAGGAGCTTTGTCAAAGCGGAAAATAAACCTCAAGTGATGAATTCATTGGAGACGCCTTCGAGAGCGGACTTGCGGACATCTACCGGCGGTGGCGCACCGATGAGTGGTGCCGTCGGAGGCATCGTGTCCAATGCGGTTGCACCCCCAGCAGCGTCTGCTCCCATGATCGCACGCACGGCCTCGCTGACGATCACGGTGAAAGACCTTGCCGCCGCCCGCACCTCGCTCAACGCGATGCTTGTCCATCATCATGGATATTCAGCGGAACTCACGGTTGAATCTGCAGCCAACGCTCCTCGCAGTTTGACTGCCTCACTGCGGATTCCCGCTTCAGATCTATCCAATGCGATGGTCGATTTGAAGACTCTGGGTCATGTCGAGAAGGAATCGCAATCCGGCGAAGATGTCTCTCAGCAGCACGCTGATCTGGCGGAGCGCCTGAAGACCGCCCGCGAAACCGAAGAGCGCTTTCGTGGAATCTTGCAGCAGCGCACTGGAAACATCTCAGACGTTCTCGAAGTGGAAGAGTCCATCGCCCGCGTCCGCGGCGAGATCGAGAGCATGGAGGCCGAGCAGACGGGGCTGGAACATCGCGTGGATTTCGCCACCATCGATCTTGAACTAGTTGAGGAATACAAGGAGGAAATCGCTTCAGCTTCCACGGCCTTCTCTCTGCGCTTTCACAATGCATTTGTCGCCGGATATCGCAATGCGGTAGGAACGGTAGCGGGAATCTTCCTGTTTCTGGTGGAGTACGGCCTATCGATTCTGATCTGGCTGGCGATCATTGCTTTCCCCGCCATTTTTATCTGGCGGCGATATAGGAAGGCTCGTTCCAGAATGTAATGATGCCGATTTCCCAACCCTTGCGCCTTTTTTCTGGCGCAAGGGTGGGTTGCAACGAAACATCTGCGAGCGAGCAGCGAGCGTCCGCCTGGACGGCCAGTCCCCGCAGGTGGCTACTCCAGCGTTTTAATCGCCGGATACAGCTTGCGCCACTTGGCGTAGCCTTGCTTGTAGGCGGCGAGATCGGCGGGGTCGGGATCGATGCGCTGGGCGACTTCGATGCCTGCCGCGCAGGCTTCGTCCAGATTGGCCCAGTGACCTGCGCCGACGCCGGCCATCATGGCGCAGCCGAAGGCGCCGCCCTCTTCCGCGGTGAGGATTTCGACCGGCAGGCCGTACACTCCGGCCTGAATCTTGCGCCAGAGCGGTCCTTTGGTTCCGCCGCCGCTCAGGCGCACGGCGCTGACCGGAATGCCCAGTTCGGCAAAGAGCGTGAAGGTGTCTTCCAGCGAGTAGGTGACGCCCTCCAGCACCGCGCGGACAAAATGCCCGGCCGTGGTGGTGGTGCTGATGCCGGTGAAGGCCGCGCGGACCAGCGGGTCCAAATGCGGCGTGCGCTCGCCTTGCAGGTAGGGCGCGAACTCCAGCCCCTCACTGCATGCGGGAACCTTGGCGGCTGCGGCGGTCATCTCGTCGTAGTTCTGCCCGGCAAAGAATGTCTCCTTGAGCCAGCGCAGGCTCAAGCCTGCCGATTGCGTCACGCCCATCACGTGCCAGAGGCCGGGAACGGCGTGGCAGAAGGTGTGCAGACGGCCTTTGGGGTCGCGGGTCGGCTTGGCGGTGGCGGCAAAGACCACGCCCGAAGTGCCGATGGTGGCCGAGACCGAACCCGGCTGCAAGATGCCCATGCCCACCGCGCCCGCGCCCTGGTCGCCCGCTCCGGCAACGACCGGCGTTCCGGCGGCGAGGCCCGTCAGCCCGGCGGCTTTTTCGCTGATCCGCGCGCAGACTTCAGGCGACTCATAGACCTTGGGCAGCCAGCTCTCCGGAATCCCTGCCGCGTTGCAGACTTCCTTCGACCAGCAGCGGTTGGTCACATCCAGCATCAGCGTGCCGGAGGCCTCCTGCACGTCGATGGCGAACTCGCCCGTCAGCCTGTAGCGGACATAATCCTTGGGACACATGACGTGCTTGATCTTCGAGAAGATCTCCGGCTGATGCGTCTTGACCCAGAGCAGCTTGGTCAGCGTAAAGTTGGGCAGGGCCGGGTTGCAGGTCAGCTCGATCAGCTTTTCGTAGCCGATTTTCTCGGTGAGCCAATCGCACTCCGGCTGGGTGCGCGTGTCGCACCAGATCAACGCAGGCCGCAACACCGCGCCGTTTTCGTCCAGCATCACCGCGCCGTGCATCTGGCCGGTCAGGCCGAGGGCCGCAATCGGCTGGCGCGGCTCAGGCGCGGCCTTGATGGCTCCGCGAATCGCCTCTTGCGCCGCCCGCCACCAGTCTTCCGGCTGCTGCTCCGCCCAGCCCGGATGGGCCGTTGTAAAGGGCGCGTGCTCGCTTGACGCGCCGCTGATCAGTTTTCCGGCTCCATCCACAATCACGGCGCGCGTTCCGCCCGTGCCTACATCCATCCCCAGAAACCACATACCGTTTTCTCCCTTTCTGAAATGCTCAGTTCATTTATTGCGTATCGCTCCCAGGTTCCCTTAGTCCCTAGTGTCAAGACTGCATGAATTGGTAATCTGTCCTGGACAAGCGCGGACGAGGACGTCCGCGCTACAGCCGACCAGGAGGTCGGCGCTACATTCAGGAAATTACCAAATCAAGCGGTCACGCTATTAGTCCCTTAGTCCCTAGTCCCTTAGTCCCTTAGTCCCTATTCCCTTAGTCCCTTCACGCCCGCCCCGCAAACTCCCGCGTCTCGGTGAAGACCCTCACCTTTTCGCCCACCTCAATATACAGCGGCGCCTTGATCTCCAGCCCAGTCTCTAGCCGCGCCAGCTTGGTTACGTTGCCGCTGGTGTCGCCACGCGCGCCGCCTTCGGTGTAGACCACTTCCATCTCCACCTTCTCCGGCAGTTGCAGGCCAATGGGGTTGCCGTTGAACTTCTGCACCTGAATCAGCACGCCCTCGACGAGCAGTTCCAGCATAGTTCCCATCATCTCGCTGTTCAGGGTGAGCGTGTCAAAGCTCTCTTGATCCAGAAAGTGCGAACCCTCGCCGTCCGAATAAAGGTAGGTGGCCTCCACCAGTTCCAGATCCGGCTCCTTGAACTTTTCGCCGGCCTTGAAGGTCTTGTCAAAGACGGCGCGGGTGAGCAGGTTGCGCATCTTCAGCCGGACCAGCGTCTGGCCGCCGCGCGCGGTGGGCGTGGAAACCTCGGCTTCCATGCAGTAATAGGGAACATTCTCGTACTCAAAGCACATCTTGCGCTTGACGGTAATCGCTTCCAGCAGTGCGGCCATAATTTCCTCAATGAAAAATCATTTGCAGCCGGACGAGGCCCTTCAGGCGCGCACGGCTCCTTGACCATTATAGGGGGCGTCCTCAACTTGATAGAACGCCGATTAAACTTGGAAGCATCAGGCAGGTGGCACACCCGGTCATCTGGCAGGCGACGAACCGCAGGCAGCGCGTTTTTTCTAATCTCTGACCCCTCATTCTGGTCGTCGAATACACATAAATCGTGCTAACCTTACACATATGGAGGCGCATCCATGCGGACCAACATCGATATCGATGATGAGTTGATGCGCCAGGCGATGGCGGCCACCGGGACCACGACCAAGAAAGCGGCGGTCGAGGCCTGCCTGCGCAAGCTGGTCGCGGTCAAGGCGCATGAGTTGAAGGTCAAGGAAGTCTTCCGCCTGCAAGAGATTGAGCGCAAGAAAGCCGAGCAAGAGGGCCGTCTGGACGAGTGGCACGCGGAACTGGTAAAGAAGGGGAATTGGCCGGAGTATCCAATCGATGCGAACGAATATTGAAATCGACGACAAATTGATGGGCCGCGCCATGGCCTTGAGCGGTAAATCCACCAAGAAGTCTGTGGTCGAGGAGGCATTGCGCCTCGCTGTCCAGCTCAAGCGCCAGACAGAAGCCCTTCACCAGCTTTGGGGCATTGGTTGGGAGGGCAATCTTGCCGAGATGCGGGCTACTCGCTTCCCTGACTGGGATCAAGGTTGGAAATCAGAGCAGCAACTCCGCCGGAGATCCGTTGCATAAAGCGGCCCATATTGCCGAGTCAGGATAAAGCATGGTTATTGTCGACTCTTCGGTTTGGATTGACTTCCTGAATCAGAAGGTTACTCCGCAAACCAGTTGGCTCCGAGCGCCGCAAAATATCGGAACGATTGGTTTGACCTCCCTCGCGCTTACGGAGGTTCTTCAGGGGATTCGCTTTGACAGCCGTTTTGGCAATGCTGAGCAGTTCTTTGGCACGATGCCTGTTTTTGAGTCTACGACTCGATCATTGGCAGTTCAAGCAGCCGGTAACTATCGAGCGCTACGCAGAATTGGCATTACCATCCAAAGTACGATTGACTGTCTTATTGCGACCTTCTGTATTGAAAGCAACTACCGGCTCCTGCACAGTGACCGTGATTTCGACTATTTCGAGCAGTACCTGAATCTGTCTGTGCTCCATCCGCCTGTACTGCTAGTCCCTTAATCTGTAATAAGACCAGGGAATTATTTCCCAACCGAGGCTCCGATGCTGATCGATTCCCACGCCCACCTGGACAGTCCGCGCTACACCGACGACCGCGAGGCCATGCTGAAGCGCGCGTATGGGGCTGGCGTCGGCGCAATCTTGGCTATCGGCATTGGCGAAGAGGCCATCGGCATGGACGGCGCGCTCAGCGTCTGCCGCTCGTTCAACGGCCAGTCCAACATCCCACGCCTGTTTGCCAGCGCGGGCGTTTATCCGCACAACACGCATGAGATTGACGATGCGGTTTTGGCCAAGCTCGACGGCTTGCTGGCCGAGCCGGAGGTGATCGCCTGCGGCGAGATCGGCCTG
The DNA here is from genome assembly GCA_964645305.1 of uncultured Occallatibacter sp. Taxonomy (GTDB): domain Bacteria; phylum Acidobacteriota; class Terriglobia; order Terriglobales; family Acidobacteriaceae; genus Telmatobacter. The sequence continues at coordinate 26,228 of CAZYCV010000022.1, read as the reverse complement.
GATTACTACCACGAGGGCGCGCCGCATGAAGTCCAGCGCGAAGGGCTCATCCGTCAGTTGGAAGTCGCCGCCCAGCGCCGCCGGCCCATCCTGATTCATTGCCGCCCGAAGGATGGCGCATCGGATGCTTGGGATGATCTGCTGGAGATACTGGAAGCCCACTGGCGCCCGACCGGCCTGGGCGGCATCATGCACTGCTTTGGCGCGGGGTACGAGCAGGCGCGCCGCTCGCTTGATCTGGGCTTTCTGATCTCCTTCGCCGGCAATCTGACCTACCCCAAAGCGCAACCCTTGCGTGATGTGGCCGCGCAGTTGCCGCTGAGTGGGCTGCTGGTGGAGACTGATGCGCCGTGGCTGGCTCCGGCATTGCAGCGCGGCAAGCGCAATGAGCCGGCCTATGTGGCGCAGACGGCCTCCGTGCTGGCTGGATTGCTGAAGGTCGAAGAGCAGCAGTTAGCCGTCGCTACGACGGAGAATTTCTGCCGGCTCTTTGTCCTGGGTGCTCTCTAAGCGGATTCTTCCGCGCGGCTCAGCACGCTCACCACGCCGGTGGTGATGCCATGCTCCTTGTCCACGATAGGCGCGGTGTTGATCTTCACGCGCAGCTCTTGACGGTTTCGGTCCATCATTCTGGCCATTCCGCGCATATTCTTGCTCAGCACCGTGACCAGGCCAACCTCGGGCTGCCGATTCATCGAGCGAGGGAAGAATGTCTCTTCAAACTCCTGGCCGATCAGCTCGTCGGCCTTCCACCCAAACAGCTCTTCGGTTGCCGGGTTGACGCCGCAGATGACGCCCAGAGTATCGGTGACAATCACCGCCTCGGGTATCGAATCAAAGACGCCTCTCAGCCACCGACTCGCCTTCTCCGCCTCCTGGCGCGCCGTCACCTCGTCCGTCACATCCACGTTCACCACGCGCATTCCGGTGGGCTTTCCCTCGGCATCGCGGATCAGATTGCGATGCAGATCATAGATGCGGAAGGCGTCGGCGCTGGTGTAAATGGAACGCCGCACAACTCCCGGATCGATGCCCGATTCCATGGCGGAGGCAAAGGCCGCAGCGCTCAACTCCTGCTCCTCGGTGGGCATCAGCTCCCAGGCCAGCTTGCCAATCAACTCACCCACATGGCTGGAGTGCATGTCGCGCGTGATGCGGTTGGCGCGGGTGACGGCTCCATGCGCATCCATCTCCACATAGGCAACCGGCAATTCCTCAATCGCGTCCGCAAGGCCAGGGTTATTCGCCGTCGGCAAAAGAGCGGGAGTCTGGTTCATCGGCTTCACCTTTTCTTCATGTTCTGCATGGAGAGTTTGTAAAGATCGTTGGCGCTTTTGAAGCGGTCAATGGGAGTCAGTTCAAAGGTGAGCGGAATGCGCAGCATAATCATGCGTCCGCCGATATTGACGTTGATGTCAGTGTTTTTTGCGGCAATGCGGCGCAGTTCGGCGTCCAGCAGATGTTCGTTGGCGCGGCCCAGCAAAATCGCCAGCAGCGAGGAGTCGCTCCAGTGAAAGATGGCGTCCTCGCTATGCAGTCCCGTCGTCAGGCAAGCCGAGACGGCCATCAGGCAATCCTCCACCGCCTCAGGGCCAAAGCGCTGACTCACCATTTCCATGCAACTAAGGCGGAAGATGGCCACATAGCCGACCTGGCCCCGCTCCATCACCTTGCGCAGATGCTCGACCGCCGCGCCGCCGCCCATCAGCCCCGCCGCATTGTCGTTCTCCGTCGAGGTGTCCGCCACATTCAGTGAAGAGATCTGGCCGGCCTTGTCGGCTGCGCTGCGCATCTCCAGAAACCCGTCCAGAAGGTCGCGATATTGTTTGATATCGTCGCCGGTTGAGAGCTTCTCAATATCTTCCGTGAGCGGCAGAGCGCTGACCAGATCCGGCTTTACGCCCAGCGCGGGAAGCAGCACCTTCACCAGCTTGCCTGTCAGCAGCCGCCAGTTCCTCTGCTGCTCACGCAGCGCATTCTCCACGCCAATCCGATAATTTTCAAACTCATGCAGGATGGCATGAACCACCTTCATTCGCTCGACATTATCCATGGTGTCGGGAATCTGCAAGCCCATGCGCGTCGCCGTGCCGCGAAAGGATGCGTACGTGGCGGCGTCAATGCGAGGCATGGCCTCCGCCACTCCTTCCACCAAAGCGGTCATGCACTGCGCTGAGTTGTCCGGTTCAACCTCTTCGGAGGTCGCGGACTGCGACTTGCCCCATCGAAGGTTCATAAAGAACCCTCCCATGCATCCTTATCGGCAGAAGACGCCGCTTCCATGAGACAAATCGCTTGGAAACCAACATCTTAATGAAAACAGCCGCGGATTTGGCTTCAAGCGCCGGATCTGCAATGGCTCTCTCACGCCGCACTGGAGTGTTCAGGAAGGAGTTTATAAAGATCATTGGGAGTTTGTAATACGCTGATTGGGAATACTTCAAAATCGAGCGGAACGCGAACCATGACTGTGTGGTTGTCCACCTGGATTGTGATGTCGCGATTGCTGTCGATGATCCTCTGAATCGCCGCCAAAATCGCCTTGTGCGAAGCCGAACTCTTGAGAATCGCCAGCAGGGAAGTGTCGCTCCAGTGATAGATCGTATCGTCGCTGCGCAGAGCGTGAGTGAGAAATGCGGCCACCGCCATCAAACTATCCTCGACTGCCTCATGTCCGAATCGCTCTTCAATCACGCCCATGCAGCCAAGCCGGAAGATGACCACATACCCCACCGAGTCCTTGTCCATGATTTCTTTAATCTGTTCAACAGCGACTCCGCCGCCGCGCAGCCCGGCTGCATTGTCGTTGGAGACTGCGCGGTTGGCCTCGCGCAGCGTTGAAGTTGACTCGGAAGGGTCTGCCTTGCCATTCAGACGAAGGAAATCGGCCAAAAGAATGCGATACGCCTGCGTCTCGGCGCCGTTCAAAAGACTCCCAATTCTTTGCAACAGCGGCGCGGCTTCGGCATTGGACGGATCAATGTTCAATAGCCCCAGCACGTAGCGAACCAGCATGGTGGTCAGGGCTCTCCATCCGTTCCGCCTCTCGCGGAATTCGTCATCGACGGCCTTGCGATAACGCTCGAATTCTCGAATGATCTCCTGAACCAGTTGCAGTTTGTCATCATCCGGCAGCCAGTCCGGAATCCGCAGCGCCAACCGGTTCATGTTCTCGCGGAACTCACGGTACGATTCCCCGCCAATGTCCGGCATATTTGAGGCCACGCCTTCGGTGAGCAAAGTCAGAAACCTGCCCGAAGTTTTGGTTCCAGGCTTCTTGGCCTCATCAGAACGAAGCTTGCGGAACCCGGTCATCGTGGAAAGACTCATTGCGTAAACCTCTGAAAATATGATCGGCAGGAGAATGATCTCCTTTAGGCCTTGTTTTTTCACGGGGATGAATGAATTCTTAATTCGCTTGCGGGCCGTGGCAAGACCGCGGCGAAGCTCGATTCATCTAGAGGCCTCTTCTCCTGTACACTAGTATGTTGAAAGCTATGAAAAACAAACTCCCAATCGGCATCCTCGGCGCGACCGGCATGGTCGGGCAACGCTACATCCAACTGCTGGAAAACCATCCCTGGTTCGAGATCACCTGGCTTGCCGCCAGTGATCGCTCATCGGGCAAGCCCTACGGCGAGGCCGCCAAGTGGCGTCTGGACTCCGTGCTGCCGGAGCGCATCGCCAAGATGATCGTCTCGCCAGCTGATCCTGAAGGCGCGCCCAAGATCGTCTTCTCATCGATCGACTCGCCTATCGCCCGCGAGCTGGAGCCAAAGTTCGCCGCCTCGGGCCGCGCCGTCATCTCCAACTCCAGCGCCTTCCGCATGGCTCCCAACGTGCCCTTGGTGCTGCCGGAAGTCAACGCCGAACACCTGCATCTGATCGAGGAGCAGAGCTGGCGCAAAGAGTCGGGCGGCTACATTGTCACCAACTCCAACTGCACAGTGATGGGTCCGGTGCTGGCCCTCAAGCCGATTCAGGATCGCTTCGGCATTACGCAGATCTTCGCCACCTCGATGCAAGCCGTCAGCGGTGCGGGCTATCCCGGCGTGCCCTCGATGGACATCTTGGACAACGTCATCCCTTACATCGGCAACGAAGAAGAGAAGATGGAAGAGGAGCTGCTGAAGCTGCTGGGCACGCTGGACGGCAATGTGGTTACGCCGCTTCCGGCGCGGATGAGCGCGAGTTGCAATCGCGTTGCGGTGGTGGACGGCCACACCGTCTGCGTCAGCGTCAAGCTGGACAAGCCGGCCACCCGCGAGGAGATACTGGCCGCCTGGGCCGACTTCCATCCGCTGGCCGGTCAGAACCTGCCCTTCGCTCCTGATCAGCCCGTGCAATGGGCGCCGCAGCCTGACCGCCCGCAGCCCCGCCTGGACCGCAATCGCGGCAACGGCATGGCTGTCACAGTGGGTCGCCTGCGTCCCTGCGGCCTGCTCGATTGGAAGTTCGTCGTCCTCTCGCACAACACCGTGCGCGGCGCTGCCGGAGCCACCATTCTGAATGCCGAATTGCTGGCCAGTTTGGGAAAACTTTAATAGTTCTCAGTTCACAGATCTCAGTTACCCGCCATTCAGTGATCAATTTTTGATTGAAGGGTATCAGTTTTTTGCATTAGGAAATGATATGCGTGGACCGGGAGGTCCACGCCACAGCCGACCAGGAGGTCGGCGCTACAGTTTGCTGCTCAGCGTGTCATCCATGCGGTTGGGAAACTGAGAACTGAGAACTGTGAACAGCATTTAGGAAACTCATATGAGCCTCGTAGTCATGAAGTTCGGCGGCACCTCAGTGGAAGACCCAGCCGCCATCCGTCGCACCGCGGCCATCGTCGCCGGGCGCGTGGCCAACGGCAAGCATCCGGTCGTTGTGGTCAGCGCCATGGCCAAGGTCACGGACGCGCTTTTGCGCGCCGCCGCCAGTAGTGAAAAAGGCGACCGCGAAGCAGCGCTCGCCGTCAGCGCCCAACTCCGCCTGCGCCACCACGAAACCGCCGCCGAGCTGGTCAAAGACCCCGCCTCCATCGCCGATCTGACCGTCTTCATCAACCAGAAGTTTGACTCGCTCGATGAAGTTCTGCGCGGCCTGGCGGCCATCCTCGAACTCACTCCGCGCATCAGCGACCTGATTGTCAGCTACGGCGAGCGCCTCTCCAGCCGCATCGTCGCCTCGGCCTTTGCCGAGCTGGACATTCGCGCCGTTGCCGTGGACGCCCGCGAAATCATTATCACCGACTCGCAATTCCAGAAGGCCGTGCCGCAGGATGCGCTGATCGAGCAGCGCGCCCAGCTTCATCTCCTCCCGCTCACCACGCAGGGCCAGGTGCCCGTGATGGGCGGCTTCATCGCCGCCAACGAGGCAGGCATCACCACCACACTCGGCCGCGGCGGCTCCGACTTCACCGGCGCGCTCGTCGGCGGCGCGCTGCAGGCTGAAGCCATTGAAATCTGGACCGACGTGGACGGCATCATGACCGCTGATCCCCGCGTCTGCCCAGACGCTTTGCGCGTCAAAACCATCAGCTTTGAAGAGGCCGCCGAACTGGCCTACTTCGGCGCCAAAGTTCTGCATCCGGCCACCATCCTGCCGGCCGTCAAAAAGAACATTCCCGTCCTCGTGCTCAACAGCCGCAACGCGGCCTGCGAAGGCACGCGCATCACATCGCTGGCTCCGCATTGCAAGAGCCCCTTCAAATCCATTGCCGTCAAAAAGAAGCTCTCCATTATCGATGTCGTCGCCAGCCGTATGCTTATGACCCACGGCTACATGAAGGAGATCTTCACCGTCTTCGACAAGTACAAATGCGCCGTGGATATGGTTTCGACCAGTGAGGTCTCGGTCTCGCTCACCGTTGATTCCAACGACAAGCTGCCCGCCCTGGCCGCCGATCTAGGCCTGTTGGCTGATGTGAAATATGAAGGCCGCAAAGCGCTCATCTGCATGGTCGGCGACGACATCCGCGGTCAGAACGGCATTGCCGCCCAGGTCTTCAACGCCATCCGCCACGTCAATGTGCGCATGATCTCGCAAGGCGCCAGCGAAATCAATATGAGCTTTATGATTGACGAAGACGACGCTGATGAGGCCGTCCGCTCGCTCCATGCCGCCTTCTTCCAAGATCCTGACCCGGTCATCTTCGACACTGAAGCGCGGCGGAAGTAGCGTTTTACTGATCTGGCCTCGAAGTAGCGTTTTAATGATCTGGCCTTGAAGAATTGCAACACTTCAAGACTGTCATCCTGAGCGAACGGGGCCCCAAACGTTCTTCAGTTTGGGGGGGGGGAGTCGAAGGATCGGCGGTTGCAATTTTCCATTGCGTTCCAATATTTATGGACCGGATTCATAGAACCACTTGCAGAGAGGATTGAACCCGATGCGTGTATGGGATGAGGATGATCTTCGGCCGGTCCTGCCGCCGCGGGATACGGAAGTAACACTGGGGCCGATGGCGGTCGCAGGCCTGATCTTTGCCTTGCTGCTGCTCTGCGGACTCTGCTTCGGTCTCGGCTACTCGATGGGCAACCGCGGCTCCAAGACCGCCGTGACGGCCACTGCGCCGGCCTCCAGCACGCCATCGAGCGCCGCCTCCAAGCCTGAAGCCGCTCCGCCCATGGCGCCCGCCGCGCCAGTCAAGGCTCAACCCGATACCGCCGGCACAAGTCAAGCCGCCGTAACGCCTTCCGTGCCTGCCACCGGCCTGACGGCCAATCCTCTGATGGTCCAGATCGCCGTCGTCTCCAGTCACGAAGATGCCGATGTGCTGGTCAGCGCGCTGCACAAACGGGGCTACGCGGTATCGCTCGGTCAGGATGATGCCGACGGCCAGTTCCACGTGCGCGTCGGCCCATTCACCAGCCTCAACGATGCCAACGCCATGCGCCAAAAGCTGCTCAACGACGGCTACAACGCGGTCGTGCAGCCGTAGTTCAGCAAAGTGTAGCGCCGGTCTCCTGACCGGCTGTAGTGCGGGCGTCCCCGCCCGCGCTTGTCCATGATTCATTACCAATTCATCTGGTCTATACAGAAGCCTCAACCCCGCATCCACTCCGGCAAACCGGAGGCAATCGATGCGCGCACCGCCGCGGAAAGCTCCTCGCGCGTCGCGTAATTCTTCGGATCAATCGGCGCATGAAAGACGAAGTGCGCCGTTCCGCGCTTGATGCCGAATCGCCCTTTGGCCATCATCGTCTCCGTGCCGTAAATCGAAACTGGAATGCACGGCGCGCCCGATTGCATCGCCAAATAAAACGGCCCTTTTTTGAAGGGCAACAGGTGGCCGTCCTTGGAGCGCGTGCCCTCGACAAACGTCGTGATGTGCCGTCCCTTTTCCAGCACCCGTTGCGCCGCGGCCACGCTCTCTTGCGCGGTGACGGCGCTGCCCGTGCGATCCACCGGAATGAACTCGCCCAGCTTGAGGCAGTAACCGAAGACAGGAATATTGAAGACCGAGCGCTTGGAGAAGGCCGCTGTATAACCCGGCAAAAGAGCAATCAATGCGGGTGGATCAAGGTTTGAAACATGATTGGCCATGAAGATGCACGACCGGCCCGTCGGAACCTTCTCCCGCCCCTCGGCGCGCAATCGGATGCCGGCCACAAAGTACCCGCTGCGCACAATGAAGCAGGTCACTACGTAAAGCGGCCGCACGTCGCCGGTAATCATCGCCAGTGGGATGAAGATGATTGCCGAGGGAATGCTCAGCACAAGAATCACGACAAATACAAAAATCGAAGAAATCATAGAGTTCCTAAAATCATCGGGTGCCCCAGCTCTCGATTTTGAGACCTGGGATCATTTAACTCGATAGACCTACGTCCGCATCCACTCCGGCAAACCGGAGGCAATCGCTGAGCGCACCGCGCCCATCAACTCATCGCGCGAGGCAAATTCGGTCGGCTCAATCGGCGTATGAAAGATCACCCGCGCCGTGCCGGGTTTGATGCGCGAACTTCCCTTTCCCCAAATGCTCTCCGTGCCGGAGATCGAAACCGGAATGCACCGCGCGCCCGAACTCATCGCCAGGTAGAACGGCCCTTTCTTGAAGGGTAGCAAACGTCCGTCCCTGGAGCGCGTGCCCTCGACAAACGTGGTCATGTGCACGCCCTTGGCCAGCACTTCTTTGGCCGCGCTTACGCTGCGCTCCGCGTCCACCGGGCTGCCATTGCGCTCTACGGCAATAAAGTCGCCCTGTCGGAAGCCGGTTCCTAGAATCGGCAACTCCATCAACGAGCGCTTCATAAAGGCCGATGTGCGCCCCGGTATCAGCGAGATCAGCGCCGGCGGATCGAGATTGGAAACGTGGTTCGACATAAAGATGCACGCCCTGTCCTTGGGGATATTCTCCATTCCCTCTACATCAAAGCGCACTCCGGCCATCCAGCAACTCGTCGCCAGCATGAAGCGCGTGCCTTTGTAGAGCGGCAGCACGTCGCCTGTAAGCGCGCACCACGGAATAAACAGCAGCGCTGTCGGAATTCCAGTGACCACCATCGTGGCCATAAAAATCAAATAGAAAATCATTGTCTTCGATCCTGTTAATCTGTCAGCCCGCCAACTCGACGTCTCCGCAATGCCGCCGCCAACTCGCTAACTTGCGATGTCCGCGAAGCGGACGCTAACTTGCTAAAATGATACCCACAACCTGCGGCTCATAAATGTGTAGCGCCGACCTCCCGGTCGGCTGTAGTGCGGGCGTCCTCGCCCGCGTTTATCCATGATTCAAAACAATTTCTTAAAGAATCCATCAGAATAATAAGCGTGCAATTCGAAACAAAAAATGAATGATGCGATTTATCCTTGATTCGCAAATCGCTCGTTCAGCCGCGCAGGCAGCTTCTCATAAATCCCATCGAATCCGCCATTCGAAAGAATCGCCACCACATCGCCGGATTCAAGTTGCGGGGCAATATAGCTGACGATAGACTCCACATCCGGACAAAGTTCAGCCTCGGTTCCAGCGGCGTTCAGCGCGCGCACCACATCTTCCGGATGCAGCCGTTCAGCGTCTGCAATGCGCTGTTGCTGATAGACCCCAGCCAGCACCACGCGATCAGCCCCGCGCAAACTTTGGATAAGATCAGCTTCAAGCACCTTGCGCCGCAGCGTGTTCGAGCGCGGCTCCAGAACCGCCCACAAACGCGACGAAGGATATACACTCCGAAGCGCACGTAAAGTTTCGCGGATTGCCGTAGGATGATGCGCAAAGTCGTCAATGATGCTGATGCCGTGGATGACCGCGCGCACTTCGAGCCGCCGCTTCACGCTCTTGAATGTAGCCAACGCCGCAACAATTGCATCTCTGCTCACGCCTTGCCCAAAGGCCAGCGCAGCAGCAGCCGTTGCGTTCAACGCGTTATGTTCGCCAGCCATGCGCATCGCAAGCTCGGCCCATAATTCGTCCGCGTGCCAAACCTCCCAGCGCGTCAGTCCGTCTTCATGCCGCAGATTGCGTATGCGCCAGTCGGAACTCTCCGCAAAGCCGTAGCGCTCCACGCGGCAAAATGCCTTGGCAACGCACTCAGTTACATTGTCACTGCCGTCGTAAGCGACGATCCGACCGCGCCGCGGAACCAGATTCACCAGCCGCTTGAAGGCAGTTTTGACGGCATCCAAGTCCGCATAAATATCAGCGTGATCAAACTCCACGTGCGTTAGAATCAGTCCGTCCGGAAAGTAGTGCAGGAACTTCGGGCCCTTATCAAAAAAGGCCGTGTCGTACTCATCGCCTTCGATGATGAACGGGCGCGTGGGACGCAGTTGATAGCTCGTGCCAAAATTTTCCGCCACACCGCCGATCAGAAACGAAGGCTCCAGCAAAGGGTTTTCGCGCGATGCGGTTTGATAGATCCACGCCAGCATACTAGTGGTCGTCGTCTTGCCGTGTGTTCCGGCAACCACCAGCGGCTCACGCCCCGCAAGAAATTCTTCATGCAACAGAGCAGCCATCGAAGTGAAAGGAATCCGCTCATCAAGCACACTCTCAATCTCCGCATTGCCGCGCGAAAGTGCGTTGCCAATCACTACAAGATCAGGCGCGGGATCAAGATTCGACTCTGCATAAGGCTCCATCACATCAATACCCATCGCGCGCAACTGATCGCTCATCGGCGGATAAGCGGCCTTGTCGGAGCCAGTAATGCGATGACCCTGCAACTGCAATAACCCGGCCAGCGAAGCCATCGCCGTGCCGCAGATGCCGCTGAGATGAATGTGTCGCGGCGTGTTCTGTTCCCTTTTCCCTGTTCCCGGTTCCCTCATGGTTTCACCGCCGCGTCAATCAAATGCAACTGCGCCTCTTTCTGCACGAGCAATTCGGCCTCGACGCCAAAGGTCAGCGTAACATTGGAGCGCGAAACATGGCCGCTACGCAAGCCAATCGCGATCGGTCCCTTGAAGTTTTCAAAGGCGCGCAGAATCACTTGATCGAGCAGCTCAGGCGGCGCGCCAGGCGAAGTGCAATGGAGCATCTCGCCGAAGACAATGCCACGCACGCCTTCAAATTTTCCTGCCTCGCGCAATTGCCACAACATGCGATCGACTTGATAGGGCTTGACGTTCACGTCTTCAAGAAAGAGCAACTTGCCTTCAGTCTGCGGCTCGTAAGTTGTTCCCAGCATCGCCACCAAAATGCTCAAACAGCCGCCGTAAAGAATGCCGCGCGCGCGTCCCGCATGAAGAGGCCTCATGCCTTCCTGCGTTCCCACAACGTAAGGCTTGCCACTGAGCGCTGCCTGCAAGCTAGGCACATGAACGCCGTCTTCACGCGCAAAATCCGCCGAGAGCATCGGCCCATGAAAAGCAGGCATTTGAATCTGATCAAGCAGCCATAGATGCAGCGCGGTCAGGTCGCTGTAGCCGATGAATGGCTTGATATTTTCAGCGATCAGATCAAGGTCCAAATCTTCCAGCAAATAATTTGCGCCATAGCCGCCACGCGTGCAGAAGATGGCGCGCTGCCGCTCATCGGCGAAGGCTTGATGCAAATCGCTGAGGCGCATAGCCGGCGTCCCTGCAAAGTAAAGCGGGCCGCGCGCCATCAAATTCTCTGACGCCTGTGGCGCATAACCAAGCGCGCGCAGTGCAGTTAGACCACGATCCACGCGCTCTTGCTGCGGAGTGGAAGCGGGAGAGACAACGCCGACCGGCGCGCCGGCGGAAACAGTGTGCGGCTTCAGTAGTGCGGTCATGCGATCCACGCCTCTCCGCGAGCAATCAGCGACGCTGGGCCCGTCAGGTGCAGTTCCGTTCCAGGCCCATTCCATGCAACAGTCTGCGCCCCGCCAGGAGCAACAACGGTGAGCGGCGATTGGCATCCATGCAGCGCGATGGCCGCCGTGGCTGTTGCGCTTGTACCAGTGCCGGAGGAACTCGTCGGTCCCACGCCGCGCTCAAAGATACGAATTTCAATTTCATTCGGGCGGACAATGCGCAAAAATTCAACATTTGTTTGATTCGGGAAATCAGAATGAACACAAATTTCCGAGCCTATCTGCCGCCAGGTTGATCCTGAGATTCTGAACTCCGCGTTATCTACAACAACAACAAAATGCGGATTGCCTGTCGAGACCTCGATGCCTTCAACTTCAAGCCCATTGGTCCGCGTCACGGAACGCTGCATGAAAGAAGGAACGCCCATTCCGGCGGTTACTTCAACGGTGAATTCGCCATCTGTTTTCAGCGCATCAATCTTGCAAATGCGCAAGCCCGCATCAGTCTCGATGCGTATTTCATCGCCGGGCTGAAAGCCGCGTTCGCGCGCCATCCATGCGGCAACGCAGCGCGTGCCGTTGCCGCTGATCTCGGCAATGGAGCCGTCCGCATTATGCAGGCGGATGCGGCCTGACTTTGCGCCGGTCCATGCGAAATACTCCACGCCGTCCGCGCCAATGCCTGTGTTGCGCGCGCACAAATGCCGCGTCAACTCCGCCCAATCGTGTTTGCCCGCCGCCTCTTCCGTCACAATCAAGAAGTCATTGCCGCAGGCGTGTGCTTTGGTAAAGGGAATCAATCTTCCTCCGGATCAAAGTAAGTATGGAGCACGGTGATAGCCGGCTCGGTAAGCAATTTGGCGCGCAAGTGCTCGTGCTGACGCTTGGTTGTGGTAACAGAAAAACTTATGCGTTGAAGATCGCTGATGGAATTGGATTCAACGCCGGAGAGCCGCTGGTTGAAACTGTCCATCACCTTCAGAATTGAGTTGAGGATCTGCGCCTGATCCGTTCCACGCGCTTCGTAGACCAGTGAATATGCTTTGATGTTGGCGCGCCGTTCGATAAAGCCGACAACCTCCAACGCGGTGATGACGATGATTGTGGCCACCCCCGCCGCCGCATAAAGTCCTGCGCCGCAAGCCATGCCGATGGATGCGACAACAAAGACACTGGCCGCGCTGGTAAGTCCACTGACGCGGTTGCGATTATGCAGGATCAACCCCGCGCCCAGAAAGCCGATGCCTTGCACAATATTCGCAGCCACGCGGCCTTTATCGGGATTGCCGTCGCCGGCCAGTACCGCCGAGAGCAGCGTGAAAAACGCGCAGCCCATCGAGATCAGTAGATTGGTGCGCACACCGGCTGACTTGCGATTGAACTCGCGATCCATGCCCACCAATCCGCCCAGCAGGCAGGCCACCAGCAGGCGGCCAATGGCGCCATTCGCCACCACGATTTGTTGCAGTTGGTCAAAATCAAACGGTTGCGCGAATTGTGCCAATGTCATGCTCATCATGCTTCCTTGACCGATGCTATCACCGTCTAGTCAACTTGAAAATTTCAAGGCAAATCATAGGACCGATACAACGTCCCGGAAGCCTGACCATGCGCAGTAAAACGACGAACAAAAACCAACCCATCCGGGTGCGCTTTCACTGCCCTGTCCACTGCGTCGCCGTCAAATGCCAGTACAAGCTGAGCATGAGCAGCAGGCGCTTTCAAGGCCTCATCAAAGATCCACAGATCGCTCTCGTTGATCGTTTGCCGCAAAGGAATTCCAGTAAATGCAACCAGATTCGGATAGACCGATGTATCCATCAGAATCGTTGCACTTGGATAGGAAATCAACTCGGCGCGAAGCGCGTGCGGAATCTCGATTTCAAACTGCCGGCGCGCTTCAATATTCTTGATTCCTTCCACATAAATTAAAGGATGCTCACGCAACATCAGCACAGCGTTTACAACAATCAGCGCAAAAATCGCGCCCGCCGCAGCGCGCACCCAGCGCGCATCAATCTCGCGCGGCTTGAAATCATTCACTAGAGCCAACGCCGCGTGCGCGGCAAATCCCACACCCAGTGCAAAGGCAGGCAGCATCTCCATTCCATAGCGCGTGTTGTACCACGAGTGCGGCCACCAAACAGGAATAAAGATCGGCACTGAACCATAGGCCACCGAGTACGCATAAAACGGAATCGGAAACCACAGTAGCAGCGCCCACGTGAATGCTCTCTTGCGCGCCGTGAGCCAGGCCCACACAGTTCCCAGCAGGCTTACAATCAACAACACATTGCCCCACATGGCGGCCGCTGCATCCATCTCCGCAACCTTTACGAAGAAGAGAAGCGAGACCCATGGATTGTGCCAGCCGGGATGCGGTGGCCCGTCTCCATGCGACATGGTGCGCAATTCAATCGCCTTGGCTGAATACGGCCCGCGCGAAAAATAAAGCCAATCGCCAAAGCCCACTGAGTTGTAAATGAACCAGACGATCGGCGCGGCGACGATGAGGACGCTGGCAATCCAGAAGCTCGGCGAGCGCAAGCGGCCACGGCGCAAGAGAGTCACGCTCATGCACGTCCACGCGATCAGCGCCATGATCCATCCGTCGTAGCGCGTGAAGATGGAGGCAATCAACACCAGAGCAATCAGCCACTGCAAGCGACTGGTGCGCCGCGTGCCGCCTTCCAAACTGGCGCGCCACTTGACGAGCCAAACCGCAATCCACACCATTTCGCAAACAAAGAGCGGCTCGGTCATCGCCGTGGTTTGCAGATAAAGCAGATTCGGATTGAGCGCGAAGAAGGCCAGCGCCAGCGCGGAAGTTGTGGGCGAAAGCCAGTGACGCGAGAGCCTATAGATGCCGCAGCAAGCAGCGATGTAAGCGAGCGCGGAGGGAATCATGCCCGCCACGCCGTTGGCCCACCAACTGAAATTCTGCACAAAGGGCAGCATCAGAATGTGCGGCAGCGGCAGCCACACCGAACCCAACTCCGTCAGCCGCGGAATGCGCGCATCAAAGACTCGCCGCGCAATGTGCAGATGCGCAACAGCATCTCCATAGTTGAGCATCGCGCCGTTGCGCCAGCTCCACACAATCGCGCAGATCGACGCTGCCGCGCACGATGCCGCGACCACAAGCCACTCCACGCGCGAGATGTGTTTCCTAATCAAGATGCGTTAACTCGCGAAAAGTATTGAAGCGTGCGTCAATCTCCGCGCGCGTGAGTTGCTGCGTTCTCTCCGTGCCGAAGCGCTCGCAGGCAAACGAGCCCATCACGCTGCCGTAAAACATCGCGCGGCGATAGGCCTCCAGAGTTTGTTCCTTCTGCGATGCAAGATAACCGAAGAAGCCGCCGGCAAAGCTGTCGCCCGCGCCCGTTGGATCAATGACCTCTTCCATCGGCAGCGCCGGAGCACGGAAAATCTTTTCGCCGTGAAAGAGCGTCGCGCCGTACTCGCCGTGTTTGACGACCAGCGTCTTCGGGCCCATCGCCATCACTGCGCGCGCGGCCTGCACAAGGTTGTTGTTCGCGGCTAGCATCTTCGTTTCCGTGTCGTTGATGAGTAGAATATCCAAGCCCTTCAAAACTTCAAGCAGTGCCGCGCGATGATCCTTGATCCAGTAATTCATCGTGTCGCCAGCCACCAGCTTCACATCCGGCATCGCTTCGCGCACGCGCCGTTGCAAGACTGGATCAATGTTGGCGAGAAATAGAAACTCCGAGTCAGCGTAGGCCGCGGGAATCTTCGGCTCGAAGGACGCGAAGACATTCAACTCCGTGTTGTGCGTCTTGGCTTCGTTGATGTTTTCGAGATACGAACCCTCCCAGAAGAAGCTCTTGCCCGCAGTGTGTTCAATGCCGCGCGTGTCGATCTTGCGCGCTTGAAAGACCGCCTCTTGCCGCTTGCCGAAATCCTCGCCCACCACAGCGATGACCCGCACATCTGTGAAAAAACTCGCCGCCAGCGAAAAGTAAGTCGCCGCGCCTCCCAGGCAGCGCTCGCGCTTACCCGCCGGTGTTTCAATCGTGTCGTATGCTACGCTGCCTACTACGGTGATGGCCATTTTTCTTCCTCAATTGTGATTTTACGATTCCTATTTATTTGGAATATCTGAGACTTGAAACGCGCAAGCATGCGGAACCCAAGATGGATCGTTATTTAAATCGGGAGGTCTGGAAAGATGTTCAATATGCTCTATTCTATCAATTCTGAATAGGCCTCGATCCATTCTCCCAACTACGTCCATTAACGCAACTCCAGATGACCTTCTTCCCAATCGTTTAACCAGCTGATTTGTTTTCTTGGTAAATTTATCCGGAATCCCATTAGAAATTATCGCTCGCAAATCTTTGGAGATATTGCCAGGACAACATTCGGCTTGTTCAATATCCGACTCTTCCCAGACAAATCGATAGATGACTCGGACGCGAAGTTCTATCCCAGCGTATGTCGATGGAGATTTTGCAAGTTGGCAGAATGTCACGTCTTGTATTGATTGAATTGCCGGAGTTTGCGCTCTTCCATCCAGAGGAATCAAAGCCATGACCAAGAACAGAATCAGTAGCGATGCTCTCATTGGTTCCTCCTTGACGCTCGATTTCATTGAGCCGGTGATTTCAAGAGATTCACTTTTCAAAATTTCTCAAACCAATCCAAGCCTTTGACAGACTTCCCTCAGGGGCTAAAGCCCGCGTTCATGTTGCAGCTCTTGCGGCACGACTGAAGTCGTGCCCTGACGCTTCCTGGTTCACGACAAGCATTTAAGCACCAAAATACTTGCTAAACAGCAGCGCCAGCTTCTCTTTCGCCGCCGCGGGAATCGCATCGGGCGCGGTCAGCACAGCGTACTTGGCCGCTGAGGCGCAAGCGCAGTTGCGTTCCTTTGGCATGGCGGCTACAGCGGCTTTGACCACCTTCGCGGCATTCTCCGCGTTCTGATGCAGCACGCGCACAATCTCTTCGATAGTGACTGAATCATGCCCTTCGCGCCAGCAATCGTAGTCGGTGACCATGGCGATCGTCGAGTAACAGATCTCTGCCTCGCGGGCCAGTTTGGCCTCTTGCAGATTGGTCATGCCGATCACGTCCGCGCCCCAACTGCGATAGAGCTTCGACTCGGCCTTCGTCGAGAACTGCGGGCCTTCCATGCAGACATAGGTTCCGCCCAGCTTGCCGGTGACGCCGACAGTCGCGCAAGCCTCGGCCGCAGCCTTCGCCACCGTCGCGCAGACCGGATCGCCAAAGGCCACATGGCCGACGATGCCCTCACCAAAGAAGGTGGCGACGCGGTTGAAGGTGCGGTCGATGAATTGATCGGGAATGACGAAATCCGTCGGCTTGTGCTCCTCTTTGAGCGAGCCGACTGCCGAAACAGAAAGGATGCGCTCAACGCCCAGCGCCTTCATGGCATAGATGTTGGCGCGGAAGTTCAGCTCCGAGGGCAGAATGCGATGGCCGCGTCCATGCCGAGCCAGAAAGGCCACGCTGCGGCCCTCCAACTCGCCCAGAATGAAAGCGTCCGAAGGCTCGCCGAAGGGCGTCTCCACGCGCTCTTCGCGCACGTTGGTGAATCCGGGCATGGAGTAAAGCCCGCTGCCGCCTATGATGCCGATCTCTGCCTGAGCCAAAATCTTTCTCCTCCAAGTGCGCCGCTCGCCGGCCCACTTTCTAACAAAGCCAAACAACTCATTATAAAGGTAGGCGATTGCCGCCGGAAAATCCGGCCCCGGCGCACGCAAGATGATAGCCATCTAACTTTGGGAATGTGAGCCAACCAGCCCGATTTGCGCAGAAAGTGCTCTCTTCCGCTCCTCAGTACACTGCAATCATGTACACTACCCTCAAGACTCAAATTCTTAGGAAGTTATCTTGGATTCTCAAGCGCAACCGAATGCACTGGCCCTGCTGAGCGGCGACGAAGCAGTTGCCCTGGCCGCCCTCGACGCCGGAGTTACCCTCGGCACCGGCTATCCCGGAACCCCCTCTACGGAAATTCTGGAAACCTTTGAAAAACTGGGCGGACGCGCGCAGTGGTCGCCCAATGAAAAAGTGGCGATGGAAGTGGCCATTGGCGTGGCCTTCAGCGGCGCGCGGGCGCTCGTGACCATGAAGCACGTGGGGCTGAATGTGGCCGCCGATCCGCTGTTTACCGTGGCACTCACGCGGCTGGATGGGGCGCTGATCGTGGTTTCAGCCGACGATCCCGGCATGGCCTCCAGCCAGAACGAGCAGGACAACCGGCGCTATGCGCTGGCTGCTGGCGTGCCCATGCTGGAGCCTTCCGACTCTCAAGAGGCATACGAGTTCACGCTGCGGGCGATTGAACTGAGCGAGCGCTGGCAGTGCCCGGTGCTGCTGCGCATGACCACGCGGGTCTGCCATTCCAAGACCGTTGTCCGGCGCGGATCGGTGCGAATTGCCCCGCCCGGAGCGCCGCACTTTGAGCATGATTTTCCGTCGCGTGTGATGATTCCCGCCTACGCCAAGCCGGCCCATCGGCGGCTGCGCAAGAGACTGGCCGAGATCGCCGCATGGAACGATGCGGAAGGGCTGAATCAGCTCATTCCCGGCTCGACTTCGGTGGGTATTATTACTTCCGGCGTGGCCTTTCAGTATGTGCGCGAAGCGGCTCCAGAGGCTAGCGTTTTGAAGCTGGGCGTCACTTACCCGCTGCCTATCGAGCGGATGCGCAGCTTCGCGGAGAGCGTCGATCTTTGTTATGTGATTGAAGAGGGCGATCCGTATCTGGTCGAGGCGGCGCGCACAGCGGGTATCTCTGTTGAGGGCAAGCCAGAGGCGTACCGCTTTGGCGAACTGACAACCGCCCGCGTGCGGCGCATTTTGGAAGAGGACGATACGCCGGAGCCGAAGCCGGTTCCCGGCAAGCCGCCGGCGCTCTGTCCCGGCTGTCCGCACCGCTCGGCCTATGGTGCGCTGAAGAATTTGAACTGCCTGGTTCCCGGCGACATCGGCTGTTATTCGCTGGGTGTTCTGCCGCCCTACGAGATGATGGACACGCTGGTCTGCATGGGCGCTGGGATCGGCGTCGGTCTGGGTATGCGCCACTCGCTTCCGCCCGATGAGGCGCGGCGCGTGGTCAGCGTCATCGGCGACAGCACCTTCGTGCACAGCGGCATCACCGGCTTGGTCGAGATGGTTTATAACCCACCCGAAACAGGCCACGTGGTGCTGATCCTGGACAACGGAACCACCGCCATGACCGGAATGCAGGAGCATCCAGGAACCGGCCGCACGCTGGCCCACTCCAGCACCGGCAAGGTGAACTTTGAGGCGCTGGTTCGTTCGCTGGGAATTCAAAATGTTTTTGTAATCGATCCGGTGAAAGATGCGGCGGAGTTTGAAAAGCTGGTAAAAGATTGCCTGGAAAAGCCGGAGCTTTCCGTAGTAATTGCGCGGCGCAATTGTTTGCTGGCGGCTGGCGCCATTCGCGCTCTTGAATTGAGTGAGCAAGCGAGGTGCGGCGATGAGCAGACCAATTAAGGTGAGCAGACCGACTAACGTGGTCGTAGCGGGCTTGGGCGGGCAGGGTGTGCTCAAGGCCAGCGACATTCTGGCCGAGGTGGCCTTCGCGGCCGGCGTAGACGTGAAGAAGAGTGAGTTGCATGGGATGAGCCAGCGCGGCGGATCGGTGTCGAGCGATGTGCGCTTCGGCGAGCGCGTCTTCAGCCCGATGGTGCCCGAGGGCGAGGCGGATTTTCTGGTCGTTCTTTCGCCGGATCAAGTGCCGGTGAATGCGGCCGCGCTGCGCGAGGGCGGCGTTTTGATTGAGCCTTCGCTGATCGACGAAGCCAAGCTGCCGAACAAAAAAAGTATCAATGTGGCGCTGCTCGGCGTGTTGAGCCGTCACGTGCAATTCTCTGAAGAAGCATGGATCGCGGCGCTCAAGCAAAACCTTGCGGAGAAGTTGCATCAAGCGAATTTAACAGCGTTTTATCTTGGACGGAAAGCATGAAGACCAAGCCAATATTGGAATGCAGTGCGCGTGACTGTCATCCTGCCAGCGTGCCGGATTATCTTCCGTTGGATGAGCTACGTGAGTTGCAGTTACAACGCTTACAAGCGGTGGTCGAGCGTTCCTGGGAGCAGGTCGAGCACTTCCGCGCGCGCATGGATGAGCGCGGCTTGGTGCCCGATGACATTCGCGCACTTGAGGACATTGCCAAGCTGCCCTTTACGGTGAAGAGCGATCTGCGCGACACCTATCCCTTCGGCCTCTTCGCAAGCCCCATGAAGGATGTGGTGCGCTTGCACGCGTCGAGCGGAACCACCGGCAAGCCCATCGTCGTGGCCTACACGCAGGAAGACATTGACGTGTGGACCTCGGTGGTGGTGCGCTGCCTGGCCGGCTGCGGGCTGCATCGCGGCGACATCATTCAAGTGGCCTACGGCTACGGCCTCTTCACCGGCGGCCTGGGCGCGCACTACGGCGCTGAGGGCCTAGGCGCAACCGTGGTGCCAACCTCCGGCGGCAAAGCTGATCGGCAGATCATGCTGATGAAAGATTTTGGCGTCACGGCCATCTGCTGCACGCCCACTTACTTTCTGCATCTGATCGACCGCGCCGCCGAACTCGGCGTGGATATGAAGGAATTGCCGGTGCGCGCCGGCGTCTTTGGCGCGGAGCCGTGGACCGACTCGATGCGCAAACACATTGAAACCCACAGCGGCATCGAGGCCTTTGACATCTACGGCCTCTCGGAGATCATCGGCCCCGGCGTGGGTTGCGAGTGCCGCCGCCATCAAGGCCTGCACATCTTCGAGGATCATTTCTACCCGGAGATTATCAACCCGGAGACCGGCGAGTCGCTGCCCGATGGCTCTGAAGGCGAACTGGTGTTGACCACGCTCAGCAAGCAGGCGATGCCCATGATCCGCTATCGCACGCGCGATATCACCAGCCTGCTGACGGGCCGCTGCGATTGTGGCCGTACTATGCGCCGCATCGGCCGCATCGGCCGCCGCAGCGACGATATGCTGATCCTGCGCGGCGTCAACGTCTTCCCTTCGCAAGTGGAGACGGCGCTCTTGCAGATTGAGGGCACGCTGCCCAACTATCAAATTGTTCTGACGCGCGAGCAGGGCCTTGATCAGATGGAAGTCCAGGTCGAGGTCACGCCGCATATGTTCAACGACAAAATCGGCGCGCTGCAAGGCTTGCAAGGCCGCATTCAGTCCGCGCTCGATCACGTCCTCGGCATTCGCGTCAAAGTGGCATTGGTCGAAGCCAATACCATCGCGCGCAGCGAAGGCAAGGCCAAACGAGTCATCGACAGGCGGACATCATGAAGATTCAACAGCTATCATTGTTTGTCGAAAACAAGCCGGGCCACCTGACCGCGCCGGCTCTCCTGCTGGCGCGCGAGGGCGTTGACATCCGCGCCTTGTACCTGGCCGATACCGAGCAGTTCGGCATTGTGCGCCTGATTGTCTCCGACCTGCCCAAGGCCATGGAACTTCTGCAAGCACACGGCTTTGTCGCCAAGATCACTGAGGTGTTGGCCGTTGAGGTGCCCGACCATCCGGGCGGCCTGGCGGACGTGCTGGGCGCGTTGGATGGCAGCGGCCTCAACATCGAATATATGTACGCCTTTCCCTATCTTTGCGGCGGCAGAGCAATCCTGATCTTCCGCTTCAACGATCCCGACGCGGCCATCGCGCGCCTGCAAGCGAAAAGCATCAACCTTGTGGCTGGGGATGAGCTGCTGAAGTAGGATTTTCAAGGACTTGATTTGTGTCAACATTTGTGTTCATAATTAGGTAAGTGCGATGGCGGACCCGGAACTTGAGTTCGAGTGGGACGAAGCCAAAGCCAGAATCAATTTGGAAAAGCACAAGGTTTCGTTCCTGACCGCCTCGTCAATTTTTTTGAACGCGCGATTGGAGCGCATCGACGACCGCGAAGAGTATGGCGAAATCCGCTGGATTGCCTTGGGGCGCGTGGAGGACGCAGTCTATCGTGTTGTCTATTGTTGGCGCGGCGCGAATCTGATTCGCCTGATCAGCGCCCAGAAAGCGAGTAAAGATGAACGCGGAATCTACTATCGTGAGACATTCGCAGAGTGAGATCAGGGCCATGCGCCAGGCGGGCGAGGACCAAACCAGCAAGGATGCGCCGAAGGCCGAGTCACTGGGCGCGGAGTTCTGGCGCTCGGCGAAGGTGGTCATGCCGGTGGGAAAAACTTCCGTTCACCTGCGCCTGGACAGCGATGTGGTCGATTGGTTCCGGGCGCGCGGTAAAGGCCACCAGACACGCATGAATGCTGTTCTGCGAGCCTACGTTGAAGCGCAAAAGCATTGCGCGTAGAAGATATGAGGAGTTATGAAGAAGCTCGCAGCCGCGCAAAAGCGGGAGATCGCCACCATCGCCGCCAAGACAGACGCTACGATTGATTTTTCCGAGATGCCCGAAGCCGTCGATTGGAGCGGTGCGGAGGCGGGTGGCCCTGGTCTGACTAATCCATAATGATTGGGTGGCCCAGGTCTCGCTTTGAGACCTGGGAACCATGAACCTCAACCCGGCGGGTGGCTCTGTTCCCCCTGAGATTTCCAAACTTCGTTGAAGGTGCGGGAACTCAACTGTGGTTCATCGATCAAAAAACAAAAATCAAGAATCGAAAAATCACACTTGACAACTGACAAGCAAACCACTACCGTATGGTTGTGGATAAATTGGGCACGACATTTGCCGCTTTGTCTGATCCGACGCGGCGAGCGATGATCGAACGGCTCAGTCATGGGCCTGCCTCCGTGCATGGATTGACAGAGCCGTTTGCACTCTCGCAGCAGATGATTTCAAAACATATTGCCTGCCTGGTGCGGGCGCGGATTGTGATCAAGACGAAGCGTGGACGAGAGAGTGTGTGCACGCTTAGGCCGGAGGCGATAAAGACAGTCAGCGACTGGGCGATTAGCTATCGCCGATTCTGGGAAGAGAGTTTCGACAAGCTGGATGTGGTGCTAACTCAAATGAAAAAAACGGAGGTCAGAGATGACAAATAACACGGTGAACGAGACAGAGCGGATGGTTGTGACAAGAGTTTTTGATGCCCCACGCGAACTGGTTTGGAAGGCGTGGACTGACCCGAAGTATGTGATGCAGTGGTGGGGTCCGAAGGGTTTTACCTCGCCTGTTTGCAAGATGGATTTTCGCGTGGGAGGAAAATTTCTGTGCTGCATGAGAACGCCGGATGGCCAGGATTTTTGGAATGCCGGTGAATACCACGAGATTGTTCCGCAAGAGAAGATCGTCTCTTCCATGTACTTTTCCGACTCGGAGGGGAACAGGGTTGAGGCCGCGGAATATGGCATAGAGCATGAGGCCATCGAAGATGCCTGTGACGTGACCCTCTTTGAGGATCTTGGAAACGGCCAGACGAAACTCACCTTCATTGGAAATGAACCCATGGAGAGCGCAAAGAACAGCGGGCAATTGGAAGGCTGGAACCAGATACTCGACAAAATTGCCGCGGTTGTTGCGGCGATTTTTGCCTCAGAATAACTATCTTTTGATGGGCCATGGTTTGAGGGAAGGCAATCATCTTCGTCGTAGTGGTGATGGCATCCTCGGACAATTGGCGGGCGGCCCATTCTTGAATCGCTTCTTGATTCAAGGATGGGCCACAAACCTCAATCTTTAGAGCGCATCGAAAAAATCCATCCAGCGAGAATTATCTTGGACTGCAAAAAAATTATGGAACCAAAAGTTCAATCGATTCGTACTAAAACCTTAACCGGAATGACTACCGCCGTATCTCATGCTGAATCGTAATTTCCGGATGAAAGGGATAGTGCATGAATAGCGCCGCTCCAATATCTCCTATGCGTCAAAGCAGAATTACAAAGGCTTCGCCGGTTTTTATGGCCAGGCTTGCCGGCATTTTCTACGTGATCAATATCGTGACGTCCATCGCTGCAATGTACGGTGGTAACCACCTGTTGGCCTCTATCGCCGGCCCAATCGCGGCCGCTTCTTATGCTGCGGTGAGCGTACTCTTCTACTTTCTGTTCAGGCCGGTCAGCAGGAACATCTCTCTGGTGGCGGTGTTGTTAAGTCTGTCAATTATCGTCTATGGATATATCAGCTCGCCTCATTTTCTTCCTTCACCTGTAAACCCCCTGGTCTATGACGGCTTCTATTGCATTCTGATCGGGTACCTCATCTTTCGTTCTACCTTTCTTCCTCGATTCCTGGGTGCGCTGATGGCGCTTGCCGGCTTGGGTTATATCACTCTTGCCTACCCGCCGCTTGGAAATTATCTGATGAATCCCTACATCTTCATCACCGGAGGCGTCGGCGAGGGCTTGCTGACTCTGTGGCTGCTGGTGAAAGGCGTCAACGTTCAACGATGGAAAGATCGGGAAGCCTCCATCTCCTGAAAGGCCGGAACCAAGACCTCAATCAATTCGTAGTAAAGAACAGTTTGGGATTGCGACCGCGAAATCACGGACGGCTCGCTAACTCCGGCTGAGGGAGAAAATGAATGAATAGCACACCCGAAATATTTTCTTTGAGTAAAAAGGCGGGGCTGACTCTAGCCTTGCTTATGCTCTCCGCTACGCTTGCAGGTACGGCCAGCGCGCAGTCCACGGCCTCGCAAAGCCCACTTCAGCAGACGCTGGAGTCCATCCG
Organism: uncultured Occallatibacter sp.; assembly: GCA_964645305.1. Taxonomy (GTDB): domain Bacteria; phylum Acidobacteriota; class Terriglobia; order Terriglobales; family Acidobacteriaceae; genus Telmatobacter. Next base: position 2,357 of record CAZYCV010000022.1, on the reverse strand, counting down.
GCGCGACACGATGACGGCATGGGAAAAGAAAGACGCCGATACATTGAAGACCATCATGGCGCCGGATTTCCTGTTCGTCGGACCGGCCGGAATCTCCAATCGCGATAGCTGGCTGGCGGGGCTGTCATACTGTTCGCTTACCAGCGCCTCCATGGATCAGGTGCAATTGATCCAACTATCCGAGGGTTCAGCCGAGTTAGTCTACAAAATGCATTATGTGGGCGAATGCGGCGGACATCCGTTTCCTCCCAATCATATTGTCACTGACACCTTCTTGCGCCGGGATGGAAAATGGTGGATCGTGGCCACCACCATGACGCCTCAAATGTAAAACACTGGACGTTCACAAGCACTTTGACCGACAGAGCCGTGAGGCCGGATCATCAACCTCGAAAAATATTCTGAGTCCAGAAACCAGTGCTCCGTTCATCGCGGTTTTTCGCGTTGAGCGTGCGTGCCGGGTGCCCCATCCTTGCATCTTTTTCGGATTCAAGGGTGGGAGATCACAAACTTCAATAAGCTTTTTTTAAAAAATTTCGGAATAATATTTGCAATCGAATACCATCGACTCAAACAACTTGTCGGAAGAGAAGAGGAATGCGATGGAAACGCGTCTTCGCCGGCAGATCGAGAGTGAGAGCAAAAGCCGAATACACGAGAAATCAGCTCACCCCCACTCCCCCTATATACTGTGAGATTGTGGACTGTGAAGAAATTAGAAAGGCGCACGACTATGCCCGTCTCAAAGACCATCGCCAAGCAACTTGAAAATGCCTCCTGGATTCGCCGGATGTTTGAGGAGGGCGTGCGCATGAAGCGCGAACGCGGCGCGGATGCGGTCTTTGATTTTTCGCTGGGCAATCCCGACGTGGAACCGCCTGCCGCCGTGCTGGACGCGCTGCGCCGCATCGCCGTTGGCAGCCAGCCTGGCTCGCACGGGTATATGCCCAATCCCGGCTACTCCGAGGTGCGCGCGGCCGTGGCCCAGAAGCTGCGCCGCGAGACCGGCCTGGAGTTCACCGCCGAGGATGTCTTCATGACCGTTGGCTCGGCCGGCGCGTGCAACGTAATTCTCAAAGCGCTTCTCGATCCGGGCGACGAAGTGATTGTGCTGATGCCCGCTTTTTCCGAGTACCGGTTCTATATTGCCAACCACGGCGGCGTGATGGTTCCCGTCGAGACCGATGCGGAGTTTCTGCCGGACGTTGAGCGCATTGCCGCAGCCATTACGCCGCGCACCCGCGCGCTGATTCTGAACACGCCCAACAATCCCACGGGCCGCGTTTATCCGGAGAGCATCCTGCGTGACCTGCAAGATGTGTTGAGCCGCGCCGAGCAGCCCATCACCGTGCTCAGCGATGAACCGTACAAGTCCTTTGTCTATGACGGCAAGCAGCAGCCAGAGGTAGCCTCGTTCATCCGCAACACGGCGATCTGCAACTCGTGGTCCAAGTCGCTGGGCCTGCCTGGTGAGCGCATCGGCTACCTGGCGCTCTCGCCGCGCCTCGATGGCAATGCGGCGCTGCGCGGCGCCTGCGCCTTCACCAATCGCATTCTAGGCTTTATCAATGCACCGGCGATCTGGCAGTGGGTGATGCTGGAATCAATGGACGAAGCGGTGGACGCCGCACCCTATGAGCACAAGCGCAACGTGCTGTGCAATGCTCTGGCGGCCATCGGCTACGAGGTTCGCCGGCCGGAAGGCTCGTTCTACATCTTTCTCAAAACGCCCATCGCGGACGACATCGTCTTCATTCGCCTGCTGGCCGCCGAAGGCGTGCTGGCCGTTCCCGGCACGGGCTTTGGGCGCTCCGGTTACATTCGCCTTTCGATGACCATTCCACTTGAAAAGATTGAGAAGTCAATCAGCGGTTTTGAGCGCGCGTTTCACGCGGCGCTGCGCGGCAATTAGCCTTACTGATAACTGGCGTGGACCGGGAGGTCCACGCTACAGCCGTCCAGGAGGACGGCGCTACAGTTGTCCGTGGTTGGCGCTACAGTTGTCCGTGGTTGGCGCTACAGTTGTCTGTGGTTGGCGTTACAGTTGTCTGTGACTGTTGCGCAACAAAAATATAAGAAACCTGAAAAGAAGGCTCCCCATAACTGCGCTCGCGGTGTTACTCTGCTTGCATGGATTGCGCCATCGTGCGGAATTCATGGCGACAACTGCGCCTTGAGGGGCGTGGCTTTCGAGCGAGGGTCTTCGCTGCCCTCATCGTTGCCGCCTCAGCGACTGTGAGCCTTGGATCGGAATATGGACATTGAGATCGTAATTGTTGGCGAATCAAACAAGTGGGTTGTAAATCAGCCCCGCATCCGGATCGGCCAGGATTCCCGGTGCGAAGTCAGTCTGCCGG
>CAZYCV010000021.1:0-52713 GCA_964645305.1 uncultured Occallatibacter sp. | reverse complement strand
ACCTGCCGCGCGCGGCCAAGCGGCTGGGGATTGACCAACTTTTTGCCAAGCACCAAGGGATGAATCCGACTGGATCCTTCAAAGATACGGGGATGACGGCTGCCTTGAGCGTGGCCAAGGAGCGGGGCTTCGAGTGGGTGGCGTGCGCCTCGACTGGAAACACCTCGGCAGCAATGGCGGCTTACGCGGCGCGGGCCGGGCTGAAGAGTTTGGTGTTGATTCCCAACGGGAAGATTGCCTGGGGCAAACTTTCGCAGGCGATGGATTACGGCGCGGTAACCTGCCAGTTGAAGGCCGACTTTGACGGCTGCCTGACGCTGCTGACGCAGATTGTGCAGGAGGCGCCGATCTATCTGCTGAACTCGGTGAACCCTTATCGGCTGGAGGGGCAAAAGACGCCGGCCTTTGAGATTGCCGAGGCGCTGGATTGGAATGTGCCGGACCATCTGATTGTGCCGGGAGGCAACCTGGGCAACTCGTCCGCACTGGCCAAGGGCTTCCGCGAGATGCTGGAGCTGGGGCTGACGGCGCGGATGCCGAAGATCAGCGTGATCCAGGCGGCGGGGGCAAATCCGCTGGTGCATTGCGTCAACGATAGCTGCGGGAACTTTCTATCGCCGGTGGAGGCGCATACGCGGGCTACGGCGATCCGCATCGGCAATCCGGCCTCGTGGCGCAAGGCGGCGCGGGCGATTCTGGAGACGGGCGGCTGGTGCCTGGATGTGAGCGAGGCGGAGATCGCCATAGCCAAGGCGGAGATTGGCACCGAAGGACTGGGCTGCGAGCCGGCTTCGGCAGTGACACTGGCCGGGCTAAAGAAGCTGCGGGCGCAGGGCAAGATCGCGTCAAGTGAGACGGTGGTGCTGGTGCTGACCGGGCATACGCTGAAGGACGCTGACTATACCATCGACTTCCATCGCGGTGCGCTGCTGACGACCGAGGAAGGCGCGGGCCTTGAGTCGGAGATTGCCGGCTTGCAGCGCAATGCGCAGGTGGTGGAGGCGACGTCGGCGGCCGTGCTGGCGACCCTGAAGGGCATTGTGGGATGAGCGAGACAATGCAAGCAGAACCTGATATCTTTCGCCTGCGGCTGCCGGCCTCATCGGCAAATCTCGGCTCAGGCTTTGACGCGGCGGCCGTTGCTTTGGATTTTTATCTGGAGATTGAGGCGTGCGCGGCTGACGAGTTCACGATTGAGGCAACGGGACGCGACGCGGAGCGCTGTTCGCGGCTTGAGAACAATCTTATTCTGGAGATCTACAAAGGGTTGCTGGAGTCGAATGGACGCCCGGTGACGCCGCTCAGGATTCGCATGATGAACGAGATTCCGTTGGGGATGGGCTGCGGCTCGTCGGCAGCGGGACGCCTGGCGGCGATTGCGCTGGCCGTTCATTTTGGCGAGTTGGAGTGGAGTTCAGAGCGGATTCTGACCGAGGCTGCGGCTCTGGAAGGGCATCCAGACAATGCGGCGGCCTGCTGGTTGGGCGGCTTTGTGGCCGCTGCAACGGAGGGAGTTTACGAACAGCGACGCGTCCATGTGGCGCGGGTTGAGCCGCCCTCCGCGTGGCGGGCAATTGTTGTGCTGCCCACCGAACCGCTGGCGACCAGCAAGGCGCGGGCCATGCTTCCGGAGTGCTACCCGCGGGCCGATGTTGTTGGCAACATTCAATCTGCGGCGCTGCTGGGGCTAGCCTTTGCGCAGGGACGTGGCGATCTGCTGCGCATTGCGATGCAGGATTGCATTCACCAGCCTTACCGCGCTTCGCTCTGCGCGCTGCTGCCGCCGTTGCTGGGGCTGGCTGGCAAGCATGGCATTTTGGGCGCGGCGCTGAGCGGCGCCGGGCCGTCAGTGCTGGTGATTGTGGATGGCGAGGCAAGCTTGCCGGAAACGATAACGGCGATTCGCGCGGCGCTGGAAGACCAACCGGAGCCGGAGCTGAAGGTGTGCCGCTTCAATAACCAATCCGCGGCTTCTCAATTTATGCGCTGAGCTTGAAGCGTTTCTCTTCAATCGTATTTATTTTCTTCAGCTTGCAATTGAAAATGACCTCTTGGGAGCGATCTCCAGCAGCGATCAAGAGGGCTGGCATTCGCGCACTTTGGCAGCCTCCCAGAAACCCAATGAATGGGATCTGGGAGTGCTGTCAGTATTTCTACGAATCAAGAACCTGTTTTTACGGCTTGACTCGCACCTTTGGCTCAACGGATAGACCGGGCCTCAATTCGTGGTTCGGGTCTTCGCTGGCCAGATCGGTGAAATCGACGCGGACCGGGACACGCTGCACAACCTTCACGTAGTTGCCGGTGGCGTTCTCCGGCGGGAAGAGCGAGAGCACTGAGCCTGTGGCTCCGCCGATCTGCGTAATCTTTCCGTGGTAAGTCTTGCCTGTCGCATCCACCTCAATTTCGACCGGCTGACCGGCGGCCATGTGGCGCAACTGGGTTTCTTTGAAGTTGGCGGTTACCCAAAGTCCTTCGAGCGAAACCAGCATGGTCAGATTCTGCCCCGGCGCTACGTTCTGGTTGATCTCGACGCTTTTGCGAGTGATGATGCCGGCCGTGGGCGCGACGATTTTGGTGTAGCTGAGGTTGAGATTGGCCTGGTCGAGGTGGGCTTGAGCCTCCTGTACCTGGGCCTCGGCCTGCTTGGCGCGGGCACTCTGCGCGACCACCTGTTGCGGCCCGGTCTGGGCAAACTTCTGATTCGCCGCGGCCTGAGTCTCGCGCTCCTTGGCCTCGCTGACTCCGTCTTCAGCAGCCTTCTCCGAGTGACGGGCGCTGGAGAGCGCAGCCTTGGTGGAGTCGGCGGCAGCTACGGCGGCGTCAAACTGCTGCTTGCTGATGACGTCCTTTTCAACCAGCGGCTTGTAGCGCTCCAGATCGGCCTGGGCCTTGGTGTTATTGGCCTTGGCTTGCGCCACCTGGGCTTGCGCGGCCTCAAGCTGCTGCTCGGCCTGCTCGACCGCGGCGTGAGCGCTGGTGAGGCCGGCATCCGCTGAACGCAATGTGCTGCCAGTGTTGACGGTGGTAATGGGCACATTGACGTTGGCAGCCTCGGCGTTGGCCTGGGCGCTGGCCAGAGCCGCCTCGGCATTCTCCACCGCAACTTTATAGTCGCTCGGATCAAGTTCGGCAATCACGTCGCCCGCCTTGACCACCTGATTCTCATCGACGTAGACCTTGGCAACCTGACCGCCGACGCGCGCGCTGACCTGGATCATGTGGCCGTTGACCTGTGCGTCGTCGGTGTCCTCCGTGTAGGTGGAGCGCCAATAGAGGCCGGCAGCGACCAGCGCCAGAATCACAACCACAACGATGGCTATGCTCTTGCGGCGCGAATTCGGGGTCACGCTTTGAGTGTCTTCCTCCGGCTCGCCGGAAACGGGTGTTGGAATTGAATCCGCCACGTTTACTTACCTCCCAGATAACTCTTGTACTTCTCGCCTGTTCCCAGGGCACGGGCCAAGCTGAGCTTGGCGACATTGTGCCGGTAGAGGCTGGTTACGTATTGATCGTTGGCCTGAGCCACGGATTGCTGCGCCTGGCTGACTGCCAGATTGTCGCTGACGCCGCTCGAGTAACGCTGCTGTGCTTCGTTGAGCGCCTCATTGGCCAGTTCTACGCTGGATTTGGCAACCTCGACCATTTTCTGCGCCGAGGCTATATCCAGCAGCGCGTCGCGCACATCGGCTTCCACCTGCGCGCTCTTGTCACTCAACTTGGCTTGCGCGGTATCAAGCTGCGCCTGAGCCTGCTGAGCCTCGCCGCGCAGCGCGTACTCCTTGAAGAGCGGAACGCTCAGCGTCCCGTTGGCGTCGCCGGTTCCGTGAGAGTGAGAAAGTGTGGCGCCGATGTCGCCGTAATCGCCACTAAAGGTAAGAGTCGGAAACCGGTCGGCGGTCGCCGCCTTGCGCTGCTCTTCGGCGGCCTTCCCTTGCTCAACCATTGCGGCCAGGTCTTTCCGGTTGGCGTGGGCTTCGCGGATGGCTTGCTCCACATCCATCTGGTCGAAGATCGCGAAGGGCGCGGTGTCAGCCAGCGTGAAGCTCTGTGCCAGGGGCAGGCCTATCGTCCGCGCCAGGGCCAGTTTGTCTTTCTCCAGAGAGTTCTTCGCCACAATCAACTGCTGATCCAAAGACTGGGCATCCACGCGGGCGCGCAGCTCATCCAGAAGCGGCGCGGTTCCGGCCTGGTGATTGGCTACCGCCTGATTGAGTGAGATTCTTGCCGTGGCGCTCTGCGCCTCCACACTCGTGACACGCGTTTCATCGGCCAGCGCCAACAGGTATGCATTGCCTACAACCAGCACCACCAGATCGCGCGCGTCCTGAGCGGAAAGCTCGGCGGCGTTGAAATTGTGGCGCGCGGCCAAGTAATTGCGCAACGAAGCCACATCGATCAGCGACCAGGTGAGCGAAGCCCGCAGATCGGTAAATCCAAAGGGACCAAGCGTGGTGGGAAAACCAGGAATGCGCATTCCCTCGGCGGGCAAGTCCACCTGCGTCACAGTTTCCTTGCCGCTCGCATCCACGGAAGGCAGCAGGGCTTGCAGTTCGCTGAGCCGCTCACCGCGCGCCGCAGCCGCCTGTGCGCTGCTGAGAATGACGCCCAGGTTGGCCTTCAGACCCCTCTGGATGGCGTCATCCATGGTCAGCGCCACCGGCTGCCCGGCTGCTTCGCCTTGGACCACGCTACCCTCAAACGGTGAGGCGCTCTGCGCGGTCAGCGTGCTGGTATGCAGCCCCGCCATGGTCAGCGCCAAGGCAGCAAAAGATCGGCGGATCGATTTATTGCTCAACAAATCTGATAACATCAGGGTCGTTTGGCTCTCAGTGAAGGGCTGTGACGCAAAAAGCGTCAACCACTTTATGGACGCGCGAGGGATATTGAAGGACTCGCATCTATAGTGTATCGAACGAACCGGCGAACTGTCGGAACCTTTTGCATCTGCTTGACCTGATTGAAATATCGGGAAGTCTCTGCCGGCTCATTCCTCAATCTGCATACGGGCTGACCGCCTGGTTTGCGCCGCCAGCCGGTTTCTCAGCCTCAACCGTGGATCAAGCGAGATGGCCAGCCTGTCCACACTCGGCAAGCAATCTCCGAAGACTTCTTCATCCCAGCAGCGATTCCACAAACGGAGCCGGAGAAAACTCCAACAGATCGGCCATGCGCTCACCTACGCCCACAAAAAGCACCGGCAGGTTCAGTTCCTGGGCAATGGCCACGGCAATACCGCCTTTGGCGGTGCCGTCCAGCTTGGTCAGCACGATGCCGGTGACGCCCGCCGATTGGGTGAATTGACGCGCCTGGTTCAGCCCGTTCTGGCCGGTGGTGGCGTCCATCACCAGCAGCACTTCATGCGGCGCGCCGGGAACCAGTTTGGCCGCCGTCCGGCGCATCTTCTCCAACTCGTCCATCAGGCCGGTCTTGGTGTGCAGCCGCCCCGCCGTGTCTACAATCAACTCGTTGATCTGGCGCGCCTTGGCTGCCGAGGCCGCATCGTAGAGCACGGCCGCGGGATCGCCGCCGTGGCGGGTCTTGATCATCTCCACGCCGGAACGCCCGGCCCAAACTTCAAGCTGCTCAATGGCCGCGGCGCGAAAGGTGTCAGCAGCGCACAAAAGAACGGAACGCCCCTGGGCGCGATACCAGGCCGCCAACTTGCCGCTGGTCGTGGTCTTGCCAGTCCCGTTGACGCCCACCAGAAAGGTGACGCGTGGGCTGTCTTCGGGAATCGCCGCCGCGACGCGGCTGGCAATGGGCGCTTCCAGAATGGCGCGCAACTGGGCCTTCAGCAGATCGCGCAACTCTTGGCCGCTTTCGATGGCCTGCCGGCGCGCCCGGTCGCGCAGAGATTCCAAAATTGCGGCTGTCGTCTGCACCCCAAGGTCGCTGGTAAGCAGCGCGGATTCAAGCTCTTCCAGCGCTGCTTCATCCACCGTGCGGGTGAGCGCAACGATGCTTCCGATTCTTGCCGATAGCGTCTCGCGGGTGCGCGAAACGGCTTGCTTCATGCGGCTGAAGAGGCCCGACTCGCGCGCTTCGCCTTCGCCAAGGGTAACGACGGCCTCCTGCTCCTTGGGAGCCTCTGCCGGTATCTCTTTTTTCCCGCCAAAAAACTTCATCATCAAAGGGTTCCTGACTCAAGTTTAGAGCATTGGGCAGGTGTGCGGCCGAAAGGAAGATACGTGGACCGGTAGCTCCACGCCGCAGCCGGCCGGGAGGCCGGCGCTACAGTTTCGTACCGCGTGCCGCTCAGAATCCCATGATGTTATAGCCGCAATCGACATACATAATCTCGCCGGTAATGGCGCTGGAGAGATCGCTGGCCAGAAACAGCGCCGCGCCGCCCACCTCTGCCTGATCGATATTGCGGTGCAGCGGGGCGCGTTCAGCGTGTGAGCGCATCATCTCACTCAGGTCGCCGACGCCGCGGGCGGCCAGAGTTTTCACAGGGCCGGCCGAGATGGCGTTGACGCGAATGTTGCGCGAGCCAAGATTATAGGCAAGGTAGCGTACCGTGGATTCGAGGCCGGCCTTGGCCACGGCCATCACGTTGTAATTGGGTACCACTTTTTCAGCCGCATAATAACTGAGCGTCATGATGCTGCCGCCCTCGGTCATCAGCCGCGCCGCGCCACGCGAGACGGCAATCAGAGAATAGACGCTGATGTCGTTGGCGATGCGGAAGCCCTCGCGCGTGGTGTCAATGAACTCGCCGCGCAACTCCTCGGCGGGCGCGTAGGCAATGGCGTGGACGAGAATGTCGAGCTTGCCGAATTTTTCCTTGAAGACGCCAAAGACGGCTTCGATCTCCGCGTCGTTGGCCACGTCGCACTGATAGCCGCTGGCACCTGGAAGCTCGTCAATCAGGCTCTGCGCCTCCAGCTTCATGCGCTCGTTTTGATAGCAGATGGCTAGCTGTGCGCCGGCCGCGTGCAGTTGTTGTGCGATGCCCCAGGCAATGGAACGCTTGTTCGCCAGCCCAAAGACGACGGCTGTCTTACCCGCCAGATTGATCATTCTTGCTTCATTCCTCCAGGGTCCATGTTTTGGGGATACCGGACACCTACCGTCTAATTAGAATATCAGCCTCCGAGGTCAATCAGCTCAACTTTACCGGTGGGTCGCTCAAGAAAGCGCGAACCGAGGCGCTCAAACTTCTCGACAGAGTCGGTGGCAAAGCAGCGAATCTTCGCAATCGGCGCATCTTTCTCGGCTACATGAGGTCCGAAGAGCCGGAAAACTGCTTCCGCTGTGGCTTCAGCGGAATCGATGACGCGCATACCCGCCGGAACCGAGCGCTCGATCAGCGACCGCAGCAGCGGATAGTGTGTGCAGCCGAGAACCAGCGTATCGGGATTCATTCCCTTGGCGGCAGCTTCAGCAAGGAGCTCCGCCAGATAGATGCGAATGACCTCGGCGGTTACCTTCGCCTGCTGGCTCGAATCTCCCGCAGCGCGAGCCGTGCCTGCCCCACCGCAGGTGGTCCAACCCTCTTCGACCAGCGGAACCAGCAAGGGGCAAGCCATCTCCAGCGCCCGCAGGCCATGAGCGCGGCAGGCGGCGGCGTAGGCGTGGCTCTGCACCGTGGCGTCGGTGGCGATCACCAATACGTCGCCGGTTTGAGTGGCTGCTTTAGCAGCCTCGGCACCCGGCTCTATCACTCCCAGCACTGGGACCGGCACGGCCTCCTGAATAGCATCCAGAGCCAGGGCGCTGGCCGTGTTGCAGGCAATCACCAGAAACTCGGCATTCTGCTCGCGGACCAGAAACTGCGCGCTCTGCGCCGCGTACCGAGCAATGGTGCGACGTGACTTGGAGCCATACGGCAGCCGAGCCGTATCGCCCAAAAAAGCAAAGCGCGCACCGGGCAGCCGCGCCGCCAGCGCCCGCAGCACGGTCAAACCGCCAAATCCGGAATCGAAGACGCCAATCGTGGGTACAGTTTTGTATTCTCTATTATTCATAGGTGCGATCCCTCTATCGACGCATCCTCGCCCACAAGATAAGCCCGCGTCAGATCGGCGTGGCCGGCTAATGTCTGGCGCTCCACGCCATCCACCAGAAAGCGCACCTGGATGACGCGGGGCAGGTTGGCGTGCAGCGTACCGCAGATGGAAAGAACGGTGAGCGTCTCGGTAGCAATGCCCGATGGGTGATTGGCGGCAAAGTTGCTGCTCAGGTTGACCACCGCCAGTTGCGGACCGGTCGTCGGCTGATTCTGCGGCATTGGGACCCTCGACGCAGAACTCAGTGCCTGCGTGGAGCCTTCGAGCGGCGGCGCGGGCAGCAGAAAGACTTGCAAGACGGAGCCTCCGCCGCCAGAGACGGGATGCGTCGAATCAGGCGCCGCATAGAGGTCCAACAGCCTTCCCAGAACAGCGCGGGCGCGCGATCCTGGATCGGCGGGCAGCGGCAGGGAGAAGACCTGCGTGCGCATGGAGCCGTCGGTGTCACTCGCCACCAGCAAAGTTGCATCCTCAGCGGACGCAACCTCGGGAGCGCTGGTCGGCGCGGAATCCTGACCGGCGATCAGCCTCATGTGCGCGCGCTCGCGCAACTGCCAGAGCAAGATGCCCATGACCAGCGAGGCCAGCAACAATATACCGAAGAGAAGCTTCTGATAGCGGGGTATCATGGCTACCGTGCCTCCGCGCGCCACTCGACCAGCGCCGCCGCCAGAGCCGTTGCCACGCGCGCCTGGTAGTCAGGATCGTCCAATCCCGCGGCCGCATGCTTGTCGGCTCCCATCTCCGGCGCAATCTCCACCGCAACCGCCGGGCAGGTCATGCTGTCCAAAGGGGCAACAGATGCTCGGCCCAGCGTAACATTCATGCCCGCGTGCGTGAGCGCCGAGTTCAACACCCCGGCCAGTGCCAGTGAGCGCGCCACCCAGCCAGCCTGCGCGGTCTTCCAAGCCGCAAAGCGCGGCGGCGCGGCGGGCGTAAGCGACGAGGTAAACAAGTGCACGCCCAAGCCGCTCCCCGTGCCATTGTCCGTGGCGTGCAGAATCAGGCAGACCTGCGCCTGCGCGTGGTTGGCGATCTCGGCTCGGCGATTCGCCTCGACCGCCACATCGGCGTCACGCGTAGTCACCACTTGAATGCCGCGCGCCGAAAGCAGCGAGCGCAGCCGCACGCTCAGCGCCAGTGTAAAACTCTTCTCCAACTGATTGTTGGCCAGGTGTCCGCCCGCGTCAGCCCCGCCATGCGCCGCGTCCAACACCACGACGAAACGGGTCTGCGGAGCGGCGGGCGCCTGTTGCGCGTCCAAATGATTGTTTGTGCTGATAATTGCAAATACACAAATCAGGAATAATCCACTGATTCTATGAAAAACGACATCTAGAAAAGACCGGTATGTTCGCTTGACTCGCAAAAAAACAACCTCATTCCTAGAGCGACCAAACCCGATTTTCACGGATCGCATCGTACATCGTATCGGGAGCCAGATCCAGTTCGCCGGGCCAGGCAACCGCACTGTATTCAAGCCTGACTTGAGCGAAGAGATCAGGATCGGCCAGCTTGGCGAAGACTCCGGCTTTGGACGAATGAATAAAGTCAGACATATCCACTGTCCCGGCCAGACCATCCACAAAAGCAACCCGCAGTCGAAAGTCTGGAAGAACTTCCACTGCCGTGACGCGCCACGGTGAACGCGGCGTGACTTCTTCAACTACGGCAGCGGGAGAATCTTCGCAGGCGTTTGATTCATTGCGCATAATTCCCAGTCCTTCCCAAGTTCATCGCGGTGTTGCTGAGCCCACTCCAGCACGAGCGCCATCGCTCGACTCGGCAAACCTCCACGGATGACTTCAAAAGTCTGAATATCAATCAAAGCTTCATATTCAGCATACAACGCATGAAAGTGCGGCGGAACGTGGTCACCGAAGTACATCTGAATCAAGATTCCGTAAAACCTGCTGATCGTTGGCATGGTTCTCCTCGATCACTCACTCAATGAATCCGAATGACTAAACGGCTTCCCTGCTTAATCCAGCGCATAAATCGTCAAACCGCTGAGCAGCTTGGGGAAAAAGTCTGTGGATTTCTGCGGCATCACGTCGCCGGCAAAGGCCACTTCCTTCAGTTGCTCCATCGAAACCGGATTGGTCAGAAAGGTTACATCCGCTTCGCCGCGGCGCACTTGATCGACGGCTTCGGCGGCATCGCGCAGATAGCGGAGATTGGTCTGTTCGCGCACCTTCTCCGCGTCCAGGCCCAGCAACCGGTCCAGCACGATGGAATGAAGATGACTCAGATCAAGTTGACGCTGACGCTCCGGCAGATCGGCCAAAGCTGCGGCAATCGGCTCCGCCTTTGAGTTCAAGAGGTACGTGCCCGTGCGAGTGACCGCGACAAAGGCTGTTCCCTGCTGACTGCTCAATGTACGGATAAACTCCGCAGAGTCTGCTCCATGCAATGGAGTCACCGTGAAAAACTCTTCGGCCGCGCGCGCAAACTCTGCCGCATCAAACTTCGCCAAACTATGCACTACGCGATGCGTGGGCAGAACCACCAGCCCGTCGGAGTCCATGTTGACGAAAGTCATCATCACCGCTGCCTCCGGATAAGCCGGCTGCGGCAACTGGCTGGTGCTCGTCTCCGTTTTGGCAGGCGCGGCAGCCGCGTGCTCTTTGGAGTAATTCAGCGCCGTCTCGTAGCGATGATGGCCGTCGGCGATAATCAGCTTCTTGTCGTCCATCGCCGTGGTCACCATGTTGATGGCCGCTGGATCGCTGACCTTCCACAAGCGGTGTAGCACGCCGTACTCGTCGGTGACCTCGACCTCGGCTGGTCCCGCGCCGTCATAGAGAATCTTCTCCACGCTGCCGGCCGGATCCGAGTAGAGCATGAAAATCTGGCCAAAGTGCGCGTGTGTGGCCTTGAGCAGATTCAAGCGGTCGCCTTTGGGCTTGCTCAGCGTCTGCTCATGACGGAAGACGACCTTCTCGGAGTAGTCGTGCACTTTGCCGAGGGCGATAAAGCCGCGCCGCTCCTTGACGATCTCGGTTCCGGGAACCTTGAAGCGCTGCGCATAGGCAAAGATGCAGGGATCTTTCTCCTGCGCCAGCACGCCCTGCTCGCGCCATGCGCGGAAGTCGCGCGCCGCGCGGCTATAGACACTCTCGCCGCGCTCGGCATCAAAAAGCTCCGGCAAACCCAGAATAATGCGCACCAGATTGTACGGGCTGCGCTGGTAGTAGGCCTGCTGCATAGCCGGGGAGATCTTGTCATACGGCTGCGTCACCACGTCGTCCAGACGAACCGTCGTGGGATTATAGCGCCAAGCGCGAAAGGGATAGATGCGTGCCATGGGGAAGTTCTTGCTCCACGTTCCAACGATTGAATTTGCGCTCAACGGCCTCATTCTGCTCACTGCCGGGCCGATGATTCGCTTAGCACAAATTGTACTCCTGTGGCTGTGAATAGCGCGCGAACGGCTCTCGCACCTCCCACTCACTGTGGGTGCCTCCGGTCTCGATTCTGAGACCGGGGAGACCATGAACCTGGTCCTCTCGTAGATCGAAAGCCGTCAGTACGCCGCCCCCGAGCGTCCAAAGAGAAACGGGTTGTTCCGGCGTTCCGTGCCGATGGTGGTCTCTGGGCCGTGGCCGGTCAGGACGCGGGTTTCGTCGGGCAAAGCCATCAGCCGCGTCTGAATCGAATCAATGATCTGCGCGAAGTTGCCGCCCGGAAGGTCGGTGCGGCCAATGCTGCCTTCAAAGAGCGTGTCGCCGGCGATGAGCAGCTTGAGCGGCGCAAAGTGCAGGCAGACCGAGCCTTGGGAATGGCCGGGAGTATGCAGCACTTGCGCCGGATAACCTTCCAGGCCGACCATCAATCCGTCGGCCAGATTCTCGTCCGGCGGCGCGGTCTCCGGCGTCTCCATGCCCAGCCAGCCTGCCTGCGTGGGCATCATCTGAAGCAGCGGCAAGTCATTTTCATTCAGCAGGATCGGCGCGCCGGTGAGCCGCTTGAGCTGCAGCGCGCCGCCCACGTGGTCAATGTGCGCGTGGGTGATGAGAATCTGCTTGAGTTTGAGGCCGTGCTCGGTCAATCGGCGAGCGATGCGGCTGACTTCGTCGCCCGGATCAATGACGATGGCTTCGCCAGTTTCTTCATCGCCGAGAATGGTGCAGTTGCAGGCCAGTGGGCCAACGGGGAAACTCTCAAGAATCATGCTTCCATTGTAAGACCTGTCGAGTTAGTCAGCCTTCCGTTTCAGGGACCGGATTCGCTATCCAGTTCAGCAAGCGGTCACAGAGACCCAACTGCTCTGAACTTCCCGCCGGCAGGTAGGTGGCCAGCTCCCACAGCCCGATCAGCGCCAACGCAACCAGATTGGGAAAGAGCAGTGGGGCCATCGGTGGCGCGCCGTAGACTGACTTCTCAAAGAGGCTGCCGCCGGGAGTGTTGTAGTTCATCCACAAATGCAGCCCAAAGCCGAGCACACCCACCAGCGCCTGCAAGCCCAACACGGCCAGGCAGACGTCCAGATAGCGGCGGGTGACCGGCAGAAACACTGGAACAATCAGGAAGCCGGTCGCCAGGGCGCTGGAGATGACCGGAATCCACTCGGTCTTGAGAAAAAATCCATTGGTCGCGTGGTCGGTCAGGCAGAGGACGAAGTTGCCGAAGAAGCCGCCCGAGGCCAGCAGAATTACCCAGCGCGCCCACTCCGGGTTGGGCCGATCCTCGACTCGCGCGGCTACCATGCGGTTCAGTATCAGCAGAAAACCCAGTCCGGCGTATGCCAGCGGCGCGGCAAAGGGCGCGGCATAGGTGAGCGAGCGCATCGTCCGCTCGGCAAAAAAGCTGCTCTGCAGATGAAAGACCACGCCTGCCAGCCCCACCAGCACGGAAAGGCCGCCGACCAAAAAGCCGATGTCGCGCCACGCATCCGGGCTGCTCCAGCGCCACCGGGCCAGCATGGCCACCGCCAGCAGCAAGGGCGCATCGGCGGAGAAATACAGCGGAATATATTCTGCCCACTGGCGGAAGTGATTCACCGAATGCGCCAACACAATGTCCCCGGCCAGCACGGCCAGGTTGGCGGCCACAAACATTTCCAGCAGCAGTTGCGCATTCCAGAGCCAGCGGAGCCGCGGGGAGCGCAGCAAATCAAGGACGAACGCCATGCGCCCTCCTCAACTCCTCGGCGTCGTGCTTCAACTCGACGGTCTTCTGCAAGAGGCCGTAGTTGCCGTGCCACTGCACAAAGTCCGCGCCGCCCATGAAGGCCGCGTGCTTGCTGGTGCGGCCGTCATAGTGCCACAGATCAAAGTAGGTGAAGTCTATGGGATTGGAGAAGGGCGGTCCGGTGTGCAATCCATCCTTGCGCAGCCCGTCCACAATGGCTTTGGCGTCGGTGACTTTCACGTTGGTGTTGGCCACAACCTGCTCTGCCTGTGAGTAGACGCGATCCACCAGCGCCTGGGTATGGCATTGTGTGCAGACCTGCTTCATGTTCGTCTGCGCGCGCAGATAATTTGGCCGCCGATCGCTAACCGGATTGGCCAGATACCAGCCGAGACGGTCCGATGGATCGTGCGTCACCTTCAGGCCGTTGATGCCGCTCATGTGGCAGGTGGCGCAGGTGGGCACAAACATATCGCGCGTACTCAAAGTCTTGGGATCGGCATCCAGCTTGAGCAGCCGCTCCTGCGCGGCAAACATTACGCCGTGCTTGGACTCGTCGTAGATCTCGATCTGCGAGTGATCCGGCCCCATGTGGCATTGGCCGCAGGTGGAAGGCCGCCGAGCCAGCGCCACGGAGCTGGTGTGGCGCGAATGGCAGTTGGTGCAGGTTCCGATGGTTCCGTCGTCGTTGGGCTTGCCGACGGCGTGGCACTGCTCGCAGCCGGAGATCATGGCCGCGCCGCCCTCGGCATTCACAAACGGATGCGGGGGACGCTTGGTCCCGCCCGGCTGGTACTGCTCGCTGAAGGCCACCTGCTCCGCCGAAAGGCCCTTTTCGCCATAGATGGCCGCCCAACTGGGCGCGGCGTGGCGGCTGTGCAGAAACTCCTGATAGATGCCCTCGTGACACGAGCGGCAGTTGCCCGCTGTTAGATGAGTGCTGATGACAAAGCCGTGATGGTCCTTCTTCTGCTGGCCCTCGGAGGGTTGGTGGCAGTCCAGGCAGGTGATGCCTTTTTTGGCGTGGGCACTCATCTCGTACTCATGCACCACAGAGTACTGCAAGCGCGCATGACACTCGGCGCATTTGCCGCTGGCGCGCACAAAATCCGCAGTGGGTTGCTCTGTCTCCACCTTGGGCCGGGCGCGATTGACTAGAAAGGCACCAAGAATCAGCGCGAAGGCAACGGTAACGGCGATGAATACGGAGCGAAAGGACATGGGAACTCCAGGGCGCGTGAAGTGCGAAGCGACGTCCTTCGCACTCTGAGCCTAACGCAGCCGGCAGGCTTTGCAAAGCGACTTTTGTCACTGCCAGAAGCGATCAGGACCGGCTTGCTTTCAGCCCCAGGCTCTCCATCACTTCCAGCGCAAAGCGGGCCGAGACGGTGGCCGGTCCGCCGCCCATCTCGATGCCAACCTCGATGGCCTCGAGCAACTCCTCGAAGGTCGCGCCGTCGGCCGCCGCCTGCTCAATGTGCCACTGCATACAGGATTCGCAGTCCTTGACGACAGAAATCCCTACGGCAATCAGCTCTTTCTGCTTCTTGGGCAAAGCGCCGTTGCAATAGGCCGCCTTTTCCATGGCCAGAAAGCCCTCATAGACCTTTGATTTGCAGGCCATCAACTGCGAGTGAGCGCGCTTTCGCCTGATGGTAATCTCTTCCAGCTTCGTCATGGTGTAAAAGACCTCATCCGGTATTCAAATAACTCTCTACATCAGAGTATCTCTCCTATTGTTATAGAGCGTAGCGTGGACCAGGAGGTCCACGCCACAGCCGACCAGGAGGTCGGCGCTACTCTATACATTCGGCGCTACTCTATACATTCGGAGAAATTCTCTAATCGATCGATGGCCGTCTGCCCAACTGTCCTCGTTGCAGACGAGGCGCATCCACTGCTGTACATTCAATAGAGGGCGGATTGCCAGACTCTCATTCTTCATCGCGCCTGGGGCACTTTTTCTTTTGACGACTTCAACCAATTCGGCCAACCTGACGGAGCTTCTTAGCTCGGTCTTCGGCTTCTCAGACTTTCGCGCCAATCAGGAGGCGGTCTGCAGAGCGGCCATCGACGGGCGGGATTTGATTCTGGTGATGCCGACAGGCTTCGGCAAGTCGCTCTGCTACCAGCTCCCGGCCATCGCTTTGGGCGGAACGGCGCTGGTCATCAGCCCGCTGATTGCGCTGATGGAAGACCAGGCGGCCAAACTGCTCTCGCTGGGTCTGCGCGTGGGACGGATTCACTCCGGCCTTGACCGCGCCCAGGCACGTCAGACCTGCGTGGAGTACTTGCAGGGCGCGCTGCAGTTCCTTTTCATTGCGCCGGAACGGCTGCGAGTTCCCGGCTTTGGCGAGATGCTGGCCAAGCGCAAACCGGCTTTGATCGCCATCGACGAGGCGCACTGCATATCGCAGTGGGGCCATGACTTCCGTCCCGATTACCGGATGCTGGGCCAATACCTGCCGGCGTTGCGTCCGGCGCCGGTGCTGGCGCTTACGGCCACAGCCACGCCGAGAGTCCAAGCCGACATTCTGGAGCAATTGGCGATGGTCAAGCCGGCCAAGTTTATCCATGGCTTCCGGCGCAGCAATCTGGCCATCGAGGTGGTCGAGCTTTCCATGCCGGAGCGTCCGCAAGCTATCTGCGGCCTGCTCTCCAACCCGGCGCGCCGTCCGGCCATCGTCTACGCCACCTCGCGCAAAGGGGCAGAGCAGTACGCGGCAGAACTCTCGCGCGTTGTTCCCGCGGCGGCCTATCACGCGGGGCTTGACCCGGCGACCCGCGAGCGCGTGCAGACCGCCTTTCAGTCGGGCGAGCTGGAGGTCGTCGTGGCTACCATCGCCTTCGGCATGGGCATCGACAAGGCTAACATTCGCACGGTGATTCACGCCGGGCTGCCGGCAACGCTGGAGGGCTACTACCAGGAGATTGGCCGCGCGGGCCGGGATGGCGCGCCCAGCCGCACTTATCTAATGCACAGCTATGCCGACCAGCGCACCCACGACTTCTTTCTCAACCGCGACTATCCGCCCGCCGAACAGTTGCTCCAGGTATACAAGATGCTGGGCCAAGAGCCCAAGCCTTATGAAGAGCTGCGCGCAACCTCGAAGCTGGGCGAGGAAGAGTTCGACAAGGCGCTGGAAAAGCTGGAGATTCACGGCGGGGCGCGGGTGGACTTTGGCGGCAATGTGACCGCCGGCGGACCGGGCTGGAAGAAGACCTACACGGTTCAGGCTCAGTTCCGCGCCGAGCAGATGGAAAAGGTGCTGCGCTTTACCACTTCTTCCGAGTGCCGCATGGCCGCCCTGGTGCGGCACTTTGGCGACGAGGAGGATGCGGCCCGACCGTGCGGCATCTGCGACATCTGCGACCCCGGCGGCGCGGTGCTGCGGCTCTTCCGCCACGCCACGCCGTTGGAGCGGGAGATTGTGCAGGCGATTGCCGACGAGTTGCGTGCGGTGGATTACAAGGCCGCCGGAACGCTGCAACGCAATCTCGATCTGGTGGGCCGACTGAGCCGTGACGACTTTGACGCGCTGCTGGATGCGATGGTGCGGACTGGGCTGATTGAAATCGAGGATGCCGAGTACGAGAAGGATGGCGAGGTCAAGCGCTATCGCAAGGTGCGGCTTACCTCTACCGGATTGGAAATTCGCTCGACCGCGTCAGTCGATCTGGTGCTCAGCAATGGCGTGGTGGAAGAGTTTGGGGGGCGCGGAACGGCTCCGGCACGGGCAAGAAAGCCAAAATCTGCCGTAAAAGCCTCGTCTGCCGAACCAGTTTCGCTCTCCGCCAAAGGCGAAGCTCTGGCGGCGCGTCTGAAGGAGTGGCGCGCGATGGAGGCCAAACGGCTGGGCGTGCCGGCCTATGTGCTGCTCCACGACCGCACACTGGCCGCCGTGGCACACTCCCGCCCGGCCAATCCACGGCAGTTACTGGAGATCAGCGGCATGGGGCCAGCCAAGGTGGAGCGCTTTGGCGCGGCGATTCTGGAGATTTGCGGGTCGGCGCAATAAGGCTAAGGTGAGCGGGTCAGCTTTGCGCGGATAAGATCAAGATTCGGCAAGCACCTCGGCGAACAGTTCCGGTGCAACGTTGCCGCCGCTGACCACGGCCACAGCTTTGGTGTAGGCGGGCAATTTATCCGCATGGAAGAGTAGCGCGGCCACGGCCACCGCTCCGCTAGGCTCGGGAACCAGGCGCGTGGCAGCCACAATGGCGCGCATGGCGGCGCGAATCTCGGCCTCGGTCACGGTGATGATGCCGTCCACAAAGGCCTGGATGTGGGCAAAGTTGCGCACGCCCACGCTCTGGGTGCGCAGGCCGTCGGCGATGGTCCGGCTGGTCAGCTCCGCGGGCCACTCGACAATTGCGCCAGCGCGAAAGCTCTCGGCTGTATCGCCGGCCAGCTCCGGCTCAACGCCGAAGAGCTTGGCCTGCGGACGCAACTGCTTGACGGCTGCAGCGACGCCGCTCAGCAAACCGCCGCCGGAGACTGGCGTCAGCACCAAATCCAGATCAGGAATGGATTCAACAATCTCCAGGCCGCAGGTGGCCTGCCCGGCGATGATCTGCTCGTCGTCGTAGGGCGGTACGACCACATAGCCGTGCTCGCGCACCAGCCGTTCGGCCATAGCAAGGCGCTCGCTGGAGGCCACCCCCACGTCCACGATTTCCGCGCCCAGCGCCAGAGTGCCCGCGCGCTTGATAGCCGGCGCGTTGGAGGGCATGACGATAACCGCTTTCGCTCCAACCTCGCGCGCCACATAGGCCACGGCTTGCGCATGGTTGCCGCTGGAGTAGGTGATGACGCCACGGCGAATCTCTTCGGTAGTAAGTTGCAGAATTTTGTTGGACGCGCCGCGCATCTTGAATGCGCCGATGGGCTGAAGGCACTCGGCCTTGAGCCAGATTTGCTTACCGGTTCCGTAGCCGGAGAGGCCGGGGAAAGCGGCTTCCACGAGCGGAGTTTTGACGGCGATCCGCGCGATGCGCGCGGCAGCGGCGCGGATGGTGGCGAGGGTGACGAGAGAGTTGGTCTGTAAACTCATGGTGAATGTCGCCTTGGTTTGTGAACTAAGGGGTTGGGGGTAATGCTTTCTTCTCGTCAGCTTTGTGCTTTGCTAAATCAATCACCTTTTGCATATGCTCTTCGCGGTCATGACGCGCCACATACCAGTCTTTCAATAGAAATTCGATGAGTCCGATCAATATCTTTGCCTCTTCTGGTTCGACATCGACAATCACATCGATGTCTTTTTCCATGTGCGCGCCAATGTTACCAACACTGCGGACGCCATCGATAGCACGCCATGTACTGGAATCGATCTTTCCCTCCAGTTCCTTGATCTCATCTATTAGACGTGACTTGGAAATCTTCCAAAAGTCTCGAATGATTCCTTGTAGGCATCGACGCGAAAGCGTTGCAGATGCCTTTGGACTATCGTTGACAATCAGACATGCTTCCTTGTAGTCATCAAGGATGATTTTTGGAATATAAGCAGGGAAAGGTTTTGACAATGATTTTGGCTTGAGAAACCATGTTTCAATGGGATCACCTGTAATCGACTGTCCTCTGCCTTGAATATAAATTGCTTTGTATAAATTCACTTGAATCACATATTCACGACATCTGAGATTTGGGCAAACAACTACGGAGTTCTTGATACCGAGGTCGTCATCCTTATTGTTTTTATCAAAAAAGTGAATATCGTAACTCGTATTGTTTTCCGTGATCGTGGCAATCTGATTGCAGTACGGACAAGTCCAAGAAAAAGGCGTTCCCATTCGATTTCTCCCTATCCGCATTGTTGCATAAAAATGGGCGAATGTTCATTATATATGGCATTCGCCCAATTAATGTGAAGAGTTGAACCCAGGTTTTACGAGTATCCTCAAATCTCCAAAATCACCGGCATAATCATTGGCCGTCTTCCAGTGGTTTTCTGAATCAGGCGCTTGAGGTCGGCGCGGACCTTTTCCTTGACCATGCCGTAGTCGGATTTCTGCTCGGCGTTCAAACTATCGAGAGTTTTCAGGACTAACTCGCGTGCTTGCTCGGTGATGTCCGCGCCGCCAAAGCCGCGCATGACCACTTCGGGCTGCTGCTCCACCTTGCCGGTACGCTTGTTGATGGCCAGAACCACCAGCACCACGCCGTCTTCAGAAAGGATGCGGCGGTCGCGCAGAACCAGTTCCTCGACGACGTCGGTATTGGAACCGGAGTCGATGAGGATGCGGCCGGTGGTCACCTTGTCCTTTTTGCGGGCGTCGTTCTGGCTCAGCTCCAGCACGTCGCCGTCTTCGATGACGATGGTGTGCTCGACGGCACCAGTATCCATGGCCAACTGGGCGTGCTTGCGCAGGTTGCCGTAGTTGCCGTGGACGGGAATGAAGAACTTGGGGCGCACCAGGTTGATGAGCAGGCGCAATTCATCCTGAGAGCCGTGGCCGCTGACGTGGATCAGGCCGTTGCTGCCGTTGTCGTAAATGACGTTGGCCTCGCGGCGATAGAGATGGTCGATGACGCGGAAGATCGCCTTCTCGTTGCCGGGAATAATGCGCGAACTGAGCAGCACCGTGTCGCCGGCGTCGATGTGGACGTGCTTGTGATTGTCCACGGCGGCGCGGCTGAGGGCGCTCATCGGCTCGCCCTGGGTGCCGCTGATCAGGATCATCAACTGCTCGGGCGGATAGTCGCGCATTTGGCCAGGGTTGATGATGAGGCCGTTGGGAACATCGATGTAGCCTAGATCCTGCGCAATCTCCGTGCTGTCCTGCATCGAGCGGCCAATCAGCGCCACCTTGCGGCCATGCGCGCGGGCCAGATCGAGAGCGATGCGGATGCGGAAGACCGAGGACGAAAAGCAACTGAAGAAAAGCTTCTTCTTGGTGCGGGAGACGATCTCGTCCAGGCGCGGAATTACGGCCGACTCGCTGGGCGTGTAACCGGAGCGGTCTACGTTGGTCGAATCTTGCAGGAGGGCCAGCACGCCGCGTTTGCCGTACTCGGCAAAGGTGTGCAGATCGAAGCTCTTGCCGTCGAGCGGGGCAAGGTCGATCTTGAAGTCGCCGGTGTGTATGATGACGCCAACCGGGGTCTCGATGGCCAGCGAAACCGCGTCCACAATGGAGTGTGTGACGTGGATCGGCTCGATGGTGAAGGGACCGACCGAGAATTTTTCCTTGGGGACGATCTCGACCAGCTCTGTCTCGTCCAGCAGGCCATTCTCTTCGAGGATGCCTTCAACGTAAGCCAGCGTGAACTCGGTGGCGTAGACGGGAACCTTGATTTCGGACAAGATCCAGGGCAGGCCGCCGATATGGTCCATGTGTCCGTGCGTGAGCACAATGGCGCGAACATGCGCTTTGTTTTCAACCAGGTAGGTGATGTCCGGCACTACAACATCCACGCCCAGCAACTCCGACTCCGGAAACATCAATCCGGCGTCGATCACGATAATGTCGTCTTCCCAGCGGAGGGCGAGGCAATTCATGCCGAACTCGCCTAGACCGCCCAAGGGTATGATTTTCAGTTTTTTTGTTTGCATCTGTCAGATTCGATGCTAACACCGATGGCTGTTGAAGATGCCTCATTGTGCTCAGTTGACCAGTCAGCAGCTCTCAACCCCATGAATTTAATCGTGCAATCTCACATCGGGAAAGCCGCGAAGGTTACCAGACGCCTTGCTCGATTTTGGCTTCTACGACCGGACTCAACTGCTGACGCTCGACCGGAGCCCTCCATCCGTTGAGGATGGCATCGACATTGACGCTCTTGAGATGCGACGTGAACTGTTGATCGGTGCCTTGAATGTGTTTGAAGAGCCATACGCGGAGTTGCTGCATGATCTCCATCTCAACGCCCAGTTGGGTGCTGTTGATGAAGCGGATCTCCAGTTCCAAGAGCTGCTGCAGCATCTGCAAATGCTCACGCTTGTGCGCAGGAAGGCCGTGGAAGCCGGCTTCTGCCAGGAGTCTCTCTTCATTGGCATGGTGTATGCGGGTGTAACTGACCAGGCGCTCAAAGGTATTTTGCAGCTCCGGCTTGGCATGCCCGGTCACCAGGCCGTCATGCAGGCTGTTGATGAGGTTTACAAGCTGCTTGTGATCGTTATTGAGCAGCTTCACTCCGACGTTCAATTGGCTGGTCCAGGCTATGATCGGCATCTGCGACAATCCTTTCCAGAACAGTCTGCGCCCTTCATGTTACGCACACAAATCTGGCTAAATTGTGCCAACTGAGACCAAAACGTATCATGGCCTCCAAAGGGAACCGGAGACTTTCTAAGACCAAGACCAAAATGAACAATACAGCCAAGTTTATTCTAACACAGCTAAGCGGCAGTGTGGGAAATAGCCGAGAGCGGTAGCAGCATATCTTCCTTGCGCATGACCAGGTTGGTGGCGTTCAGCGTGGCCAGCTCAAAACCGTGACCGTGGGTGATGGCATCCGTGGGGCAGGCCTCCACGCAGTAGCCGCAGAAGATACAGCGATTGTAATCAATGTTATAGACCTTGGCGAAGCGCTCAGAAGAGGAGATCTGTTGCTCCTCCGTATTCTCCGCCGCCTCGATATAAATGCAATTGGAGGGGCAGGCGGCGGCGCAGAGAAAGCAGGCAACGCACTTCTCCAGGCCGTTTTCGTCGCGCTGCAAGACGTGCGCGCCACGGTAGCGCTGCTCCAGAACTGCTCCGTGTTGAGGGCCGGGGCCATCCGGATAATTCTCCACCTGGACGGGCTGGAAGATCTCACCCAGAGTGATGCTCATGCCCTTGGCGATGCCGGCGATATTTTTCACAATCGACATGAAGCCAGTATACGACGGAATGAGCTGGGAATCACTGTCTCGTGCGCAATCGATCCGTCCGGTTGGTAGACTTTGCGATTGCGCACTTTGTCTCGTACCTTTGCCGAGAAGCACGGAGGATACTACTTCTTGGGACGCGGCTCCG
Source organism: uncultured Occallatibacter sp. (assembly GCA_964645305.1). GTDB lineage: Bacteria > Acidobacteriota > Terriglobia > Terriglobales > Acidobacteriaceae > Telmatobacter. The sequence continues at coordinate 30,607 of CAZYCV010000021.1, read as the reverse complement.
CCTGACGATTTGGCGCCGCTTGATGTTGTTGTGCAGGAGCTTGACGCTGCTGTTGCGGGGCTGCTTGGCGCTGTGGAACTGCTTGGCGCTGTGGGACTGCTTGGCGCTGTGGGACTGCTTGGCGCTGTGGGACTGCTTGGCGCTGCTGCGGAACTGCCTGGCGTTGTTGTTGCCGTGGCGTTGCTTGACGTTGCTGACTTTGTTGGTGGGGAGCGGCTTGGCGCTGCGGTTGAACCGCCTGATGCGTTTGCTGTTGCTGAACCGCCTGATGCTGATGTTGTTGCTGCGGAGAGGCCGCTTGTCTCTGTGGCTGCGGCGCGGCTGCTTGGCTATGGACTTGAGCAGCGACCGGCACTCTTACATTGCGATCCGCCGTGAGGGGTCGGTTGATCGTCAGGTTGGCTGGACGTCCGTGGTTGACACTGGCGAACTGCGCACGATTGCTGCTGGAGGCGCGCTCGTTCTGGATCTGCGCGCTCATCGGAGGGGCGTGCTGCTCATGTCGGGCCGCCAGTTCCGCAGGTCTGGCGCGCACCTGCAATCCACCTGATCCACCGTTGAAGCTTACGCGGACGCCGCCTCGGTTGCCACTGTCGCCACCGCGACTGTAAACGTTATGCACAACCGATACGTTCACGTTGTTGTAGGAACGGTTGTAATTGAAGTGTCCACCGCCCCAGTAGCCGCCCTGGTAGCCGATGCCGATGTAGCCGAAGCCGTAATCGACGCCGCCATAGTAGCCAATATGCGGACCCCAGTAGCCACGGTAGAAGCCGTAGCGGTGATTGTGGTAGCCCCAGTAACCGGGGGTCCAGAGAGCGCCCTGGTAGGGGGCCTCCACCCAACCACCGGGAACCCAGTAGTAGCCAGAAGATGCCCAACCCCAATAGCCGGGCGTCCAAAGATAGCCGTCGCCTGGAGATTGAGGCTGATCGTAATCCGGCAAGGGCGGAGGCGGCTGAGTGGCGTATTCCACGGGCTGAACGCCGTAGCCCGGATCGTCGGAAGCGGAATCATTTGATCCTTGATCGGCGGCTTGATTAGAGCTTTGAGCAGACGAGCCGCCAGTATTGGGCACGGGCGCCGAAGTAGCTGCTTCGACCGGGGCAAGGTTAGCCGCCGCCGGATCCGACGCCTGGACCTGCGCGCCGCTTGGGGCAGTTGCGGCGGCACTCTGATCCTGACTCTGAGGACATCCAACCAGCAAAAGCACAACCACTGAGGCAAACAACGGCAAAAGTCCAAATCTCTGCAAACGATTCATATTACTCTCCAGTTGACTGAAGAGTATCCGAGCGGCGCGGTTTAAAACTGACCTCTATTGACCATCGTTCTTCATCAATGGCGCGCCGGTGGCGGCAGGGATTGGCCGTGATTGTTGGCCGGCGGAGTGGTGACGGGCTTGCGCTGGAATGTAGGCTTGACCTTCTGCTGGCAGAGTGGCGAGTCCTGCCCGCGCGCGAGGCCTGGAATCAAGACCTGCGCCGCGCAGAGTCGCTGTTTCATCGCCTCCGCATCCTTGCCGCTGAGCAGTTGCGTGCGTTCCAGGCCGTTGAGCGGGTCCAGATCGTAGCGGTAAACGCTGTCCTCCGGTTTGTCTTTTCCGTGGTCGATGTGGCTCCATGTTCCCATCTGCTGCCGTCCGTTGGGCTCATTGAGCAGCGCGTAGACTTGCGTGAGCGCCACGCCCTGGGCGAGATTCCAACTCCAGATGGGCGCGGTGCGGCTGCCGCGCATCCAGCGCGCCGTCCACATGTGCTGATTAAAGTCGTAGTGGAAGGCGGTGAAGTAGGTCTCCGCCATGCATTGGTTGCAGTCCTCATACAGAGCAGCCAGTTCGCGCGGCTCGCCCTCGGCCAGCAGCAGCCAGTCAAGCAGGCGCAGGTTGACGCCCTTGATGAGCGGCGTCAGGTTATGGCTGGTCAGCGAGAGGCTCCAAATGGTGAAGCTGTCGTCGCCAGGTTGCGATTGCGGCGAGGGTCGCTGCGTGGTGACCACCAAAGCCGCGTCGTACTGGACGCCGATCTCGCGGATCGCGCTCCACTTTTCCGCGCCCAGCGATTGCTGGACCCAAACGACGATGTCCCGATCCTGAGGCGAATGAAAGTCCATCCAGCGAAAGGTATCCTGCTGGGCGCCCATCGGTACGGCTGCGGCCAGCACTGCCACGAGCATCGAATTGAAGAGAAAAGAGCGAATGAACCGCATGAATCTAGATATAACAGAGTGGTATGCAAGGTTCGCTTTCTCTCTTCCGGGCGATGCCGCGCCGCGCCAAGCTCTCATGCGACCTCAGCATTGTTAACCACGAAGATTGAATTGCGGCACAGGCCCAAGCTGAGAAACCCGGAAGATCATTCCACAAGTGAGATCACATTGATCTGCTTGACTACTCCCCCAGCATGATGCGTTGAATACGCGTGGCGCGGCCGGTCATGGGGTCGCAGGCAATCAGCGCGGCGCACATCTTGGGGTTGCCTTTGGCGGCCTCGAATTTGCTGGGCATTCCGGTCAAGAACTTCTTCAGCACCAGCTCCCGTTCGACGCCGATCACACTGTCGTAGGGGCCGCTCATGCCCACGTCCGTCTGGTAGGCGGTTCCACCGGGCAGCACGCGCTCATCGGCGGTGGGAATATGCGTATGCGTGCCAAGAACGGCGGTTACGCGTCCCTCCAGATGCCAGCCCATCGCCACCTTTTCGCTGGTGGCCTCGGCGTGAAAATCCACCACAATGACCTTGGCCTTGACCTCTTTGAGCAGCGCGTCAACGGCATGAAAGGGATCGTTGGTGGTGTTCATGAAGACACAGCCCTGGAGCTGAATCACCGCAAAGGGAACACCGCTTTGCGTGGTTCCTTCATAGACGCCCCAGCCGGGAACGCCGGGTTGGAGATTCGCCGGGCGCAAAATGCGGCGGCCACGCGCGTGGCTCTCAGTGGGCGCGGCGTTCATGGTGTCGATCAGTTCGCGCTTGTCCCAGACGTGGTTGCCGGTGGTCAGAACATCCGCGCCCAGATCAAAAAGCTCCTCGGCCAGCGAAGGCGTAATCCCGAAGCCACCGGCGGCGTTCTCGGCGTTGACGACGATCAGCTCAATGTTGTGCGCCTCGCGCAAGTGGCCAATGTGCTCGCGCACAATGCGGCGTCCTGCGCTGCCAAAGATGTCGCCGATGAAGAGAATATTCAATGTCGCTCCAGAGATCAAAGAGTGTCTCTTCCAGTGTATTGCCTGCCCGCATCACAGGCCTAGCTTGGACCAGAGGGAATCGATTCTGGCTTTGGTGGCGCGGTCCATCTCGATCATCGCGGGCCAAGGGCGGGTGAAGCCTTCGGCCTTCCATTTTCTTGTGGCATCGATGCCCATCTTGGAGCCGTAATTCGGCAGGCGGCTGGCGTGGTCCAGCGAATCGACCGGGCCGAGGGTGAATTGGATATCGCGCTCGGGGTCGATGTTATTGGCCACGTGCAGTGTGACTTCGCCGATATTCTGCACGTCGCAGTCTTCATCCACCACGACAATAATTTTGGTGAACATGGCCTGGCCGAGCGACCAGATGGCGCTCATCACCTTGCGCGCCTGGCCGGGATAGCTCTTGCGGATGGAGACCAGCATCAGGTTGTGAAAGACGCCTTCGACCGGCAGATTGATGTCAACAATTTCGGGAATCTGCATCTTCATCGCGGGCAGAAAGATGCGCTCGACGGCCTTGCCCATCCAGGCGTCTTCCATGGGCGGCTTGCCGACAATGGTGGCGGCGTAGATGGGATTCTTGCGGTGGGTGATGCAGGTGAGATGAAAGACCGGGTACTGGTCGGTCATCGTGTAGAATCCGGTGTGGTCGCCGAAGGGGCCTTCAGTGCGCAACTCGCCTAGCTCGACGTAGCCTTCAAGGATGATTTCGGCGTGGGCGGGAACTTGCAGATCGACCGTCTCGCACTGCACGATCTCGACCGGCTTGCCGCGCAGGAAGCCGGCGATCAGAAACTCCTCGACCTCCGGCGGCGCGGGGACGATGGCGGCAAAGGTGGTTGCCGGATCGGTTCCGATGGCCACGGCAACCTCCAGGCGCGAGCCGTTCAGGTTGCCAAGCGCAACTTGCGGCAGGCCGCCAATCGGGCCATCGGGAATGGCGACCGCGCCGCCCGCTGACTCGGCCATAGCCGCAACCATTGCTTGGAGCGGCTCTTCGGTGGAGTGTTTTGCAGCTTCGGCACGCAGAGCATTGCGATAGTGCTCGGCGGCGACCTTCTGCCGCTGCCAGTGCATTCCGGTGGTCTGGCCGTCGTAGACCTGCATACGATACATTCCGATGTTGCGCTTGCCCGATCGCGGGTCTTTGGTGTGCACGCAAGGCAGCGTAATGAAGCGCCCGCCGTCGTGCGGCCAGCACTTGAGAATCGGAAACTGGTTCAGGTCAAAGCCCTCGCGCAGAATCACTTCCTTGCAGGGAGCGTCCTTGGCACTGACGGTTTTGGGAAAGGCGCTCGTGAGCGCGCCGAGTTGCGGCAGCATCTTGAGCTTGTCGAGAAAGCCTTCAGGGGCCTTCAGATTCAGCAGGCCAGTGATGCGCTCGGCAACGTCATCCAGCCGATCTACACCGAGCGCCATGGCCATGCGCCGCTCGCTGCCGAATTGATTGATGAAGACTTTGTGGCCTGGATGACCTTTCACATTTTCAAAGAGCAGCGCAGGGCCACCGGCTTTGGAAACACGATCGGCAATCTCGGTGATCTCCAACTCTGGCGAGACCTCTTCGCCGATCCGCCGGAGTTCGCCGGCCTTTTCCAGTGTTTTGATCCAATCGCGCAAGTCGTCGCAAGCCATGGGGCGCTCCTGATGAGATGTTGCTTCCCCATTCATACTAAGGCTTGGGGGCTGCGACAAGAAGCGGTGAAAGCAAATCTGACCAAGTGAAAGGAGGAGCGAGGCGCAGGGAGTCTCCGCTCGACCTGCTCCGTCAAGAAGATTTCGTAATACCGTGCGTTCTGGAGAGCAGCGTTGCTGGAAAATTGTAATGGAAAGATCTGCCTTATTGCTTGGCAAGGAGCGGCTGAATTGGCTGGATTACGGGAGAAAGGGTAACCGAATCCTCGCCCCTTTGCACGAGCCAAACGCTTCTGTCGCTGTAGTGGCGCGTCAATTCCAGGTTGCTGGCTGCATCCATCTCCCGTGCCCAGATGATCTTGGATGTGTCAATCTCCGGCGCATTGGCAACCCACTCATCCAAGACATTGTGATCCTTCAAGTACCGGACGAAAACGAGCTGCTTCCCGGGCTGCTTATCCAGATTATTCTCGACCTGTTGCCGCTCAACGCCAAAATGCCCTGGACCGTACCACACGACATTCCAGTGGAACGGCGGCCATTTCTCAATCGAAATATGCATTGGCCCGGCACACAGCCGCAATCCGGCCATGCCAATGCAGAGAGCAATCATCATCCGGCTCCATGCCAGTCCGACCGGCTTGCCATCCAGCTTCCAAACTCTCAAATGCCTCATGGCTTGCAAACCCAACGCATAAAATACGGCGGTAAAGGCTGCCAGATAGTGAGGAAGAAGAAAGATCTCGATGACCATGCCGGCCATCAGGATCAGCAGACACAGCACCAGAAAGCGAACGCGGCGGTCGATCAGAACCCGGCGCGTCATGATCAGCGGAATCAGCAGCGCGGTTCCAGCAAAAAAGAGGATGCCCATGCCAACTTTGAGCAGCGTGTAAGGAATAAATCTATATGGGTTATGGATTCTGTTATAAAAGTCGATTTCACTCTCATAAAACAGCCGCATCGATTCATGTCGATAGGCGGGCTCGGGCCGCTTGGATTGCCAGACATAATACGGCGCAATCCCATAGGTGGCGCGATTGACCGTGTAAGGCAGAGTAAATGGGCTTCCGAATGCACGGTAATCGTAGTAACCCAGCCATGCAACCGCGGCCACAACCAACGCCAGGGGCGGCGTCAGCAGACGAAATGCAGCGGCGGGCGACGGGCGGTTCTTCCCAAAGGCAAGCCAGTGCCCCAATGCAAGCCCAACTGGAAGGCACAAGAGCACGCCCTCGTAAGGACGAGCCAGGGCAATGAGCACAACGCCGATTCCCATCAACAGAGAATAGCGATGCCGTGGATGCTTTTTGAAGCGGGGGAGAGCCCCCAGGATCAGCGCTCCGCCGAGAGCGGTGATGGTGCCCGCCGCGTGATAGGTATTGATCCAATAGCTGAAGAGCCCCAGATGCAGGATGGCTACAAAGCCTCCCAGCAGGGCCCAGGTGGGCGGCAGCCAGGCTTGCAGCATCCAGCAGAGAGCAGCGCACATCAGAGCGCTGGTTATTAGAATTCCGAACCACGGATGCCCGAAGAGCAGCTTGCCGGCCGCCAGCAGAAGCCCCTGCGCGGGAAAGTACATCGTCATATAAGTCGGCTGCATGGAAACATGAATGGTTTCAAAATGAGCCCACAACGCGGGCGTGGGGTTGGTCAACCGCCCGTGCAGAAATGTATTGGCCGCCAAAAGAAAGCTGAAATCATCGGTGCAAAAGGGCAAAGGAATCGGGCAAATGGGAAGGATGGCAAGGCGCGCGATCAGCGCGGAAACCCCTACAACCAGGACCGACAAGCTCTTTCTCCGCGCTAACCGCGCAAAGGGACGCTCCATGCGAGAGAACCAGTTTGAACCAAGCCGCGGCCAGGCAAGCGGCACCAGGAAGATGATCGCGGTCAGCGTGGCTTCCATCTGCATCAATGAAAAGCCGCTTCCATGAACTGTTGGCAGGAGCATATCGAATCTCATTATATGCCGTGGCTTCTCGGCATTATCAATGGTAGCAACCGGGGGTGGAAGCCAGAATCAGGGCCCTATTGCCATCAAATAAAAGGAGAGATACATGGCAATTGAGTTGCCGATGTATCTCTCCCGCAGATTCATCCCAGTTGGCGCCACTGCCAGAGGCAGCGATTACACAAGACTGGTGATTTCGATCGCAATATCGTTAAACAAGGTGGTGATCAAATTGAAGAATTGCGAGGACGCGGCAGTTGCAGTGAGCCCTATGATGCAGATCACTAAAACGTACTCCACCACGTCCTGGCCATCCTCCCGCGCCATCAACCCTTGCAATCCGATGATGAGCTTCATGCATCCGGACCACATAGGTGTTCCTCAAATTGAGCATATCGGACAGGCCAAAGAGCCTTCGCAAAAGTGACTCCCTTTGAAATGCGTTTGGCGCGTCCAACCCGGCAATGCTAGGTCGATCCTGACGATGGACTGACAGGAACTAGGCGTTGGTGGTAACGGCAGCGGCGATATCCGAGAACGCTGTGCTGAGAGCAGTGGTCACTGACTTCATGGTGGTGACGATGCCGAGGGCGATGATGGCAAGAACCAGGGCGTATTCAACCAAATCCTGGCCTTCTTCACGGTTCAGCAGGTCCTGGAACTTCACATACATTTTGAGAAGCATGGTGTTCATAGGTTTTCTCCCCGAAGGTGAAATCTCCTGGCTTTAAAAAACCAGGGCACTTAGGAACAAGCAACTAGCGTGCCAATTCCGAATAAAAAACATTTCCCTTAAAAAACAATGACTTACGGAAGTAACGGATTAAAATTTTAACCTTAACTGTAAACAAATGTATACACTGTTCCAATTACCATCTGAAGTTGTATACAGAATACGATCTCCCAAACCCATTGGTTCCGGCACTCAGTTCCACCATGGGAAAGAAGTACAATAACCTCCATGGCAATCATGCCAATCATCTTATGCAAACTGAAGGCAGACAGGCTTCCACGATGAGTGAGACTGGAGCAACTGGCCTGCGGGGAAAGATCCTCCGCATGGCCGCAACATTGCCGTTTGTCACCGTCTGCGGCCTCGGCTTCGGTTTTACCGCGGGCATTTTATTGTTGGCTCTGCTGATGCCCCAGGGACCGACTACGCGCGACTACTTCTTTTTTTGGGCCACGGCGCGCCAATTGACGCTCCACCATAATCCCTATGATGCGCTGGCCATGAGCCAATTTGAGCACTCTGCCGGGCTTTCCGCCGGACACGCCGGCGTGATGCGGAACCCGCCTTGGGCGCTGCCGCTGATCTATCCGCTTGGATTCCTGAGCCCGCAGTCGGGATGGATTCTGTGGTTTTTTCTGCTGTTGGCGGCTCTGGCGGGCTCGGTTTATCTGCTCTGGATTCTTTTAGGCCGTCAACGAAATGACCGCTATATGCTGGGGCTCAGCTTTGCGCCGGCGATGATCTGCCTGCTCTATGGGCAAACTTCACTGCTGATTTTGCCGGGGCTGGTTCTCTTTCTCTGCCTGCACCGCACACGCCCGTTTCTGGCCGGCGCCGCGCTTTCGCTGGTTGCTCTGAAGCCTCATCTCTTTCTGCCCTTTGGCGTGGCTCTGCTCGGATGGATTGTCGTATCGAGAGCCTACAAGGTGCTGGCCGGCGCACTGGCGGCGCTTGCTGCGGCGTGCGCACTCACTACGCTGATTGACCCGCTGGCGTGGGTACAGTATGCCCGAATGGCGGGCACTGCGGGAATTGAACGGGAACCGATTCCCTGCCCCAGTTCACTCATCCGCTTTTGGATCAGCCCGACCTCGGTATGGCTTCAATTTCTGCCCGCTCTGCTGGGCTGCATTTGGGCAATCACCTATTATTGGCCGCGACGCCATCAATGGGATTGGCTGAAGAATGGCGCACCGTTGCTGCTGGTTTCACTAGCCGCTGCTCCCTACGCCTGGATCTACGATCATGGCGTGGTCTTGCCGGCCCTGCTGCCTAGCGTATTTCTTGCCCGTTCCAGAAATCTTTTGATTGCGCTGGCATTTTTGAGCGCGCTGGTGGAAGTGGCGCTCTATTGCAGCATTCATTATCCCCCGGCTTTATACCGTTGGACGATATGGGCTGCGCCTGCCTGGCTGGGCTGGTATTTGGTGGCAAACGCTTCTCCGGGAACGTGGCAAAAAGCACGTATCGCGCTGCAAGGTTTCCGTTTGTCGCGCGCGACAAAACCCGACGAGGAACGCGGGAGTGAACCGGCTGCGCTTAATTAACGCTCTCGGCACCGATTTTTCCATCGGTGGCGCAGGAAACCGCATCCGTTGCGGGAGAAAATTCCAGCACGTCGCCGGTTTGCGTCTGCGTGGCGCGAATAGTACCCGCCGGAAGTTCCAGGATGGAATGTGCCCGGAGGCAGGCCGACAGCCGCCATGCCGGAACTGAAGCCTTCAGTTTACGGATGCGCTTTTTGCGATCCAGATAGACCAGGTCAATCGGAAAGCGCATCCAGAAGGTATGCACCGACTCGCAGGGAATGATCCATAGGCCTTCTCCCTGCGCCAGACGGTCGCGGCCAAGCAGTCCTTTATTGCGCTTTGCCGAGCTATCGGCAACTTCCATACGGGTGGCCAGCACCGTATTCCGAGTCTTGTTTGTAACGCATAGACGAGACTCCTCTTCAGAAGAGTCATGCGGAGCTATGAAGTTGCGGAGGCCGGATGCAAACCAACGGAAGAGATTCATCCTGTTGCCTGAGCCTTTCGCTCTCATGCGGCGCAAGGTACTCCTTCCAACTGCCTGGAACAAGCAGTTGGAAGGATTCCAGATTATTGCTCTGAGGAAGCGGCAGCCGCGGCAGCAGCCGCTGCGGTTCCGCCAGAAGCGCCGAAACCAACTCCACCCTCAACCGACAGTGGCGTCTCTGGCTTCATGCTTTCTTTCAACTTCTCGATGGTCATGGTCTGCGCCGCGGGCGGCAAAGTGTTGGCCGGCGTCTTGGCATCTGGAGTATTCATTGGAATGCCGGAGTTGGGCGGCAAAAACTTGGCCGGGAACTTGAGCTGTGGAACGGCTTCGCCGGCAGGAATGGGAGCCACAACCTCTGGGGTAACAATGACGATCAATTCTGTATTCTGCTTGACTTTATCCATGGACTGGAAAAACTTGCCCAGTACCGGGATATCGCCCAGGAAAGGAATCTTCTCGAAGGTCTCCGTCTCGGTGTTGTTCAGAAGGCCACCAATGACAAAGCTCTGACCATCAGCAAGTTCAACCTCTGTATTGACCTTCCGCGTGGTGATGGCCGGAACTTCAAATCCTGAGATGGTAACCGCATCGGCAAAATCCAGAGAACTGACCTCTGGAGCAACCTGTAGGCGAATGGTTCCTCGCGGGGTGATGGTAGGAATGAAATTCAGTCGAACACCGTATTCCTTGAACATGATGGAGATCGACGCTCCCGATCCGCCGGAACCTCCCTGCACCATCGGATAAGGAAACTCTCCGCCGGCCAAAAAGCTGGCTTGCTTGCCGTTGGCGGCCATCAGGTTGGGCTCGGCCAAAACCTGACCCCCGACTCTAGTTGTCAACGCCTCGATATCCAAACCAAAGGGCATATTGCCGATGGGACCGGCAAGCAAATTCAGTTCACTACTGCCAAAGGAAACGGTAGAAGCGCCAGTAGCAGAAGTGGTGATTGTAGGCGGCGTAAACTGGCCCGTCGTGACACTCCCAGGGGTATTCAGCGCTCCCAGGCTGAAGATATTCATGCCGAGCTTTGTTTCCTTGTTACGGTCCACGCTGATAAAGCGAACCTTGAGCAGAACCTGCGGATCACTGTCGGGAACGTTGACATTAAGAAGGTTGATGACCTTGCCGCCGGCCGACGCGATCTTGACCGCGCGCGAAGCTGCATCCAAATCCTTGACCGTTCCGCGCAGATAGATCGTTCCCGGTCCGGCACTGATCTTGAGCGGCTGACCGGGAAGTTCGGTGCGCAGTTCGCGGCGAATCGAATCCAGGCTGTCGTTCAACGCGGCGGAACTGGGCCGAACTGCCAGATTGAAGAACTGCCGTCCGCCATGAGTATCCCAGACAATCAGGCTGGTCTCACCAGCGATCTTGCCCCTGACAATAATCTCGTTCGGACCTGCAGGGTGAACATCGGCAACATCGTCTGTACCGATCGCCACGCGCTTGATCGGCCATGTTGTATCGACGAGCACCGTCTTCCCCACGGCAACGGACAAATCATTCGCCGCGTCCTGCGAGGCGGCCACGGCGGCGGATTCGGCAGGAGCCGGAGAGGTTTGAGCCAGCAAGCCCGCTCCAGCGCAGAGAAGCAAGCCCAACGCGCTGAAACATACGTTCGATATAACTGATTTCGCTCTCACTGGTGTCCCCCGGGAGATGCAAATTTTTCTTGAGTGCTTTTGGAGCCATTGAGTACCTCAATGGTAAACGGCTCGGGAGCGGATGTTTTGGGCAACACGACGTGCTTGGTGGGCGTGGTGGGAGGGGCTACTACGCTGCCAAAAAGGCTGTTGGTGTCCGTGCTGGCCACCTGGCCAACCTTGGTGTCCAATGGATTGCGCAGCACCAGCCGGATGGAGAAATTGCTGGCCAAGCTCAGCGTCTCCGCCTGTTCCGGGCTAACCAGCAAATTCACCACCGTCACCTGCTTGGCTTTACCATCGGTGTCCTTTTGGAATTCCGTACCAGCCGACAAAACCTGTATGTTTTGCAGCAGCGTGCGCGACACCTGGGCTTGCGTCGAAGATTGCGCGCCAGGAGGCGTTCCAGAGATGATGACATCCACGCGCATTCCAGGGGTCACAAAGCCGGATACGTTGACCACGTCATCCACTTTGACCGCGCAGGCCCTCATGCCTTGCGGAATCGTTGCCGCCAATCCACCGCCGGAACCGGCCGGAGCAAGGCGCGCATCAATGATGGGCTCACCTTCGTAAAGATCAGAAATCACGCCGCGTCCCAGCGCGCTTCCCCCGTCGCGGGCCAGAATGGCGCCTTTGGGGGCTACTCCAGCAATCTCGACCGTCGTCAGATTGTCCTGAGAAAGGATGGTGCCAAGCTTGATGTCTGTCTTGGCCGCCACCACTCGTACTGTGGCGGGAGCCCGCTGCGCCTGGCTCTGATTGTGAATCACGCGGGCCACTATATAAGTGAAGATGACCGCAACAATGAAAGCGACGAATAGGATCGTGAGTAGTCTTCGGTTCATTTGTGAGCCTGCCTGAACTGGCTACCCAGCCAGCTTCGCCTTTCTGTCCCTTGTGGCAACTGCCGGACCTTGAGAAAACCAGTTTCGATTGTACGCCGAAACAGCTCTTGCGTGGACGGACAATCCAACAAGTTGTAACGCGTGTCCAGTGTATTCCCTTCAGGCTGTATGAATACAGCATCAAGGTCGAAACCACGGGCGGGAGGTATCAAAAGGGTTATCTAACAAAGCCTTTTCACTCCCTGCGCTGCAGGCGATTATAATTGAGTCATGCGCGAGGGCGATAGGCATTTCTTATACTTTGGCGCTGATAATCAGCTCAGGCTTGTGATCCGCGCCACCGCTTGGAATCAGGCCGCATCAGGGAGGAAATTCATCCGCGCATGAGGGCTTCTCCCACGATCTCGCTCTTCTCCGAGCAGCACGAACTGAACCGCCAACCGTATTCGATTCTGTTTTCGGTTCTGGCGCATATTGCCGTTGTTGGCCTTATCTTTCTGGGAATTGCCACCGCCCCCAAGATCAAACCCACCAGGATCGCCGAGCGATATGTGGTGCGGCACCTGGACTTGGAATCGCTGGAATCGGAGATGCAGCGCGCACGAGAAGAAGTGAAGCCGCCGCGCTCGAAGGTTCAGGCCCCTACCGCTGCCGCAAGAAGCGAGGAACCGCCGCCCTCGGCACTGCGCTTGGCGATTCAGGCGCCGCAGGGAAAGCAAACGCTGATTCAGCCGGATATTCCCAAGCCCGTGCCGCTCAATGTTGAGATTCCGGTTCCCAAGATGGTGATTTGGTCGGGCAAGCCGGTACAGGTCAAGACGATTGTTGCGCCCCCGCCCGCGCCGCCCATGGTAACAAACTTCAAGCCTTCCGTGCTGAAGCCGAATGACGAACAGAATTTGGCCGAAGTTCCCATGCCTACCAACGCACTGGCGGTTCATTCACGGCCTGTACTGACCGGAACAACCGCGCCCATTGTTGTTCTTGGACCCAAGCCAACGCCGCCTGCTCCGCTGACAACGGCCAAGAGCGCCGCGGCGCCGCCCACTCCCACGGCAATCCTGTCGCTCTCCGAGCATCACATGGACAAAGGCCCGGTCAACCTGCCGCCCGTCAATACTTCCGCTATCAAGCCCGTGGCAGGGACTATGGCTTCAGACAAACCTCAGGATCAGGCCAGTCATGGAAGAAATGCCGACAAGCCGGCTGATAAAACTGTGAGCAAAGCCGCTGAGCAGCCCACTCAAGCCAAAGCCGTTCAAGGCGCCAATGCAGGCAGCGCTCAGGCTGCTGCCGCGCAGAAAGGCGTGAGTCTGGAAAACTACGATCACGCAGCGCATATCACCAAGCCCAAAGAGGGCCAATTCGGTTCCGTGGTCGTAGGCTCAGCGCTCCAGGACCGGTACCCGGAGATGGCCGATTTGATGGGCGGCAAGATGTCTTACTCCGTCTATGTGCCGGTAGGCTTGCCGAAGAACTGGGTTCTCGAGTATTCGCTGCCCCGCGCCGGTGACAATGCCTCCAATGCGCGTCTCGATGCGCCTTGGCCCTATGACATTGTGCGGCCGAATATCGCTCCCGGATCCATTGATGCGGATGCGCTGATGGTGCATGGCTACATCAACCTGGCAGGCCGCTTTGAAGCGCTGACCATCGCTTTTCCGCCGCATTTCGCGCAGGCGCAGTTTGTGCTCAGCAAGCTGAATCAGTGGCAGTTCAGGCCGGCCATGCAGAACGGACAGAATGTGAAAGTCGAGATTCTTCTGATTATTCCTGAGATCGAGGAATAAGAGACGAGACTCCGCCCGCTGAGACTTTAACGCTTCTCGAAGATAAAGTTATTCGAATGTCTTGCGAAGCTGTTCCAGAAATTGATCCAGATCTTTCCGGTTTGCCCCATTCACCAGCTCATTCAGCCCTTTGCGCGCCGCCGAATCGTCGATCGGAACAAACTGCAATCCAACTCCGTCATTGCCCCAGCGAACCGCGCGACAGTGCACGGAGATGGATTTTTCAACATTGGCTTCGCCATCGCTGGTTTTTTGCAGAGTCATCAGGATCAGCGTTCCGGGATACCAGCGCTCTTCCGTCACCACATACAAGCTGTTGGAACTGAAATCCTTGACGTTGTGCGCTGTCGGCGCGGCGCCGGTCCAGTAATAGGCGGCCAAACCGGAAGAAGATGTGCGCGTGGATTTTCTCCGCTCGGGAGCCTTTCGCGGATCAGGAGACCACCAACGCTCAAGCCAGCTCTTGGGTGGACGCACATTTTCCACACCCGGCTCAGCCAGACTCATCTCATAGATCTTGGCTGTCTTGGAGCGCTTGGTTTTGGGGCTATCCTTGCCGGCGACTTCATCTTCAGGATGCGCGTCTGCGGAGCGATCCTCCAGTTCCACGACGCCCGGACCGCCGCTCCAGAGTGGCTTTCCTCGCAATAGAACCGCGCTCTGCACGCTGCTGATGGTGCTGCTTGTACTGGAGAAGCGCTCCAGGCTGTGTTGCATCTCCTCGGCCGCGCACAGCACCAATTGATCGCCTGCCTGGGTCTGCGAGGAATAGATCGAGTGAGTCGGCAGCGCCAGAACACTTGCCGCATTCGGTATGGATGTTGTAGCGTGAAAGGTGGGAAAAGACTCAACGATCTCTATAGCCCGACAATCCTCGTCCAGATAGATCAGGTCAAGCGGAATGCGCATATTTGTATCGGGAATCCCTCTGAACGGAGAGATCCAGAGACCTTCGCCGGACTTGAGCGTAAGCCTTCCCAACAAGTCCTTGAGGGCCGCAAATGAAACATCGGCGGCAGCAACCTCAAGGCCAAGAAAGCACTCGCGGGTCTGGTTATAAGCGCAAAGTCTCTGTAATTCCATTGAGCTTCTCGCCTCCAGCGAGAAACGGACAATCAGGCCTTTTGTAGCAGCCCCATACTCTGAAGCATTGTTATCCGTTACAAACACTGGCGTATCACGGACACAGACGATATACCAGATGAAAATCTGCGTACAATCTCTCTCATGGAAATGGCCTCGGCCAAAGCTCCACTCTTATCCACCCAGACTTTGCCCGCCACCAAGGGCATTCCGCGCAGCGATGCGGCGCTGCGTAGAGATGCCCCCGGATGGCCGGAAAATCAAGTCCTGTCGACGATACTCGCGCAACTTCACCGCGCCGACGACCTGCCTCTCCATGGAGCAGACAACTACTTGGACTTGTTGCGGCGGCGCTGAATCAAGACAATCAGAATGACCACGGCGAGAACTCCAGCAACCCATTGGATAGTAACTGTACTCATCTCAATTCCTCCTTTCTTCAATGATTAAAACCCTTGAAAGACGCAATGATGGAAAGAAACGCCGGCCCGAGAACAACCACAAAGAGAGTGGGAAAAATGAAGATTACAAGAGGAAAGAGCAGCTTGATTGTTGTCTTGGCCGCTGCCTCTTCCACCGCTTGCACCCGCTGTGTTCTCAAGGTATCGCTATGCACGCGCAATGTTCTGGCGATGCTGGTTCCGAATTGTTCGGCTTGGATCAGCATTGAAACCAGATTACCCACGCAATCCACATCCGTGCGTTCCGCCATATGCTTCCAGGCATCGCCGCGAGGCCGTCCAGCGCGCTGCTCCAGCACGACGATATTCAATTCGTCGCATAGTTCCGGCTGCGCCTCTCTCAATTCCAAAGCAGTGCGCGCGGTGGCGTGGTCCAGGCTCAGTCCGGCCTCGATGCAGATGACCAGCAGATCCAGCACATCCGGCAAACCACGACGCACTGCCTTCTGACGTTTCTTGATCCGGTTGGACAGCCAGAAATCCGGGACCAGAAAGCCCAGCGCAGCGGCGATAATCAGAACAAAAGGTCCGCCGATACTCAACAGGCTTGATGCCCATGCCAGAAGGCAGAGCACGATGGGAACCAAAACCTTTGATCCGTACAGTATCTTGATTGCCGATTCGTTGCGAAAGCCGGCGTGCTGCAACTTCTGCAGCATATTGGAGACCTCGGCCTGGCTTTTGGGCAGAACATTCTCGAAGTGCTCGATCACGCCGCCGATGGACAGACCCGTCTTCTGGATGGTACTTAAAAGTGATTTCTCTTTGGGTTGCGGATTAATCGCCTCGGAGATGCGATGCAGCATCTCTTCGCGGTAAAACAGGAGCAGACCGCCGCTGAGGATCATCAGGAAGACGCCGACGAATGCCAATATCACGTAGAGTGTATTTCCCATAGAGTCTCCTCAAACGTCCATGTTGACAATCTTGCGAATAATCAGCGTACCGATCACCAACATTCCCGCCGACACCCACAACATCTTGATGCCGATCGGATTCTTCCACAGTTGGCTCATCATCTCGGGGTTAACAAAATACAGCAGAGTGCCCAGCACCACCGGCAGGAGCGACAGCACCCATCCTGTCATGCGCCCCTGGGCGGTATGCACGGACACTTGGCGCTTCAGTCGAAAACGTTCCCGGATCACGTGCGAGGTCTTGTCGAGCACCTCGGCCAGGTTTCCGCCGCTCTCCCTTTGAATCATGATCGCAGTAACCACGATGCGCAGGTCTTGCAGTGGAACCCGGTTCAACATATTATCCATAGCTGTTTTCATTTCCAGACCATAGTTCTGCTCCTCGAAACAGGAGCGAAACTCGCAGCCAATGGGATCGGCGCATTCGCGTCCCACCGAGCCAATCGAGGCGATCAGGCTGTGTCCGGCACGCATGGCGTTGACCATCAGATCCAGTGCTTCAGGCAATCCCTTTTGAAAGGTATCCAGGCGCTTGGAACGTTTGTGACGCACCCAGAGAATAGGCAACGATCCCGTCACCAGTCCGACTCCCGCGGCGATGAGAATCGAGTTAAAGCGCAGATAAACCAGATAGGCCGGGACCAGAAAGCAAAGCCCGCAACTGGCCATCACCCCACCAGGGGTCCACTTGACATCCGCCTGATACAACAAAGATTGAATCCGGGGCGTCAGCTCAAATTGCAACAATCGCTGATTGAGCCAGGGAATGCTGCTCAACTGCTGTTCGGCCTTGCGCAGGTCGAGAGCTGGACCATGCTCTTCCGGGCTCTCGGTAGCCAAGGCGGAGTCCAGCGTGGCGTGCACTTGCTTGGCCTGCTTGGAGGCTCCGCTGCCAAGGGCAATAGCCAACAGCGCCACAAAACCAAAGACAAGCACAAAGATAACGACAATCAATCCAAAACTCATAGCCATGGCCCTCCCTTCTGCTCAATTGACCTGCGTTTCGCGCTCGAATAAGATCGGCGGCAAGACGATGCCCGATACGCGGAGTCGTTCAAGGAACCGGGGACGGATATGGGTAGGCTGAAATACACCGATGACCTTGCCATCGGGCCCAATCCCTTTTTTCGTAAAGTTGAATATCTCCTGCATGGTGATGATGTTCTCTTCCATTCCAGTGATTTCCGCCACGCTGGTCACCTTGCGCGTGCCATCGCTCATGCGCGTAGCCTGAACGATAATCGTGATCGCCGAGGCTATCTGCTGACGAACGGATTTCTCAGGGATATTCATACCCATGGCCACCATCGATTCAAGCCTGGAGATGGCGTCACGGGGCGTATTGGCGTGAATGGTGGTCATCGAGCCTTCATGGCCGGTATTCATCGCCTGAAGCATATCAAAGGCCTCTTCGCCGCGCACCTCGCCCATGATAATGCGGTCTGGGCGCATACGCAGGCAGTTGATCAGCAGTTGACGCTGCTTGACCGCTCCCTGGCCTTCAATGTTCGGCGGGCGGGTCTCCAGGCGCACAATGTTCTCTTGCGCCAGACGAAGTTCGGCCGCATCCTCAATGGTCACCAGTCGCTCATTGCGTGGAATGTACTGCGAAAGAATATTGAGAAAGGTGGTCTTGCCGGCGCCCGTGCCACCGGCGATGATAATGCTGATCCGGGCCTTCACCGCCGAGGAGAGCACTTCCATCATCTCCGGCGAGACGCTCTTCAATTGAACCAGTTGGTTGGCAGCCAGCGGACCGGTTCCAAAACGGCGAATAGACAGCGACGGCCCATCCAGCGCCAGCGGAGGAATAATGGCGTTTACGCGGGAGCCGTCAGGCAGACGCGCATCGACCATGGGAGAGGACTCGTCCACGCGGCGCCCGACGCGCGATACGATGCGGTCGATAATCTGCAAAAGATGACGATCGTCGCGAAAAGTCGTATCGACTCTCTGCAAAAGACCGCCCTTCTCCACAAACACATGATCTTTGTCGTTGACCAGGATGTCTGAAATCTTTGGATCTCGAAGCAAAGGTTCGAGGGGACCAAGGCCAAAAACTTCGTCGAGCAGGTCAGCTTGTATCTTTTCCTGCTCGTCGAAGTTCAAAGGTACGCGCTGGTCGGCGATGATCTCCTTGACAATGCCGGCCACGGCCTGACGCGCCTGACTGGAGTTGACGCGAGAGAGCTTTTCCAGATCCAGCTTGGAGATCAACGTCCGGTGTATTTCTGCTTTATACTTTTCCAGATTCAGAAGTTCCACGTTTAACCTTCCAGGGCAAGCTGTTCCTCATCCACACTATCATCAAATTGTCAGCCTACAAAGCGGGAGAGATGGGCGATCCATCATCCACCCAAAGCGAAATTCACATTGACGGTGGTCTCCACATCGACCGGCTCATTGCTGAGCATATAAGGCCTGAAACGCCAGGTCTTGACGGCATCCAGCGCAGCCTGGCGCAACATCACCGGACCGCTGACCACATGCGGATTCTCAACCGAGCCGTTCTTGGAGATGGTGGCCTGAATCACCACCGTGCCCTGGACATGAGCACTTTTGGCAATGGCAGGATAGACCGGCGGGGTCTTTTGCATCACCAATCCGACCGCGATGCCGGCCGAGATGCTCACCTTCTGCGGCGATGCAACCTTGACCTTGGGTCCTGACTGCGTGCCGAAGACGCCGCCCGGATTGGCTGAACCACCCAGGTCCGCCGCGCCAAAGCCAGCCGCCGGCGGCGCGTCTCTCCCCGCCAGAGTCTTCAAATCGCTGGAGATCCGCGAAGGCGCATTCAACTGATGGTTCATCATCTCAGAATCGGCGCGGCTCTGGCGTCCGGTATCAGTAGTATCGGGTGTTGCCGCAGCCGCTGTGGTGGTGGCCGTGGTGGTGGTGGCGGCTGCCGCTGAACTGGTGGAACCAGTCGGCGTCGGCTTCAGCGAATTCGCTGAACTATCCGCCGTCTGCGAGGCAACGGTGGCCTTCGGCGCGGTTGCTGCCGAGCGCATATGGAGATAGCCATATCCGCCGCCGGCGATCAGAACCACTGCCGCGATGCCGATGCCTGCGAACAACCCGGTCTTCTTCTTGCCCTCTGGCTCTTGAACCGGCGCAACTACCTTCGCGGCCCTGGGCTGCGGCTGCTGGTAAACCTGCTCCGTCTCCGCGTAAACGGGTGCCGGGCGGCGCGGAGCAGGGCTCGGCGCTTTGGGCGCAACCGGCAAAACCGCAACGCGCGCCGTCGCCGGTTTGGCGACTGGTTTAGGAGCGGCGACGGCTCCGGGAAATCCATCAAATGCGTTGGATTTAGCGGCAGGCTCCGCGGCTGGTTGCTCTGAGCTGTCCCATTCGCCGAAATCTGCGGGAAGTGTTGTGGGCGCGTTCAATTCTATTTCTTCTGGAGGTACCATTGGCCATCGGCTCCCTTCACGTAAGTAGCACCTTTGTAAGTGCGCGTTTCAAGTTTGCTCTGCTCTTCAGGGGCGCTGCCGCTTGGCTGCGATCCCTGCTTTGCATCGGCGAGGTTAGTGTAATCCGCTTCGGAATCAGCCGCATCCGGCATCAACGAGGCGATATTCGGCAACCCTTCAACAACTAATGACACCGTAGCTTGCGCGGATGTGTAATCCGCCGTGTCCTTGGGAATAAAGGTTACTGAAAGCTTTTGCGTGCCCGCCGTCAGCACATTGCCTGCGGCAGGAGTATAAACAAACGATCCGGGAACCAGCGCGGTGGCATTCAACTGCGCGGCGCCAAGCGGGCTGCCGTAAGAGATGGCGTCGGGCGTCGGCCAGGTGATAATGGGCGTAGCCTTGGTGACGCTCAGCGAAACCTCGGCTTGCGCCGTTGCAACATCCGCCGTATCCCTGGGGGTAAAGGTTGCCGTCAGCGTGTGCGTTCCCGCAGGAAGAACCTCTCCCGCCGCCGGAACATACACAAAGCTGCCAGGAACCGATGCCTTCGCATTGAGCTGGCTGGCGCCGAGCGCGGTGCCGTACGAGACTGCCGCAGGCGTAGTCCATGTAATCGTCGGCGTGGCCTTGGTGACGCTCAGCGAGACGGCCGCCTGGGCGGGTGGGAAGTTGCTGTCGCTCGGCGTAAAGAGCACAGAGAGCGTATGCGTCCCGGCTGAAAGCACCTCACCGGCGGCAGGCGTATAGACAAACTTGCCCGGAACCGGCGCCGTGGCATTCAGTTGCACTGCGCTGAGCGGCGTGCCCTGAGTCACTGAAGCCGGTGTCGGCCACATGATCACCGTAGGCTTGGCCTTGGTCACGGTCAGCGTTACACTGCTTTGCACCGTGGCGTAGTCTGAACTGTCGGTCGGCGTAAAGAGCACGGAAAGAGTATGTGTTCCGGCAGGTAAAACCTCCCCTGCGGCTGGGGTATACGTGAATTTGCCCGGAACCGAGGCGGTGGCATTCAGTTGCGTGGCGCTCAACGCATCGCCATAGGTAATCGAGGCCGGCGCTTGCCAATTGACGACCGGCGTTGCCTTGGTGACCGTAAGCGAAATGGCGGCTTGCACCGGGGTATAATTCGTGCTCTCGGCCGGAATAAAGGTCACCGTGGGGGTATGCGTTCCCGCCGCCAGCACAGCGCCGGCTGAAGGAATATAGTTGAATTTTCCGGCAACCGGAGAGGTGGCATTCAGTTGCGCGGCGCTCAGTGCGGTCCCATAAACAATCGGCGCGGGCTTCTGCCAGGTGACCGCCGGTGTTGCCTTGGTCACGGTCAGCGAAACCGTTCCCTGCACCGCTGTAAAACTGGTTGCGTCATTCGGTGTAAATACGGCGGAAAGCGTCTGAACACCCGCTGAAAGCACCGTGCCGGCGGCTGGAGTATAGACAAACTTGCCGGGAACCGATGCCGTGGCGTTCAGTTGCGCAGCCCCCAGGGCAACGCCGTAGGAGATCGTCGAGGGCGTCGGCCATGCCACGGTGGGCGTCGCTTTGGTGACCGTCAGCAACACCGTTGCCTTGGCAGTCGAGAATCCCTCGGCGTCATTGGGAGTAAAGGTGACGGAAAGGGTGTGTGTTCCAGCCGGAAGCACCTCGCCCACGGCCGGCGTGGTTGCGAATTTTCCGGGAATCGCCGAGGTGGCGTTGAATTGTTCTGCGCCGAGCGGAGCGCCATAAGGAATCGGCGCGGGCGTCGGCCAGACAATGGCTGGCGTAGCCTTGGTGACGACCAGTGTAACCGTAGCCTGCGCTGTCGTGTATCCGGCAGTGTCGTTGGGCGTGAAGGTGACAGACAGAGTATGCGTTCCCGCCGGAAGCATCTCGCCCAGGCTGGGGGTGTAAGCAAACTTGCCGGGAACCGATGCCATGGCCCGGAGCTGCGTGGTGGTCAACGGAGTGCCGTAGGTGATCGGCGCGGGCGTCGACCACGCAACCGCCGGTGTCTCTTTCTCCACAACCCTTACCGGGGCTGGCGGCGCGGGCACTGGAGCGGCCGCGACTGGAGCAACTTCAGGGACCGGCGTGGTGGCAGGCTGCTGCAGATGCCACTCGCCATCCAGCCCTTTTACGTAAGTTGCACCCTTGTAAGTACGCGTTTCAAGCTGTCCTTGCTGCCGGACCGGTGCGGGCGCTGGAGCGCTGGGCGCAGGCCGCTTGGGCTGAACAGGAGCGCGATCCACGATCTCCGTCGGAGTATACGGCACGGCGGGTGGAGGCGGCACAGGCGCGGTATAAGCGGGCTTTGCCACAGGAGGAGGCTCGGGAGCCGCATGACGCGTTGTCACCGGCTCGTCCGGCGACGAACCCAAACCAAGCTGCGTGAAGTTCGAGTTTTCCTCCGGCGCCGATGACCTGCCTGAAAAGCTGCGGCTGAGACTCTTGAGGCTGAATCCTGCCTTCTTCTCCTGTGTTGTCGGCAATCCGGTGGCGGTGCGGGCCATCTGCCGGATCAGCCGCGAGATCGGCGAGTCCTCCAGCGCCAACGGAATGGCCGTCGTCTGCATACGCCGCACGGCGGCATAGTCGTTGGGAATCTTCCACTGCGCAGGCCGCGTCAGAGCCTTGGTGATCTGGTCTTCCGCCACGCCCAGCGTGCGCGGTTCATAGCGGTTGAGGACGATTTCCAGCCTGGGTATACCAGTGGCAAAGTATTGTGAAATCAATCGATTCGAGTTGCGCAAACCGGCGATGCCGGCTTG
Source organism: uncultured Occallatibacter sp. (assembly GCA_964645305.1). Lineage (GTDB taxonomy): Bacteria > Acidobacteriota > Terriglobia > Terriglobales > Acidobacteriaceae > Telmatobacter. Next base: position 8,168 of record CAZYCV010000021.1, on the reverse strand, counting down.
AATCACCAGATAGATCGTGGAACCATCCTTGAAGAGGCTCGTCCCCATCAGATCCAGCCTGGACCCCATATCAATGACCACATTGTCAAAGTCCTGCCGAGCCACGGCAAGCAGCCTGTCAATGGCGTCATTGGTTGCCGGAAACTGCGGGAACTTGCCCGGCGCGGCCAGCACTGAGACACCCGAAGTGTGCTTGACCAGCAGCTTTGAGAGGAAGGCCGAGTCCAGCCGGGCAGCATTCTGCAATGCATTGATCGTCGAGTATTCGGCCACCACGCCCAAATTCAGCGCGGCATCGCCCAGCGGCAGATCTAGATCGATCAGCAGTGTGCTTTGGCCCGACTCCTTGGCCATGGAGACGGCAAAATTGCAGGCTAGCGTGGTCACGCCGTCCCCGCCCTTGGCTCCCAGAAAAGCCATCAGCTTGCCGCCGGTCTTCTTGGCAGGGCGAGCCGCCGGACGCCGGGCCGAGGCCCGCACCAGCGCTTCCGCCATGGTGCTGTGCGTAAAGGGCAGCGTGAGAAACTCACGCGCGCCTGCCCGCATACAGCGAACCAGCAGCTCCGAATCAGCCTTCACCGAGTAGACCATCACCGTCGACGCGCCATTGGCGCAGATGCTCTCCACCAGTTCCAGCGCATACTCGGGCATGCTGTCCAAGTCGATGATGATGACATCGTAGCGCTGCTCCAGCAGCTTGGGAACGTCGTCCAGGCTGGGAGGATAGGTGGAAAATTCGCGGATCTCTCCGCCCTGGCATCCCGCCAGCGCCGTGGCCGCCGCCTTGCGGCGTCCCTCGTCGGGCCCAATCAGCGCGATCGATAGAAGATCAGAGCCGAGTGAGTCAGGATATTGATCATCAAGGAACTGCGAAGTGTCTGAGTTCACGGGTTTGTTCCCCCCTGCTGAGCGAAACCTGCCTTGTTGATACTCCGAAAAATGATAGGTCGAAGATGAGTCGGTCATAAAACCTGCCCCCAAGGCTTATAAAACAAAAAAAGACATGAACGTACCAATGGCGATGGCTGGAGCGTACGGAATGCTGCGCTTCAGCAAATGGGCTACGGAGTTCTCCGTGCTGTCTTGCAAATCCCTCTTCCGGCCCAGGATCAGATCGCCCGCAACCTGCAACGAATACTTGACGATCTTGAGATAGGCAATCCAGCCGAGCGCCAGAATTCCTCCGGCAAGGCTGGTGAAAAACAGCGCGTACAGTAACTGTTGCGGGCCAATCCAAGCTCCAAGTGCGGCAGCCAGCTTCACGTCCCCGGCTCCCATGCCAAACTTCCAGTAGAGAATCCCAAAGAGCAGAAAGCCAACGCCCGCGCCAGCCAAGCTTTGCATCAAACCATGCCAGCCGAATCCATGGCCGCAACCTGACCATCCGTCCTGCCAAAAGCTGGCCCAATCCTTGGGCAGCCAAGCTCCCCGGCGCACGCCAAACCAGTCCGAACGCCACGGAGAAATCACGATTCCCATCGTCAAAAAAGGAAGGACAAGCCAGTTGGGGATGCGGCGGCTGCGTAAATCCATGATCGTTGCCACACAGAGAACGATCATCGTTGGCCAAAAAGCTAACCAGTTCTTGTGCATCCCTTGTCCTCCTTTCACCTCGCCGAGTGTCCGGGAGCGAGTGTTTGCCACGATTCTGCCTCTTTGTAGCAATTTGCTGACCAAAGTTTCTAAAGTTGTAAATGCATGAATTTAGGCCAAAAGTGACCGAATTTGAGCTACTCAGCTATGAACTGGCAGGTGAGGTGTAGACAGATGTTTACGGGGGGATCTCTCCCCTGTGAAGCGGAGGGTATACACCGTTCCCGCTTAATCCCGGCCAAATCCACAACAATGAACTCTCGAAAAAATGCGTGAAACAGGTCTAGATCCGCTGAAAACGACAGAATTATAGTGACCAGAATCAAATTATTAAGTACCATCATAAAAGTTACCGATGGACCAGATGTTTACACTCGCGCTCTGCGATTTCGACCGCGATTCAAAAAATTGATTGCCTTTAATCTCTCTTTTCAGCAAGCAATCGAAATCGATAATTTGATGTATAATGTTGATATTAAATATTTTGCTCGTGTTTCTCTTTTCTAGATTCGTCGATTCCTCGGCTCTTGGCTTACGACTTTCATGCGCGTCTCAATTCGGAACAGGCGCAATGGCTTTCCAAAAATGGACCAACTGTTACCAAAGTAAGATCGACACGGTCTTGAATTATGATTAATATCGTTGCACGGAGTTGAAGATTGCTGGACGCTGTTACAGCTATCAGCAGAATTCTTGTTGCCGATTTGCATAAGCATATTGTTGCCTCCGTATGATTGGGTAGTTGGCGTATGCTTGTGGAGCTGGTCCAATGATGATCAAGGTTGGCCTATATTCGGAAGACCGCACTCTTCACACTCTACTTGCGTCCGCGCTGGGCAAGGAGTTTGAGGTACTTCTTGAGCCAGAAGAAGACGGTATGCGGGTCATGCGGGCGGCCGGGGATTGCGATGTCATGATTCTGGATTTGCATTCCAGTCATGAATCGCTGCACGAGCGGATCAATTGTACCCAGCGCCTGATTGCAACACGCGTTCCTGCGGTGGTGATGGCCGATGACGGCCTTCGTTCCACCGCTTTTGAGTTGGTGCGCACGGGAGCCTTCGGCTACTGCCGCCGTCCTCCCTCCATCCGTGATCTGAAGACTCTGCTCTGTCGGGCGTACGAGAACTCCACTCTCCGCCAGCAACTGGAAACGGTACAGCAGCAGCAGTTGGATGTACCCGCCAGTTGCGACAAGATGATTGGCGCCAGTCCGCAGATGCAGCGGGTTTACCAACTGGTGCACCGTGTCACCAATTTGAATGCTGCCGTGCTGGTCACCGGCGAAAGCGGAACCGGCAAGGAACTGATCGCGCGAGCCATTCATAATTTGGGATCGCGCGTCAACAAGCCTTTTGTGGCCGTCTCCTGTGGCGCCATTCCAGAGACGCTGATCGAAGCCGAACTCTTCGGCCATGAGAAAGGCGCCTATACAGGTACAGTTGGAGCGCGCGAGGGCTACTTTGAGCAGGCCGCCGACGGCACGCTCTTTCTGGATGAGATCGGTGATCTGAGTCTCTTCACGCAAGTCAAACTGCTGCGCGTCTTGCAGCAGATGGAGTTCAGCCGCCTGGGCAGCACCCGGCTCGTTCCCTTGCGCGCCCGCCTGATCTTCGCCACGCATCAGGATCTTTCCAAACTGGTGGCCGAAGGAAAGTTCCGTCAGGATCTCTTTTATCGCATCAACGTGATGCGGATTGAATCACCCTCCCTGCGCGACCATCCCGAAGATGTTCCGCGCATCGCGCGCCACTTCCTGCAACATTATGGCCAGGTCTTCCAGAAGCCGATGGATGACATCGAGCCGGATGCGCTCTCCATGCTGCAGCATTATCTCTGGCCCGGCAATGTGCGCGAGCTGGAAAATGTGATGCAGCGGGCCATCATCCTCTCTGCCGGCAAGACTATCCGCGCCGAGGATCTGAGCATCAACATCGAGGATGCCGACGGCGACATGGGCGACATCGGCGATGTGGTCGATATCGCCGATTACCATCCAGCCGGTTCCTTTGAACGCCAGTTGCGCGACTACAAGATCAAGCTGGCCGTAACCGCTGTGCGTGAGAACAATGGAAACAAGACGCTGGCCGCCCGAAGCCTGTGCATCTCGCGCGCTTATCTGCATCGCCTGATCCGGCTCGCCGAGCCCGACGCGGTCTTTGATCAGCCTCTGCGCGAAGCTGAATCCGCCTGAAACCGGCGCGAACGATGAAATTGAAGTGCCGAACAGCTATAACGTGGACCTTTCGGTCCACGTTTATTTTTTAAGATCCAAGTAGTCCCTGCGGCTACGCTTCTTTGACGCCGCTTCCCTTCTTCGCCAGCCGCGCCACCACAGCCAGTTCGCGCAGCACCTGCTTGAGCGGCCGGGCGGGTGTACCCCACAGAACGGTTCCCGGCTTGAGGCCGTCGTTGGTGAGGGTCTTGCCGCTGAGCACGCCGGCCTGACCGCCAAGGATGACGCCGGGGCCGATATGCGCATGGTCGCCGACGCCCACTTGTCCGGCGAGCACCGCGCCGTTACCCACCGTGCAGGAGCCGCTGATGCCCACCCCAGTGACCAGAATCACGTCCTCGCCGATCACGCAGTTGTGACCGACATGGACCAAGTTATCCATCTTGGTTCCACGCCCGATCTTGGTCTGCTGGAGCGCGCCGCGATCGACGGTGGAGTTGGCGCCGATCTCAACGTCGTCTTCGATGAGCACCGTGCCCTGCTGCGGAAACTGGGTGTAGGCGCCGGTGGCCGCATCGCGCACATAGCCAAAGCCGTCCGCGCCAACCACCGCTCCGGCGTGCAGAATTACACGGTTGCCCAGCGTTGTTCCGGGATAGAGCACGGCGCGGGGATAGATGCGGCAGTCGTCGCCGATGCGCACGCCTTCGCCGATTACCGCTCCGGCCTCGATGCGCGTTCGAGCACCTATGCTGGCCTGAGCGCCAATCACCGCGCAGGGGCCAACGCTGACGCCTTTGCCCAGATCCGCACTCTCGGCAACAACGGCCGAGGGATGAATGGCAGCCTCCGGAAGGGCGGGAGCAAGCAGTTTGGCGGCGCGGGCAAACCAGAGGCGCGGTTGATCGGCCTCAACAACGCACTTGCCTTCGGGGATAGCTGTGGGGGCGCAGCGCAGCACAACGACGCCGGCTTGACTGGCCAATGCTTTGGCGGCGGAGGCGGCGTCTTCGGCAAAGACCAACTCGTAGGCTCCGGCCAACTCGACCGAGTAAACGCCTTCCACTTGCTGCTCCGCGTCTCCCGCAACCAGCGTGCCGCCCAGGGCTTCAATCAACTCATTTAACTTCATGGCTCTATCCTACAATTTCTCGCATCTCATCCGCCAAGCCCCGAAATCCGGCCTCCGCCTTTTGAATGTTATTTGACCGGAGCAGGACTCATTCAATTAGTATCTGGAGCGAAAGTTGACATACGCCATGAATGACATTGGACCTGTAGACTCAGCTTCCCAAGCCGCCGGCTCTCCGGCGGAATCGATTCCACCCGTTTCCCGCAAGCGAAACCTGCGGCGATGGCGGTGGCTGGCAATCCCCTTCGTCTTGCTGGCGCTTTTCTATGCGGTTGTGGGCTATTTTGGCAGCGGATTGATGATTGGCTACAATCCGCGCTGGCATGGAATGAACAAGGGGCCAAAGGATTTCGGCCTGCAAAGCGAGACGGTCACCTTCGCGGCAACCGATGGAGTTTCTCTGAAGGCTTGGTGGCTTCCGGCGGAGGGCGAGCCGAGAGCTACTGTCATCATCGCCCACGGCATCGATCATACGCGCCAGGTGATGCTGGGCCGCGCCGCATTTTTGGTTCATGGCGGATACAACGTGCTGGCTCTCGACCTGCGCTGTCACGGCGAGAGCGGCGGAGAGTTTATTTCGCCCGGACTGGTCGAGACGCGCGATCTGCTGGGTGCAATCCGCTACGTACGCTCGCGCGGGGAGCGCGGCCCCATTGTGCTGATGGGCGTCTCTCTGGGAGCGGTGGCGAGCCTGCTGACAGCCGCCGAGTCCAAAGACGTTGCGGCAGTGATCAGCGACGGCGCTTTCTCTAGCGGGGCCGACACTTTTCGGAATATGCGCGATTATTTTGCGCATGATCCCAGCCGGGGCGTTTGGGAGCGGCGCTTCTACTCCATTGCCGTTTTTCCAGGATTGTTTCGTTCCATTGAGCTGGGCTACTACCTGCGCACCGGAGTTGACCTTGGGCCGGATTTTGTAGCGGTTCTTCCCAGCGCGCGGCGCATCGCCTGCCCGGTGCTGTTGATCTCCGGCGAGAGCGACTGGATTGTCCCGACGAAAAATGCGCGCAGCATCCTTGCAATGCTGCCGGGAACACATAACCAGTTAGTCACGATCCCAAAAGCGCAGCACGACACGACCTTTACTACCGCGCCGGAGTTATATAGAAGTGCAGTGCTGAGTTTTCTCGACAGAAACTTTGCGAAATGAAGTTACAGGCCAGGACGTCGAACCAAATGGCGCTGCGCCACAAATTCAGATTGACACAGCCAGGACTGCCAACCACAATGAGATTTGGAGGTTCTATGAAACGAATCTTTCTCAACTTTGCACTGTCCGCGATGGCAATCTTCCCGGCAATCGCGTTTGCGCAACAGCCGACATCGCAACCAAAGGCGAGCGAATCAATGGAGATGAAGCACGCCGCTGCTCCCGATTCGCCTCAGTGGAAGCAGCTCACTTCCCTGGTAGGCCTGTGGCAGGGTAACTCGATGGAGGGTGGTAAGAGCCAAGGTGTCACTCTCGAAGTGCGCATGACCGCCGACGGCTCGGCCATCATGCATCTGCTTGGCAAAGACACCCAGTATGAAATGGTGACCATGTTTCACATGGATGGACCGGCGCTTCTGGCAACGCACTATTGTTCCGCGCACAATCAGCCCAGGATGCAGATGATCCCCACATCCGATCTGAACCGGATCGAATTCCGCTTCAAGGATGGGACCAACATCGGTCCCGATGATGGCCATATGGTGGGCCTGATCGTCACTTTTATCGATGCCGATCACCACGATGAGACCTGGATCTATCAGGACAAGGGCAAAGAACTTCCGGGAACGGTCTTTCACTATGCGCGCAAGAAGTAAGCAGCCAGGACCCTTGTTTGACCCGCTCAAATTGCAAAAGTGCCCCAGGTCCCAACGGCGGGACTTGGGGCACTCAGGCTTAGTGGAGATTAAAGCATTTCCCCTGTTGCTATTGAATGAAGCGTGGACCGGGAGGTCCACGCCACAGCCGACCGGGAGGTCGGCGCTACATGATACCGTTCTGAAATGCTCTAGTACTTGACGATCTTCTCGAAGGAATCCGGCTTGAGGCTGGCTCCGCCGACCAATGCGCCGTCGATCTCTTCCTCGCCGATCAGTGCTGTCGCGTTGTCGGGCTTGACCGAGCCGCCGTAGAGAATGCGAACGGCCGCGGCAACTTCTGCGCCCAGCAAGCGGGCCACTTCAGCACGAATGATCTTGTGCGCATCAACGGCCATTTCGGGGGTCGCCGTCTTGCCGGTGCCGATGGCCCAGACCGGCTCGTATGCGATGACGATGGGCGCGGCGGCTTCGGCAGTGATGCCGGCCAGAGCGCCAGAGACCTGCGTCTTGAGCACGTCAGCCGTCTTGCCGGCTTCGCGCTCGGCCAGCACTTCGCCCACGCAGACAACCGGGACGACGCCATGCTTCAGCGCGGCGTGCAGCTTCTTGTTGACAATCTCATCGGTCTCGGCGAAATACTGGCGGCGCTCGGAGTGGCCAATCAGGGTGTGCGTCCCGCCTACGGCCTGGAGCTGGTTCAGCGAAGTCTCGCCGGTATATGCGCCCTCTTCGGCAAAGTGAATGTTCTGCGCGCCCACCAGGACGTTGCTTCCCTTGGCGGCATCAATCACCGTGGGCAGCAGGACGGGCGAGGGAAACAGAGCAATCTCGTCGCGGGTGTGGCCGGCAACAAGCGGCAAAAAGGCATCGACAAAGGCCTTGGCTTCGGCGGGCGTCTTGTACATCTTCCAATTGGCGGCAATCAGGGCTTTACGGGGCATCTTGTTCAATCTCCTCCATTCAATTCTATTGGATGCCTCCGGGCATCCGGGTGACGGCGGGCACAGGACGCGGAGAATCACCTCTTGAGAGACCTTGCGAGGGCTATTCGCCTGGAGAAGATTCAAAAGAGGAAAGCCGCCTCTTCTTCATGTGTTCCTTGAACCAAGCGATACAAATATCAGATTTGAGCTTGTTGCCTTTTCCTTTTCTCGTGAATTTATTGCGCGCTTTGGAGCAAAGATCGATTGCAAGATTCGACAGGGATTTTTGCGAGGGGCTTGCAAGGGCGAAGTTCCGGTGTGCCTCAAGTGTCATAGAATACCCTAGAGTCTATGCGGAAAGCTCCTATTGGAAAGCGATTCGCATCAGAGAAAGAGGAGATAAACGTGTCTTTACGCACTTGTTTGCTGACCATCCTTGCGGCTGGAGCCGTTGCAGTGCCCACGACCGCCGCTGCCGCGCCGCCTCCACACGAGCAGTTTCGCGTGGCCATCTACATTCCCGTGGGCGTGGTGG
>CAZYCV010000020.1:0-54207 GCA_964645305.1 uncultured Occallatibacter sp. | reverse complement strand
GATCTCGATCGACAATCTGGTGCCGGACGATGTGTCGATGAAGAGCCTGAAGGTGCTGGACAAGAAGCTGGAGATGCTGTCCGCGCACGCCGAGTTTCATGTGAATATCAACTCGGTGGTGGGCGGCGGCTTCAAGAATCCGAACGACGCGCTGGTGATTGGGCGGCGCGCGCTGGAGCTGGGCTTTGAGTCGACCATCGGCATTATCCACGACGGCAGCGGGCAACTGAAGCCGTTGCTGCCGGAGGAGGCGCGGGTTTACTTTGAGATGACCAACCGGCGCAAGACCAACTACTCGCAATTCGACAAGTTTCAGGAGGCGATTGCCGAGGGGCGTCCGAATGACTGGCGCTGCCGCGCGGGCTCGCGCTACCTTTACATCTGCGAGGACGGGCTGGTGCATTATTGTTCGCAGCAGCGGGGGTATCCAGGCGTTTCGCTGGCGGAGTACACAACGGCGGATGTGCGGCGGGAGTTCTTGACGGCCAAGACCTGCGCGCCGAATTGCACCATCGGATGCGTGCACCGCATCAGCTACATTGACCACTGGCGCGCCCCGCAGCGGAATCTGGTGCGGCCGGAGTTGCTCAAGGTAACGGGTGATCCATCAGGTCTGGTACAGATTCGCAGCGGGAAGTGAAAGTTTTATTGCAAGCTGAAAGATATCAGGGCAAAAAATGAATCTATAGCGGAATCAGATTGAGTATCCCCAAAGCCGGAACACTCAAGTTGACGCGACCAACAGAGAGCGGCAACCTTCCACTTAACCCCATAGGGCACAGCGATTTTGATTCCGGTCCAAAAAGTTGGACAGCTACAATTGGCCGATACTTGGTATGAGCTGACACGCCCGCACTACTCCCCGGTGAACCGGGAGGCAGCGCGGGCGTGGATGGAGAAAATTACTCCGCGGCGACTTCCGCGGCAGGTTCTTCTTCTGTGGCTTCGGCAAGAACCTTGACGGCTATGTGCGCGGCCACTTCGCGATAGAGCTTGATGGTCACGGTGAACTCACCCAGGCTCTTCAGCGGCTCGTCCAGTTGAATCTTGCGGCGGTCGATCTCGAAGCCCTGCGCAGCCAAGCCAGCAGCGATATCGGCCGAGGTAACGGAGCCGAAGAGATGGCCGGCTTCGCCGGATTTGCGGGTGAACTCGAGCACTACCGGCGTGAGCTTGACGGCCAGCGCCTCGGCCTGAGCCTTCTCAGTGGCGGAGCGGCGGGCGGCGGCGTTCTTCATCTGCTCGACAACGACCTTATTCGCCGAGGTGGCTTGCAGCGCCAGTTTGCGCGGCAGCAAAAAGTTGCGCGCGTAGCCGTCGGCAACCTTGACTAGATCGCCGCGATGGCCCAAGTGCAATACATCGTCCTTCAGAATGACTTCCATGACTGATTCTCCTATGTGCGGGCCTTCGCCGACGCGGTTCCCACCCTCACGGACAGAAACCAGAGTCAAGACGCGCCGCACCTGTTATAGATCGGCATCCACGATATTGCTTTCCGCCCAATCCGATTGATTCCCACCCTCTGCAAAGAACGCGAAGGATGGACCACCCAAGATTGGAGGAAGAGCAGCCGAAGGTGACTTCCATTCCTCTTCCCATGCCTGACTAAAACCAGGCAGAGGAAGCGACAATTCTAGTGCCGCGTGGCAAAGGGCAGCAGGGCGATATTCCGGGCCTGCTTGATGGCGCGGGTCAGGCGGCGCTGGTGCTTGGTGCAGACGCCGGTCAAACGGCGAGGCACAATCTTGCCGCGCTCGGCGACAAAGCCTTGCAGCAGACGGACATCGCGATAAGGAATCGCATCAATCTTCTCTGTGCAGAACTTGCAAACCTTCTTGCGGCGGAAGAACTTGCCGCGCCCGCCGGGACCGCCAGAGGGCCGTCCGCCAGGTCCGCCGGCAGAACGGCCGCCGGAGCGGGGACCGGAAGAGTGACCAAAACCCGGGCCGGATTCTGAGCCGGATGCCGCGGGTGCGCTGGTTGCTTGAATCTCATCAGACATACTGTTTCCTCTTTGTTTTCTTAGCTTTCGGCAAAAACCTGCACGGGCCGCCGGAACGCTGGATCAGGCCGTGGACGATGCCCTACGCTTCCGGGCAACGGCGGCGGCAATTCGTTTACAGTTGCCAGTCGTCAGTAGTCAGAGAGTTTCTGAAGCATACGGCTTCAAACTGATCCCTGATCTCTGATCCCTGTTTACGCGGCCGGGACTGGTTCAGCAGCAACAGGCGCCGCTTCCGCAGGAGGCGCAGCGACAACCGCAGGCACCGCAACTGCCGCAGGCGGCGCGGAAGCTGTAGCGCTTCTACGAACACCGCGCAGAGCCTTCACCTTGGCCAAACGCTTCTCTTCCTCGTCGATGCGAACGGTGATGAACTTGATCACCGGCTCGGTGACGCGCAGGCGGCGCTCCAACTCCAAAATCACCGCGCCGCCGGCCTCGATGGTCAGCAGAACATAGTTGCCGTCGCTGAACTTGCGCACAAGGTAGGCGAGCTTGCGCCGACCCATCTTCTCCACCGTCTTCACCACGCCGCCACCCTTGGCGACGTTCTCACTGAAGCCGGTGATCAGCTTGTCAACATCCTCTTCGGCCACGTCGGGCCGCACAATGAACATAACCTCATACAAACGGGACATCCGGTTTCCTTTTCCGCTGAACTCTCAGGATTGGCTCCCGATCTCCAGCCTTGCACTCAGAACTTGCTTTCCAACTTCTTGTTACAGTTGAACTCGTTGCAAAGATCCATTAGGGGCTAAAGCCCATGATTCCATTGCATCTTATGCGGCGCGTCCAAAGCCGTGCCTTTTCAAAACCCAAGGATGCAACCAACTCAAATCCCTGACCCCTGATCCCTGTTCCCTGTTTCCTGTTCCCTGTCTTTCCGGTTGAACTCATTCATCGCGGCTGCCGGCCCCGTTTCGAGGATGCGCCGAGTCGCCGTAGCAACCCGGTCCAATACCTCGTCCAGCACCGTCAACTCTGCCTTGCGAAGCGGCGCGAGCAAGTAATCCTTGCCCGGCCTCCTCCCACCCACGGCAATCGCCTCAGGTGGCAAGTTCAAACCCACCCCGATGCGCAGCCGCAGCCACTCCTGACTGCCCAGAGCGCCGGTCACGCTGCGGGCTCCGTTGTGCCCGGCAGGCGATCCCCGCTCCCTGATCTTGAAGCTCCCCAGCAACACATCCAGCTCGTCGTGAATCACGAGCAAATCCCGCGCCGGGTCCGCCTCAAACTCCCGAACCAGCGCGGCCACAGCCAGCCCGCTCAGGTTCATGAACGTCTCCGGCTTGGCCAAAACCACGGTGCGTCCCGCGATCTTGCAGGTTGCCGTCATGGCCTTGCAGCGCCGGTTTTGCACCACAACCCCTTCTTGCTGGGCGATGCGGTCGATGGCCATGAACCCCGCATTGTGCGGGGTCCAAAGATACTCCGGACCCGGATTGCCCAGCCCCACGATAATGAAAGGGCCGCGCGCGCCGGACTGGCTTTCATCCGCCAAGGCTTACTTCTTTGCCGCGGGCTTCTTGGCGCCCGCATCGCCGGCTTTGGCTGCATCTTCCGGCTTGCCCTTCTTGGCAACTTCAGGCTCGGCTGCCGCAGCAGCAGCGGACGCAGCAGCTTCCGTCTCGGCTGCCGTAGGCGCTTCCTCACGAATCGAAACCACGTGCGCCACCGTCGCGTCCTCGTTGTTGATGTACTTGATCTTCTCCGAGTGCGGCAGTCCGCCAACGCGCAACACGCCGTGCAACTCCAACTCGCTGACATCCGCATCGATGTGGCTGGGAATGTCGGCAGGAAGGCACTCGATCTCCACTTCACGCAGAACCTGGTCCAGAATGCCGCCGGAGTTCTTTACGCCAGCCGGAATGCCCAGCAGCTTGACGCGCACAAAGACACGCAGCGTCTTGTCCAGCGCAATGCGCTTTAGATCAATGTGGATCAGCTTGTCATTCAGCGGCTCACGCTGCCAATCCACGATCATCGCCTTGGCCAGGCTCTGGCCGACGACTTCCACGTCAAAGATCGTGTTGTGACCGGTCTCTGAGAAGAGAATCTTGGAAATCTGCTTGGGGTCCACCTCGACGGCTACCGGCTCGCTGCCGGGACCATACAGAACGGCGGGAATCTTGCCCGCAACGCGCACACGGCGAGCGGCATTCTTGTTAAACTTGCCCACGCGGGGCTTGGCTACGACGACTTCAGGCATTCGATCTCTCGTTTCTGATTCGGGCACGGGCCAGTTGCGGTCCGCTCCCTTTGTGAAGCCAGGGGTCAGGGATCAGGGGTCAGGGATCAATAAAAGCATTTACCCTAACTACCTACAATCCAGCGACAACTGGCATTGGTTACTGATAACGGTCACTGATCCCTGAACCCTGATCCCTGACCCCTACGAGAACAGCGTACTCACGCTGGTCTCCATGTGAATGTTTTCGATGGCCGCGCCCACCAGGCCGGCAATGGAAAGCACTTTGATCTTTTCCAACTTCTGCGCATTGTCGCGCAACGGAATGGTATTGGTCACCACCAACTGCTCCAAGCGCGATGCCGCAATCCGCTCGACCGCCGGATTCGAGAGCACGGCATGACTTGCGGCAGCATAAACGGCGCCTGCCCCCGCGTCAAAAAGCGCGTCCACGGTCTTCACCAGGGTTCCGGCCGTGTCCACAATGTCGTCCAGAATCAAGCAGCTACGGCCCTTCACGTCGCCAATTACGTTCATCACTTCGGTGACATTGATATCCGTGCGGCGCTTGTCCACAATCGCCAGAGGCGCTCCCACCTTTTGCGCGAAGAAGCGTGCCCGTTCTACACCCCCCGCGTCCGGCGAAACCACCGTCAGGTTGGGCAACGCCAGTTCGCGGAAGTAGCCCACCAGCACCGGGCTGGCATACAGATGATCGACGGGAATATTGAAAAATCCTTGAATCTGCGCCGCGTGCAGGTCGACAAACAGCGCGCGGTTGGCACCAGCCGTGGTGATCAGATCCGCCACCAGCCGGGCGCTGATTGCCACCCTGGAACGGTCTTTGCGATCCTGCCGCGCGTATCCGTAATAAGGGACCACCACCGTGATCCGCGCTGCCGAGGCCCGCTTCAAGGCATCGATCATTACCAGCAGTTCCACGAGATTTTGATCTACCGGAAAGCAAGTCGGCTGCACTACGAAAACGTCGATGCCGCGAACATTCTCCAGCAGTTGAAAGTAAACCTCGCCGTCGGCAAAGCGCTGCAGCTTGGCCTCGCCCACCTTCACTCCCAGATAGCGGCCAATCTCCTCGGAAAGCGGACGGTTGGCCGTGCCGCTGATCAGCTTGAAGCGCTTGTCTTCACTCAGACTGCGGCTGCGCTTGCGCTCGGGGGGCAGTTTGCCGTCCTTCGCTTTGGCCGCCTCGGCAGCTAATAGCGCAGCCTCTTTTGCCGCCGCCTGCCCGCCGTCCTGCTGGTTGTCTTCCGTCAATGCCGTCACGCTTCCTCTTTAATAGTCAGGGGTCAGGGATCAGGGGTCAGTAAATGCCGTTCCTGATCCCTGTTCCCTGAACCCTGAACTTTGGCTGGGCGACTAGGATTCGAACCTAGACAAATGCCTCCAAAGGGCATTGTCCTACCATTAGACGATCGCCCAAAAAACCTGCTCTCCGGCAACGCTGAAGGCTTCCGTGCCACCAAAGGCTTCCGTGCCCCATTCATTTCGCGTACTTTGCGAAATGAGTGGGATACCATACACCCAACTCCTGCCGGATCAAACCAAAAGCATCTCGCGCCAGTACTTCTCACGCGGCAGAGTGCGAGTCAAAAGACTATTCACTCCCGCCACCAGCAAACGCGCGCGCGCTGCTTCCGCATCTCCTTGGCTACGATACAAGCCAAAGAGAGCCGAACCAGACCCGGACAGCGAGGCATGGAGGGCTGCCTCCGGTGAATCCGAAGCCGCAAGAATACGCTTGATTTCAGCAAGGGAAGGATGCTGGCGGAAGACAACTTGTTCAAAGTCGTTCACAATCCAGCTCGTGATCCCGGTGCGGACAAGCGCGGACTCTTGTGGTCCGGCCAGGTTCTCGCCAGAATAATTTGGGGCAAGAACACCGGAGGAGCCTGCTCCCTGCCGACCCTGCGGATTCCCTCCCGCAAAGGCGCTGGCATAGGCACGGCTCAACTGCTCTAGTTTATATGTACTGGCCTCAGAGGTCAAACCCTCCTCGGCGCAAAGGGCATCCCAGTCCCGAAAAGCCTGCGGTGTACTCACCCCAACCTCCGGCAAAGCCACCACGCACCAGACCGGCTCAAAGTCCGGCAGCGGGTAAACCTCCTGCCCTCGATCCAGCCCAAGAATCGCGCCACCGATCAGAAACAAAGGCACATCCGAGCCAACCCGCGCCGCAATCTCCAGCCGTTTTGTTGACCACTTTAATCCATTGGGTGCCCCCGGTCCCTCGCCTTCGGGGACCGGGGATCGATCAAGCTCTCGCTCCAGCCCCACCAGCGCCGCCACGGCATTGGCCGATCCTGCTCCCAGTCCGCCCTGCACCGGCAAACGCTTTTCAATATGGATTTCAACCTCGGCGGTAACCCCTAGCGCCTCAAGCGCCAGCGCCACCATCTTCCAGGCCGTATTGCGCTTATCGGTGGGCACGCGCGCATCATTGGAGGTAAGCCGCAGCGTCGTCACAGCCGCCGGTCGCGCCGTAACCGTTACCACGTCATAGACTTCCAGCGTTTGGTAGACGGTCGAGAGCGCATGAAAACCATCCGCGCGCGGCGCGCCGATTCCGAGGCCCAAATTGATCTTTGCGTACGAACGAACGGCGGTAGGCATACCAGTTTATTGTAGTGCCGGACGCCAAACTTCCACTTCCATCTGCTATTCTTTCCGCGTGATGAGCGTCGATGAGCCGGAGATCCTTCCGCCGGAACAACCCACACTCTACTGCTCGCAGTGCGGCAGCGATGTCTTTCCAACTGCGGTTCGTTGCGGCACTTGCGGTCGGAACCTCCGCGAGCCGGAAGCCACGCTCCCCACCAATCCCTTCGCGCCCATTACCTCCAAGAACCGAAAGCGAAGTCGCATGATTGGCGCGGAAATCTGCGCTGTTCTTTTTATCACAGTTTTTTATGTTTTACATATCGGCATAAGAATAGGCCTGATTCCAGCGTGGATTCCTGGACATCCCTTCGGATCGCCAATCATGGTGTATCTCATCGGGCTATCGATTATTGTGTGGTTAATCGTCACGGACAAGCCGTAGCCATTCCGCCGTCCGTATGGCAGCAGCGTGGACCTGCCGATCCACGCTGCACTGTATGCCCAGAGAAAAATTCTAACTGAGCAAAATCTTGCGGATCTCGCCCTCCGGATCGTCCTCCATGCGGCAATGATTGTCCCAGACCATTGTCTGGCAGCGCTCTGGGGTGGTTGGCTCCCAAGCCAGGCCGGGCTGGCTGGGGTTGCCGGTGCGGGCAAAGTTGGCCCAGGCCGTGGCCATCTTTTTGGCCAGCGCCTGCGCTTCGGGTGTGTTGCCCGTGCCCTGCTCGCAACGCTTGGTGTTGTCAAAGCAGAAGGCCAGCTCGGCGGTGTGCCATGCTCCGGCATCCTCCAGCATTGGCGACTGCCAGGTGAAGTAGTAGGTGTAGATGGGCGCGGCCTTCTGCGCAATCTTCAAATTGGCCATGCGCACCACGTTGTTGCGGATGGAGATGCCGTTCAACATTCCGCCGCCACACATAAAGGATAGTGTGCGAATGCTTTTTTCCGGATGCGCCTTCTTAAGCGCGGCGGAGATGGCGGCCGCTTTTGCGTCGCCGTAGAAGCGGGCAAGCGAGGCCACCCACTCGGCCTCGGTGGGATGGGAACGCATCGTGTTGCCTTCTTCGCTGACCGAGCCCAGAAGCATGGGTATATTTTTCGAGATCTCCGGCGCGGCCTCATTGAAGGAACGCACGGTGATGGTTCTGCCATCCAGCGTAGGTCCAAAGCCGACGCGCGGCAGCTGGCCTGGGGCAGAGAATGGTCCCATCCCAGGCTTCATCGGCGGGTTGATCTTGGCAACCGCCGCATTGCCCGCGGCGTTGAGCTTGGCCCAGTCCATCTTTTGCAGGCTGGCAATGTCATTGGGCTGGAGGCCCAGTTCGATCATCACCTGCCTGGCCAGCGCCTTGGATTGCTCGGCGCTGGGAGGGTTTCCCCCGCCGCCCGATTGCACCGAGGCACGATGGAAGAGTCCTGCCGCCGAAGGCATACCCATGAGTGTCGTCACCTTGGAGCCGCCGCCGGACTGGCCGTAGATCATCACGCAATCAGGATCGCCACCAAAGTTGGCGATATTGTCGTGAACCCAGCGCAAGGAAGCAACCAGATCTGTCATGCCGACGTTGACCGAATCAGCGTAGGCCGGGCCGCCGATCTCTGAGAGATCCAGAAAGCCGAGCACGTTGAGGCGATGATTGACCGAGACCTGCACCACGTCATGATGGCGAGCCATCTGCGCGCCTTCGTGCGAGGGAAGTTCGTAGGAGGAGCCGAAGCTGAAACCGCCGCCGTGGAAGTAGACCATGACGGGGCGCTTGCCGGTGAGCGAGGGGGTCCAGATGTTCAACTTGAGCATATCTTCGCTCATGTAGCCGTCGTCCCAATCTTGCAGAAAGGACTGCTCGATGGCCGTGAAGTCATGCAGATGCTGGGGGCAGTTTGGGCCATAGATCAGCGCGGGGTACTCGCCCTCCCACGGTTTGGGTTCCTTGGCCGGCAGCCAGCGATTTGCGCCGCCCGTATCCTGACCGTAGGGAACGCCCTTGAAGGTCAAAACACCGCCGTCGACAAAGCCGCGCACCTTGCCGTACTTGGTGTTGGCCACGGCCGATTTTGGCGTGGTACAGTTGCCCGGCTCCTGTTGGTGGACGGCGGTTTTGGTGTTGTCCATGGCGGCCACGGCAGGCGCCAGCGCGACCCCCGCTCCGCCCACGGCGGCCATCAGCAAAGCCTCGCGGCGGCTGAGCTTGGTGCGGTTCTCTGCATTTGGTTCAGACATACGATCTCCTATTCCGGCAAGTTCGGTAAACGATTACCAGTTGCAACCAGCCATCATATACCGCCGGACCAACCATCCGAAAGGTGTCTGCGGCACGGCCTATCCTCGTTGCTCGCCGTCTGGTCACACAACTCTGGAGAACCCCCTCATTATCAGTCTTTTGAGGGCTCTTTTAAACAGATTGCGCAAATCCATGCCTTATGGCTGAAAATAGAAATCAGAGAAGATTTTTACCAAGACTGAGGACAGTTTGACAGGCAAAGAGATTAAAGTGCAGCAGTGGACCGCGCGGCAGTTCGAGCAGCAGGTTCTTGACGGCGGGCCGAAGGTCGCGGTCTTTGATTGCGATGGAACTCTCTGGGGCGGCGATTCCGGCAATGGCTTTATGGTTTGGACGCTGGCCGAGGGACTGGTTTCACCGGAGGTCACGGATTGGATCAACGCTCGGTATCGTGGTTATCTGGCGGGGCAGGTGAGTGAAGTGGAGATCTGCGGCGAGATGGTGCAGATGTATGCCGGCCAGCGCGACGAGGAGTTGCGCTCAGCCGCCGCGCGCTATGTGCAAGAGTTTGTTGAGCCGCGCATCTTTGCCGAGATGGCCGCGCTGCTGGCCAAACTCAATCAGGCCGGCGTTGAACTTTGGGCTGTCAGCTCCACCAATAAATGGGTTGTTTCCGAGGGCGTGCGCGGCTTCGGAATTCCCGAAAAACGCGTGGTGTCTGCCGAAGTGCGCATCGACAACGGCCTCATCACCCGCGAACTTGTGGACGTGCCCACCGGCGAGGGCAAGGCCGTGGCGCTGAAGCGAATTGGCTTGGCGCATCCGGATGCGGTCTTCGGCAACTCGGTTCACGACCTGGCCATGTTGGAGCTGGCGCGCCGCGCGTATCCCGTGAATCCTTCGCCATCGCTGATTGCGGCGGCAGCGAGGCACGGTTGGGGCTGCTTTCGACCGGCGGCGGCGAAGGACGCTGAGGCGGCTGTGGCGGGCGAATAATTCACTCCACAAAACCCGCCACCCATTGGTGCGTTTACACTAGTGGAGTGAACGATCTTCAGCCGCAACCTGATTCTCGGCCTGCCGGTCCTGCTCTGCGCTTTGTTTCAGCAGGGCTGATTGTGCGCGGCGGAGAGATTTTGATTGGCCAACGGCGTCCCAATCAGCCAATGGCTCTGCTGTGGGAGTTTCCCGGCGGCAAGATCGAAGCCGGTGAAACCGCAGAAGAGGCGCTGGCGCGAGAACTGGACGAGGAGCTGGGAATTCAGGCGCGCATCGGCAAGCGCGTCACTCGTGTTCGCCACAACTATCGCCACGGCGGCGCCGTGGATTTGCAGTTCTTCGCCGTCGAGGAGTTTTCCGGCGAAATTGAGAGCCGCATCTACCACCAGGTGCGCTGGGTAAAGCTGGAAGACCTGGCCGATTATGAGTTCCTGGCCGCCGACCGTGGACTGATTAAAGATCTGGCAGCCGGCAAGCTGCTTTAAGGAGCCACTAATCAAGCTGGTTTCGCAGGCAATGATTCCCTCTGTGGCTGGAGGCCAAGCTTTATTTTGAACCATTTGCGACACGGTTGAAGCTGCGCCCTTTCAAGACATTAGCCTGTTCAGAGATTCATTCAACGATTCAAATTCAGAATGTTTCTCCTGTTATTGAATAAAACTTATAGATCAGAGACAAAAGGTGGGATGGACTGAGAAGCCGCTCAGAAATATTCTGCCGAAATGGGAGAATTGTTAATTTTTTCACTTGTATGTAAAGATCGTCGCATCCGATCCGATGGGAAGATTATGCTTGTGCCAGTCGCAGAGGTTCCTGGGCTGACTGGATGCAGACCAGAGAAGCTGATTGGAGATTGAGTAAATCTGGTTTCAGGAGCCAACGGGCGCCGACGATGCAATTGCATCGTTCATGATTACTCGACACACATTTGCAACTCTTTGGGATCGGTATTGATACTATGGCTTCATCCAAGCAGCGATTTTTATTGACACTGACTGCCACCATCTTTGCAACAGCTTGCGGAATTTTCTTTGGCTACCAGATGGCGCGCGCCATAGCAATTCGCGTGACCGAAAGCAAGCTGGATCAATATGCGAGCCGGCTGGTGGCAGATGGAGAGGCATCTTCTGCCGAGTTGCGGACGGTGCTGGCTGCCATAAGCGCCTCAGACCGCAAAAGTTGCTCAAGCGACGAAATTGCCTATTTCCGCGCATTGATCTTCGAGTCGGATTTTCTTAAAGATGCGGGCAGGATGCATAACGGAAAGATCGAATGTTCCGCGGCATTCGGCAGGCCTGCAGAGACGGGCGCGCAGGTCCAACCGGATTACATTCAGCAGGATGGAACTGTTTTCTACACAGACCTTGCTCCCTATCGAAACCCTGATCTGACGGTCCTGACCTTGCAACTGGGCGATTCCTTTGTGGTTTTCACTCCGCTGATGAGGATGCACCTGGAAATGGCGCCGATGCACTATGTTGAGACGGTGACGGATGCTCCCAGCCTGAAAACAGGAATTCTGCTTGGCGAGAAACCACTGGCCGGCATGGCAATCCCAACCAGCGAAGGCCGCTACCGCCAAGGCGAAACACTTTATGTCACCCGGTGCTCCATCCGCTTTTTCAACTGTGTTACAACTTTTACCACTTTGCCCGAGATCATTGCCGTGAACAGCGCCCGATTCAATGGGTGCATTGCGGTCTGCGCGCTGCTGGGCGCACTATCGGGATTAGCATCCTCCCTGCTTTACCGGCGTAATAAGAGCATCGAGCAGCAGCTTCGGCGCGCGATTCGCAAAGACAAGCTGTATATGGTTTATCAGCCTATTGTCGATCTGCCCAGCGGGCGCATTGTGGGATCGGAAGCTCTGGTGCGCTGGGTGAACGAAGATGGGAAAACCATCACGCCGGACATTTTCGTAAAAATAGCCGAGCAAGATGGCTTTATTGGAGAGATTACTCGGCTGGTGCTGCGCCACGTACTGCGCGACTTCAGTGAAACTCTCCGCCAATTTCCCGACTTCCGCCTATGCATTAACGTGGCGGCCGACGATCTTGCCGATCCCGAGTTTTTACTTCTGCTGGATCAATCTCTTCACCGTGCCGCGGTGGCACCGAGCAGTTTGGTCATCGAGATCACCGAGGGCTCGACGGCCCGCAACAAGGTTGCCATTGAAACGATTCACAGCCTTCGTCAGCGCGGGCATTGTGTACATATTGACGATTTCGGCACGGGTTATTCAAGCCTTGCTTATCTGCATGAACTTTCGGTGGATGCCATCAAGATCGACAAATCCTTTACGCAGGCTGTCGGCACGGATTCAGCGGTGGTGGCCATTCTTCCGCAGATTCTGGCGATGGCCGAGGCTCTGGATCTCAAGGTAATCGTGGAAGGCATTGAGACTTCTATACAGGCTAGTTACTTTGCGACCTTCAACCAGCCCATCCTTGCTCAGGGTTGGCTGTACGGACGCCCTGTTTCCGCTGAGAAGTTCATGGAGCTGATGGTAGCCGAAGGGAAGCAAGAACTGGAAGCTGCGACCGCGGCCTGAACGAAAGCCGCGACGTTCTATGAACGTGAGGGTGTTCACGCGGTCAGCACAACCTTCCCTTGCGCATGACCTTCTTCCAAATAGCGGATGGCCTCCGCGGTATCGCTGAGCGGGTAATGCCGGTCGATGACAGAGACAATCTTTCCGTCTTCAAGAAACTGCTTTAACAGCAACAGGTCCTTCTTGTTCAGCTTTGCAATATAGGTATAAACCTTCTTGCTGCTCACCAACGACAGCATCAGCGACAGCAATAATTCCAAAAGGACTGCGGCGAGACTCGCCTTGCCTCCGGCTTTGATGCAGCTTCCGCCGCGGTTCAGCACCCGGCGATAGGCAAAGATCGAATGGCTGGCATTCGCGCCGAAGATCAGATCGTAGCGCTCGCCGCGACGCGTGAAATCCTCGCGTGTGTAATCGATGACTTGATCGGCGCCCAAAGATTGCGCTTGATCCAGATTCCGCGAGCTGCACACCGCCGTGACCTCCGCTCCGAAGGCTTTGGCTATCTGGATGGCAAACGTGCCCACGCCGCCGGATGCGCCTTCAATCAGAACCTTCTGCCCAGGTTTGATTTGGCCCTTGTCGCGCAGGCCCTGTAGCGCAGTAATCGCCGCCAAGGGAACGGACGCTGCCTGCTCGAAGGAAAGGCTGGCCGGCTTCAGAGCCAACTGATCTTCTTTGGCGCAGAGATACTCGGCAAATGCGCAACTGCATCCTCCAAATACTTTGTCGCCCCGCTTGAACTGAGTTACATTTTTGCCAATCCCTTCCACCACGCCGGACGCATCCACGCCTAGCTGCGTCTTTTTCGGCTTCCACAACCCCAGCATCAGATGGATTGGCCACGGATCGCCGCGCATGAAGTGCCAATCGAGCGGATTGACAGAGGCCGCGCGGACTTTGATCAGCACTTCATTGTCCGCGGGCACGGGCTTGGCAATCTCTTTGAATTGCAAGACTTCGGGGGGTCCGTATTGTTCGTAGACAATCGCTTTCATAACATTACCTTTCCTGCTTCGGAAGTATTATTCCTTTGCAAAGCAGCCACAAACCAACGGAAACTTCCGCAACAAACATGGGCAGCCATCCGAGTTGCAGCAGCTTGGATGGATGCGGAAGAATAAGGGATGCAAAGCCGGTAAGCGGCACCAGGACTGAGCCGAATAGTCCCAATGCTGCCAGAATGCGCGGGATGTTTTTTGCTTTAAGAAAAAGATAGAAAAAGAGAATGGACCCCGCGCCATACAGGATGACAACAAGGTTCATCGCCGCGGATTGCAGGAACGAATGCAGATCCGCAATAGCCTGCAATTGCTTCACGTCCAGGATGCCGGAAGAATATGCGTCCATCTGTTGCTTCAGGAAGGCGTAATCGATCAGATCCAAAGCAGCACCCGCCGCTGCGTAAACCAACTCAAACGCCAATGCCAGCAGCGCCAGATTCTTGTCAACTACTCGGAGAGTCACATAAAGGCTTACGGCCAAAAGCACAGCACCCAAAGCGTTGATCGATCCCAAGGCCAGTCCAAACCGGAAGAGCAGCTCATTTTCCAGTATGCGATGCGCGGTCTCCGCAATATTTCCGGGAACTTCAAATCGACCGGTTATTGTTACACCCAATAAATAGACTGCGATAAGGAAGAGATATAGGAAGCCCGCAAGCCGCGCGTACCTGATTTGTGTTCTTTCATCTTCAGCGATTGTCATTTCAATCTCCCTCTGGTTGTGATTCGTTGCGCTCATGCTTCTTGGGCCGCACCAGCCTGCTCCCTCCATCGCTGCGAGTTCACGCCGAAGATCAGCAGCCACAAAATCAGCGAGCCTTCGCCGAGCATTCCTGCCGGCATCACCACATGAGAGAAGAGATTGGCCGCGAATTGTGGCGACAGATAAAGCAGATAAGTGGATCCGGCGATGATTAAAAATGCGCCGATGATGCGCGGCATGAACTTTGACCGGAGAATCAGTGAGCCGATCAGAATGCAGTAACACCCGAAGAAGACAAATGATATTGCGAAGATAACCGCATTCAAATTGAGAGACAGCAGGGCCATCGATTGCAACTGCGCCGCTGAGAAGACGCTCAGGTATGGAGCGCCACCCAGGATCGTCAGCGGAGCGATGGTAAAGAAGCAGCCGACGGCCATAAGGATGCATCCGGTCATGCTGAAAAGCGCCGCCAGCAAGGAGACGCTTTTGTTCACAGGCTTTAATAGCTCATAGAGCATGAAGGTCACGGCAATATAGGTGAAGGTCGCAATCAGCTCGTAGGCGTAGGAGAACTGCAACAGACTTCCATTCGTCAGGATGTTGTGCGCGGTGGCCGCGGCATCATCTTTGACCAGAATCTTGCCATGCACCAAGCTGTCAGACTTGCTGTACGCCGTTCCGTTGATCAGGTACAGGACTCCGGTAAGCCGCGCCTTCAGTGCCGGAGAAGATTGTGCGACCCATTCCTTCAACTTTCCAAGATTCATCTTGCTCCATTTCATGCAGCCGTGAGAACGGCTCGATGAGAGCACAAGAATGCCTTGCACTGAATACGCAGCGGCGCGGAATTAGTTCCCGCGCCGCTGTGTTTCTCTTCACGATCTTGTTGGGTCGCCGGTGTCAGCGTCCGGATCTCTGCCCCACCAGCGGGCGCGCATCTCGCGGCGGAATTTTTCCCGCTCTTCCGGGGTCATCGACTTCCATCGGTCATCGTGAAAGTGATGCCACCCGCCGCGATGGCGGCCGTGCCCCCAGCGCCCAAAGAGAATCCGGCTCAGAAGCACGAGGCCAAGCGCCTGCCAGAAGGTAATCGTGCTCACGCCAAAGAGCATGGGCAGCAGCCAGTTCCACAAATGCATGACCACCTCGCCGCCGATCCAGACAAAGAGTGCCAGCGCCAGCGGGCCTGCCGCATAAATCCACTTGTTTCTCTTGACCCATTCGTTTCTCATGTTGATTCCTCATTTCCTCAAAAAATCATCGTGAATGATTTGCAAACGATCCCGCAGATGCAGCACCGCGTATCGCTTGCGCGCGAGCAGAGTGTTGATGCTGATGCCTGTTTCCGCTGCCATCTCCTTGAAGCTGGACCCCTCGATTTCATGCGCGACAAAGACATCGCGCTGCTCTTCGGGCAGATCGGCCAGCGCGGACTCCAACTCATCCAGGAGCAGCTTGTGCAGATAAAGCTCTTCCGGTCCAGCATCGGGCGAGACTAACAACGCCTCGAAATCGAGCAGTTCCGCTTCCTCGTTCTCGAAGGCCACGTCGGTAAAATTCACCGGCCTCTTCTTGCGGAAGAGATCGGTGATGCGATTGCGCGCCACGGTATAGAGCCAGCCGGTTACATACTCAACCGGCATCAGCAGGCGATTGGTTCGCACCAGTTCAAAGAGCACCTCCTGGAGCAGATCTTCAACGTCGGCTTCAAAGGGCACGCGCTTGCGAATGAAGTTGCGCAGCCGCGCGCCTTCCTCCGCAATGACTTCGGAGATGCGCAGGTCCTGCTCGATCATCGAAGAGATTTTCAAACTCTCATCCACCTGTTTATGAAGACGAACAGAGGCTGGGAATATTGTATGAGCTGAAGGATGCAGCACGAGACGGACGGCTTCCTATCCAAGGGGTGATCTTCCGCACTACGCGACACCACTCAGACGCGCATAATGGTAGTAGAGATTGCGCGGCGGAGATGTGAATGCGAACCCCGGCAGCCAAGCCTCGAAAGCACTGAACGAGACTGTACGAGAGAGCCGGATGAGCACCGCCAGCAATACGATCGATCCGAAGCAGGACGAACATCGCGACTGGAAGCCTGCGGTAAATCCATGGCTGATTGCCGCCTCGGTGATGCTGGCAACATTCATGGTGGTGCTGGACTCTTCGGTGGCCAACGTCGCGCTGCCGCATATCGCCGGCAATCTTTCCGCATCCACCGACGAATCCACCTGGGTTCTAACCAGTTATCTGGTGGCCAACGCCATTATGCTGCCGGCCTCGGGCTGGATTGCGCGGCGCATTGGCCGCACGCGGCTGCTGCTGTTTTCCATTCTGCTCTTCACTCTGGCTTCGCTGCTCTGCGGTATCTCCATCAATATGCCGATGCTGATTGTGGCGCGGGTTTTGCAGGGCGTGGGCGGCGGCGGAATGCAGCCGCTGGCGCAGTCGATCCTGCTGGAAAGCTTTCCGCCCCGCCAGCACGGCACGGCGATGGCCGTCTATGGCGTCGGCGTCATCGTCGCTCCGATCATCGGCCCCACGCTGGGCGGATGGATCACCGACAGCTACAGTTGGCGCTGGATCTTTTACATCAATCTGCCGATCGGCATTCTTGCTCTTTTCATGGTTAACCTCTACGTGGTTGACCCGCCCTATCTGCGACACAAATTCAAGGGGGCTATCGACTATCTCGGCTTTGGCTTGATGGCGCTTTGGCTGGGCACGTTGCAACTGGTGCTGGACAAGGGCCAGGAGGCCGACTGGTTTGGATCAACGTGGATCTGCTGGACGGCCGCCGTCTCCACGCTGGCGCTGGTTGCCTTTATCTTCCGCGAGCTGACCAATCACGAGCCCATTGTGCAGTTGCGCATCTTCCGCGATCACAACTTCGCCATGGGAACGCTGATTACCTGCATTTACGGCTTTGTTCTCTATGGCGCAACCGCCATGCTGCCGCTTTTTTTGCAAACCATGATGGGTTATTCCGCTCTGCAAAGCGGCTTGTCGGTCAGTCCGCGAGGCCTCGGAGCCATGGCTTCCATGATGGTTGTCGGCGTGCTGGTGCGCAAAGTGGACGCACGCCTGCTGATGGCCTTTGGCTTTGGACTGCTGGGCGCTTCAACCTGGATGCTGAGCGGCATCAATCTGCAGATCGGAATGTCTACTATCATCATCCCCAACATTCTCAACGGCTTTGCCATGGGCTTTATCTTTGTTCCGCTGACCACTGTGACGCTGAGCCGATTGCACAAGCAGGAGATCGGCAACGGCACGGGCATTTATAACCTGATGCGCAATGTGGGCGGCTCGATCGGCATTGCCGCCGTCATGGCCATGCTGGTGCGCGGTGCGCAGGCGCATCAATCCTATCTGGGAGCCAATGCCGGCGCTGGGAATCCCATGGCTCACGGGATGGCGCGTGGCCTGCAAGGCTACCTTTTCCTGCAGGGAGCAGATCGGTTCACCGCGCAACAAAAGGCTCTGGGGGTGCTCTACCGCAGCGTGATGCAGCAGGCGGCGCTGCTGGCTTATGCAGATAACTTCCGCCTGATTGCGGCAATGGCCTTTGCGTGCATTCCGCTGGTACTGCTGTTGCGGAAGGTCAACCGGCATGAATAACGCTTGAGGCAAGGCGGTGGGGTTGCCGGCTCTATTGAAGCACTCGCGCCGTAGGCGCATTGGTAATTAGCCCACCGTTTCAACGGTGGGGTCGCTATTGAATTACTTGCGCGGTAGGCGCATAGGTCATTCGTCCACTGTCTCAACTGTGTGGTTGTTATTGCAGCACTCGCGCCGTAGGCGCATAGGCCATTCATCCATCGTCTCAACGGTGGGGTTGCTGTTGAAGCACTCGCGCCGTAGGCGCATTGGTGATTAGCCCACCGTTTCAACGGTGGGGTCGCTGGCCCCACCAGAGAGCTCGGAGTCCCGTAAGGGACGGCGCTTCGGCTTCACGCTCTCCAAACGCATTTCAAAATCAATCCGCTTTGAGCCTTCCTACTGTATCCCCAAATCGGAGAGCACCTTGGGCTTGGGTTCATCCTGCGCCAGCAGGTTATGGCAGGCCGAGCAATCCTGCGTGATGGCCGTTCCGTCCTGGGCCGCATGACTTCCGTCGTGGCAGCGCCAGCAGCCGGGATAGTTCATATGGCCGATGTGGTTGGGATGCGTGCCCCAAGTCACTTTCATGCTTGGAAATACATTCTGGCTGTACAGTGTGACCAGTTGTTCGCCGGCGGCCTTGACCAGCGCTGCTTTCGAGGCCAGCACCTCAGGATGCCCGTTGCGATAGAAGGCATCGAGCGCGGCTGGAATCTTCTCGCGCGCCTCATCCTGGCTGCCGTAACTGGCCTTGAGCAACACCAGGCCCTCTTTGTGAACCCAGGGCAGATCGGGCGAGATGGCACCCTCGGCCATGGCGCGGTTGATGGCGTCTTCGGCGGTGACAAAGGTGTGCGCGGCGCGGTTGTGGCAGTCAATGCAATCCATCACCCGGCGCTCGCCAGCCGGAGCCGCGCTACCCGCCGGCAAGGTGGTGAAGACCGTCTCCGAGCCGTCCGGATTGCGTTTTTGAACCCATGGAATGGTGGTGCGGGTTGAGTCCGTGGCCACGTACTCGATGTGCCCCAGGTGAACGCCGTGAATGCCGGTAAGGTGCGAGAGCGAGTCGCGCCCGCCCAGGTGCAGCACAACCACGGACTGCGTCTCGGTGTTCTTTTCGTCGTCGGCAAAGCTGGATTTGACCAGCAGCTTTTCGCCGATAAAGCGGGCCGGGGTGTGGCAGCCCTCACAGATCTCGCGCGCCGGGCGCAGGTTGCGCACCGGCGACTCGATGGGCGTGGGATAGTCAGGAATCATCTTGGGAGCGATTCCGGCGATCGGGTGGAAGCTGACCTCAATCAACTGCTTGGTTCCGTTCACTTTGGCGGAGAAATACGCCTGTGCTCCAGAGCCGATGTGGCAATCCACGCAGGCCACATGGGAGTGCGCGGAGATCTGGTAGGCCGCGTATTCAGGGTGCATCACATGGCAGCTTTGCCCGCAAAACTGCGGCGAATCCATGTATGCCGCGCCGCGATAGCTAGCCATGGCCACGATCAGCAGAT
This sequence comes from uncultured Occallatibacter sp., assembly GCA_964645305.1. Taxonomy (GTDB): domain Bacteria; phylum Acidobacteriota; class Terriglobia; order Terriglobales; family Acidobacteriaceae; genus Telmatobacter. The sequence continues at coordinate 34,808 of CAZYCV010000020.1, read as the reverse complement.
TGACAATCGTGGTGACTAGAACAATGTCCAGTCCATGACGGAAGACGGGTTCGTTGAAGTCGATTTTAGGAAATGCGGCGGGAATCTGGCCGGCTTTTTGCAGCTTTCTGCGGCGCAAAAGAAGGCCCACGGGAATCAACAGCAACCCCAGGACAAAGAGAGCCGGCAGCAGCAGGAAGAAGATGATGCCAAGATAAGGGTTATCGTTGAAGCGGCCGAAGAACTGTACCAGCCAATAAGCGACCATGGTCACGCCGGAGGCAGTGGTAATCGCTCCGCCGGCAAGACTGATGGGATTATTACCAAAGAAGAGCGCAGGACGAACCCAATCTTCACGAAATCTTTGAATAAACGGCACTACGATCCCCCATTGAAAAACGGCACGAGCGGAGTTAACGGGGCTCACGCGCACGCAGCGCGGCGGTCACCGCTAACTCCGCATCTCTTTAGTCTGCTGCTACTTCAAGCCGCGATAGAAAGCCACAACGTCCTTGATCTGCGCGTCGGTCAGCCCGGCAACGGGGTGCATCTTGCCCTTGCCGCTCTTGACAGCAGTCGCTTCCTGAGCTGCGGTAAGCGCTTTGATCGCCGGATCAGATACTGGCTTGACGCCCATCTTCGCCATCCCGGCGCTGGGAGTTCCAGTGGCGCCATGACAACCGGCACACTTGGCTTTGTAGATCGCTTCACCGCCTGATTGGGCAAAGCACACGGCGCTGGAAAGCAAAATTGCCAGGGTCAGCACCACTTTGGATTGAATCGTCTTTGTCACCGCTATTCTCCTTTGGCTTCCATCGGTCAGGCTGTAGTGTAAGCCCTTCCGAATCTCTTCCTGAACCTATTCCGCGACAATCATCTGCCGGAGACCGAACCGATCGGCCGCCGACACCTTTTCGCGCCAACCGAGAAGAATCAGAAACTGCGCCGATTCTATCCTATTTAATGAACGTGCGGAAATAATCCACCGACTCCTTGATTTCGGCCTCCGAAAGGCTGTCCTTGTAGGCCTGCATCTTGCCCATACCGTTCCTGACGGCGGCAACCATTTCCTTTTCCGACATCTTCAACACATCTGGATCATTCACCGGCTTCACCTTCATCAGCTTGCCAATTCCAGAATTTGCCAATCCCGTGGTGCCATGGCAGTTCAGGCACTTGGACTTGTAGATCGCTTCCCCGGAGCTTTGGGCCGAGCACAGAGCGCGTGCTGAAAAGATCAGCGCGGCCAGAATCAATGCACATCGAAGAACCTTGACCATAAAGAGACCTCCAAGCCTTTCTTCGGCCAGTCTCCCTGTAAATTGAATGCTTTCAGTAAATCTCCCACCAGAAAATTCATTTGCCGTTCCGATTCCACCAAACTCCCAAACCGGTTGCAATTCAGGAAAATCATCGATCAGAAAAGAGTGGAGGACTGGCCACAAACCGCGCCCGCCCTCCCCTCAGTGACTCAAACACCGGCATCTCTAAAACTCGTAGTGCATGGAAAGGGTAAGGTCATTGGCGTGAAAGTTTCTGGGAGCAGTCAGGCCGGCGGAGGTTTCCGTCAGGCCTGTTGGACCCGTCAAGGTGGAAGAGTTGCAAGGAACAATCGATGCCTCACCCGCCACGGAGGTTGCCGTACTGCAGTAGGGCGAACCGGACGGGCCGCCCTCGCCGTAGCCGAAGTAGTTGTACTCCGCCTTCCAAATCCAGCCGCGATGAACAGTCCAAGCCAAGCTCAAAAAGGGCGACTGATACTTGGAGACCAGCGAACCGTTTACGTCACGCGCATCGCTGAAGAAGCGGGTTCCGCTCACATCGCTGATGCGATAGCCGATGCTGGAGTGAATCTTGTCATTGGGCGAAAGGACGACCGCCGCAGACAGATACTGTGTGGGAGCATCGGTGAAGTCCCGCGCAGACCAGGACGAGAGCACCGTCGTCGAACCGCGGGCAAAGACGCCGGGGCAGAGTGTCGCCGTGGCCGAGGGAACGGCGCCGGGCAAAAATGTGTTCGACCCGGTGTTCGGCGAACCGTTCAGATAACAGATGTTGGTCGCCGTGTAGACATCGCTGTAGGAGTAACTGAAGTCCAGCCCATAATGTTCATTGGGCGAGAAATCCGCGCTCAGGCTTCCAACTCGGCTGTAATCGATGTGATTGAGCGGGCCGTCGATGGGTGCCGTGCCCGTGTTGTTGGTATTGTTGTGCCGCTCCAGATCGTTATAGGCAGCGGATACCGTTGCCCAAGTCTTTGGCCGGTAGAGCGTGTGCACCCGATAGTGCCGGGTCTGACGCGGGCCAACCGGAGTGAAGGCATTGTCGGCATAGAGCGCCTCGGCCGAGCCGTTGATGCTCCAATTGGGCACGGGGCGGAAGGCGGCGTTCAGAATCACTCCGTTTTCGTTGATGGTGACCACGGAGCTGGACGCACCGGTGGCCGCGCCCTGCACGATGCTGTGGGTTCCGTAACGATAGGTGAGCGAGAGCGAACTACGCGGCGTGATCTCCCAGCTTCCGGTCAGGTTATTGGTAAAGAACTTCTGGCCAAAGTAGCCCGCCAGCGGCGTGCCGACAGCAGGGCTGCCTTCAAAGGAGGAGGCACCCGTCGCCGCGGACACACTGATTAGCGTCGGTGTATTGATGCTGGCGTTGCCGAAGGAAGCAGCCGTGTCGGTTAGAGTCTTCAAAGTGGTTCCGGTCAAGATATCAGCCGTGCCCGGTTGGTGAACATTGGAGAACTCCAGTTGGTCGGAGAGGCTGACGTTGCTGGAAGCCTTCCAGACGATGCCCCAGTCGGCCGCCACAACCCGGCGCTGGGCGCTCGCCGCGCCGGTATAGGTAAGCGAACGGACGCCATAGTAGCCCGCCGGCGTGGTGCCGGTGGCCTTGACAGCCGTCTCACTCAGCCCCTGGTAGCTGTCGTAGTAGTTGGGCAGGTTCATATTCGCTTTTGTATAGCGAATATCTCCGTTCATGGCGAGATTGCGGATGCTTGAGCTTTGCAGGCGGAGGCTCTCGGTGGGGGTCAGAATGCGCGTCGGCTGGGAGCGCAGGTAGTTGGTCACCGCCGAACAGTACGGGCTGATGACCGGCGCCGCGCTGCCGTTCTCCGAGGCCGTGAAAGCCGGACTCGTGCCCAGCGCATAGGTGTCGCAGGAATCTTTGAGAGGCGTCAGGCTGTCATAGTTGTTCAGCGCCACAGGCGTTCCATCCGCCTCCTGCGCAATCATTGCGCCGGGATTCAGAGTGAAGTACGAATCGGCCTTGTAGTGGGTGATCTGCTCTTCAAAGGTCAGCTTGGTGCCACGCACGGGCTTCCAATCGATTCCGCCCGTAAAGTCGTCGGTGCTGTTGCGCTGGAATTCTTCGAGGATCGCTGTGCCGGTGGCGAATTGGTAACCGCTGGGACTCAGGCTCGGCCCCTGGAAGATGTTTTGCGCATACGCCAGATGAAAGGTCACCTTGGAGAGTGGCAGGAGGGTCAGATCGGTGTCGGTCATGCGGCGCACGGTGTTGAACATCACCGTCGACTGCAAGACCTGCGGCCAGGCAAGCGGAGTGCCCGGCGTGGCAGCCGGTCCGACGGCGATTGTCTGCCCGCCGGGAATATTCGGGTTGCCCAGCAGGTCGTAGTCAAAGTACTGCCGATCACGGCGGAAGACGCCGGAAAATTCATAGAGCTTGCCCTTCTCGAAGCTCAAACGGGCAAAGGTGTTCGGATCGCCGCCAAAGCCGTTGCCGACCGCGTGCAGTGAATCGACCAGGGAGTGCGTGTTGCCCGGCAACGCGCGCAGTTCAAAGGTTTCGCCGAGCACGCGCGGCCCGGATTGCGTGTTGACCAGCGTGTCGTACATGGCTCCACTGCCGGAGAGGCCAACGACGTGCCCGCCAACATCCACCGTCTGATGGGCCGTGTATCCTTCCGGAACGGCCATCTTGTCACCCGGCGCTGGAAGCTGGGCGGCGGCTATGCCTGTCATCGTCAGAAAAAGAGCGACGGCAACGCTTCCGGCTGCGCGCCGGATCATTGCGGGAGAGAGCTGTTGATTGGACAGCCTTGAAAAACAGCTTATCTTCGTCATAGGAAGCCTCACTTCAAAAAAAAACGCGCTTTGATTCACATCAAAACCCTTTGGTCTTTGCCCATCCCGCACCGGAAGCAGGCCGCGACCCGCGAGGCGATCCGAGGGTGCGGCCAGACTCCAGAACATTTACCTGAGAAACGCCTGATTCATGTTGGATCCATGAATGTAGGTGTGGCAGCTGATGCAGGGGTTCAGCTCGGCCGACCCTGCGTTCATGCCGTGAACCGTGCCCGCCGCGACAGGGCTGTGGCACTGATTGCACAACGTATTGATGCTTGGCGAATTGAGCAGCCGAGCATTCTGCGATCCATGCGGTGTGTGGCATCCCAGGCAACCCTCCGCCTTGACCGCCGCGTGCTCATACACAAATGGTCCACGGGTCTCCGTGTGGCACTTGGTGCAGACCGCGTTCTGGTCGGCCGTCGACTTCACGTTGTTTTTCCCGAAGGTGCCGTGCACATCATGGCAGTCATTGCAGGTAATCAGTCCTTCATTCACCTTGTGGTGGAAGGGCATGGCAAAGGCCGGCTTCACGTCGTTATGGCACTGGAAGCAGAGCTTGGGCTCTTCGGCCTTGAGCAGATGCTCCTGACCGCCGCCGGCATGAATGCTATGGCAGCCGATGCAGCTCACATTCGCCTTGGCGTGCGGAGAACGATCAAAGTCGGGATGGGTTCCCGCGTGGCAGCCCTGGCACTTGGCGTCCACCTCTTTGGCCGAGGCCTTGGCGGGGTTGAAGATCTTTGTGATGTCGCCGCCGCCCTCCACATGGGCCTTGCCCGCGCCGTGGCAGTTCTCGCAGGTCACGCCTTTGCTGCCGTGCAACAGGGCCATCTTGGTGTGCGGGTTGGTGTCAAACTTTTTGGCCACTTCTTCATGGCAGGTGGCGCAAGTCTCGGATCCGACAAAATCCGAAGGCAGGGCGGGCGCCGCCTCCTTGGCAGGAGCCGCGGGTTGATCTCCCGGCGCCTGGGCTCTCAGTGCCGGGACGCACAGCACGCCCACACACACCAGCAACATAAAACAGGCTTGCAGCACCGGTCTCTTTCCCGGAACCGCACGGATTACAGGCTCTTCTCTGAACATGAAAATACCGCCTTGGATGCTCTTATAGCAGCTTTGTTCAACAATCTTACCGCCTCCATCAATTAATTGCGACAATTTCCCTTCATGGGAATTACGCATCGATGGAAGGAATTCCGGTCTTGCTTCCACAAAGGCTGCGCTGTGCGGAGCATCACTTCATGACCGGAAGATTACGGGTTCGTCATCTTTGTTGCGGTGACGCACATCACACTCCATTTGTACACTGATAGAGCCGTTGGTTTCCAGCTTTAAAGTGATATGCACTTCAACTTCGGTCTGCCGGGTGGCGGCAAGTTGAATGGAAGAAAATGTGCCGGGAGATTTTGAATCGGCGTGGTCATGGATTCCGGGTACTGGACTATGCAGGCACGTGAGGCCCATCACATCCAATGCCGCTCCTGCTCCGGCAAACTCTTTTCAGGCAAGACTTTCTTCCCTGGAGGCACGCAGCGCTCTTCTCCTTCTTTCCTGGGACCGGCCCGCGCATAGGCGTTCGAGGCCCCGGTGATTGGGAGGGACTAGCCAGTGGCGGACGGGAAACAACTATGTCGGAGACAGGGAACTCGGTAGCAGCGCAACCGCGACAAAAGCACATCTCTCGCCAGGTTCCGGTGGGGTGCGCGGTCTGCGGCAATCGCCGTCCTGGCTGGTTCTGCTCTTTGGGCAGTGCCGTTCTGGCCGATCTTGAGCTGGTCACGAGCACCATCTCCTTGCCTGCGCAGTCTCATCTTTTCTCTCAAGGAGAGGATGCGAGCTGCCTTTACATGATCTGCGGCGGCTATCTCAAACTCACCGCCGGGCCGCACAAGGACCGGCAAATGATTGTCCGAGTGGCTGGCCCCGGCTCCATGCTTGGCCTCTACGCGGTTCTTTCGCACGGCCTCTACGAGGTCTCCGCGGAGACATTGACCGCTGCGCAGTTGCGTCCGGTCGAGCGCGAGAACTTTCTCGCATTTTTGCGCAGCCACAAGGAGGCGCAGATGCGCGCCGTCCAATGCATCTGCCAGGAGTATCGCTTCGCCTTGCAGGATGCCTGCCGCATCGCGCTGGCCGAGACCGTCGCCGCCCGCCTGGGGCGTCTGCTGCTTGAATTGGCACACCAGATCGGCGAGCATCTGAATGGTGGCGGCTACCGCTTTCCGCTGCTGCTGACCCATGAGGAGATGGCCTCCATGGCCTCGACTACCCGCGAAACCGTCACCCGCACCCTGGGTCAGTTCCGCAAGGAAGGCTGGATCTCCATCGAGGATTCTCTCATCACGCTGCATGAGCCGGAGCGGCTGCAAACGCTGACCTGATGTTTTTGTTGCTTCTTATTCACGCTTTCTAATGCGCGCCTGCCAAGTCCAAGAGTTATGATCGTCACAGGGATCAGGGATCAAGGATCAGAATCTTCCCGAATCAAGCCGAAAACGCAAAACAGCATTTGCTGCCTCTGATCTATGACCGTGGTCCTCTGAAGTGGAGTTCATTGTGCCTAAGATCCGTTTTGCAACTTTTTGTTTTGCATTCCTGCTCTTGTCTTTGCCTGTTGTTGCGCAGAATCCGGCCTCCGCGCCAATTGCTGTCGCCTCCACGGATATTACCGAGGTTCAGCAGTTCCAGAAGCTTGAGGACGCCTGGGACAACGCCATCAATCAGCGCGATCAGTATGCCCTGGAGTTGGTGCTTTCGCCCTTGTTCGTTGATGTTTCCGCCGGCGGCGACATTACCACGCGCAATCAGCAACTGGCCCTGCTGATCACCGGCGATGACAAGACCCTTCACCTTGAACAGAAGGTAATTACTGTCCGCATGATGGGCGACACGGCGGTGGCCTACGGCACCTATATCCTTCATCGCAAGCCCGGCGGCATCGCGCCCGTCGAGGAGAAAGGCGTTTTTACCCATATTTATGGTCATGCGCGCGGCGGCTGGATGTGTATCAGTTCCCAGCGCACCCGCCTTCCCGAAGAACCCAACGGAAAGTCCAAGAGGTCTACCGCCGATATGCCCTTTCACTTCCCTTTGCTCTTCGGCAAGGGTGACAAGGATAAGTAGAGCGGCAGAATGAGGCCTGTCTATGCAGGTTCGGCGGTTACGCAAGAAGCTCACCCATCTTTAAACTTTGTGTTCGCCGGCCCGCGTTAGGTTGCAGCTTCCTGCCCCTCATGCTCTGTTCTTGTCAGCCGATAATCTTTTTGAGCGTCTCAGCCGGGCCATCCATCAGAGTCTACCTAAAGATTCAGCGCCGCTAGGACGACGGAGGTTGTCCTGGTGAAACACACTTCACTTATCATGCGTGTCGTCGTTTCAATGCTCCTGCTGGTCTCCGTCTTGTGTTGTATCTTTGGAGCCTTTACCTGGTATTACTTCTCCGCGCGGATTAGTCGCGAGGCAGAACAAGAGGCGGGACGTGAATCCGCCAATGTCCTGGGACGCATTGCGGTGATTGACAAGCTCTCACGCGCGCAAGTGGAGACCGGGATGCGCATCCTTCAAGAACAAGGGAAGCGGCTGGGTGCTCCGTCGCTGAAGGGTACAACCACCGTGGCCGGCAAGATCGTGCCCAATCTGTATTTGGGCAGCGAATCACAGGCCTTGAATTTTGCCTTGGTGGACAGGGTCAAGGAACTGGCCGGCGGAACAGCCACACTCTTTGTGTGGGATGGAAGCAACTTTGTTCGCGTAACTACCAACGTCTTGAAGCCGGACGGATCGCGCGCCGTGGGTACGCTCCTTGATTCCAAGGGCAAGGCCTTTGCGGCTCTCCGCCAAGGGCAACCCTTCGTCGGCGTGGTGGAGATTTTGGGCTCGCCCTACACCACCAGCTACGTGCCGATGCTGGACGCGGATGGCAAACTGGCTGGTGCCTGGTACACTGGTTACCGGCTGGATTCGATCTCAGAGCTGGGTAAAAGCATCGAAGGCGCCACCATTCTGGAAGACGGATTTGTGGCGCTGATCAAACCTTCCGGCGTGGCTCTCTATCACGGAGCGCGCATTGACTCAGAAAAACTGGATGCCTTGCGCAAGCAGCCTCAAGGCTGGGTGATGCATGAGGAGAGCTATCCAGTCTGGGGCTATACGGTGCTGACCGCCTATCCGGAGAGGGACGCATCGCAGCGTGTACTGAAGATGATGGCCGTTATGATCTTTGAGACAGTTGTTCTGGTTGGGTTGATTCTGATTCTGCTCTTTATTTTGCTACAGCGGCTGGTTTTGCGCCCGGTGCGCGACCTGACAGACCGTTTGGACAATGCGGATCTGAATATGCTGATCAAAGCCGATCACGAAGACGAGATTGGCGCACTGGCGGCCAGCTTCAACCAGTTTGTTCTGCGACTGCGGCCTGCGCTCTTGCAGGTGCGCGATAGTTCAGAGGCAACGACGGCCAAGTCCGCAGAGATTCGCGCCATCTCGCAGAGCGCCGTGGCCCGCATGAACGAGCAGCGCGAGAGTGCGGTGAATGCCTCCAGCGCCATCGCTCAACTTTCGCGCGAGATCGGCAGCACATCGAGCCACACGGATGAAGCCAGCGAACACGCCCGCGCCGCCGCCGTGGCCGCTCGCCAGGGCGATGAACAGGTTGCCGCTGCCGTCCATTTAATTCAACAACTCTCCCACCAGACTCAACAGAGCGCCAACGACATCACCAACCTCAAGGATCGAACCAAGCAGATCGGAAGCATTGTTGGGGTGATTGGAGAGATTGCTTCAGGCACCAATCTGCTGGCTCTCAACGCATCCATCGAAGCGGCGCGCGCCGGAGAGCATGGGCGCGGTTTCGCGGTGGTGGCGGGCGAAGTGCGCAGCCTGGCCGAGCGCACCGCTCAAGCCACCCGCCAAGTGGCCGATTTGGTGAGCGGCATTGAGCAAGAAACCAGTGATGCAGTCAGCGGCATTCTCAACGCCAGCCAACAGGCAACCCAAAGCGCCCAGGCCCTCTCTTCCCTGGGAGGAACATTTGGTCAAATCTCCAGGATGGTGCAGGAAGTGGAGCAGCGCGTGGGACAGATTGACCAGGCAGCTCACCAAGAGGCCCTTCAGGCGCAAGCGGTGAGCGAGACCATGTGCGCGATGGAAGCCAGTGCAAAAGACAACGCCCAGGGCACCGAGCAAGTGCTGGCAGCAACCGGCCAACTGCTGGAGACGGCCAACACTCTGGAAAGCATGATGCAACAATTCCAACTGCGCGAGCTGCCGCAGGATTGCGCAGCCTGAAGAATCACTCCGCCCGCTCTCGTCGCGCCGCTTGCAGCCGAATCGATACATGAACCAGCCCCAACGCTGCCGGGGTCACCCCGGAGATGCGGCTGGCCTGGCCGATGGTCATTGGACCCACCCGCTCCAGCTTCTCTCGCATCTCCCGCGAAAGACCACTGATCGCACTATAATCCAGCCAATTTGGAATCAGAACCTCTTCCGCAGCTTTCAATTTGGCGATGGATTTCTTCTGCTGCTCCAGGTAGCCGGCAAACTTGATCTCCGTCTCCACGGCGCGGGCCTCGTTGCGCGCCCGGCTGCTCCTCAGCGTTCTATCTTCCTCTGTAGTTCTATCTTCCTCTAGAAATAAGCTGTCATCCTGAGCGGAGCCGTTCGCGTTCTTTGCAAACGGCGCAGTCGGGGTCCCCAGCGACAGGTCTTCGTCGCTGGGGTGAGGAGTCGAAGGACCTGCGTTTGCCTCTGCGGCCCAATCCGCCAACAATGGAAGAGATCTCAGCTCCTCCCGCACCGCCGCCAACACCGCTTCAATCCCCACCTCAGGCCGCTTCAGCAGTTGCGCCCACGTCAATCCCGCGGTAGCGGTCAGCTCCTCCAACCCCGCCGCCGCCAGCGTTGCCGGATTCACTTTGGCGGCAACCAAAAAATGCATCAGTGCCGCGCACCGCTCTTGCTTGCGCTCATACTCTGCCCAGGCCTCGTCGCCAATCAACCCTAGCCGCCGCCCATGCGGGGTAAGGCGCCGGTCGGCATTGTCGATGCGCAGATGCAGCCGGAACTCTGCCCGCGAAGTAAACATCCTGTATGGTTCGTTGATTCCCTTCGAAATCAGATCGTCGATCAGCACGCCAATGTAGCCTTCGCTGCGATCCATGGTGAACGGCGGCTCGCCCATCAACATGAGCGCCGCATTGATCCCAGCCATGATTCCTTGTCCGGCAGCCTCCTCATAGCCGCTCGTCCCGTTAATCTGTCCGGCCAGATATAGCCCGTCCATGCTCTTTACGCGCAGCGTGCGGTCCAGCTCCGTGGCGTCAATGCTGTCGTACTCGATGGCATAGCCCGGTCGCAGCATCTCCGCCTGGTCCAGCCCGGGAATCGAGCGGACAATCTCAAATTGCACCTCCATCGGCAGCGAGGTGGACATTCCGTTGATATAGACCTCGTGCGTGTGCAGCCCCTCCGGCTCAAGGAAGAATTGATGCTGCGTCTTGTCCGGGAATTTAACGATCTTGTCTTCGATCGACGGGCAATAGCGCGGCCCGATTCCCTCAATCTGCCCCGAATACATCGCCGAGCGATGCACATTTTCGCGGATAATGCGGAGCGTCTCCGGCGTGGTGAAGGCAATATGGCAACTGATCTGCGGCTGAACAATCTTTTTAGTCCGGAAGCTGAATGGTGTCGGCTCGGCGTCTCCCCGCTGCTCTTCGAATTGCTCCCAGCGGATCGTCCGCCCATCCAGCCTGGGCGGCGTTCCGGTCTTCAGGCGGCACGTCCGCAAACCCAGCGCGCGCAGCGCTTCGCCCAGCAATACACTGGCCGGCTCACCGCTGCGCCCCGCCGGGTACTGCTGCTCACCACAGTGGATCAGCCCATTCAGAAATGTGCCGGTGGTGATGATGGTCGCCCCGGCCAGCATCTGCCGCCCGTCGCGCAGCTTCAGACCGAGAACCCGCCTGCGCCTCGCAAAAAAACTGTCATCCTGAGCGGAGCCGTTCGCGTTCTCTGCGAATGGCGCAGTCGAAGGACCCGCGTCTTCTGATCCCTGATCCCTGATCCCTGATCCCTGATCGAGTACCAGCCCGACAACCTCCGCCTGCCGAATATGCAGCCCCGGCTGCGACTCCAGCACCTCGCGCATCTTCACTCGATACAACTGCTTGTCGCACTGCGCCCTGGGACTCCACACCGCCGGTCCGCGCGAGGCATTCAGCAGCCGGAATTGAATCCCCACCGCGTCCGCCACCTCGCCCATCACCCCGCCCAGCGCGTCCACCTCGCGCACCAGATGTCCCTTGGCCACGCCGCCAATCGCCGGATTGCAGCTCATCTGCGCAATCAGATCCAGGTTCATGGTGATGAGCGCGGTCTTCATACCCATGCGCGCCGCCGCCATCGCCGCCTCGCAACCGGCGTGCCCCGCGCCAACCACTACCACATCGTATTGTTCAGTGAATGCCATTCAGCTCCAAAAGAAAGCAACAAGGTTATTCTACGGATTCTCTGTCGCCCGCGCACCACACGCCGCCGCTCCTCTATAATGATGCCGTCTGAATAATTCCACGGAAATTGAAGGTAAAGGCGAAATGGCATTCTGCTCATGCGGCCAATGCACGGAGGAAGGGACTACACTCTGCCCGCGTTGCGAGGCTCTGCACATCCTCGGCCTGGGAATGGAGGCTGTGGACAGTGAAGTCAGAAGCACGTATCGCCTGCTCTCCAAAGCATGGCAGCCGGAGAATTTTGCGGACGACCCCAGGCTAAAGGACTCCGCCGAAGTCAAGCTGAAGGACATTCAATCTGCCTTCGAGTTTCTGACTTTGACCTCCACGGATCGAGGCGGAGCCCAGCGGCCCGTCTATCTTTCCACCCGGCTGGCCGCCGCTGCAACGGTGCCGGAGCCGGTCTCTGAATTGCGTGTAGCCTTTGGCCATATCGCCGCGCCGTCGGTGACTCAGCCCAGTCAGGCTCAAGCAACTGCTTTTCGTCCAGCGGTTGCTCCAGCCGAAGAGCCTTCGCAAACACTTCAGACGAACGGGATTTTTTGGCAGAAATACAAGATTCCATTGGCAGTTTTGGCCGCAATTGCCGCCCTGGCAATCCTGCTGCTGGTTTGGACGGCGTCGAGTTCAAACCCTCAAGCTGATGATTCAGCGGCCACAGCCCATACTCCGAGTGCGAAGGTCAAACACAAGAACCCTTTGATAGGGCTGCTTGCATTTGTGTTGGACGCAGTTGACCCCCAGCCTGCCTCGCAGATCTCTAAAAGTTCACCCCTGGCCTCGCAGACTGCAACGTTCAGCGCGCAAGGCTCAACCCCGGAAGCCGTCACGCCTGACGAACCCTCCGCGCCGGCGGACGCGAAGAATCCGTCGCCGGGAAAGAGCCGAGCCGAGGCCCATGGAACTCACCCCGGCAAAGCCCACGGCGCTTTGCCGGAGGGATTCAAGCTCAAGCCCTATATTACCGTCGGTTCCACCCGCGCAGAGGTGATTGCACTTGAGGGAAATCCTACTGCTTCCTCGGAGAACAAGCTCGTCTACGGCAGGTCGGAGTTGATTCTCAGAGACGGCGCGGTGGTCAGTTGGCGGATCGACCGCGTCACCTCGCCGCTGCGCGTCAAGCTCTGGCCGCGCGTCTTTGTTGATCCCTATCTGGATTTCTTCACCGTCGGCTCTACCAAGGACGAAGTTATCAAAGTGCAAGGAACCCCAACGGCATTCACCGAAGATCAGTTCGAGTACGGCGGCTCGATTATCTATTTCAGCAACAACCGCGTGGTCCGCTGGAAGAGCGATCCGGCCTCCGCCATCCTCTGGGCGAGATAAGATACCCAACCTCTGTCTAAAGACCTGCATTCGCCCTTTATGACTTGGCGCCGGCAGGTCGACGGAAAAGGCCGACAAAACAAGAAGCCGTCCCCCTTGCAAAATTCCGTGGTCCTGTAAGGGGGTTGGCATGAGGTATGCTATCATCGACCCAATGTTCAAGCACCAAATCACGCTGCGCAGAATGTGGCGCGATCTTATTATCAATAGTCTCGCCGCCTCTCCTCTGCTCCTGGCCCGGCTGCGCAGGTCTATCTATCGCGCCTATGGCATGAACCTGGGGATAGGTACTTTCATCTCGCCGCGCTGCTTTTTCGGAAACAATCAGTTGAGCATCGGTGACGGCTGCTTTGTCAACTACGATTGCGTTTTTGATAATCACGAGGGTCCGATTACTATTGGGACCGGCTGTACCATCGCCATGCAGGTTTTCTTCTGCACATCCACACATCAAATCGGAGTGCAGTCATGCCGCGCCGGCGCTGTAACCGGCAAGCCAATCATCGTCGGCAACGGTTGCTGGATTGGCGCGCGCGCCATGATTCTTCCCGGTGTTGAGATCGGATCGGGCACCATCGTCGGGGCCGGATCTGTGGTAACTAAAAACTGCGAACCGAACTGCATTTATGGCGGAACTCCGGCCCGACTGATTCGCAAGTTATCGGCGGAATAAGTCTTCTGGTCGCAACTCTCTGCTATTTACGGATAACTATCTCAATAAAACAAATACTTCCGCCAGCGATCATCTCCGCGGCCCAGCATGCGCATAATCTGTCGGCTGGTGTGCAGTGAGAAGGCGCGCGGCTCGCGCAGCAGAATCATGTCGTCCATTTCATTGAGCAGCCGGTTGCCTTTCTGGTGATTGCACTCCGGGCAGCAGGCCACCAGATTCTCCCAGGTCGAACTGCCGCCGCGCGAACGCGGAATCACGTGATCCAGCGTCAGATCGCCGGGAGGCAGCACCTCGCCGCAATACTGGCAGGTGTTGCGGTCGCGCAGCAGAATATTTTTGCGCGAGAGGGCGCGCGACTGGTACGGGATGCGACGGTACTCCAGCAACCGGATCACCGAAGGCATGGGGATGCGGCTGCGCTGCGCGTGAAGCGTCAGCCCGTGCTCCTCCTCGGTGCGCGCAATGCCCTTGAGCACCAGCACCAGCGCCCGCCGCGCGCCGCAGATGTTGATCGGCTCATAGGAGGCGTTCAGCACCAGCACCGGCATCTGCAAGATTTGAGTCGGCTGGGTCGTGGCTTGTTCCCCGGCCAGGGCCGTGGCCCGAGCGATGGATTTCTGCTTGCGCGCGTGAATCATGGCTTTTCCCAGCGACATCCTTGATCCCCTTATGAAAAAAATGGTTGGCCGTGCGATGAAAGTTGAAGCTCTTCTTGCAGTCTTTCGGCCGACGCATCGCCGGTCAGTCTCGTGTTGCCCTCCATTCCGTCGAAGAGCGAGGAAGTAACCCGGCGACCGTCGCGCAGAGTGCCGGCACGTGCCAGTGTGGCCACCCAAACCGAAGCCGCTCCCGCGCGGAGCAGTTCCTGAGAGGCGGCGCGCACGGTTGCGCCGGTGGTCAGAATGTCGTCAATCAGCAGGATGTGCTTGAGCCGCACTGCCTCGGAATTGGAGACCGTAAAAGCGCCGCGCACATTCAGCCGGCGCTGGTGTTGGGTCAGACCGGCCTGGCTCTCGGTGGCCCGCAGCCGCATCAGAGTTGAGGAAGCCAGCGTCAGTCGCCACTCAGGATGCGTTTTGCGCAGAACAGCCAACGCCGCCGCAGCCAGCGAACGCGCCTGGTTGAAGCCGCGATCGGCAAACTTCGAGCGATGCAGCGGCACCGGAATCACTAGCATCTCGGAGGGCGCCTGGCCGACCAATTGGCTGATTGCCTCGGCCAACATTCGGCCCAGACCATGCGAGGCGGCGTGCAACCGGTCATACTTCAGCGCATGAATGGCTGCCTTCATGCGGTCCTGATAAGGTCCGTAGGCCACCGCGCGCACAAAGGGCGGAGTGGCCAGCCGGCAGGCCCGGCAGACTCCGGTGCTTGAAGGACCAGCCAATACCGGCGCGCTCAGCACGTCGCCGCAGCGCGCACACAGATCACCGCTCTGAACGGGAAACTCCGTCCAGCAAAGAGCGCAAATGGGCACGGATGAGAGATGCGGCAGGGGAGAGCCGCAGAGGACGCACGAGGCAGGAAAGAGGGCGCAACTTATGGCGTCTGCGGGACTTCGGAGCACGCGAGCCACCGCGCGCCAACGGGAAGTCTCCGAAGGCGGAACGTCGAACGTCAGTGAACCGGAGTCCCTGCGGAAGACGCACCTCGCTTCCGGCGGCAAACGCAACGCCAGCCGCCATGCCGACAGTATAACCGCAGAGGGCTGATGATTCCAGCGCAATTCCAATCATCTTTACGCTATGATCTGTAAGTGAGTGCATTTAAAAATTGCAAGCGGAAGATGGAATGAGGTTGATTTGAGCAGGCTGGCCGACTTAAGAGAGTCCTCGTCTCACCTTATGCCCACCCGCCCAGGCCACTTGCCGTCACTCGACGGCCTTCGAGCTATTTCAATTGCTCTGGTTCTGCTCGGTCACCTCAGCGGAACGCGGAATTTCGGAAAGCTCGATCTGGGCATTGGGGATTATGCCCACCTGGGCGTCGTTGTCTTTTTTGTCATTTCAGGATTCTTGATCACACGCCTCCTGCTGTTGGAATTTGAAAAGCGCGGAAGCGTCTCTCTCAAACTCTTTTATGCGCGCAGGGCGCTCCGCCTTTTTCCGGCCGCATATGCATTTATCGCCTGTGTATGGCTGTTATGGATGGCTGGCATTGTGCACCTTCGTCCCGCGGATATCTGGCACGCGGTTACCTACACCATGAATTATCTTCCAGACAGATCCTGGCAGGTCGGCCATTTGTGGTCGCTCTCCAATGAAGAGCAGTTTTATCTGATCTGGCCCTGCGCGTTCGTATTCATTCTGCCGCGCCGCGCGGGATGGGTCGCCACTGGAGTGATTCTATTCGGACCCGTTGCGCGCGCCGCCGGATGGCTTCTTCTGCGCAAATCACCCTACGGTGAGCTGGAACTGTTCCCCATGGTTGCCGATACACTGGCCACGGGATGCCTGCTGGCAACAATCAGCGGCTGGCTGGAAACAAAAAAATGGTATCTGCGGCTCTTCCATCCCGTTTTTTCATTTGGGTTGATTGCGCTGGTTCTTTTGATCAATCGCTACTCGGGCTACACGGTAGTGAATGTCTTCGGCACTTCCATACTCAACGTGAGCTTGGCGATCCTTATTCATCGCAGCGTCTACTATTCACACGATTGGATGGGCCGCTTCCTGAATTGGAGGCCGGTGGCGTTTGTCGGACTGCTCAGTTATTCAATTTATCTGTGGCAGCAATTGTTTCTCAACCGCAATTCAGGAGCTTGGGTCAACGCCTTCCCGCAGAACCTGTGCTTTGCCATCGCCGCGGCGCTGGGTTCTTATTTCCTGCTTGAGAAGCCATTCCTTCGCTTGCGCCGTCGCTTGCGCACAGAGGAATAACCGGCTTAACCCCGCTGCTTTCTTCCGAAGTAAATCAGTCCGCCGCCGATCGCCATACCGGCAAGACCCAGAATCGGCGGAATGCTCACCACTTGATTCTCGGTGTCGTCCACTTGCATCAACCCCATATCCGGAGCCTGGTTCAGGGGCGTATAGAAGAACCTTCCATAAAGGATGACCGATAATCCGGCAATGAGCATGAGAATTCCGCAAATTTTCATGGAGTTCCTTTCTATTGCAAACAGATACCGGCTGAATTTCGCAGAGCTTTACAGCAGGTTGCGATTCTCCGCAGTATTGATTGCGTGGCGATTCGGTTCAGCTTCATGCGGTGCAGTGGTGCTGTCCAATGCTTCGCGTACAGCATCCTTCAGCTTGCCCCTGGAGGTTTCGACTTTGCCTATGATCTCCTGCACAACGCCTTCGGCCTGAGTGTTTACGTTGCCGGTCCACCCTCCCACACGACGTTTTGCTCCGCCCACGGCTTGGTCAACCGCGCCTTTCACTTTGTCTTTGTTCATCTGCACTCCTCTACCCTTACTGTCGCGCCTCGGCGGAGGCGGAAGCTGGCCAAAATGGAACACTGCGGCATCCTTTTCATTTTTCCTGAGCGCCACGAGAGCCTGGCTTCTGGCGCTCGGTCCAGCTTGTCTTGATCTTCTCGTAAGTAGACTGCATCTCATCCAGCTCCAGATCGCTCAGTTTTTCAATGTCGATCAACTGATTGCGCGCCTTGTCCATGGCCCGAATCAATTCATTCAGTTTCAAATGGATGGCGCGCGCATCGCGGTTCTGCGTGTTCTGGATCAAGAAGACCATCAGGAAGGTCGCAATCGACGTTCCTGTGCTGATCACCATCGCCCAGTTATTTGAGAAATGAAAGAGTGGTCCAGTGGCGATCCACGCCACAACCACCAAGCCCGCACCAGCAAATGCCCACGTTGACCCCAGCCACCCGGAGACCGCGGCGGCGAATCGGCCAAAATGGCCATGCACCGTGAGCTCCGGCGCTTCAATGGTGGGTGGCTTCATCGATTCGCCCTCCTTGATCTGGCTTGGTTTGAACGATACGTGAGTCAGGCAAAGAGAATCTGTCGCAAATGAAGCACGCGAGACATAAGTATCAACGTCGGCCATGGAGGAATATGGGTTTAGGTCGAACCTCTTGCAAAATTGTCTTCAGCTCGCCATTAAGCGTCAGGGCACGACTTCAGTCGTGCCGAAAACGGCCTTTTGCGATTCCGGCTTTAGCCGCTGCGGAATTGCAAATAACAGGAAACAAGGATACGCAGCGGCTAAAGCCCAAGATCTTTTTGCTGAACTAGCGGCACGACTAAAGTCGTGCCCTGACGCCTCTCGCAATCTCCATGGAATTTTGCAAGAGGCTCGGTCGAATGAATATTACGCGGAATGTTTAATAACCCGATCTCCCACCCTCGCCGCGCCTTTATCGTGGCGGCAAGAGTGGGATACTACGAAGTCAACACTGCAAAAACAGTTGAGATGCTATAAGAGATTGAACTCTTATGGCTTAAAATACCCCTGCCAGAAAAACCTCTCCAGGGCGCGCAAGTTCTTTCTTCTCGCCCATTGAGGTCAGAATGACCGGCGAGAGCGTCATCACCGGGCAGTGCGCCTGCGCCAACACTTTGTACACCGCGCCATGGCAGGTGATCGCGGCAAAGGCCGACGCCCCCTGCGCGCCCAAAACGATCAGGTCAGCCTGCTCTGCGCTGCTCCAGTAAAGCAGCTCTTCGGTTGGATCACCGGGCACAACGATGGTCTGCGTTTCCACGCTGCTCGCCAGTCTTGCCGGAATCAGCTCCCGCATCTGAGCTTCCGTCTCATCCATCGAACGGCGGGAGAGAACCTCTTGCCTGTCCTGCGGCCGGATCACGTGCTGCAAGACCAGGCGCGCATTCTGTTCCGAAGCCAGCTCCGCTGCAAGGGCAACCACCGCTGGACTGGACTCATGCAGGCTGACCCCGCACAAAATTGTACGCGTGGCAAAGTTGCGATACCGGCCGCTGACCACCCGCGGACCAATCACACAGACCGGCGTCCGCGCGGTGCGCAGCACGGCCTCCGCCACCGACCCCACCAGCAGCTTGCCCACCATGCCGGGCGAGTGCGTGCCCATCACCACGCGATCGATCGCCTGCTTCTGCTCCTGCGCCCGCACATAATTGACGATCTCCGCGGCAGGCAGCCCCGCTTGAACGACTGTTTCACATTCGATGCCAGCCTCCCGCGCCCTCTCGGCCAGCGGCGCCAGTTGTTCCAATTCAAGGCGGCCGGCTGCTGCATTGTCATAGGTTCGGAGGCCCGACCCGACGGAGGTGGTCACTACCACCGTCTCATAGGCATGAAAGAGGATGAGTTTTGCGCCGAACTCGGCGGCCTGCGCCAACGCAAAAGTGAAAGCCTTTTCATTGACCGGAATCTCTGCGGCAAAAAGGATGGTGGAGGGTTTGCTCCAGCCAGGCTTGAATAAGACGGCCATGTAATTCTCCTCGTGCTCCAATGCAACCTGCCCCCGACCTGCCATCGGCCGAGCCTGCCCAGTGGCGCAAAGCAGTATGAAATCAACTGATTTCAAAAAACTTCTAATCTCTTGCATCCGGTCTTCCCAAAAATAATGATTTGAAAACAAAGGCGCAATGATCCGTTCTCAACGGTCGAAAACGGAATGACTTGCTCTTTTGGGAATTTACGGATTGTGCAACTCAGCTTCTCCGATCCGACTTGTAAAGTGATCCAAATCACATCCAGCAAAGCATCCAAGCTGCTCTTCTGAATCCGAATCGAAGCACTTCTGAGCCGGCTATCTTCTCAAGGCGCTCTGTCGCTAGCTTTCATGATGATTCCTTTAACAAGGGAAAATCATCTTATCGGCAGCGGCTTGGTTTCCTGT
The DNA here is from genome assembly GCA_964645305.1 of uncultured Occallatibacter sp. Classification (GTDB taxonomy): domain Bacteria; phylum Acidobacteriota; class Terriglobia; order Terriglobales; family Acidobacteriaceae; genus Telmatobacter. The sequence goes on along the minus strand of CAZYCV010000020.1, from coordinate 15,432 downwards.
AATGACGAAAGTCAGCTCCGTCTAGGCGGAGTTCATTTCCCGGCGCGACGCCCTGATTCCGCTGGAGGTCTCATGCAGCCGATGCACAACATTCCCGCCCGTGGCGCGTTGAACTTTGACGAAACCCCCTTTCTTGCCATTTGGGAGATCACACAATCCTGCGACTTGGCCTGCAAGCACTGCCGCGCCGCCGCCCAGCCTATTCCTCACCCGGACGAGCTGACCAACGCCGAGGGCAAGGCGCTGATCGACCAGATCTCTGCCATGGGCGTGCCCATCTTCGTCTTCACCGGAGGCGACCCGATGAAGCGCAAAGATGTCTTCGAACTCATCCGCTATGCCGCCGACAAGGGCGTGCAGGTGGCGCTCACCCCCAGCGCCACGCCGCTGCTCACGCGCGAAGCCATCTTCAAGCTCAAAGAGGCCGGGCTGGTTCGCTTGGGCATCTCGCTGGACGGCTCAACGCCGGAGATCAACGACACCTTCCGCGGCCTCTCCGGCGCGTATGCCCGCACCATTCAAGCAATCGAATGGGCCAATGAGGCCGGCATCCCCATCCAGGTTCACTCCACCATCAGCCGCCATAACGTCAACGATCTGGACTCGCTTTGCGCTCTCTTTGAGCGGCTGGCTATCGTCATGTGGAATGTCTTTTTTCTGGTTCCGGTCGGCCGCGGTCAACTGGGCGACCTGCTTTCAGGCGAGGAGTTCGAGCAGGTCTTCGGCAAGATTTACGAGCTCTCCCACCGCGTCAACTTCCAGATCAAAACCACTGAGGCCATGCACTATCGCCGCTACCTTTTGCAGCACAATCTGGAGGAGCGCAAGATTGGGCATGGACACGGCCATCCGGGCAACTCCAAGGTTGCCGCCGCCATGGGTGCCTATGAACCCGGCACGCCCACCGCCGACGCCCAGACCCGCACCGCCAGTTGGGCCACACGCCGCGTCAACGACGGCAAGGGATTTCTCTTTGTCTCTCATGTCGGCAACGTCTATCCCAGCGGCTTTCTGCCCATCCATGCCGGCAACATTCGTGAGACGCCTCTCGCCGAAATCTACCGCAACGCTCCCATTTTCAAGTCTTTGCGCGACACCAGCAAGCTGGAAGGCAAGTGCGGCGCCTGCGAGTACAAAGAGATCTGCGGCGGCTCCCGCGCCCGCTCCTATGCCCTCACCGGCGACCCACTCGCCCAGGAACCCTGCTGCATCTACCAGCCCAAGCACTGGGATGCGCAATTGGAGAACGAAGCCGTGGCGCTAGCCTCCATGCTGGGCGAGTAGAAAAGCCAAATTGGTTTTTTTATCTGAATCAGTCCTGCGATTCGACTCATCCTTTTCGCGACTCATGCCGATACTCTCTTTAAGTTAGAGATCCCTTCTGGAGGGCACGCATGGCGTTGATGAATTTTGGGCCAAACTATTCTGTGGGAGTGCAGGCGGTAGACGGTCAGCACAAGGTACTCTTCGACATCATCAATGAGCTGCACGCAGCGATGATGAAAGGTCAGGCGCAGAGCCTGACCGGACCGCTGCTGAAAAAGCTGGCCGACTACACACGCAACCACTTCACGGCTGAAGAAGCGATGATGGCATCGGCAAAATATCCGGGCATCGATGCTCATAAGGCCAAGCATCGCGATCTGGTCAAACAGGTCGAGGATTACATTGCCCGCTTCGAGAAGGGCGAGATCACCATCAATCTTCATCTGCTCAACTTTCTGCGCGACTGGCTCACCAATCACATTCAAAAGGTGGACAAGGAGTACGGTCCATGGCTGAATGAGCACGGAGTGCATTAGGTTGCACGCTGGAGGAAGTCATGGTCCATGCCTCCCCGATCCCAACGTCCACTCTGGGCAATCCGCTTGTGACAACGCAACTTCGTTCACTGCACGAAGACGATCTTATAATCTGGAGTGAAAAGATCAGCGTTGGCATGGGCGTGCTTGATGCCGAACATCAAGATTTGTTTGACGCTATTAACGATCTGAATCTTGCGGTAATCGGACATGAGGATCGCGAGTCAGTCGGCTCGCTGTTGAGCAGATTGGCCGAAACACGCACGCTCACTTTGCTTCGGAAGAAGCCTTGATGGAGAGCGTAAAGTACAACGGCAAAGCGTTGCACGCCCTGAAGCATCAGCATCTGCTTGATCAATTGGATGCCTTAGTCGCGCGTTTCAACCGCGGCATCGATCTGAATGAGCACTCGCTGAATTTTATTCGCGATTGGGCAATTCCGCACATTCTGGAATCCGATGTTAACTTCGGTCATTGGTACCGCGAGCACTGCCTCTCTTGATGGCGCCTACCATAGACCAGGAATCAAGCGGAAACGCGTTTGTGCGGCGAACTCCGGATAACCCGGCAGATTCTGCAGCAGAAAACGGTCTTCGCGTGCCGTCCGCCAGAAAATCAGCAACAGGATCAAAGCCGCCACTCCCAGCGCCCATCCGGAACCCAGCATGAGCGCCGTCGCCGGGTACATCAGAATCATGCCCACATACATTGGATGGCGAACGATGCGATAAGGGCCGGAAGAGACAACCGCGTGGCTGCGTTCGGTCTGAATGCGCACCGTCGCTTCGGCAAAGCGATTCATGGCCATGACCCAGCCAATCAGTCCCAGTGCCGAGACAAAGAGAAGGATGCCCGGCAGCACGCACCAAAGCGGCAGAGGCAGCCAGTGGAAGCGCACCGCGTCCAAACCTGCCACGGCAACTTGAAGATAGGTCAGCGGGAGAAATATCCCGTAAAACAGCTTGTCAAAGCGTTGCGTCTGCTTGAAATTCGGTTTGGCGCGCTCGCTCATCAATCCCGGATTGAAGCGTCGAGCCAGCGCGGCGATGCCCAAGATGCTGAGCACGTAGACTGCGGTAGCCACCCAACCACGCTTCCAGTCCAAGCGTCCCGCGCTGGTGAAAAGTATCAGGATCCAAAGAAGGGTCGGCACCAGCGCTTGGGCGCCTTTTCCGATGCGCGCAAGGAAACTTGATGCGGTCTTGGCTTCCGGCAAGGATGCGTTGGAGTCTTGCATATTCGTCCTTTGTCTTGTGGTCTTCAGGCCTCGAACAATAACTGCGGCTCGGCCCACGGCACAGCCGGCTTCGGCTCCGAGGCCAGTTCGTAGATCAGCCGCTCCAGCACCAGCCGCTTGTCCGGCGGCGAGGAGCGCAACTCCAGATCGGCGCGGGCAATCAACCGGAGCGCCCGCGTCAACTCGCGGCGGCTCTTGTAGCGGCGCGCCTGGCGGATCAGATCGTCGGCGGCAAAGGGCGGCATACGGAAGCCCTGCCACAGCGCCTGCCAGATGGCGCGGGAGTCGCGCACATTTTTCTCCTGGATTACCAGCATCTGGCGGAAGGTCTTGGCCAGCATAAACAGATGGCCGATGGCTGAGTCCTCGCCGGCGTCCGAACTGTTCAGCAGGCCCGCCAGCAGCGCCAGCGCCTTCACCCGGTTGCGCGCGCTGATGGCGTCGGTCAGCTCGTAGAGCGAGCGCTGCTTGGCCGAGAGCACCATCGTCTCCACATCGCCCAGCGTGATTTTGCCGCGCCCCAACGTGTAGAGCAGCAGCTTTTCCAACTCCGATGCGATCATCATCATATCCGCGCCCAGCGCATCCACCAACTCGCGCGCCGCCTCGGCCTCCACGCGCGCGCCCTGCTCCTGCGCGGTGGCCGTCACCCAGCGGATGGCGTCGTCTTCATTCACGTGCGCCAGCTCCACCATGCCGCAATGCTGGCCCAACGTCTCGGTCAGCCGCTCGAATCGGTTCTTGTCGTCCATCTCCATGCGCCGCAGGTCGGAGGGGATATGCACAAAGTCGGCGATAAAGATCACGAGCGCCTGCGGATTGGGCGAGCGGAAGTAGCGGTCGAGAGCGGCAAACTCGTCCTTCTTGGCCCCGCGCGTGTAAAGCTGCTTTACGTTGCGCACAAAGATCGCCTGAAAGGGCGCCATCAGCGAGGGCGACTGCGCGCGGTCCAGCACCTCGAAGATGGAAACATTGCTCAGGTCCAGATCCGACAGGCAGAAGTCGCGCAGATCGTCGGGTACAAAGGCCTTCAGAACAGCTTTGCGGCAGCGGTCCAGCAGAAAGCTCTCGTCGCCGACAAGCACGTAGCCCGGCTTGAGCGCACCCGTGCCCGCGCCCGCGGCCTCAATCTCCGCCACAAAGCGCCCCGTCGCCGTGAAGCCCGCACCCCACCGCGCGCCGCTCATGCGGACACTTCCCGTGCGCCAACTCTCCATTCAAAGCGACCGATGTGTAAACGGACCATGGCTTCCAGAATATCCTTCTCGGTTAGCCAAAGCCAGTGCAAATAAGCCAAAAGGAATCAAAAGAAGAGATGCAGGTGGCTGCAAGGCGTGCGGTGTTATCCATAAGGTGCGTCCGCCTGGTTTACTAAAAAGTAAATAACCGTGATTACCTTTCAGCCATGCGAATTTCGTAACTTAAATTTACCGGATTTCTGCATTTTTAAGCAGGTTTCTATGTATTCTTCATCCGTTATTCTGCTAGACTGTGTGGCAACTCCGAGTAACGAGCCGTCGCCTTCTTGCCATTGCCAATCTACTTCAAAAGTGATCTGCAGCGCTGGATTGCACGGTTTCTGACTCTGAGAACTCCCCTCCGCCAAGGAGAAGTACCATGAAAAATCCTCAATGGTGTATCTCTTATGCCTGTGCACTGCTTCTTGTCTCAGGCCTTGCACTGTCCGCCGCGGCCGAAAGCTCCGCTCCCCAAGCCCGTATTCTCGGGCCCATCGACGATGCCTCGCGCGTTACCCTAGCAGGCAATACGCGCTCTGAAGCAAATGCCGCCAACGACCTCGGCCAGGTGGAAGACAGCCTGCCTATGGAGCATATGCAACTGCTGCTCAGGCGTGCGCCCGCGCAACAAGCGGCGCTCGACGCCTATGTAGCCAGTCTCTCCGACAAGAAGTCGGCAAACTATCACAAGTGGCTCAGCGTCGAGCAGATTGGCGCAAAGTATGGCGTGGCCCAGGCCGACATCGATCAGGTAACCAGTTGGCTTGCATTGCATGACTTTACTGTCAGTACAGTCTATCCGAACAAAATGCTCATCGACTTCTCCGGCACGGCGGCTCAGGTCCGCGAGGCCTTTGGCTCTGAGATTCATCACTATGAAGTCAATGGCGTACGCCACATGGCAAACGCCAGCGATCCCAAAATTCCTGCCGCTCTGGCGCCGGTCATCGCCGGCATCGTTTCGCTGCATGACTTTATGCCGCATCCGCTGTATAAACCCAAGCCAGAGTACACCTATACTGCCAGCGGATCAACCTATTACGCCGTGACGCCGCCCGATCTGGCCACCATCTACAATCTGACTCCGCTCTTTGCCGCCGGGTACACAGGCGCGGGGCAGACGATCGTGGTCATTGAGGACACCAACGTATATACCACTGCCGACTGGAGCACCTTCCGCAGCACCTTCGGCCTCTCTGGCTACACTGCCGGCTCATTCAGCCAGGTTCATCCCGCGCCCAAGAGCGGAACCAACAACTGCACCAATCCCGGTGTGGTGACGGGCAACGACGGCGAAGCGATCCTCGACGCCGAATACGCCTCTGCCGCCGCTCCGGCTGCCGCAATCGAACTGGCCTCCTGCAAGGACACCACGACCACCTTCGGCGGCCTGATTGCCTTGCAAAACCTGCTGAGCGAAAGCTCGACGCCGCCGGCGCTGATCAGCATCAGCTACGGCGAATGTGAAGCGGAGAACGGCGCCACCGCCAATGCCGCCTTCAACACAACTTATCAACAAGCTGTGGCCGAGGGCGTCTCTGTCTTTGTCTCCTCCGGCGACGAGGGCGCGGCCAGTTGCGACGCCGACCTGACGAAATCCACGCATGGCATCGGGGTCAGCGGCTTTGCCTCCACACCCTACAACGTGGCCGTGGGTGGGACAGACTTCGGCGATAGTTATGCTGGAACCACGTCGACTTACTGGAACTCGACCAACACGTCCACTTACGGCTCGGCCAAGAGTTACATTCCAGAGATTCCGTGGAATGACTCGTGCGCCAGCGCGCTGATCGCCTCCAAGGAAGGATACTCAGCACCTTATGGCAGCAGCGGGTTCTGTAACAGCAGCACCGGCGAAGCCGACTTTCTGACCACAGGATCGGGCAGCGGAGGCCCTAGCGGATGCGCCACGGGGAAGGCCTCGACTAAAGGCGTGGTGAGCGGCACTTGCGCGGGCTATGCCAAACCATCCTGGCAGTCTCTGGTAGGCGTGCCAAGCGACGCAGTGCGTGACATACCTGATGTGTCGCTCTTTGCGGCCAACGGCGTCTGGGGCCACTACTTCGTCTACTGCTACTCGCACACCGCAGGCGGCGGCGTGGCCTGCACGGGCGCTCCCAGTGGCTGGGCAGGCGCGGGCGGCACCAGCTTCTCCTCGCCAATCATGGCCGGAATTCAGGCGCTTGTTAATCAAAAATGGGGACGGCAAGGCAACCCCAATCCCATTTATTACAAAATTGCCGCCGCTGAATACGGCACAACCGGCAGCACCACTTGCAACTCCAGCAATGGCAGTGCTGCCGGGTCAAGCTGCGTCTTTTATGATGTGACGCAAGGCGACATGGACGTGAACTGCACCGGCACGCATAACTGCTATAGGCCATCCGGCACCAACGGCGTGCTATCGACTTCCACCACCAGCTATTTGCCGGCCTACAAAACCGCAACCGGCTGGGATTTTGCCACGGGCATCGGCACAGTGAATGCCTACAACCTGGTCTTCAACACAGACTGGTAGATCGCTTCTGCAAAGTGGAATCGCGGCGCGGAAAATTATTCTCCGCGCCGCGATTCTGGTTCTTTTTCATAGGCCATGTGAATTATCGGACTGGGGTCTCAGCTTTCGATATTGGGGTCGGGCAGAAGATGGTCTACGCTTCGGATGCTTGTCTGGCCAACGATCACACTGCCGGCCGCAAATCCGTATGCCCGAAGTCGTCGCCTTTCCACAGCACCGGTTCGCGCTTCTCGCGGGCCAAGGCGTAGGTGAAGCAGTCGCCAAAGTTCAGCCCCGCCGGGTGTCCGCTGCCTTTGCCAAAATCGCGATAGGCCTGGCGGGCAATCTTCGCCTGCGACGCCGTGACTGGCTCGATCTGGATGCAGAATCTTTCGATCAATTCATCAAATTCGTTGCTCAAAATCGGGTTTCTCCACCCATCCACGACAATAGAGGCCTCAAAATAATTCGCTGCCGAAATGTGCGTTGATTTCGAGGCATCCAGAACCTTGGAGAGGTCTTGCCACTGAGCTTCCCGCTTGAGTATGGCAATGAGCGCTGACGAGTCCACAATCATTTAGGTAGCCCCGTTTCATCGTCATACAACTCGTCGAACAACTCTTTTGTACTCCGCCCGTCATTCATCAACGGCGCGGTGATCGCGGTGATTCGCTCCAGCCATTCCAGGCGAGTTTCGCCCATGGATGCCTTCTCTCTCTCCAATTTCTCTTGAATGGCTTGGGTCACAGCGACAACCAAAGTGACGCCCTTGAGCGTGGCCAACTCCCGCGCCAGTTGATACGTGTTTTCATTTTTGATATTCAGGCTCATCGGTTTCCAGCTTTCCACCACTTTCTTCCACCATTCTACCATTTTCTCCCACAATCTGAGATCGGCACGAGAATTAAAGCAAAAACCTGCGCTTTGCCCTAATCTAGAGATATGAACGACTCTGAGCCAGTGACGGCGGCATCCTCGGATGAAATCTTTGATCTATTGGTGGTAGGCGCTGGACCTACCGGGCTCTCCTGCGCCATTGAGGCGCAGAGGGTGGGCTTGCGTGTAGTGATGGTAGACAAGGGCTGTGTCTGCAACTCGCTCTTTCACTATCCGGCGCACATGACCTTCTTTACCACACCGGAGCTGCTGGAGATTGGCGACATTCCCTTTCCCTGCGCCAATACCAAACCCAACCGCAATGAGGCGCTTCAGTATTACCGGCACGTCGCCGCCTTTTTCCGGCTGGATGTGCGCGCCTACCACCGCGTCAAACGGGTGACCGGCGCCGATGGCGAGTTTGCCGTGCATACACTGGATCGCTTTGGCCGGGGCGGCGTGATCAAAGCCCGCAAGCTGGCCATTGCCACCGGCTACTACGATCTACCCAACTACATGAATATTCCCGGCGAGAACCTGAGCAAGGTCTACCATTATTACTTTGATCCCCACCCTTATTTTGGGACGGACGTGGTGGTCATCGGCGGCAAGAACTCGGCGGCCATCGCGGCGCTGGAGCTCTTCCGCAGCGGCGCGCGGGTCACGCTGGTGCATCGCGACGGCGAGATGCACAGCCATGTAAAGTACTGGATCAAGCCGGATATTGAAAACCGCATCAAAAGCAAAGAGATCCATGCCTACTTTCGCTCCGAGGTGGTGGAGATCAACCCGGACACCGTGGTCATCCAGACGCCCCATGGACGGGAGACTCTTCGGAACGACTTTGTCTTTGCCATGACCGGCTATCACCCGGACTTCGATTTTCTGTCGCAGTTGGGCGTGCGAACCGAGGGCGAGGACAATTTGCCGGTCTGCGATCCTGACACCAAAGAGAGCAATGTTCCTGGCATTTATTTGGCAGGCGTGATCGTAGGCGGATCGCGCACCAATGAGATCTTTATCGAGAATGGCCGACTCCACGGCAAGCAGATTGCCGAGGCGCTGGCGGCCAAGCTGAAGAATTGATGGGAAAGTCCGCGCCATGAAGCAGATTCTTACCCGCCTCGCGCTTACCCTCCCGGTTGTCTGGCTGGTGGTTTCGCTGGTCTTTCTGCTCATCCATCTGGTTCCCGGCGACCCCATCCAGCAGATGCTCGGCGAGGGCGCGACGCCGGCGGACACTGCAACATTGCGCCATCAATACTTTTTGGATCTGCCGCTGCATCAGCAATATCTGCGCTACTGGAATGGCGTAGTCCATGGCGACCTGGGCAGTTCGATCCGCCTGCATGAGACCGTTGCCCACCTGATTGCCGCCCGCTACCCTTACACGCTGGCTTTGACCATGACCGCGCTGATCATTGGCCTGCTTCTGGCGCTTCCTGCCGGGATTCTGGCCGCCGTGCGTCGCGGCCGCTGGCTTGACCAACTGCTCTCCGTCGTCAGCCTCTTTGGGCTTTCCGTTCCCGGCCTGGCGCTCGGCCCGGTGTTGATTCTGGTCTTCTCCGTTCAACTTGGATGGCTGCCCGTCTCCGGCGCAAACTCCGGCGGAGGCGCTTCCATCGACTGGCGTTACCTGGTCTTGCCGTCTATCGCCATGGGCGCTTCGCTCGCCGCCATTCTGACGCGCATGGTGCGCACCGCGATGCTGGAAGAACTGGGCCAGGATTACATTCGCACGGCACGCGCCAAAGGCCTGAGCGAACTGGTTGTCGTCTGCCGCCATGCATTGCCCAACGCGCTGGTTCCCATCATCACCGTGGTCGGCTTGCAATTCGGCGCGCTGCTGGCCGGAGCCATCGTCACCGAGACGATCTTCAGTTGGCCTGGGCTCGGCCGCCTGTCGGTAAGCGCCATCTCCAACCGCGATTACGCGCTGGTGCAGGGCTGTTTGCTCTCCATAGGCCTGACCTATGTGCTGGTCAATCTGCTCACCGATGTGGTTTATCGCTGGGTGAATCCGCGTATGCGTTGAAGGTGCCGCCCCACCACAGCAACTGCTCTGCCCATCTACGGCCACTACGCGAGACAGTTGGCCACAAACACTTTGACAACCAAGTTGCGCAATTGCTTGAAAAATAAAGAGATAAATATTTTCATAAACATGAGTGTATTTTGCTCATATTTTATGAACTCGTTGTGCTATATTTATTTCAGATTATGTGAGTGGCTTGGACTCATGATTCCGGCCTCACATTCACAACGTCAAGGAGGACACTCAGATGGCAATCACTCGTTGGGATCCGTATCGGGAAGTCATGGCATTGCAGAATCGCGTCAACTCGCTCTTCAGGGATATGAACGGCGGGGAAGACGCGGTGGCCGCGTCGAGCTTTGTGCCTGCGGTGGACATCTATGAAGACGCGCAGAAGGTGATGCTCAAGCTGGAGGTTCCGGGCATCGATCAGAAGGACCTGGACGTCCGCGTTGAAAATCATACGCTTACCGTCAAGGGCGAGCGCAAATTCGAGGCTGAGGAGAAGGAAGAGAACTTCCATCGCATCGAGCGGCGCTATGGTAGCTTCTACCGCGCATTCACGCTGCCCAATACTGTCGATACAGAGAACGTCGCGGCCAGCTACAATGCGGGTGTGCTGAAGTTGGAGCTGAAGAAGAAGGCGTCAGCCCAGCCCAAGCAGATCGAGATCAAAGTGGCGGCGTAAAAACTGCTTTCAGCCGTCAGCTATCAGCTTTCAGCCATTCCAGGCGCAAGGCTGATAGCTGAAAGCTGATAGCTGATAGCTGGAGGAAGAATGGCAATTCGTTGGGAGAAGTTAACGGTCAAGTCGCAAGCTGCGATGGAGCAGGCTGGAGCGCGGGCTACGGAACTGGGCAACCCGGAGGTTCTGCCGGTGCACCTGCTGCTGGCGCTGATTGAGGACCGCGAGGGGGTGATTCCTTCGGTGCTGGAGAAGATCGGCGTGCCGACCGAGCGGCTGGAGCATGAGCTGCACCAGATCGAGGAGAAACTGCCTCGCGTGGCCGGTGCGGCGAGCCAGCCCGGGGTGAGCGCGGCGCTCAATAAAGTCCTCGATCAGGCCTTCCGCGAGGCCACGAACTTCAAAGACGAATACGTGTCTACTGAGCATTTATTACTGGGCGCGGCGCACGCCAAGGGCGAGCCGTCGCGTGAGGCGCTGGTGGCTTTGGGCGCGACGCATGAGGCGATCCTCAAGGCGCTGACGGCGGTGCGCGGGACGCAGCGGGTGACGGACCAGAATCCCGAGGGCAAATTCCAGGCGCTGGAGAAGTACGCCAAAGATTTGACCGAGCTGGCGCGGCGCGGCAAGCTGGACCCGGTGATTGGGCGCGACGAGGAGATTCGGCGCGTGATCCAGGTGTTGAGCCGACGAACGAAGAACAATCCTGTCTTGATCGGCGAACCGGGCGTGGGCAAGACGGCGATTGTCGAGGGATTGGCGCGGCGGATCATCAGCGGCGATGTGCCGGAAAGTCTTAAGGACAAACGGGTTATCTCGCTGGACCTGGGTTCGATGCTGGCCGGGGCGAAGTTTCGCGGCGAATTCGAGGAGCGGCTGAAGGCGGTTCTAAAGGAGATTGAAGAATCGAACGGCGAGATTGTGCTCTTCATCGACGAGCTGCATACGCTGGTGGGCGCGGGCGCAGCCGAAGGGGCGATTGACGCCAGCAATATGCTGAAGCCGGCCTTGGCGCGGGGCGAGCTGCGGGCCATCGGTGCAACGACTCTGAATGAATATCGCAAGTATATTGAGAAAGATACGGCGCTGGAGCGGCGCTTTCAGATTGTCTACGTCGGCGAGCCGAATGTCGAGGACACGATTGCCATTCTGCGCGGGTTGAAGGAGCGGTACGAGGCGCATCATAATGTGCGCATCAAGGATGCGGCGATTGTGGCGGCGGCGACGCTTTCGCATCGCTATATCAGCGACCGGTTTTTGCCGGACAAGGCGATTGATCTGGTGGACGAGGCGGCGGCGAGTCTGGCGATTCAAAAAGGCTCTGTTCCGACGGAGATCGATCAACGCGAGCGAGCCCGAACTTCGCTGGAGATTGAGCGGGCGGCGCTGAAGCGCGAAACGGACGCAAACAGCGTGGAACGCCGAGAAGAGGTGGAGCGCGAAGTGGCCGCGCTGAGCGAGGAGATTACGGCTCTGCGGGCGCGCTGGACCAAGGAGCGCGAGGCGAGCAGCCGCATCAGCGAGGTGAAAAAGAAGAGTGAGGCGCTGCGCTTTGAGATGGAAGAGCAGACGCGCAAGGGACAACTGGAACGCGCCGCGCAGATTCAGTACGGCGAGCTGCCCCGGCTGGAAGCCGAACTGAAGCAACTGAGCGCCGCGCAAGACGGCAACGCAGGCGTGGCGCGAATGCTCAAGGACGAGGTGGACGAGGAAGACATTGCCGGGATCGTCAGCAAATGGACCGGCATCCCGGTCTCACGAATGTTGGAAGGTGAAGTAAAGAAACTGGTTGCGATGGAGACCAGGCTGCGCGAGCGGGTGATTGGGCAGGACGCGGCGCTGACCATTGTGGCGAATGCGATTCGGCGCTCACGGGCGGGTCTGAGCGACCCGAAGCGGCCTATCGGCAGCTTTATTTTTCTGGGACCTACCGGCGTGGGCAAGACGGAGACGGCGCGGGCGCTGGCCGAGTTCATGTTTGATGACGAGCAGTCCATGATTCGCATCGACATGAGCGAGTACATGGAGAAGCACGCCGTGGCGCGGCTGATCGGCGCGCCGCCGGGATACGTGGGCTACGACGAGGGTGGCCAACTGACCGAAGCTGTGCGGCGCAGGCCCTACGCGGTAATTTTATTCGACGAGATCGAGAAGGCGCACCCGGATGTCTTCAATATTCTGTTGCAGGTGATGGACGACGGGCGGCTGACCGACGCCAAGGGGCGGACGGTGGACTTCAAGAACACCGTGCTGATTATGACCTCGAACTTGGGCGCGAATCTGCTGATTGGCGACACGCTGAAGACGGAGCACGACTATGAGATGGCCAGCGAGTCGGTGATGCGCGTGCTGCGCGAGCACTTCCGGCCGGAGTTCTTAAATCGTGTGGACGATACGGTGATCTTCAAGCCGCTGGGGGCAACGCAGTTGAGCCAGATTCTGGATCTGCGGCTGGCCGAGGTGGGCAAGATGCTGGAGGAGCGGCAGATTTCGCTGGAGCTGACCGCACCGGCGCGGCAACTGATTCTGGCGGCGGGTTCCGACGCGGCGTATGGCGCGCGTCCGCTGAAGCGAGCATTGCAGCGGATGATTCAAGACCCTCTGGCGATCAAGATTCTGAATGGCGATGTGCTGCATGGGTCACACGTGCGCATCGGTGTGGACCGGCTCACCAACAAGCTGACCTTTGAGGCTTTGAGCCGGGAGGCAATGGCTTAATTTTTTTGCGAAGGGTAGAATCGTCCGGGTTGTGTTTGAATCGAATCAGATAGATTGGAGAAATCAGGATGGTGAATTTGCTGCTTCCCCCTGAAGAGCGCAACCTGAGCCCGGACGAGGTGGAGGCGCTGGATAAACGGCGCGAACTGGGTCATACGCTGCTGGTGATCGCCGGGCAGTTTGCGGTGATGGCGACGGTTCTGCTGCTGTGGGTTGGACAGGATCTGACTTGGTCGCCAGGGTGGATTCACCCGATGGCGTACTACTTCGGATTGGCGCTGGTGATTGTCGCGGTCTGCGGCGGAGTGGGCGCATATTTGCGCCGGGGCACGCCGCGCCTGGATTGAGCCTATCGGCAAATCGTAACGCAAATTGTATTCGCAAGTAGTAGCGCCGGTCTCCAGACCGGCTGTCGCGTGGACCTCCCGGTCCACGCAGATTTCTCTCAGCGAGGCGTTGCGACAATCGCGATGCCGGCCTCGGCGGCCTTTTGAATCAGCGCTTCGCGGTCAAAGATCAGCGTGCGACCGGCCTCGACCGAGAGGCAACTGGCTCCGGCTCGGATCATCGCCGCAATCGTCGCCTCGCCAATCACCGGCACATCAAAGCGCATATCCTGATTGGGCTTGGCGATCTTGACGACCGTCAGGCGGCGTTCCAGGGTCGACGCATCTTCTTCCAGAGAGTTCATCAGTAGTCCGGCGCGCTCGATGGCGGCGTCGGTTCCTTCCATGGCTTCAACAGCCACGCAAGCCTGCGCGGCTACGACGACCGTCTGGCCAATGTCGAAACCGGCAACGGCTTGGGCAACGTTCAGCCCGTAGTCGATGTTTTTCTGCTCTTCCTCGTCCGGCGCGCGGGGGGTGAGCATGCCCTCGGCGGCCAGCAGCGGCTCCAGGAAGGCGGTCGAGCTAATCAATTCAATACCTTCGTCGCCCAGCACTTTGGCCACCGCGCCGAGCAGCATATCGGTATTGCGGGTGCGCAGGTTCAGCAGCAGCTTGGCCAGCCGCCAATCAGGGCGAATACTCGAAAATATCTGTTTATGTTTGACTTGCCCGGCCATCACGGCCTTGGAGACGCCTTCTTTGTGAAAGGTTTCAATCAGCCGGGAAAGCTCGCCGAGCGAGAGCCAATAGACGGTGATGCAGTCGTCCTCGGCGGCGCGGCGGTCGATCTCCGGGTCTGTCTCCTCGCGGATGGCAGCGACGACAACGGCAAGCCCCTGCACCCGCGCCGCGTCCAGCAGCAGAAACGGAAAGCGGCCGTTACCGGCGATAAGGCCGAGTTTCATTGTGCGCACCTGCTTGGAGATAATCTAGCAACAGGTGCTTCAAATTCGAATTTCAACTGCTCGTTGCGCAAGTTCCCTCCTAGATAACAATGCCGCGTCTTGGCTCCCGGAGGGAGCATCGAAAATAGCCCAGGGTGGAGCGTAGCGGAACCCTGGGAAAGCGTCCAAGCATTGATCCTCGCCTTGTAGGGGCGATCGAAATACCCCAAAACATCAACAATGCGATAAGATTCTGCCATGTCACACACCTACTGTAGCTCGCTCTTTCATTGTGTCTTCTCTACCAAGGAGCGGCGCAAGTCCATTCTCCCCGAAATCCAGCCGCGATTGTGGGCCTACATGGGCGGCGTTGCACGCGAGCATGAATTCAAGGCTCTCGGCATTGGCGGAATGGAGGACCATGTTCATCTTCTGCTTTCTCTGCCGTCTTCTGTGCCGATAGCCAACGCAATGAGGGAAATCAAGAGTGCCTCTTCTCTTTGGATGCACCAGTCCTGCCAGGTCGAAGGCTTTGAATGGCAGGAAGGCTACGGCGCTTTCTCCATAGGATGGTCTCAGGTCAGCGCAACGCTGGCATACATAGCGGGCCAAAAAGAGCATCATCGCACGCATGATTTCCAAGCTGAGTACATCGCCTTTCTCAAGAAGCACAGCATTGAATACGATCCGCGTTACGTGTGGGGGTGAGTTTCGGCCGTCCCTACGGGACGGGGCGGCTGGGTTGGGGACGCTTTCCCAGGGTTCCGCTGCGCTCCACCCTGGGCTATTCTCGTTCTCGCCCTCCGGGAGAGACCACCGCACAGTTACTTAGAACATCAATCTGTCTCGTGTTGCCGCGCCCCTACAAATACCGCTTCCTCTACTTGATCACCCCGCGCGCACTGCGTTCGATGAAGCTGACCAGCAGGGCGACGTCGTCGCCCTCCAGCTCGCGCATCTTTTCGAGAGCTTGCGTGGTGTTCAGCTTGGAGACGAGCAGCAGGCGGAAGGCCTTCTGAATCAGCCGGATGCGCTCCGGGCTGAAGCCGCGGCGCTCCAGGCCCATGCTGT
>CAZYCV010000019.1:0-55748 GCA_964645305.1 uncultured Occallatibacter sp. | reverse complement strand
GAAAGCCTCTCGCAGATTGATCCGCTCTTCGGCACGGTGAAGCAGAAGTATGCGCGGCTGCCGATCTATCCCAAAACCCATTATGTAATGCAGCCGGAGACCAAGGCGCTGGCCGTGGAATCCATCGTGGCGGAGCTGAATGATTGGGTTCCGCGCCTGGAGCAAGAGGGCCGCATGGTGGAGGCGCAGCGCATTCATCAGCGCACGCGCTTTGATCTGGAGATGATGAAGTCCATGGGCTACTGCCATGGCATTGAGAATTACTCGCGGCACTTCAGCGGCCGTCAGCCGGGTGAGCCTCCGCCGACGCTGCTCGATTACTTCCCGCGCGATTTTCTGCTCTTCATTGACGAGAGCCACGCCACCATTCCGCAAGTGCATGGAATGTGGCACGGCGACCGCAGCCGCAAGCAAAATCTGGTGGACTACGGCTTCCGCCTGCCCTCGGCCTTGGACAACCGGCCGCTCAAGTTTGATGAGTTTGAGGAGCGTGTGCATCAGGTGATTTATGTTTCGGCGACCCCAGGGCCGTATGAGCTGACCCGCTCGGCGGGCGTGGTGGTGGAGCAGGTGATTCGCCCCACCGGCCTTGTCGATCCTGAGGTGGAGATTCGCCCGGTCAAGGGGCAGATCGACGATCTGCTGGCGGAGATTCGCGACCGCACTGCGCGCAATGAGCGCGTGCTGGTGACCACTCTGACCAAGCGCATGAGTGAGGATCTGGCAAATTACTACACCGAGGTGGGCGTGCGCTGCCGTTATCTGCACTCGGAGATCGAGACGCTGGAGCGCGTCAAACTGCTGGCCGGCTTGCGCAAGGGCGAGTTCGATGTGCTGATCGGCATCAACCTGCTGCGCGAAGGGCTTGACCTGCCGGAGGTCTCGCTGGTAGCGATTCTGGACGCGGACAAAGAGGGCTTTCTGCGCTCGGCCGGCTCACTGATTCAGACGATGGGACGGGCTTCGCGGCACGTCGAGGGGCGGGCGATTCTTTATGCCGACAAGATGACCGACTCCATGAAGCGGGCGATTGGCGAGACCAACCGCCGGCGCACCATTCAGCGCGCCTACAACGAGGAGAATGGGATTACCCCGCGCTCCATCATCAGCCCGGTGGAGATGGGGTTGGCGGCGATTCTAAAGGCCGAGTACGGCGATGTGGAAGTGGAGGAAACGGCAGCGTTGCCGGAGTTTGCCAGCCAGGCTGAACTGGATGGGCACGTGGGCAAGCTGGAGACGGAGATGCGCGAAGCGGCCAAGAAGTTCGACTTTGAGCGCGCCGCCAAGTTGCGCGACACGATCAAGGAACTGCGCGAGAAGGAGTTTTTGTTCGGCTGATGCAGAATTTCAGGCAGCCCGGCTTCGCACCGCGAACGGGAGTCCGCGGCGATGATCGCCGGTGTTGAAGTGGCTGATCTCATCGCTGAGTTGATGAGCGAGCTTGACCAACTCGTTGGCGGTTCGGGCGCTCTCTTCCGCGCCCTGTGTGGATTGACTGATGCTGGTGGAGATTTCGTTCATCGATTGGCCGACCAGAACTGAAGATTGCGATTGCTGCTCAGTGGCCTGGGCGATATGTTCAATAAGTTGACGGGCCTCGGCAGCGCTGGAGCCTAGCGAGCCGAGTGATTGGGCGGCGGCATCGGCGACGACGACGCTCTTCTCCACCCGCTGTGAGCTGTCCTTGATATGCGTGACCGCATCCTGGGTTCCCTGCTGAATGGAATGAACAGCTTCCGCAATTTCTTTGGTGGCGGCGGTGGTGCGCTCCGCTAGACGCCGGACCTCGCCAGCGACCACGGCAAAACCTCTTCCATGCTCTCCCGCGCGAGCCGATTCAATGGCGGCGTTCAGGGCCAGCAGGTTGGTCTGGCCGGCAATCTCCTGAATCAGCTTGACGACTTTGCTGATTTCGCTGGAGCTTTCGCCAAGTTCCTGGACGCTTTTTGCATTTCGCTGGGCTTCACTGGCCATATCACGGACATCCCCGGCCACGCCTTCCACGGATTGATAGCTGGTCGCGGCCAGGTTGCCGGTTTGCTCGGCATTCCGGGTTGCCTGATGGCAATTTGAGGAGACTTCATGAATGCTGGAGATCATCTCTTCCAGTGCAGAGGCGACTTGCGAGGCGAGGATCCTCTGCTCCGTGGATGCGGCGGCTATCTGGACCGAAGAGCTGGAGACGCTCTCCGCGCTTTGGGAGAGAGCACCGGCGACGGATTGAATCTGACCGACCATCGCCCGCAGTTGATCGCGCATCTCGGTCATGGCTTCGATCAGTTCGCCCAGTTCGTCGGCGCGGCCCTGCTCGGGAGAAGGGCTGGACAGATCGCCATTGGCAATCTCTTGCACAAACTGAACACAGTGGCTGAGTCGCATTCCCAGTGAGCGGGCAAAGCCAATGCCCCAGACTCCCAAAGCCAGCCACAAAAATGCCAGCAAGAAAGCAAGCACCGTCTGTTCATGGCGAAGGCGGGCGGCCTCTTCCGCGGGAACGGTTGTCGAGAGTTCGGTCAGTCGTGCAACAACCCTATCGAGCGAGTCAGTGGGAGGGCGATCTTTGCCCTTGACCGCGGCGTCCGCCAGGGCGAATTCGCGGCTGGCTTTGTAATCCGCAAGAGCCGTCTCATATTGGCTGTCAAGCAAAAGGTGCTGGTGCTGGAAGTTTTCCAATCCGGAGCGGGCTTGCGGGTCTCTGACCTGGCTGCTCAACGTGGCGCAGTCGGCTTGTACATTGGCGGCGAGAGAGTGAAACTCTGCATCGTACTTCGCCAGAGCGCTGTCGTCCTTTCCCCGCAGCAGGATGTCCTTCCACGCTTGGACTTGCTTTTTGAAGGTAACCTGCAAAACTCTAACCTGTTGTGCCTGAGCGATTTCCCCTTGAATGATCGCTGTGTAATCGGCGCTGATCCGTGCGCAGCGGATCATCAGGTAGGTGGAGGCAACGCCGCCAGTGAGCAGCGCAAAGCCGAGCAACAGATAGATGATGTGGGAGATGCGAAACGTCCGCATAACAGTATTCCTACTCCATGCTTCCATCTATCGACCGGGCGATCAAAATCATGAACGATCCCGAAGAGGAGCTGAACAGCGTCAATTCCAGGAGGCAGATGGAGAGGCGCGAGGCGACCAAGAAGTTCGACTTCGAGCGCACGGCCAAGCTGCGCGACACCATCAAGGAACTGCGCGAGAAAGAGTTTTTGTTCGGCTGAGGGGTTTGTGGTGTTCTATTCCGCTCATCGCTATATTATCCCGCAATGGCGTGGCACATTCATTGAGAAAGATGTGATGGATTGGAATGGATGAACGGGCTAACTGTCTAGTCAGAGCGAGGGCCGCATCTTGTCATTGATTCAGCACAAGAAAAAGTCGTATCAATGGAGTGTTTCCGTTCTATACTCTTTCCATGCGGAATGAATTCACAGCAGTCATTGAGCGGGATAATGAATGGTTTGTTGCTTGGTCTCCTGAGATTCCCGGCGCCAATGGGCAGGGACGGAGCGTGGAAGAGTGCCGTGCAAGCCTGGGCGCTGCAATTCAATTGATTCTGGAAGACCGCCGCGAGGACGGACTTCGTGGCGCTCCTGCAGAAGCTTTGCGTGAGATGGTAACCATCCAGTGAAGCGCGAATCCTTGCTGCGGCATCTGCGCCTGCACGGGTGCTAATTAAAGCGCGAGGGCGGTTCGCATACCTTGTGGTGCAATCCGAATACTGGGCATACCGAAGCCATTCCTCGCCACACAGAGGTTGCGGATTTGCTGGCGCGCAAGATTTGCCGGGGATTGTCGGTTCCAGAAGTTGGACGGTAATGGATTGGTTTTGCTATTCATAACTACGATGGGGTGGTTCCGGGTGCTTACGAATGCAACTCAGTTCGAGTGAAAGGAATTTGAAATGAGGATCATTCAGCTTTTTTCAAAGTCCGGACCGCCTGTTAACAGGTGGACTTACGCGGTAATTGCATTATTATTTCCAGATTCGATCATGAATCTTGCGAATAGTTGGAATGCAACCGACCGTTTGGAATTCATCTTTGATTGTATGATCTTTTTTTCCCTGATCTTTTTGTGGCCTTTATTTACCGTAAGTCGACTGATCGACATCCGGCGTAGCAGACTATGGATTCTACCGATTCTTTTGCCTATTGTTGCCGCATTGATTGCCGCACTGGAGGGTCGGACGATTGTTTCGAGAATTGCGTTTGGACTTGCGCTCGCTTTTCAATTGCCGCTGATTTTGCTCCCAAAGCCAAAGGATTTGCTATCTCTTAAGGATTTGATGTCATCCCCAACTGGATTCTCGAATCACCAAAAACCATGATCCGGACCGCCATCATCGCCGCGATGCCCGACGAGCTGAAGCCGCTTGTGCGCGGCTGGGCGCGCTCGCGCTCGAATGGCGTTGATCTTTGGCGCTGGAGCTTTGACGGCGGCGAGTGGATTGCCGCCTGCGCCGGGGCTGGCGTGGAGCGGGCGGCGCGCGCCTTTGCTGAGGTTGAGAAGTGCGGAGAGATCGATAAGGTGATCTCCGTCGGCTGGGCTGGAGCTTTGCGCGAGGAGCTTTTGCCCGGTCAAGCCTACTACGTTTCCTGTGTCATCGATGCGCGGACCGGAGAGCGGTATCATGTGGCGGCATGGCACAACGAATGTTTTTTGGTGACCAGCCCCAAAGTCGCCGATCACGCGGAGAAGCAGCGCCTCGCCTCCACCTATCAAGCAGCTCTTGTCGAAATGGAGGCCGCAGCCATTGCCCGTCTCGCGCGGCAGCGCGGCATCCCCTTTTATTGCATGAAGGGAATCAGCGATGGATACAATGATAAACTTCCTGATTTCAATCGGTTTATCTCGGACGACGGGCAATTTCGTCTGGCTCGGTTCGTCTTTTTCGTGCTGCTGAGGCCGTGGTACTGGCCCGCGCTCATCCGGATGGGCGAGAATAGTAAGAAGGCCGCGCGCGGCATTGCGGCCTCTGTGCGCGATTTATTGAACGATTGAAGTCGAATCAACAAGCTAGAACGAAACAAGCGTGGACCGGGAGGTCCACGCCACAGCCGACCAGGAGGTCGGCGCTACAGTTTCGAGTCGGCGCGACGGTTTAATGTAGCGCGATTCGGTAACGCCGATGAAGGAGTATTGTGATTCAGCAGTTAGATAAAATCCCCGCAACGATGAAGGCCGTGGTCTATCGTGGGGTGAATGATTTGCGCCTGGAGTCAGTTCCTGTGCCGCAGATTGGCCCAGGCGAGCTGCTGGTGAAGGTCGCCACCTGCGGCGTGTGCGGGACGGATCTGAAAAAGATTCACACCGGATCCCACTCCGCGCCGCGCATCTTTGGCCACGAAATGGCCGGAACCGTGGTTGGCGTGGGTGCTGGCGTGACCAAATTCGCTCTCGGTGACCGCGTGATGGTCTATCATCACATTCCTTGCGGGCATTGTTACTACTGCCGCAAACAGACCTTTGCGCAGTGCGCGACCTACAAGAAGGTGGGCGCGACGGCGGGCATGGAGCCATCAGGCGGCGGCTTTTCCGAGTACATTCGGGTGATGGAGTGGATCGCCGGGATGGGCGGGGTGGTGAAGATTCCCGACGGAGTGCCCTTTGAGCAGGCGGCCTTCATGGAGCCGGTCAACACGGTTCTGAAGGGCGTGAAGCTGCTGCATCTGGCGGCTGACGAGACGGTGCTGGTGATCGGCCAGGGCCCCATCGGCATTCTGCTGGCGGCCTTGGCGCAGCGCACCGGGGCGCGGGTGCTGACCAGCGACCTGTATCCCGCGCGACACGCGATTGCCGCCAGCTTTGGGCTGCACGAGCCGATTGATGCGAACAATGTCGTCGAGCGCGCGCATGAAGTGACCGAAGGACGTGGCGCGGATGCGGTGATTCTGGCGGTGGGTGGAACCAAGCTGATTCCCACGGCGATGGCGGCGGTGCGGCCGGGCGGCAAGGTGATGCTCTTTGCGCAGACGCAGCACGAGGTGGCCAGCTTTGATCCCGGCGCGGTTTGTATGGACGAGAAGACGCTGCTCGGTTCCTACTCGGCTTCGACGGCGATTCAGCCTGAGGTGGAAGAGCTGGTGCTCGGCGGCTACGGCAATGGCTTTGATCTGACGCGGCTGATCTCGCACCGCTTTCCGCTGGAAGAGGCGGTCAAGGCGATCGAGGTTGCCTCAAATCCCCAAGCCGACTCAATGAAGATTATGATAGAGCCTGTATTGGGACGAGGCGCGGAGCGAGGAGACCAGAGATGCCAGGGACGGTAAAAGACGCGATCCTTCGGGGCCGCAAGACCGTCGAGACGGTTGTCGAAGAGAGCCGCAAGAAAGCCGAGAAGGTCGTCGAGGGAGGCCTCAACACTGTCGATGCGGTGGTTGAGGTGAGCTTCAACACGGTCGAGACGGTGGTGGTGAAAGGCCGCAAGACGGTTGAATCTGCCGTCAGCCTTGGACGCAAAACCGTCGAGCACGCCCTCTTTCCCGACCGTAGCACGATGCAGGCCGCCGTCCTCCACGGGCGCGAAGATATCCGCATCGAGCAGGTTCCCATCTCCAGTGCCGCAGCCGGCGAGTTGGTGGTCAAAGTAGGCGCGGCGCTCACCTGCGGCACTGACTTGAAGGTCTTTCGCCGGGGCTATCACGCGCGCATGATTGTGCCTCCGGCGCTCTTCGGCCATGAGATGGCTGGAACCGTGGTCGAAGTGGGCGAGGGCGCGGAGGGCTTCGCGGTCGGTGATCAAGTGGTGGCGCTGAACTCGGCGCCCTGCGGCCAATGTTATTTCTGCCAGCGGGATCAGGAGAATCTCTGCGACGATCTGCTCTTTAACAACGGCGCGTACGCTGAGTTCATTCGCATTCCGGCGCGCATTGTGGCCAAGAATACGTTGCGCGTTCCGGCAGGCGTGCCGCTGGAGCACGCCGCGCTGACCGAGCCGCTGGCCTGCGCGGTGCATGGCTTTGAGGACTCGAATCCGCATCCCGGCGACACCGTGGCGGTGATCGGCGGAGGGCCGCTGGGTTTGATGATTCTGCACGTGGCCGCGCTCTACGGTTGTCAGGTAATTGCCCTGGTCAAGCACGAAGGGCAGGCCGAGGCGGCGCGGCAACTGGGCGCGGCGCACGTGGTACAAACGGCCAGCATTTCCAAGGCGATCCGCGAGACGCGCGCGCTCACTGAAAACAATCGCGGCGTGGACATTGCGATCGAGGCGGTGGGCGTACCGGAGGCTTGGCAAGAGGCGGTCGAGCTGGTGCGCAAGGGCGGCACGGTGAATTTTTTTGGCGGCTGCGCGCTGGGCACGGAGGTCAAGCTGGACACCAATCGCCTCCACTACTCGGACATCACGCTGCGCGCCACCTTTCATCACACGCCGGCCATCTGTCGCAAGGCGCTGGATCTGATTGCGAGCGGCCGCTTCCAGGCCGACGCCTTCATCACCGGACACGCCCCCTTGGCCGAACTCAACCGCGTCTTTGAGAAGCTGATGAATCGCTCCAGCGAAATCAAAACCGCCATTGTCCCCTGAGGTGATGAGATGACGGATGCTGTGGACATGCTGATCGAAAAGAAGGACCAGGAGGCGGCGCGGCAGGAGTTGCTCGTCCGCGGCTGGGCGGCGCTGCCGGAGAGTTATCGCACTCCCGACATTGCGCCCACCCTCGATGAAGCGCAGGCCTGGTGCCGCGTACTGGCCGAGACGCACTACGAAAATTTTCACGTCGCCTCGTGGTTTCTGCCCAAGTCCTTGCGCCCGCACTTTCAATCCATCTACGCTTACTGCCGCGTCTCGGACGATCTGGGCGACGAGGTGGGTTCGCCGGAAGTGGCGCTGGCCCTGCTCAATCAATGGGGCCAGGAGCTGGACGCCTGCTACGAGGGCCGCGCGCGCCATCCGGTCTTTGTGGCGCTGGCCGAGACCATCAAAGAGTGCTCAATCCCCAAAGAGCCCTTTGCCGATCTGCTGAAGGCCTTTCGTCAGGATCAGGTGGTCTCGCGCTACGAGACAATGGACGAGGTGCTGGGCTACTGCCGCTACTCGGCCAACCCCGTCGGGCGCCTGGTTCTCTACGCCACGGGCGAGGCCAATGAGGAGAACTTCCGCCTCTCGGACGCGACCTGTTCGGCGCTGCAACTGGCCAACTTCTGGCAGGATCTGCGCTCGGATTATACCGAGCGAGGGCGCATCTATATTCCGCAAAAGGATATGGAGTTTTATCGCGTTTCGGAAGAATATATTGCCGACGGAATTGTAACGCCGGAGTTCCGCAGCCTGATGCACTGCGAAGTCGATTATGCGCGTGCATTGTTTGAAGAAGGCCTGCCGCTGATCGGCAAGGTCAACCGCGATCTGGCCATTGACTTGGATCTTTTCAGCCGCGGCGGATTGGAGATTCTGCGCGCCATTGAAGCGTGTGGCTATGACGTGCTGAGCGCGCGGCCCTCAATCTCGAAGGCCAGAAAAGCAAAGCTGATGCTGCGCGCCGTCAGCGCAAAAATGCTGCCGTTTCTGCGCCTGGGAAGTTAAGAGTTTTTTGCTCAAGTTGATATTTTGATAGGTAGGATGTTACATCTGCCAATGGCTTCTGCTTTGTAACAGGGCACGACTTTAGTCGTGCGGCAAGAGGCTCAAAATAAATATTGGCTTTAGTCTCTGCGGTACATTTTTCGTGCCGGGTTTTCGTGGAAGGTATAGCTTGACGCACGACGCACAATTGAACGCCGCCTACGCCGCCTGCCGAGCCATCGCCAAGCGCGAGGCGAAGAATTTTTATTACGCCTTTGTCGCGCTGCCGGAGCCGCGCCGCAACGCCATCTGCGCCGTTTACGCCTTCATGCGCATGGCCGATGACTTGGCTGACGACGAGAGCCTGCCGCGCGAAGAGCGCCGCCGCCGCCTGAATGCGTGGATGGCTAACTGGCGCGGCGTCTGCCATGGCGGCGACTCCTCGGAAGCTGTTTTTCTGGCTTTGCGCGACGCCATCGAGCGCTATGATATTCCGCTCAACTTGCTGGACGAGTTAGTCGCCGGCGTCACCATGGACCTGGATCAGGCCGTTGATAACTGTCATCCCGAACAAAATACTAATGACTGTCATCCTGAACAGAATAATTATGACCGTCATCCTGAGCGAGCGCAGCGAGTCGAAGGACCTGCGTTTCATACCGCTACCGAACCGTGCCCCATCCATTCCGCGCCCTCTGCGGAATGGGTGGGAGACCAGGCACCCGATACCTACGCCACATTCGATGACCTTTATCGCTACTGCTATCTGGTCGCTTCAGTTGTCGGATTGGTCTGCATCCGCATCTTCGGCTACACCGATCCGCGCGCTGAAAAGCTGGCCGAAGAGACCGGCATCGCCTTTCAGTTGACCAACATTCTGCGCGACGTGGCAGAAGATGCAGCGCGCCATCGCGTCTATCTGCCGCTGGAAGATTTGGCGGCTTACAATGTAACTCTCGACTCGCTGCTGCATCGCGCCCCCAACGCGCCGCCCACCGTGAATGAACGCGCAATGCTTGCGGAGATTGGAAAGCGCGCGGAAAATTACTACCAATCCGCGCAGCAGTTGCTGCCGTTGATTGACCGCGAGAGCCGTCCCGCATTGTGGGTTCTGGTCTCGATTTATCACCAACTGCTGCAGCGCATGAAGCGCGCGGAGTATGATGTTTTTTCACAGCGGGCCAGCGTGCCCATGCCGCAAAAGCTGAGTATTCTGGCGGTGGGGTTGGCGCGCATCACGCTGACGCGATTGCTTGGTTGACAGAAAGTTTTACACCACCGGCTGCTAAACTGAAATATGGGCGGCGATGCCTCACACCGTCATGGACAAGGTGAAAATGCTGAATTTGATTGCTTCCGCGCTCTATCACTCTTCCCCGATTGAAATCATTCAACGGGTTATTTGGACATTGACCTTTGCCGGGCAACTGGTACTGCTGGTGGTCCTGCTGGGTCGCGGACGCGCGCAGCGTTTCCCGTTCTTTACGGCCAGCATTGGTTTGCTCGCATTGCGCTTGATACTGGAAGTTCTGCTCTCCGGCCGCATGGCGCAATTGCCGCTGCAAACCACCCTGCTCACCTTCTCCAACATCTCGGTGATTGTGAGCCTGCTGGTGCTGGTGGAGCTGGCGCGGCGGGGTTTTGTCGGACTGCATCGCCCCTTGTGGATTGTCAATTCCGTTGGATTGGTGCTGCTGGCCGGCGGCATGCTGGCGGAATGGGGGCCCTGGCCAAAGTGGTCCAGCCTCGCCACCGACACCGTAGTGGGCAAGTTGCGCCTGGCCCAATTGGTGGCGCAGAAGGGCGATCTGTTTGTTGCGGCGCTGACCGTCGGGCTGGGCGTGCTGATCCTGGTCTTTGGTCGGCAATTCAAAGCTGGATGGCGCAGCCACACGCAGAGCATCACCATCGGGCTTGCGGTTGCGGCCGCCTCTTTGCTGGCTCTGCAAGTGTATATCCTGCGGATGCAGGCAGTGGTGCAACAGATCATTCAAGCGCAACAACCCAACGGGCGCCAGGAATATCAGCGCATTGTCAGCCAGGCGGGAACACTGGTGACCATTCATCAGGCCCTCTTTGTGGCCGTGCTGATCTGGTGGATCGTCTGGATGTGGCTCGATGAGCCGGGTGCGGCGGAGCAGTCTCAGGCCACACCGGATTCCACGCCGAATCAGGAGCCGCCGCAGGCCGCATAAGCGCCGGGCCTCTTTCGTGATAAATGTTGTTTGTCCGCTCCTTGCGCGGCTTGCATTGCGCGGAGCGGACCAATCCACACGAGGTTTGCACGCCTATGCTCGACGTTCATCTGCCGCACAAGCTGCACGGCTTTGGGGAGTTTCTGCTTCATCTCTTTACCATCTCCGTCGGCCTGCTGATTGCCACGCAGATTGAGAGCTGCGTCGAGTGGCGCCATTCAGCCAGATGAGGCTGCACGTGGCGATGGGAGACACGCAATTGCAAGTCGCCATCGAACAGTGCACGGCCTTTCTTGAACATCGCAAAGCGCGCAGCGACTTCAGTACCAATTTGAATTGAATGTCCTCCGTTATCAATGCGCCGTTGGCAAACGGAATGCCTCCCGCCCGCAGGGCAATCGCATTTGAATTGGTAGGAATCGTTTTGAAAGGGCACGGCTTTACAGGCTGCGGAAAAACTCAACCGAAGAGCCCAGAATCGTCAGGGCACGACTTTAGAGCTTATCCGTAAATTGTAGCGCCGGTCTAAATTGTAGCGTCGGTCTCCAGAGCGGCTGTAACGTGGACCTCCTGGTCCACGTTGAGTTTCAAGCAATCCAGAAATACGCTGGAGCCATCGCTCAAATTAAACAGGCCTGAAACCAGGAAGAGAAAATCATCAAACGGATTCCGGTGAGATTCGGCGCAAAAATTCTTCTATCAATTTCATCCATTCAATGGTCACACATCACAGCTTGCTTGTATTCTTGCTGCATGAAGACTCTCTTCCGCACCGTGCTTTCTCTGGCGCTCATTGTCTGGCTGGGCGCGGAGATATTTTTCCCGGTCGTTGCCGCCGTCACCTTCAAAGTGCTGCAACCCGACACGCACACGGCGGGCGCCATTGTCGGTCATCTGCTGCGCATTCTGCATGGCATGGGGCTGGCTTCTGGATTCATTGCGCTGATCGTGCTGGCGTTGGCTCCCGCGCTGCACATCTTCAAACCACGCGCGGTGCTCTGGCCGATGGCGTTGCTGGTGGTGATGAGCGCTCTGACGGTTTATTCGCAGATAGGCATCATTCCGGCAATGGAGCGGGATCGCATGGCCGCAGGCGGAGCGATCGACGCCGTAGACGCCGCCAACTCCAGCCGCGTGGACTTTGAACGGCTGCACCATCGCAGTGTGTGGGTGGAAGAAACCGTTCTACTGCTGGGACTGGCGACGGTGGTGCTGGTGGCGCGAGCGGAGACGAAAAGCAGGGAATAGCTGCCGGTTTGAGTTCTTGCTCTCCCACCCAGCAGATTCTCCCTGATCCCTGTTCCCTGTTCCCTAATCCCTGTATCATCAAGATATGAAGACTGGCATCATCGGCCTGCCGCAGGTGGGCAAAACATCGCTATTCAAGATATTGACCAAAGCCAAGCTGGAAGAGCGCGGCTTCAGCCGCCAGGAGCACATCGGCGTGGCGCGCGTGCCGGACGAGCGGCTGGACAAGCTCTCCGCGCTCTACTCGCCCAAGAAGACCACTTACGCGTCGGTGGAGTTTGTGGACGTGGCGGCGATCGGGCAGGAGGCGCTGAAGGAGACTGCCTTCCTCACCAGTCTGCGCAATGTGGACGCGCTGATTCACGTGCTCAGAGCCTTCGAGGAGGAGTCCATCGCCCACGTGGGGCCCATTGATCCACTGCGCGACATCAAAAGCGTCGAGTTTGACCTGATGATCAGCGACCTGACGCAAGTCGAAAAGCGGCTGGAGCGCCTGGAAAAAGACTTGAAGAAGGGTCGCACCAGCGATCTGGAGCACGAACAGGCGCTGCTCATCCGCTCGAAAGAGGCGCTGGAACAGGAGACGCCGCTGCGCGAACTGGAGATGACGGCGGAGGAGCGGAAGCTCATCAAGGGCTTCATGTTCTTGTCGCAGAAGCCGATCCTCTACGCGCTCAATATCGGCGAGAGCAGCTCGCTGGGCGACGATCTGGAGAAGGCCGTAAGCCGCTTCAAGCTGGACGATGTGGCGCACAAACCGAATGCGGGGGCGACAGCCATCTGCGGCAAAGTGGAGGCCGAGCTGGCCGAGATGGACGACGAAGAGGCGGCGGAGTTCCTGGAGGGCTATGGGCTGCATGAGAGCGGCCTGGTGCGCCTGATTCGCAAAAGCTACGAGCTGCAAGGACTGATCAGCTTCTTCACCGCCGGCGAGGACGAGTGCCGCGCCTGGACAATTCCCGCTGGCTCAAAGGCTCCTCAGGGAGCCGGGGCGATTCACTCCGACCTTGAGCACCACTTCATCCGTGCCGAGACGATCCGTTGGGATGCCCTGCTTTCCGCCGGCTCCGAGGCCGCCGCGCGCAGCAAAGGGATTCTGCGGCTGGAAGGCAAGGAGTACGTGGTCCAGGATGGCGACGTGATGCACATCCGGCATAGCGGGTAATTCGCGGCATCTTTCGACGTGCGTCGGTTTGAAAGGACAGCTCTTCACGCAAAGCTCTTGGAACCAGCGCCAAATCTGAATGCTTTCCGCGTACTGAACCGGATTATCCATCCATCCCTTGACGGAGTCACTTCGCAATGAAGCCCGTATCGCCTTGATGAATCAAGGTGATACGGGCTAAAGTTTACAATCTTGGTCTCCGGTATGCTCTAAAAGGGTATGTCGTCGTCAGAGATCTCTGTTTGCTGGGAATAATCATCCGGCGCGTTGCCTGAGGCCGCGGGACGCTGGTCGTAGCTTGCGGCGGGCGCGCTGGCCGGACGGCTATAACCGCCCGAACCGCCGCTCGAACCCTCCTCACGCCCGGAGAGCAGAACCAGTTCATTGACCAGAATCTCAGTGCGATAGCGCTTCTGCTTGGTCTCTTTATCTTCCCAACTGTCGGTGCTGATCTTGCCCTCGACATAGAGTTTCGAGCCCTTCTTCACGTAGTCGCGGACGATCTCCGCAGTGCGTTTGAAGGCCTTCAGGTTGTGCCACTCGGTGCGATCCTGCCAGTTTCCCTGCGCATCTTGATAACGATCGCTGGTGGCCAGCCCGAAACTGGCAACCATGTTGCCATTGGCGGTGGCGCGAATCTCCGGGTCCTTGCCGACATTGCCCAAGAGCGTAACTTTGTTGATGCTTCTTGCCATGTGTATACTCCGTTCCTCGAAAAGAATAGCAGAGGAGGAAGCCAAAGTTTCATGATTTTTTTGGAACTTATTAACGGCGACCGGTGCAATTGCGTAGCGCCTTGGCCGCGCCGAGAGCCGTCAACAGCAGGCCAAAGGGCAGGCACATCAGCGCCACGATCAGCGCCATCCAGCCCAGGTTGGTGTGCGCGCCGGTGGCCGAGAAGCCGCCCAGAAGGGTTTGCAACAGCAACACCGCCAGCAGCCCCGCTGCAAGCATCGACAGACCGGCCTGGAGGATGGTACGGGTTCCGTCGCTGGGCAATTTTGGCTCTCTTGCGGGCATCATCGCCTCTCGATGAGTTGTTGGTTGAGCTTCGTGGAATCCCACCCTAGCCCTAAGTCCCTTGGTCCCTCAGTCCCTCAGTCCCTCAGTCCCTTAGTCCCTAAGTCCCTCAGTCCCTTGGCCCCGTTCTTCCCCTTGGGGTGCGCAGCGAGCTTCGCTGGAGCCGCCTCAGCAGGGGCAGTTACCAGAGGCCTGTCGAGCGTCTGTGGTGTGCGCATGGCTCCAGCCGAGGAGAAGCCTCCCGCCGAAGCGCCACGCGGAGAAGCGGTGACGGCCATCCCGGTTTGCGCCGCCGGCAGTCGCAAAGAGACAATCCATCCCCCGCCCACCACCACGGCCACAATTGCCGTCGCGGCGGCGGCCCGCAGCGGCGCGCTCCGCATCCAGCCGCCGGATGGGCGCAGCCACGCCGGCCAACGCAAACCTCCCGGCGCGGCAAGCGCCGCCACCTGCAAGCTCTCTTGCAAGCGCTCCTCCAGCCCGTCGGGCGCATGGAGGCGGGCGATCAGCCGCAACGTCTCTTCGGCGGCTTTGACCCCTGATCCCTGATCCCTGATCCCTGTATTCATCGCAAACTCCTCACATGATCCAGCAGGCCGGCCATCAAATTGCGCGCGCGAAACAGCCGCGACCGGACGCTGGATTCAGTAATGCCAATGACCGCGGCAATCTCCACACTGCTCAACTCCTCGAAAGCTGAGAGCATCATCACCTGGCGCTCTTTGGCAGGCAATTGCTCCACGCAGGCCAGCACGTGCGCGTGGTGTTGGGCGGCGGCCACGCGCTCATCGGCGCTCAATCCCTCGGCGGGCAGCACCCGCGCCAGTTCAACTACGTCGTCCGTCTCCGGACGGGTCTTCATGCGGCGCTTGCGGTCCAGCACCACATTCCACACAATGCGAATCAGCCAGACCCGTTGATCGCGCACCTCACCCAGCGTCTCGCGGTGGCGCAACACGCGCAAAAAAGCCTCCTGCACGGCGTCTTCGGCGTCCGCCGCGTTGCGCAGAACCGAGTAGGCCACGCGATAGAGCGTAGGCGCGTACTGGCTCACCAGGGCCGCCAGCGCCTGCTCTTCCTCTGCTCTGCGTGCCTCGTCAGTCAAGCTCTTGTCCGTCTTCTGCATCCAACCTGAGAATACCGCCTGACCCGCGCTCATAGTCCACCAGACGCAGCCGGCGGCCTAAATGCTCATTTACTTTTCGCGCCACGTAAAAAGGCTCGCGCAGCCAATGCTCCGCGAGCCTCTTTCATTCAACCGGTCTGGACGGCTACTTGCCGGCCAGCTTCTGCGCGGCCAGGGATCCGGCCGGGCCTTCCTTGTCGTCGTCCTTCACCTTGGCCCACAGAGCCTTGGCATCGCTCTGCCGGCCTGTTGCGGCATATAGGTCCGCCAGATCGAGTTGCGCCTCAGCCGCCGGCACGGTATCGGAGGGCTTGGCCGCCAGCGCCGTGTATAGATCAATGGCCTGCGCGTCGCGGTTTGTCTGGTGATAAAGCCCGGCCAGCGCCAGCTTGGCCAGGTTGGCCAGATTCTTGTCCCACGAGCTGGCAGCAGACTTCAACTCCGTCTCCGCCGCGCTGTTGTTTCCCAGATCCTCGTAAGTGACACCGGCAAAGTAGTGCGCCTTTTTGCCCTCGGCGAGCCAGCCATACTTGTCGGCCACGGCGGCAAACTGCTGATTGGCTGCCTTGGCGCGATCCGCATTGGTGGCGTAACTGCCGTCACTCGCCGGAGCGCCCGGCGCGGCCAGCGGAGCGCTATACACATCCAACGCTGCGTTCAGGGCTGTTTTGGCATTGCTCGATGACCAGGCGGAATAGCCCAGAAGAGCTCCGCCCACCGCCAGCACGGCAACTGTAATGATGGTCCAGCGCTGCACGCTGGAACGATGACCGCTCACCCAATTCATGCTGTTTGCGGTAGCTTGGGCAATGGCGTTCTGCTTCAGGGAATGGCGGGTATTAGTGTCCACGGGCTCTCTTTTGATCCTTCTTCGATAGGCTGGCAGACCGCTCCGCACGGCGGAGACGCTGCAACTGCAACCCCACCAGTCTATCAGTGTGCCAACCAAGGCGTCCACCGGCGCGCTGCGAAGCGTCGCCCAAGCCCTACCGTTTGGAGCTGGGAAGCTCCGTGCGCAGAGCGCGAATCCGGTCTATCGCACTGATCACAATGGGACGTCCCGTCATGTGCTCCATCCCCTTGTCAATCAATGCATCCACAAATTCATCCAAGGACATATTGTGTTCTTGTGCGGCGCGCACCACAGTGTCGGAGATCGGAATCGAAATAATCATAAACTCAAGCTCCCTCTTTTGCCGTTATCGGCAGCAGAGTTCAGAAATTGAGTGGAAAAATTCAAGCCTCTTGCGGCCCCGCGCGCGGCAAGATACGCTAAGAGAATGTATGAAGATTTCCGCGTGACCGATCGCTGGAGCGGCGAAGAACTGGTTTGCCGCTGGAAGGGCACCTTGGTGGCCATCGCCACGCGCCACGCCGACGCTGTTGATGTTCGCTTCGAGGTCAACGGCAGGCCCATGTGGATTGCTCTGCCTCTGGAGGCCTGGGTCCGCCAAAAACAGCTCACCGGCAAAGTGATTACCGATCAGTTGGCCGCGCAGATCGCCGGCCGCTTTCTCAAGCAGTTGATCGAGGAGGGCTACGACGCACAGCGCGAAATCTACACCATGACCGTCGACGAAGTCCTTCTGCAACTGGATGCCGTGGTTCAGGAAGCCTGCGCCCAAGGCGAGATGCCCACGCTGCCCGTGCTTGCCTGACGCCGGCCACCAACCCGGGCCGGCCAACCCTGCAAGCTCGACTAAAATCAAATGGTATGACCGCCCAAGATCAACCTCGCTTCACCCTTATCCAGCGCCTTGTTCTGGCCGTTCTTCCGCGCCTGGTTTGGGCGCTCTTCAGCCTCTGGGGCCGCACCTGGCGCTTTGAGGTCATCGCCGAAGAGGGCGTCACGCCGGTTCCCGATGGCGTGCAATCTCCCTCTGGAATCTTCTGCTTCTGGCATCAGTGCGTGCTGCCCTGCACGGTTTACTTCCGCGCCTCCCACGCCGTCATCCTCATCAGCCAAAGCTTTGACGGCGAGCTCATCACGCGCATCCTGCTGCTCTTCGGCTTCGGCGCGGTGCGCGGCTCCAGTTCGCGCGGCTCACGCGAGGGACTCATGGGCCTCAAGCACATCGTCGAATCTGACCGCACCGCCATCTTCACCGCCGATGGCCCGCGCGGCCCCATCTATCAAACCAAAATGGGCCCCATCAAGCTGGCGCAATTGACCGGCGCGCCCATCGGCGCCTTTCATCTGGAGCCGGAGCACGCCTGGGTCATCCGCTCTTGGGACCGCTTCTTGATTCCCAAACCCTTCACGCGCATCTGCGTCAGTTGGGCCAAAGCCACGCTCGTCCCCGCCGATCTGGCCGCGGACGGATTCGAACCCAAGCGCCAGGAGCTGACCGCCGCCATCGAACGCGCCCGCCTGCGTGCCTATGAATACTTTGGCAGGCCAAGCGCATGAGCAGCCTGCTAATGTCTTCGGCCCGTCATCGGCAACAGATTGGGTGCCCCTCCCTCGCCGCGTCTTTGTTTTTGCGTCAAGAGTGGGATCGCGACGAGCACTCCTTGGATGACGACTCAAGAAGGAAGGCGCTCCGATGACCAATCTGCGTGTCGCCGACTTCGACTTCGACCTGCCCCCTGAGCTGATCGCCCAGCAGCCTCCCGCCGAGCGTGGCCTGAGCCGGATGCTGGTCATGAACCGCGCAACCGGCACGCTGCGCGACACAACCTTTGCCGAGCTTCCAGCGCTGCTCAATCCCGGCGACCTGCTGGTCCTGAATGAAAGCCGCGTAATCCCCGCGCGCTTATTTGCAAGGCGCGCAAGCAGAATGAGTGCCCCAGCTCCCGATTCCGGGACCTGGGATTCCACACTGCCCACCGGCAAGATCGAAGTCTTTCTCACCGAAGAAACGGGCGAGAGCCTCTGGCGCGCCCTCGTTAAACCCGGAAGAAAAGTCCAGGTCGGCGAACGCCTGATCTTCCCCGCGCCCACCGGCGAAGCCGCACTTGAGGCTGAGGTTATTGAGCGCGGCCCATTCGGCGAGCGCCTGTTGCGCTTCAAGCCGGTCAACGACTTCTTCTCGACGCTCGACCGCATCGGCCATATTCCGCTGCCGCCCTACATCCGCCGAAGCGATGCGGCAGCCGACCGTGAGCGCTATCAGACCGTTTTCAGCCGCGAACCAGGCTCAGTGGCCGCACCCACCGCCGGCCTCCACTTCACCCCGCAAATCCTGGCAGAGCTCGCAGCGCGCGGCGTGGAAGTGGCCCGCATCACGCTGCACGTCGGACTGGGAACCTTTGCCCCCCTGCGCGTTGAGAGCCTGGACCAAGTCCGCCTCCACCGCGAGCGCTACTCCCTCTCTGCCTCAGCCGCCGAAGCCATCAACCGCGCCCGCCGCGAAGACAGACGCATCGTCGCGGTAGGAACCACGGTCGTCCGCACGCTGGAGCACTGCGCCCTTCAGTCGAAAGGCTGCCCACTGCAACCCCATTCCGGCGAGACAGATATCTTTATCTCACCCGGATTTCCATTCCGCCTTGTCGGCGCCCTGCTCACCAACTTCCATTTGCCCCAATCAAGCCTGCTGATGCTGGTCTCGGCCTTCGCCGGACGTGAACGGATTCTCGCCGCCTACGCTCACGCCGTCCAGCAAAAATATCGCTTCTTCAGCTACGGAGATTGTATCTATCTCACCTAGAGTTTATCCGTGAATTGTAGCGCCGACCTCCCGGTCGGCTGTAACGTGGACCTCCTGGTCCACGTAGAGTTTCAAACAATACAGAAATACGCTGGAGCCATCGCACGATTCAAACAGGCATGAAACCAGATAAAGAAATTCTTCAATTTACGGATAAGCTCATAACTTTCTTCTAATTGATTGTGTTCGCAAGGCCTTCTCATGTTTTCTCTATAAATATATGTGGTTAAGATAAAAACCCGTTCATTAAATTCAACTTGCCGCCCCCCGCCAGGAAACTGCGCTTTCCGCAGATCAATGAAAACAAAATAGTTCGTCGCAACTCTCCTCCCAAACAACCACCATCCAAATTACCTTTAGCAAAGATTAATCCCGCCAAATTCTGTAGTTTTCTCTCATTTGCCGATGTGATCTCCGTGAGAGGTTTCTCACGCGCATACGACAAGCGCTCAGATTACGCAAATCATTTGAGCCGCTTAAGGAGATCACATGGCGGATCATAGGCTCAATTCACTCTTTTTGATGGCCTTCGTTTTTCCCATCACTGCTGCAACCATAGGATGCGGCAATCCTTCAGGGACATCCCAGAACAATTCAACCGCCAGCCCAACATTCACGGCAAGCCTATCAACTTCAACCGTCGTCGCATATCCAGGCGTCAACTCGATAGCTGACCCAATTACAATTATCCGCAACGGATCCACCGCGTCGCTCTCCACTACAGTTACGGGAAATCCCCCGGAGGTTTCCGTAGCGGTTCAGGGGCCGGCAACCGCGGATAGCGGTAGTTTAACTCTGGGCCTGAAAGCCAGCGCGCCAGTAGGCGATTACTTGCTCAATGTGAACATCAGTGACGGGACGAACAGCTTATCTCTTCCCCTCAAATTAACAGTAGCTCCAACTCCTTACTGGAAGCCGCCTGCCGTAGGCAGTGTAAATTCTCTTGGTACAGTAACCCTCCCAACATCTTCACAGGGAACGGTCACGCTGTTGACTCCATCAATTGCGAGCCCTCTGGGTTCGCTGAACTGCACCGAAACAAGCTGGGACTTAACCGGCACGCAACTAACGATTACTTACACGGTAGCATCCACGGTCGTTCACGTCACCATTCAGGTACAACAAACCGATGCGGGAATCTCAGCTCAGCTGGATGCGGACCAACCCGTGATATCAATGGTTGATATGGGCGCATGGAATTCAGCCTTGAGTGTGAAGTCGATTGCCGTCCCTTACTATTCGAATTCCATCTGGTACTCACAGGGGCTTTCTGAGTTTATCAATTCGTGGTGGGATTGGCATTCAACCAACGCAACCGCCATGAGCGGCACTGAGGCTCAATATAAATCTAAAACGGATGGCACCCTCAATACGATGCACGAGCTGCTTGAGATTGCAGCTTCACCGAATGTCGATAACGTATTCCCATATCCCGGAAACACGCCCTCTCCGTACCTGGCAACCATGGCAGGTCGATTGGTTCTTGACATCTGGGATAGTGGTTTTGCCGGGATACAACAGAATCTCGCCGCCTTAAACGATTACGGAATTGGCAACTGCATTGGAATTATTCACAATTGGCAGCACGCAGGTTATGACAATGCGCTTCCAGAACATTATTCGGCAAACGACTCGCTTGGCGGGAGTTCAGCGATTCAGGCCGCGATAGCCCAAGGAACGGAGAATGGCTGCCTGATGGCTGTTCATGAGAACTATGTGGATTATTATCCGAACTATCCACTCTTCAATTCAGCAGCGGTGGCATTGAACAGCGACGGAAGTCAAATGCTGTCGTGGCTAAATACATCGACAGACATTCAATCTTTTTCAACAAAGCCGACCTGGATGATGACAGATGCAGAGACACAATCGCCTGAAATTCATCAAGCATATAAAACAACGGCCGATTATCTGGATGTACATTCTGGCGTATTGCCTTCATCGCATGGGGATATGGATGCAAGCACTCCTGGAGCTGGAATGCTGACGACCTGGGTTCAGTCGAATCAGGCATTGTGGGCATACGAGCGGCAAACACATGGAGGGCCCGTGCTTGGCGAAGGAAGGAATCACTGGTATTATAGCGGGCTACTGGATGGTGTGGAAGCGCAAATGGGCGCGGGAAGCGTCGCATCGAATTTGGACAATGCACTAGCGTTGTTTGTTGATTTCGACTTGCTTCGGATTCACCCGTTGCAAATTAACCATGGCATGGGTTACTACGAACGCTGGACTAAGGCAGGAACGCCAAGCATGACAACAGCCCAGATGGACGCCTATCGTATGCAAGAGATTGCCTTCGGGCACGCTCCGTTTCTAAGCAAGGGAACGTGGAGCGATATTTATCATGCACTATTGGAAAGCAACTTAGTCTCTCCCGTTGCCGCCGGATACGGAACAGCCCAAGCTTCTTCCATTCAATATGGCGTGGATGGCTCTTGGATCAGTTCGTCGATAGCAACTCAAAACTCTGAATTCGCGCAAGTACAAGTGGCATACAACAATGGAATGACAGTAGTGGCAAACTCTGCTTCAGATTCACTGAATTGGAACGGCCTGACCATTCCACAGTATGGCTGGGCTGCAAAGAGCAATGACTTGCTTGCCTATACGGCAATGTGCGGCAGCACCGTTTGCGACTATGCCCAAACCGCTACGACTATCTTTGCAAACGCCCGAAATCAAGCCGACGTAATGGTAAGTTCAGGAGTCGCATCTCCAACCGTCAAGAACGTCACGCAAGGCAACAGTGCAAAGTTTTCCATTACCTACAACTGGCAAGTCTACAATTCGCCGGGGAATCAAATCGCTTATACGGCATTCGTGCACTTCGTCAATGACACTCTAGTCACAAAAACGGACAGCGGAATTGTCTTTCAGGGTGACCATCATTTTTCGAAATCAACAACACAATGGTCAGTTGGTGATTCCATTGATGACGGCCCTATTACGGTCTCAATTCCACCTTCTGTTCCGGACGGAATATATTCCATTCGTGTCGGACTCTATGATCCATCAACTGGTCAGCGCCTTCAACTCGTTGGTAACAACGACGGAACGCAACGATATATCATTGGGTCCCTGACGATAAGCAATGGAGGCAGTTCAGTAAGCTTTGCACCTCCAGCACCAGCGACCAACGATCCCCGGCTCAACCCAACCGGCTCCATCGTAGATTTTGGACCCGTCAAGACCGATGGAATGTTGTCGATCGCGCAAGAGGATGGCATGTGGGTGTTGCGTCCTTTTCCTCGTTATCGCAACTTCACGATCTATCTGAATTCAGACGACTATTCTATGCCTTCCACCGTGCAGGCCGGGGGTAGCACAGAATCCACAGTTATTCCTATTGCAGGTGGATCCTATTGGCAACTTCCTCTTAACGGCTCCAAGACATACTCGTGGCCGGTGAATTGATAGTAATGTTGAAAGAATTGCATTGAGACCACCGTACGTAAAATGCAATTAACTGTTTGGATTCGGGGGCAGTCTGATAGAATTCTACTAAATTAAGATTCTGGTCAGATTCCGGATTTTGAGAAGAACCCATGCTTCGTCAAGCCCTTCCACTCATTGCCTTGCTGGCTGCAGAGATTTCGATGCAGCCAGCAAATGCAAATACGCTCAACCAGAATCTGCCATCTGAAGCAAGTAGCAGTGGCAGCATCGCCTTCCGCGATGGAGGCCAAAAGGAATCGCGGACGAGGGCATACTGGCTTGCTCCCCCTATAGGAAGCGTAAACAAATTGGGTGCGGTGGTGTTATTTGAACCTCGCTATGGAAGGGTTCAGCTATTGGCTCCTACTATCGAAGGTAAGGATGGTTCGATGGTTTGCGTGGGATCCACTTGGAATCGAGCTAGGACTGTATTGACAATTGTATACGCCCATGGATCGACAATCGTGCATATAAATATTCATATGGAAGTAACAAGAACTAGTGTCCAAGTGCAAATGGATGCAGATCAGCCGGTGATATCGTCAGTGGACTTTGGGAAGTGGGCAGAGAGCTTGATGGCACGCGCAATTAGCGTGCCGTACTACTCCCAGAATGTTTGGTACTCGCAAACCATATCGACCTATTTGAACGGCTGGTGGGACTGGCATATTACGCATGCAACCAAGCTAGCCGGAACCGCAGCGCAATACCTGCCGAAAACGGACGGGACACTAAACGCTTTACATGAGCGAATGCAACTGCGAATTTCTAAAAATATTGACGCGGTGTTTCCAGAACCAGGTAATGCAGCATCGCCCTATCGAGCGACGCTTGCCGGGAGGACTGTACTGGATATTTGGGACTCCGGATTTTCATCCATCCGACAAGGTCTATCGGATCTGGGAGATTACGGACTCACCAATTGCGTGGGGATCATTCATAACTGGCAGCATCAGGGATATGACAACGCTCTGCCAGAGCATTTTCCGGCCAATCCTAAACTTGGTACAGACACTGAGTTGCGCGCCGCTTTGGATCAAGGAAAAGATGATGGCTGCCTAATGGCTTTTCATGAAAACTATGTAGATTATTATCCAAACTATCCGCTCTTTACCCCAGCAGCGGTGGCGATGAACAGTAATGGAAGTCAAATGCTGTCGTGGCTAAATACATCGACAAACATTCAATCATTTTCAACAAAACCGACCTGGATGACAGCAGATGCAGAGACACAATCGCCTGAAATCCATCAAGCGTATAAAACAACGGCTGATTATCTGGATGTACATTCAGGCGTATCGCCTTCATCGCATGGGGATATGGATGCAAGCACTCCCGGAGCCGGAATGCTGACGACTTGGGTTCAGTCTAATCAGGCATTATGGGCATACGAGCGGCAAACACATGGAGGGCCGGTGCTTGGTGAAGGAAGAAACCACTGGTATTATAGCGGGCTACTAGATGGTGTGGAAGCGCAATTGGGAGCGGGAAGCGTCGCGACAAATCTGGACAGCGCGCTGCCGCTGTTTGTTGATTTCGATTTGCTGCGCATTCATCCGTTGCAGATAAATCATGGGATGGGTTATTACGAACGCTGGACGCAGTCAGAAACGCCAAGCATGACAACAGTCCAGATGGACGCCTATCGTATGCAAGAGATTGCCTTTGGACACGCTCCCTTTCTAAGTAAAGGGTCATGGAGCGATATATCACGCGCTTTTGTCGAATTTAACCTCGTACAGCCTGTAGCTTCGAGGTACGGTACATCACAGGTGCACTCAATTCAATATAGAGTAAATGGAAAGTGGGTCAGTTCTTCCATAGCGGCTCAATCGAGTCAATTCTCGCAACTTCAGGTCACTTACGACAATGGCTTGACAATCATGGCCAATGCAAGCGCAACACCACTTACTTGGAATAGGCTTACCATTCCTCAATATGGATGGGTGGCCAAGAGCGCGGACCTTCTTGCCTACACGGCCCAGTGTGGCAGCACCATCTGCGATTATGCGCAGACGCCAACGTCACTCTTCGCCAACGCCCGTAATCAGTCTGATGCAAAGATTGATCGGGGTTATGCGGCTCCATCAGTCGCCAAGGTCGAGCAGGGCGCAGGCCACACCTTCGCTATCACGTTCAACTGGCATCTCTATCGCACTATGGGCACCCATGCCCAGTACAAAGCCTTCGTTCATTTTGTCAGAGACGATCAAACCGCAAAGGTTTCAGCAAAGATTGCCTTCCAAGGCGACCACCAGCCGTCCATTTCCATCTTCCATGCGCAACCGGGCAATACGGTCATAGACGGTCCAATCATGGTGACGATTCCTACCTCGGTGCCTGACGGCCAATATTCTATCGGGGTCGGACTCTATGATCCGGCGACCGGTAGCCGCCTTCCGCTTTCGGGCAACAACGACGGAAGCAATGGCTATATTATTGGTAACCTTACACTATCTAAAAACGGGACCGAAGTGAGCTTCCAGCCGCCGCCACCCGCAATAAACGACCCACGCTTGAACGCTACAAGCACAGTGGTCGACTTCGGAGCGGTGCAGACTGACGGCATGATCTTGATCAAGCAAGAGGCAGGACGATGGGTTTTGCGTCCCTACCCTCGCGATCGTAAATTCACGGTGCTGCTGAATACTATGAACTTTCCAATGCCCACCATCGTGCAAGCCACCGGAAACTCCAATTCCCCCGTCGTCCCTGGCGCCAAAGGCGCGTTCTGGCAACTACAAACCAATGGAGCAAAGGAGTACGGATGGTCGGTTAAGCATTGATCTGGCTGCGAAAAAATTACTACGCGTCAGCATAGTCTACACGTCAATCGTTGCAGAAGTAATTGCACTCAAGGTAAGTTGTGCTATTATTTTGCGTGAGCGGCATACTTGGTGTCGGGCACTATCGAGTGGAAGTTCACCAGAAAGCTGGCACGCCTGAAACTTAATTACCTATTCAAACGGTCGGCAATTGGCTATTTCAGGAAGAAATTAGTCTGCAACTGCTCGGACTCTGGGTAATCCAAGAACTCTCTGGAATATGAGCGAGTTTTTCTGAAAAGCATAAATACGGCCCAAGCCATTGACGGGAGCATCCTTGCAACTGGTCGAGCGAGTACTGCCGGCAATGGATAGAAGTTGCTCCCTCTCCACGACAGGAGTTTATAGCCTTTCGGGAAGCAATTCACCAATCTGATAAAATCTGAGCGGGTATAGACGCGGACGTGCGCCGAGTCGTTCTTTATCGAAGTAGGCTGCTGCCCGGCCAATAGAAGTATCCTATTGTGCAGTGCTGCCAAATTGGGCACTCCTATCAAAAGATGGCCGCCCATTTTCATCACTCTGCTCGCTTCGTGAAGAACCCAGAAGACATCCTTCAAATGTCTGGTTAGTGAGAACAACGTCTATGCTATCCGATGATAGTGGTATGGACATCCGTTCGATGTTTATGTTGTAAGTTACAATTCCAGCAGATTGAAGACTGTTAATTTTTGGTTGATAACATTCAACAGCATAAAGTGTTGCCTTAGGTTCAATGGTCTTCGCTGTGCACAGGTCTGCCCCCCCACCCGCGCCGAGGTCAAGAACTGAATCCTATGGACGAGCCTGGAGAAGCAAACTGGCAATAACATCCCTGCCATAATTAAGTTCACGATCAATCATTGCGTAATCCCCTTTCCCAAATGCGGTACAAGCCAACAATATCCAGCATACCCAAATAACCGCCTACACCCGTCGCAGCATTCTTCTTACAATTGCAACTCCTGTAACGCCTTCGCTACCGAGGCAACTGTGGTCGCCCAGGAAAACTGTGAGGCCTGGACCAGGCCTTTCTTGCGGAGCATATCTTGCAATGCGGTATCGCATGTGATCCGCGTGATTGCATCAGATATTTGGTCCACTGAAGTTGGGTCCACGAGGAGTGCGGCCTGCCCAGCAACTTCCGGAAGTGCGCTTGTGTTACTCGTAACCACCGGCAATCCGCAGGCCATTGCCTCCAGCACCGGCAAGCCAAATCCCTCATATAAAGAGGGAAACACCAGAGCCGTAGAAGCGCGGTAAAGAGACGGCAGTTTGGCATCTGGGACGAAGCCTGTGAAATGCACCCGAGTAGTGGCACTGTATCGCGCAATGAAGG
Organism: uncultured Occallatibacter sp.; assembly: GCA_964645305.1. GTDB lineage: Bacteria > Acidobacteriota > Terriglobia > Terriglobales > Acidobacteriaceae > Telmatobacter. Next base: position 29,260 of record CAZYCV010000019.1, on the reverse strand, counting down.
CAGTTAGTTCAGCAGTAGGTTCTCCGGTGAACACTAGGCGAATATTGGCATCAATTCCTGCCGCAACGAATGCTTCAAGTATCCGGAACTCGTTCTTGTGCTTTTTTCGGTTGCTTACACACAAAAGATATGGAAATGGCAGTTCGTAAGGAGCAACATTTGGCTGAAACTCTGGATCGACCCCGCAACGCACGTTGAGAACCTTTTCATCAGGCACACCAGACCAATTGACGATCCGCCGCCGCGAGAACTCAGAAACAGTCAGTATCCTAGCCGCGCGGTGACAGGCCGACCTCAGAACCGTGGCGTAGTACAAACGCTTTGCGAGGTTGCTATTCTCCGGTCGGTCAATGTGGTTTAGGTCATGAATGGTAAAGACGAATGGTGAATTACAAAAAAGTGGAGAGTTGTATCCGGGCGAAAAGAACAGGTCATCGCGGGTCAACTCTCCAAGTTCCTTCGACAGTCTCCAAATATCCAGGGAAGACGCCGGGGCAGATATAATTGAAACCGGACGATAGTCGATACCCGCAAGAACATACCGCGCAAAGCGGCCGATGCCATGATCTCCAATCCATCTCTGGTCAGCGTAAATCATGGGAACCACACATCCGTTGTTATGAAGGCGCCAACAATATCACGATACCCGATAGAGCAAGGTCATATTTGCGGTTCAACTGCCAAGAATCTTCAAGGACATTCCATATAATATTCTACAGGATTGCTAAGTGAATTATCCGATAGAGCAAGATTTAAATACGGGACGGAGGCGAACAAGCGGCGCCAAGAAGAGTTCAAGAAGGTTCGGCTTGCTGTTGCGGGTAGAGGTCCGCAGGTGCAATTGGCTTGTCAATTTGTCAACTGACGTTGTGACGACGGCCGGGCAATGATCTATTTCTTCTTCGGCAGGAAATGGGGGAAGCCGCTGGGCTTGGCCGGGCAATCCCGTCAGAAAAGATCGGCAATGTGTATGCCTTTGAACCATTGAGCGGAAGTTGCCAGTATCCTCCTTGGGCGACCCGGTGTTGCGGCCGATAGCCTCTCGATCCAGACTCCACATCTTTAATGAGTCCAAATTCTATACCTGATAGAACTCTCGATACCACTTCACAAATTGCGGTATTCCTTCATCAATGTTGACCACTGGGTTAAAGCCGAACTCCCTGTGAATCGGTTCAATGTCCGCGTAGGTTTCCTTTACGTCTCCGGGCTGCATTGGCTTATAGGATATCCTTGCTTCCATTCCGAGAGACTTTTCAATTAGACGAATGAATCGCATTAAAGACTCCGAGCGATGATTGCCTATATTGTAAATCGCATAACGAACTCCGCGACCGACCGGAGCCGTTTCAGAAACAGCCAGGACTCCATCCACGATGTCGTCGATATAGGTGAAATCCCGCCGCATATCTCCCTGATTGAAAACGTGAATTTCCTTTCCTTCGATGATTGCTCTGACAAAGAGAAATGGTGACATATCCGGGCGTCCCCAAGGGCCATACACTGTAAAGAACCTAAGCCCAGTCGTCGGAATCTGAAACAAGTGGCTGTAGCTATACGCCATCAACTCGCCAGATCGCTTTGTTGCGGCATAGAGAGAGACCGGATGATCCACGCGGTCCTCGACAGAAAATGGCAGCTTTTCATTGGCGCCATATACTGACGAAGAGCTTGCATAGACAAAGTGAGCGCATTGCTTTAGATGCCGGGCCATTTCCAGCATCACAATTTGGCCATTTATATTGGAATGCACGTATGCATATGGGTTAGCCAGCGAATAGCGCACCCCAGCCTGTGCAGCTAGATGAATGATGCAAGTGATGTCTGGGTGCAGACCGGCAATCTTTTCCATTGCATCCCGATCAGCAACGTCGTCGCGATAAAAGGTAAAGCTCGGTTCCTTCATAAGAATCTGAAGTCTAGCTTCTTTCAAAGCAGGATCATAGTAGTCATTGACAACATCAACTCCTATGACTTGATTGTCTCTTTTTAGCAGTCTTAGGCATGTGTGGAAACCGATAAATCCAGCCGCTCCTGTTACAAGGAAAATCACACCACCTCCAGTGGATAAAGTCATCTTCACTATGCGACTTCGCCGCGGTACGCTGCTCGGTACCGATTGATCACAGCGGCAGCGGAAAAAGCAGCGTTCGCCGAAGGGTTTTTAAATCCGCCACTACGCCACACATCGACATTGGCGAGTGCGCGATTCATAATGTTTGCCAGAGCTTCAACGTCCTTCGCTTGATAAGTTTCAACCGTCCTACCTAACGAAGCTATCTCTGGAATGCCTCCAGACCGCGCACAGATCGCGCTCTTTCCTGCAGCAAACGACTCAATCAGCGTCCGCGGCAAGGGCTCTGCCCATACAGATGAAATCACGGCAACATCAATAGAACTGTAGAACTCCTTTGAGTTGGTAAACCCTAGCCATTCAATCCGCGGGTCTCCGAAACGATGCTTAAGTTGTTCTATATATCGAGTAAGCCCACCGCCGGCAATCCGAAGGTGCCAGTGCGTATTTACCAATTTCGTTGTAGCCTCCAAGACCACATCCAAGCCTTTTTCCGGTAAGATACTTCCGATAAACCCGAATGTAAGAGATCCGCTGTCGGCGGCGGGCGTTGCCTTGTGGGTCTCCATGAAGGAATCTGCGATATTGTAAATGACCTTCGATGGAACTCCTTTGAAGTACCCGTGTCTTCTGTGTGTCTCAAGAACATAGCTACTATTTGACACAACTAAATCCACCAATGTAGAGGCTTGACGACGGTTGAACGTCAGACATCTACATTCGAGGCAGCGCCGTTGACAAATTGATCCATTATGAAATAGTGTCGAACGGGGACACAGCATGTAATAGTCCCGTAGCGTATGAATTATGGGGATATTCCTCTTCCTGGCTTCTCTCCAAACGGAGATGGAAAAACCTGCAATGACGTTCGTGTGCATAACGTCGGGCTTTTCAATATCAAGAATGTTACCTACCCGCTTAGCAGCCTTTCGGTTCCAGACATCTTTGAGATGCCATTCCAGCCTCTGCAGTGAATTGTGTTTCCTCTCCTGGCCATAGGGCCAGTAGATGTTGTCAAGAGGTACCCGGTAAACACGCACGCCGTTTAGTTCCTCGATAGTCTCCTCCGAGCCCGGATGGAGCGTGATCACTGACACCTGGTCTCCAGTGCGGGCGAGCGCCTCCGCCAGCAGCGTTACTGACTTCTCTGCCCCACCGAAGAACAATGGTCTATAAAGACTGTTAATGATCAGAATGCGCATGAAAGCTCCTCGTTCTGCTGACATAACCTATAATTCGTTGATCTTTCCAATTCGCACGCAAACCGTCAGAGCTACACGTAACCTTGACTATCTGAAGGACTGATTGCGGCGAAACTGCATCAACAGTACGAGATCGAGTTCCCGTATCGACTAGCGCTAATTACGCTTCAACGCCCTGCGAGCATAAATCGTAGCTTGTAGCAACCTAACTAGCTTTCTGTTTGACAAAACGCCCCAAAGCGCAAGCTGAGGCCAGAGATTACCACCCACATGACGTCCAATGATCTTAGAAATCGTACACAATCGTTCGCCACCCTGAAAGGCCACTTCGCCGATTCCGTCGACGGAAGTATACATGCCCCATCCTTCAAACGCCATTGCAACGATGTAATCTGGAAATGCCATTAATTCACGTATAACACTCTTTCGCAGCTCCAACGAAGCTCGAGTGCTCAGGGCACTGCTTTCCCAGAACTCGTAGAGGTATGTAAAAAGGGCATCGCAATAATCTCTGGGAGATACGTCACGTTCGTTCGTCCTAAATGTGGGGACCCATCTATCGCCACTCTCGGGTTGATATCCTGTGCACCCTGGACCGCTATATCCAGCCAAGGATTCGGCTGCAGACTGATTAATCATGGAAGGATCCCACCCGATGAACAGATCAGAATTGGTGATGCTTTCAGTTTCGGCAGTGTCTTCCAATGAAAAGTAGAAGCCTCTAACATCCTTCTTAATCAGAGCCATCTGCAACGCAACCTGAAGTCGCCCCTTCCATCCGTTATCAACGATCATAATCCTTTGAGAGCCGTCGTCCGCTAGGCGGGTATATGCTTCAGACGCCCCACGTGCCTTATCCAGCACTTCCTCATCTACCCCCTTCTTGGCCCATGTTTCGAAGAGAAGCGGATCACGCAAAGCGACAATTGGGTGAACCGCTGCCCGGGAGGCATACACATATTTAAGCAAAAAAGGCGCGAGACCTCGCGGATCAGTCTTAACGACCTTGTACATGGTCTCACAATCCCGAGATAGGAACCAAACCTCATCAGCATTGTAGCAGTGAGCCGCAACTTCCACAGACTGTAGAAAGTCAGTGAGGACGGCCGCCCAGCGCCAAGCAACTTCATGCCTTGCGCCTTCAATTGCTGTAGATGGAAACAGTTCAATAGGGGTGTTAAACGCCCGAATATTCATTTGTTTTAGATATTCAATGATTAGACCATTTCGTTTCAGAAACGCTCGACGTCCCCAATCGATGAGACAAGTGCTGATTCCGGCTTCCTCCGCACGCTTTATGTCGGATACTAAGTTGTCTCCAATGTGGAGAATGCGTGATGCAGGATACATCGAAAGTAATTGGCCATAGGCCAATCCAGAACGCTTCGGGCACATGGTTTCAGAAGAGCAGAGCAGCATAAAAGGAAAAGTAAGGATGCCTGCTAAAAGCGACTTAATAAAATTAACAGGAAGATAGGTATCAGTTGTAATGCAAATCTCAATGCCGAGAGAATTCCATTTCTTCAGTACCTCTACGACCTTTTCATAGGGACGAATAACCTCCTGCTCAACCGATAATTCAGCATCCAGACATGAACACATTGCATCCCAGTCACTATTTGTTTTTGCGCCGATCTCTCGATATATATGATCAATGAGGATCTCTGAGGGAAGTGCCCTCTTCGACAATCGTGATTCTGTGGTGCTGCGAAGGTTCCTCCAACTTTCACATGATTGAGCTGGGATGATCGACTTTATTCTCTCGAATTGAATCTCGAAAACTGTACACGGCTCCGGGCAACGACGGTATACGAGTGTATCGAACAGGTCAACCGAAAGTACGGTTGGCCCATATTCAGCGATCTCAGCATCGAGTTCTTCCGGGCACGTCACTCGTTTCATTTTTTGCATGATCAGACCCATATCAGAGATTGCGGTGTATATTACACACTCATTCGGTGGACTCGATGTTGTGTTGTCGCTTCCACAACCACATTAACGTAATTGCACTGGATAGCTGACGAGTGTGTCACAAGTTTACAACCATACCCATACGACCACGCATCGCGTCGAGAAAGCCGCGCGCCATATTTGCCAGTTTTCGGCCGCGCTGTTCTTCAAACAGGCACACTATTATAGAGTCCTTAATTAGAAACTTTAGCTTCCGTCGGCACCATTCGGGGTACCGTTTCCAGTACCGTGCAATGATGACTAGCCGATTACGCGTCATGTAGTAGCGCCGCTGAGGGCTGTGATTTGAAGCACGAAAGGGCCCGTGCCCTGCCAGATAGTGATACTGTGGGTCTCCTGCCCGATGCAGGAGGGTCGCGGAACCGGCAAGTAAGATCCGGAAGCCCAAAGATCGAACACGAAGACAATATTCAAAGTCGACAACATCTATAACTAACTCATCTTCAAACCACCCACACCGGTCGAATATCTGGCAAGGCATCAGGCTGCCAGAGGTAATTGTGACAAGTATGCTCCCGTCCTTATCAAGGTATTGATTATGGGTCAATCCGCGCCCCTTCTCGCTGTGGACGGGCGTAACAATGGCAATTGTCTCTCTGTTTGAATGGGACAGGTATTCGGAGAGCATATTGTCGATGATGCCATCAGTAACGGTACTATCTTGATCGAACAGGATAACGAATTGGTAACCTTGCGACCGTGCCCATCGCACGCCGATATTCAAGGCCGTAGCTATACCCAAGTTTTTTGCATTTTCGATTAGTGTAAAGTCCAGATCCCCGCTTGCCGCCCTGAAGGGAGCAAGCGCCTCCGTAGAAGACCCATTGTCGACGACGACCAGACTTTGCACTTGTGGTCTGACCTTGGCAAGGTTCTCAAGCGCATCCGACTTTGGGTGATACGTGACAATTACCGCGCATACATGATTCGCTTCCACCTGAGGCCCCCAAATTCTAATGAAGCTTCTGCCTTAGAAACATGCCTACAAGGCTAGAGAACCGAAACGACACTCTACAGCACCGATAATGACCCGAGGCACCACTAGACTGAGCAACGACGAGCCATTACTTTGTCTTGCATTTTGAAGGCCCATTCATTATCGAATCGTGACCGAAGGGCATCGAGTGTGGCGCGCGTAAGAATGCACAACCTCAATATAGTGTTATCTCGATCGATGAAGACAACGTGTCGATATTCCCGTTCCAAGGCACGCAAGTGCCGGTAGATATCAACAAATTCAAATGGGTGCCTATGAAGGAGTCGCCATAGATGATTCCTCCAATAAAAGTATTTCAGACAAAACTTATCTGATTCCAACCGCATGTAATTCTTTCCTCTAAAGCACTTTTGGACATTTGGCGCACTTGCATTTTTGTGGACGATTATGCTCTCAGCGCTGAAGGCGATATCACCGTGTCGGAGTATTCTATCGCAATACTCTCGATCATCTTCTTGAAAAAACAACTCCTTTTTAGGAAGACCTATAAGATCTATCGCTTGTCTGCTGACCAATAGTCCGACAAAAGAGGAGAACTCAAGACGTTGATATGGCACTTCATCGTCGTATCCGGGCATCTTTACAATATGATTTGAATCCACCTTATGAAATCTGTTCAGCTTCTGGTTTCCCACTGCCAATACTTTAGGAAAGCGCGTCATCTCCATCATCTTTAGAGCTGCACTATTGTCAGGAATTGCATCATCGTCCATGATCCAAATCCACTTTGCTCCGTCATCATGAGCTCTCTTCATGCCCCAATAAAAGCCACCAGCGCCGCCTTGATTTGTATCCGAACGAATATAGCATACGCGAATATTTTGCAGCAAACCCAACGATTCCAAGTGCGATTCAGTTCCATCGTCACTTGCCTGATCCATGATATAGAGCTTATCTGGCGCTACCGTTTGAAAGAGAATAGCCTCTACACATTCAGCCAGCAGTAACTTGCGGTTCCGAGTAACCACGACCGCAGAGTATCCACTCGATGTAGAGGAAGCATCCAAGATATCAGCCTTTGTAGCCACTGAGTTCTCCTTTGAACACATTGATTCCTTTGTTTATCAGCACAACCGTCATTGCCGTCGTCACAGCACATTCAGTAATCAATACCGACATTCCTGCTCCAGGCGCGAGAAAGAGGTGAATCAAGGGTATCGCTAGGGCGACATTAAGAAAGCCAGACACTATAAGGATCTTGCTGAACAGTTTGTCCATTCGAAAGGTCAGCATCGTTTGAATTCCAAGGACATTGCTGACACCAATTAGAAATGGAAGAAATGCTGTCCATCTTAATATGGCGGCTGAATCGCCGGCTTGACTACCAAACAACAATGTTACAATCCGAGGCGCGAGCACAAATATACTTAGCGAAACCAGAAATGTGCAAGATGCTATCCATCGAAGACTCTTAGCGATAAAAACAACGGCTGCCTTCGCCGACTTGGATGCCAGCTCATTGATGTGGGGGAATATTGACTGCGATAGAGGGGTTATCAGGTTTTGCAAAGCACGTATGATTTTGTCTGCTGCACTGAAGTACCCGGCTTGCCTGTCACCGGCTATCAGTCCTACCAAAAATATATTCGTATTCGTATACAAGCTAACCGCACTGGTGCTGATGAAGACATGCCATCCCTCTCTGACTGAAATAGTCATTTCCCGCAGAGTCGGAATCCGCCAGCTAATGTGAATTAACCGCGTTGCAACAATGAAACCTGCCATTCCGGCCAAGATATTGCCTAGTCCCTGAATACCCAGGGCAAAAAGTGCATCATTACTGTTGTGAACATAAACAAGAAGGAGAAGCGTGGAGAATATGCGCGCGGAGCCTGAGATTACGGAGATATAACGCATTTTTTGCAGGCCCTGGAAGAGCCATCCCGGCATGATAATATTGCCGAAAACCGCAATCGCTGCAATCAAAAAGAAAAGCCAATGCTCATGCATTCGCCTCACATACAGCAGTAACACTCCCATAACCGCAAAACCGAGCACATACAAAATCGTCTTGATGCACATCACCCCGATGAACATCCTTGACAGGGCTGCGTCGTCCTCTTTGTTTGTTGCAACAAATCGCGTTGCGGTGAAGTTGAAGCCGTAATCTGTCAACATACTGATATATTGGGCGAATGCCTGAGCAAATGCCATCACTCCATATTTTTCCGAACCAATTGTTCGAACGAGATAGGGGAGGATAAAAATTGGAATTACGTAATTCAGCCCCTGAAGTAAGTACAGCGACAAGATGTTTTCAGCCAGTCGTTTCTTCGTGCCCCGCGTCTTAACTTTCATTCTCTCCTCTACTAGGGTGATCGCAGTAATGACACCGAGGTTGCGATAACAGGGATGCGATGGAATATTGATTTCTAAATCTGTTCCTTCTCAAAGGGGATTAAAGACAACTTTCATGTCATACTCTCTTCAAATTTCTTTAGCATGAATAATCTCAAACCGTTTTTTATACATCATAAATGGACGCTCAAAAAATGCGTACGAAAGTTTTGCTACCAGTATTGTCAATCCAAGTGCCAGCAATATTGTAACTATCGATCTTGGATGAAAGAAGTATTCGTAGACAAATTTAGTGTTCTTGATGATTAGAAGGTGGTAGACATACAGTCCATAGGATATTTTTCCCAGACTAGCTGCCCATTTTGGCATTGGAGCCGGTCCCATGATGCAAAAACCATGCAAAACACAAGCACAGCCTAGGGCAATTAGTCCATAACCCAACATCAAAGCCATCCCACTGATAGCCCCACCCTCCGCTGATGGATGCTTGACGTGAAAAAAATAACAAGCGACAAACCAAAGGGCTGGTCCAATCAGAATTAGACCCGGTGCAATGCTTACCCACCCCCTTACCTTAGGTTTCTTCAAAAGTGCAAGCAGAATTCCGACGGCGAACATCTCAAACTGCACAAACGTATTAGCCCAAACCGCGAATTCAACATCCGCATGCTTTTGTCCCATTAAAAAAAGCGTGGTATTTGCCACGAGTATAAAAAATAGAGCACATATCTGCAGACAACGCCTGGAGAGCCACCGCATCGCCCACGGCCAAACAAGATAAAATTGCTCCTCGATCGATATGCTCCATAAAGGAGTCATAGGATTATCGATCCATCCATGTGTGGCACAGTATATATTACCAGCCATAAGCAAATACCAGATAAAACTAGTTGTTTGGCTCGACTGGTGATGAATCAGAGCCCATACAATTCCGATCGAGATACCCTGTAAATAGAGGGGCCAGATCCTTAATACTCTTCGAAAATAAAACTTCTTGACCGAAATCGTTCCGTTGCACTCGCGCTCCTGCAGAAGCAAATTAGTAATTAAATACGCACTGAGAGTAAAGAATAGACACAGACCCATTCCACAAGCGTTAGCTAAGGATGTTAATAGACGCCATCCTTGGTCTCCGAAAATGCATGATATACCTCCAGTACGCTCTAAGTGCGGACTACGAGGAAGTTCGTGATGAAGAAACACAAATAGAAAAGCGAGAAACCTTACTACATCCAACTCCGGGCGATATGCACTTCCGTGCCTTTGGCTTGCCATTTTCTCCTCGGTTTTGTAAGGCATGGTCACTTGATTAGTCATGTTATTCAACCCATATATATTCAATTTTCTTGTCCCATCGCGGGATACTCTTTGCAAATATAGTTTGAATCATTTCGTCCGAAGTAGCTTTCATAAAACCACATCAGTAATGCAGCGCCACACAAATAGAAAAATGCGTCATTGAGAAACACATTCCATGCCACCCAGAATAGTACCGTAAACGCGCACCACGGATAAAGCATCAACCCGAATATACGCCCTTTCTGAAATGATCTCCAGGCCCATCCCACAAAGTAGCCTTGCCCTGCAAAATAGAGCGGTGTCCACCAGCCTATATCTCTAAAGACAAATGCAAAGGCAGATGCGAATGTGTATGCTCCCGCGAGTCCTGCTGATCTAGTCGAAGCGAAATCTGCCATCCACGCCATCGTTTTTGGTGGAATGTTGAAGTAACTTGCGTATGGAATGAATTTATTAAGATATGGATTATAGGAGCAGAATCGGCAAAGATCCTGAATATTATCTGTGTTGGAATAGACAAGTGTTCCGTTCAGAACGGTCGCTAGACGGTTGTAAGATGAGATGGAGTATCCGAGCAGCATTTTCTCGCCAGTAGCCACAAGAAAACTTCCTCGCAAAAGGGACAGGAGAAAGAATAGGCCCATTACTCCAATAATCCCAACGGCGACGTATCGCAGCACTGGTAACAGTTCCCCTCTGAGAATCCTAGGGTTTGTGAAAATCAAAACGGGCAAAAGACCAACAATTATGGGCATCAATGATGTACGATCCACCTGCGCAATTGTGACGCCGATGGCAAGAACTGTTGAGAAGCAAAGAAGGGCGTTCATCCAGCCCTTTCCAACTTTGTACAACTGGTTTTGCCGTAAGCGGTAGGTGAACCACCAAAGAATTCCCATGTGAACGGGGCCAAGTAGCAACAAGTTTCCCAATAATGGAAATTTGGGGTTTCCTTCTTTAATCACATCTCCCCGTTGTATCAACAAGAGTGCCAGGTTTCCTGTATTTATCCCGATTACTCCGATGGAAATAATTGCAATAATCGTAAAGGTAACTAATGGAATGACGAGAGCGGCGGTTCCTAATTGAGTCGTGGATTGATTATTTCTATTTGTTGAGTCTGAGTTCAGAGAAAAATAGGAGATTTTTACACCGAACAAAAAAGCTCCTAAACAGACGGTGCAAAAGATTAAGCACATCGGATCCAAGAACATATAATCCGGTTCCTGCATGATATTCGTGTAGAGCCCTGGGGGGAAGGTCCAGGCGAAGAGAAATACAGCATAGGAGAACAACGCCAATCCATAGGGAGAGACGAGGTTCCGAATTGTCAAGCGCCTTAAGTACCCGAGCATTCATCATCCCCACAACAGCAGGTTAGAAGCGGTAAATGGAAGCCGAAGCAGCGGCGGCCAAGATGCCATTGATGCTAAGCGCCATATTCTTCATATAGCTGAAGGGGACATAGATGATATCGTCAGCCTGCAAGGCAATGTCGGCGCGCTTGCCCTTTTGCATAGCGCTGAGGGGCAGAGGAATTTCGAGATAGGTGCCGTTTTCCGTCTTGCGAATCAGGCGGGCCTTGGAGGGCATGGCGTTGGGGGGAGTGCCGCCGGCAAGGGCTACTGCTTGCAGCACGGAAAGATGCGAGTCGTTGGTGGAAGCCGCGAAGCCGCCAGGGTGGCCAACGTCGCCAAGGACATAGACAACGCTTGCTCTTGCCACCAGGATGGTGTCGCCGGGAAGCACGAGGGGCTGGTCTTTAAGCGCCTTTGCTGAACTGTTCGAGATGAAATACTCGATCTGCGCCTTGGTATTACGGCGCTCAAGGGTGACCATTCTGTCAGCGGCCTCTGTCAGGCCTCCCGCAAGGGCAAGTACATCGAGAATCGTGCGGGGCGTTCCAATCTCGTAGCTGCCAGGCGCATGAACCTGGCCAAGGACAGTTACGTTCATTGTTGCGGAACGCTCGACCGTGACGCTGACATGGGGGTTGAGCAAATAGTTCCCGTCGGAGAGTTTCTTTTCAATAATATGAGCAGCCTCCGCGGGAGAAAGCCCAGAGATTTGTGCCTTTCCACCCAAGATCAGAGGCACATCGCCGGAGTCTTCAACCCGCACCTGCTGGTCAAGATCTTTCGTCTCCAAGACGGAGATGTGGATCAAGTCTCCAGGGCCGATGATGAGGCTTTCTTTTTGGGCGCCGCAGAACGCCGCTGAGATCATCATGAGGAAAAGTAGTCTGAGCACCTTCACTTTTTGCCTCCTTCACCGTAGTACGAAGAGTTACCGTGGCCGTAGTAGCCATAGTAACCGTAATAGCCTTCGGAATGCAGTGATATGGCATTAAGGACTACACCGGTGGCGGGAACGCCTTTTACCTTTGCGTGTTGAAGCAGGATGCCATAACTGCGCTTGAGAGCTACTCTAGTTGTGCGGCCCGCACGCGCTACCAAGACAGCAGTATCGGCAAGAGGGACCAGCGCACGGATGTCGGCGATGGGGAGTATCGGAGGAGAATCGATGACGATGAAATCAAATTGGGTTCGCCAGACTTCCAGGATTTGAGCCATCCGCGGAGCTCCGAGCATCTCAGCCGGGAACGGAGGAGTTGGACCTGAAGGCATGAAATAGAGGTTTGGCTGCGTCTCTGAGGAAAATACATCAACGAGTTGGGCTTGATCGGACAAAATAGTGCTGAGTCCACCCGTGCCAGGAAGATTCATTCGCCGTCGCAGCACAGGACGGCGGAGATCGGTTTCCAAAAGCAGAACACGCTTCTCTTGCTGCGCCAGTGCAGCTGCAAGGTTCAGAGATAACGTAGACTTTCCTTCACTTGCGTTCGGACTTGTTACCAGGATAACCTGCGGAGGCCTCCCGCTACGCGAAATGAAAAGAACAGATCGAAAAGAACGTATCGCCTCGCTGAAAACTGCATTTGGATCGTCTCTTACAAGCAAGCCACTAAAACTGCTTGCCGTATCAAATTGTGGGAGTATCCCCAAGAGTGGAATACCCATTTTCTCAATTTCGTCAGGACCTTGCACCTTGTTGTCGACCGCATCCATCAGTAAAGCAGCAGCGCCACCTAAGAAAATACCAAGGCCTAGTCCAAGGATCAGATAGAGAGGAATGTTCGGTTTGCTCGGCTTGGCAGGCGGAGAAGCCTTGTAAACTACAGTTAGATTGGACGAATGTAAACCCTCTAAAATGCCCGCTTCTTTCAAGCGTTTCAACAAATCCTGGTATAGATCCTGACTTTGCGTTGCCTCTTTTTCCAGAATTGAGTAGGCAATGGTCTTATCATTCAACTTCTCGGCCGATTGCCGCTGTAAATTATAAGTCTCCCGAGAGCCTTTCTCGGTCTTTAAAGCGATCTCATAATCGTTTTTGGCGCGGGCCGCCATGCGATCAATTTCATCTTGCAGAAGTTGCTGAACCCGTTTCAGCGAAGCCCTTTCATCAATCAGTTTCGGATAGGCGGATCCAAATGTGGCCGCATCCTGCCCAATTTGCGCCTGTAATGTCGCTTCTTGTGCCCTTATAGTCTGAAGAAGAGCAAGCGAATTTTGGACTCCTTGGCTGGTACCGCTCCCGATCGAGGTCCCGCTGAGTTGAGAGATCTGCTCGGCATCACCGCTTTTTACAATTTCGTAGACGGCTCCTTTGATAACTCGATTCTCTAGTGCTTGGGAAAGTTCAGCCGTTGATTGCTGCAAACTATCCAGTACTGGGCTATAAATGATCGGCTTCCCCTGAAGATCGGAACCACCAACTCCGAACAGCCCAGTATCTTTTTGCAGATCAACAACCTTTGTCTGAAGATCCTCGCTCTTCTGGCGCAAATCGCCTAATTGGCCTTCAAGCCAGGAAGATGCTTCGTTGGTGGCCTGAAATTTTGTCTGAAAAGTGTAATCGATCAGCCCTTGAATCAGATGGTTCGTGACAAGGGCCGCGACTTTGGGATCCGGGTTGCTATAGCTGACGTCAAGTAGTCGAGTTCCAGCAACAACTTTAACCTTTAGGTTTTTGTTAAATATCCTTAGCGCTTGTGCCCTGCGAAGTGGAGCATTTTCCAATTCAACATGTTCAGGATCCTTCGAACCGGCTGGACTAATCCAAGAGAGCACTGTTCCGATAAGGCTAAAGTGCGGCCTGAAATCTTCATTCTGTTCAAGATGCAAATCCTTGATTACCTTCAGCTCAAGCTCTTCCGACTGCAAAATGCTGGATTGAGTCTGAAGGTCAAGATTGACCGACATCGAATCCGAAGCCCCACCCGAAGCAGACCCCATCATGCTCTCCAAATCAAGTCCGTCTGAACTCGATTTTTGAAGCTGAATTTCGCTAGTCGCAGTGTAGCGCCGGGTCATAAACACGCAGGTGCATATCGACAACAAGAAGATGCTCGCTGCCGTCCAGCGAAAAATGTATCTTCTTCTATCGAATATTCTCAATAAATCACGAAGTGTTGGATCTTGTTCTTGGTCAAAATACAAAGGCTTCTCCATTACTTTCGTATTGACTTCATAACAAATTTCCCATTACAAGGATACATCAACTATCTTTAAGCGGGGCTAAATAAATCCGCCGATAAACCGTACAGTTGGCATTCATTATTCTTCTTTTCTTTTTTTTGCGTCACAAACTTTATTCTCAATAAATTGTCTTATCCGATTGTGAAATACTCCTGCATCAAATTGCAAAGCATGCTCTCTGATAGATTCTCTATTAAATAAATAATCATTCGCTTCAAATTTGACCATTGCCTCAACAACAGATGCGACAGACTGCTCATAAAAGAATACACCCGTAGGCACCCTTTTAATATGAGCGTAACTCCCTAACTCATTTACAGTTTCTAATACACCACCCGTTCCAAAAGCAATGACAGGTTTGCCATGTGCCTGAGCCTCTACGGGAACAATTCCAAAATCTTCTTCACCAGCAAAAATCAGTGCCTTGCATCTATCCATGACTTTGTGCTTTTCATCATCAGTAATCGAGCCCAAAAACTCAACGTTTAAATCCGCCATCTTCTTTAGCCTCTTGTATTCTGGTCCAATCCCTATTATTTTAAGTTTCCTTTTCATAATCTTGCAAGCCTCAATCGCAAGATCCGTACGCTTGTAATTAACCAAACGACCAACCGAGAGATAAAAGTCTTCTTGCTGATCACTAGTCACAACAGAAAGTACGTCCACAGGAGGATATATTACTTCAGATTCCCGTCGATAATATTTCTTAACACGCGACGCGGTAAATTTAGAATTACATACGAATGAATCAACCCTACTCGCAGTTGTATAGTCCCAAATCCGCATATAGGAAGCTGCAACAGAGAATATCGCGCGTGTTATGGGTTGCATTGTGCGAATATATGAAGGATACATATCCCATATATAGCGCATTGGAGAGTGGCAGTAGCAAATATGCATAGCCTTAGGTGGCGTAATAATTCCCTTGGCAGGTCCAGACTCCGACGAAAGCACCAGATCATAGTCACTTAAATCAAATTGCTCTAACGCTAAAGGCTGTAACATTAGAGTGTGACGATGAAATTTATGAACTTGAGGAATTTTTTGTAAAAACGAAGTCGATAGCTTTCTGTCGCGCAATTTTGGTGCCATTGTTTCTGGCCTTGCGATAAGTGCAAATAGATCAGCGCGGGGGAAAAGGCTTGCAAATGCTTCGACTACACGTTCGCCCCCAGAATGTGACAAAAACCAGTAATGCACGATGGCTACACGCAACGAAGACAGATCCGCAGATAGGGATAGGGAACTGCCCCCTGATGCTACAGCATCATACTCGTCGATATTATTGTTTTTTATACTCATCCTAGCATTCAACCTATCCAACCAAGTCAGATACACAAATAGCTACTTTTAAATAAATGAATTCATTTTAAACAGAGGTTTCCATATTTATGAATACGCTTTGTTGGAATTCCGCCGTCTCCAATATCGGCCGGGCGGACTGCCGGCCAACACTATAGTAATGAAAACCTGCATCACTCATTTTTGTCGGGCTGTACAAATTGCGACCATCGACCACAATCGGGTACCGCATAGATTGACATATGCGCTCTAGATCAAGATTTGAAAATTGTGGCCATTCTGTCAATATAACCAACGCATGAGCTTCGTTAACTGCGTCATACTCGTCATGCGCGTAGCGAATTTGTGCTGATTCTGGAAGTATGGTCTTGCATTTTGGCATAGCGGCAGGGTCATAAATGGAAACAAAACTACCCTCCGCTATAATCTCGCGGATAATCATAATTGCAGGTGATTCTCGAATATCATCTGTGCCGTGCTTAAAAGCAAGACCAAGAACTGCGATATGTTTGCCCTTTAGCGACCAAAGGGCGGTGCGAAGTTTTTTAAGAAACCCTGTTCTCTGGTTTTCATTTATTTGTTCAATGCACTTAAGTAAATCGAAGTTATACTCAACAGATTCTGCAACCTTACCGAGAGCTCGAATGTCTTTGGGAAAGCAAGATCCTCCATATCCTATTCCAGCTCGCAAAAACCGTGGCCCTATACGCTTGTCCGCACCAACTCCACGAGCAACTTCTTCAACATCCGTGTTTACGCGCTCACAAAGGCTGCTGATTGCGTTAATAAATGAAACTTTTAGAGCGAGAAATGCATTGGAAGCCTGCTTTATCAATTCGGCACTGTTCGTGCTCGTTTCGATGTAATAAACTCCATTAGAGAGATCGGCGGGCCCCTCAACCCGATCCTCACGCTGGTAGTAACTTCCGTCAATAAGTGGTTGATAAACTTCATTAAGTAATTTGCGCGCGCGTTCTGAATCAACACCAACAACAATGCGATCAGGATAAAGAAAATCTGTGATAGCCGAGCCTTCACGCAGAAATTCCGGATTCGAGACAACGTCGAAGTTTTTTGTTGAAGCGCCGTTCAAGCGCAAAGAACGCGCAATCCATTGACTTGTAAGCACAGGTACAGTCGATTTCTCAACCAGCACCTTATATGAATCCAGACTGTCACAAATACTGAGAACCGCGCTCTCCACCTGAGATAGGTCGGCCTCGCCCGTCGATGATTGAGGAGTACCCACTGCAATAAATACTACCTGTGCAAATCGAACTGCTTCTGCCAAATTGCCAGTAAAGTGCAACCGATTGCCGCGATGACGGGCCAGCAAAATGTCCAGACCCTCTTCAAATATAGGCATACCGCCTGACTGAAGCAGTTCAATACGCGCTTGATCAACGTCAACGCAAACCACATCGTGACCGATTTCGGCGAGGCACGCAGCAGCGACGAGACCGACATAACCGGAACCAATCACAGCAATCGGAATAACTTGCATTTCTTTAGCGCTCGGAATTTTCACATAACCTCCATTACCCGGTGAGAATATACTAAGTGGTATATGCTTATTGAATCACTGATTAATTTTATGGAACGCAAATAGACAGCATCTTTAGCTATCGTTGTTTGCAGATTGCCGATATAGATTTAATGCGTCGCTAACCTATTCTCATTTTTACTGTAATAGAATAGCTGCCTTATGTTCGATATGATAATCCCCTCACTTTGACGAGAAGACATTATGACATTTATTAAACGATATACTCCTTTTAATAGATTGCTGATTTACTTCGAATATCCTTTCTGCACATTTACAGCTCGTTTATTACAAACAGATAATTCATTTCATAACACATATTTCTCATTAATAGTTAGTAAATTAACTCAGCGGACTAGCTGAATGTTCGACATAATGATGAAGACTTGGCGGAATTGAATCACCATGAGTCGAGGAAGGGAGTATTCTGGACTTCGGAGAAATCGCCTGAGTAAAATTCAGCGATTTTAGCCAAGTCCAAGTACGTTCAATCCCTACAGAAAGTTCCACTTCAGGTTCCCAACAAAGGCCATGACGGGCCTTTGTGATATCTAAGCATATTGACGATGGGTCACAATTTCTGGCAGGCGCACAGGTAACACTTATTTTAGTATTGGTTATTTCTTCAACCATGTTAAGAAGATTTCCAAGCGAAATTGCCTTCCCACCACCAATATTGTATACGCCTCTTTTTACGCCTTCGTCGGCTGCAGCAAGACAGGCTTTTACCAGGTCACCTACATAAAAGAAATCTCTTGATACTTCTCGCCCACCCCACAAGGTAATCGGAGCATTCGTGATCGCTGCGCGCAAAAATACCCCGACAGCTCCCTGTCCACGGCGGGTATTTTGTGATTCTCCATAGGGCACTGATGGGCGCAAAACCACATAATCCAAATTATACTGACGCCAGTAAAAATCTAAATATGACTCAACTGCGAGTTTTGTCACGCCATAGATGCTGAGAGGATGTGTTGGATGCTTTTCGGTAATGGGTAATTTCGCGGCGTGGCCATAGACCGCTCCACCGGATGAGAGGAACACAACACGTTTAACTGATGATTTTGCGCAGGCTTCAAGAAGAACTATGGTTG
This sequence comes from uncultured Occallatibacter sp., assembly GCA_964645305.1. Classification (GTDB taxonomy): domain Bacteria; phylum Acidobacteriota; class Terriglobia; order Terriglobales; family Acidobacteriaceae; genus Telmatobacter. The sequence goes on along the minus strand of CAZYCV010000019.1, from coordinate 10,942 downwards.
GTGTTAGATTTGATGCAATATGTAAGTTAGGATCTTCGTTTGACGAAAGAGGTAGCCCTGACCACGCCAAATGGTACACGACATCAACGCCCTGAAGTGCTGAGCTAATTGCCGCACTATTCGTAATATCTGTCACTACATGGCGAATATTACTGGAAATCGTTGGGAGCAGACTTTTGTTGCGATCGATCACTACAACACTAACACCACTTTGAGCGAGATTTGATACCAAGTGGGTACCGATAAAACCCGCTGCACCTGTTACGAGAACACGCATATTACGTTCCTCCTCGTATTCTGCTGCCAATATATTCCGGCGGCTTTTTACAAGATTGATATTTCGGCTCGAACAATCATATGATTCAGCAATTAACTATAGTGGTTTCGTAATTCCACGTTATCGTACGTTAGACACTGCAGCTAGCTATAAATGGCTACAACGTTTTTTGGACAAGTTGTTGTGTTTAGGTGGTTTTGTGTTTACACGCTTTCACCACTATTTACATTTTCATCGGCCAACTGATCTAAAAAGAGCTGGCTATTATGCTTAACCTTCCCCCCAAAAACGTCCCGACGAAGAATCGTGCCCATAAAGGTCGTCAAGAGGATACGTAAATCAAGAGTAAAGCTCATGTGATCGACATAGTTAAGATCAATCTGAATCGTCTCCTCCTTTGTTAATCGGTCTCGCCCTGTAATTTTCGATAGACATGTTACTCCCGGCTTAACTGACAAATATTGATCTTTATATGCACCATAGAGCGTTATCACATCAGGAACTTCGGGTCTAGGACCCACAAGGGTCATGCTGCCAATAACAACATTTACGAAATTCGGTAGTTCATCGATACTGGTCCGCCGTGTGAAAGAACCCACTTTGGTGATTCGAGGGTCGTGCTCGTAATGAAAGTAAAAATTTAACCCATCGTGTTTAGTATAGTCATACAATTCCGGAAAGCGAGTTTTCGCGTCTATGTACATTCCTCTTAATTTAAGGATCCAGAAGGGCTTTCCCCCAAGCCCTATTCGCTTTTGCAGAAAGAATGGATTACCTTTTGAGTCAAGGCGTATAGCGACGGCTGCCAATAGGAATATAGGAGCTGAGATCAGCAACAGAACTGAGCCCAGAATGATGTCCAGTAGTCTTTTGCTTACCCCGTAGACTCTGCCAAGCTTTTTTGTTGGAAACTCACGCTTATTTTGCATTGTTCATTCCTTTCCAAGGTTGTGGGTTTAGCCGTTCGGCAAACCTGCAAAATTCTGGGTTATGGTTCGGGAAGCAATAATATCAGCGGAGCTTTCAGATTTTTGGTCAATCAGTTCCAAATCGTCCGCGTTGACCTCCACGGACATACTTCGCATGATCACGTCGAGGGTAAGCACCATGCGGAATTCATTTTTTTTGCGTACCAGTATTCCCTCCACGCCTGCCATCAACCCGGCTTTAACCCTTACCCGTTCACCCACCTTCAGGTATGGGTGCGGCTCGACCTTGTGCATCTGTAGGCCACGGCGCAGAGCTTCGATTTCTGTTTCGGGAATGGGCCATGGATCTTTTGACGATCCTACAATCGAATGAACACCCGGCAACGCTAAAACGGCACCGCGATCCCGGCGTGTGATGCGCACAAAGACATAGGTTGGGAACAGCGGCAGTTCAAGTACAACAGGTTTGCTTTTTTTCCACTGTGTAGCTTTCCGATAAAGAGGCAGGAATGCTTCAATCTGGCGCTCGACAAGCAGATCAGAGACGCTCTTTTCATGGCGCGGCGTGGTAGACGCCGCAAACCATTGAGGTGCTATCTCCGCAGCATTGCGGATGGTTCCCGCACTCTGAGCGTTAATCGATTGCATTTGCATTTCGAGCAAAGCTTCGCCGTCCTTACTCGGAAGGTGATTTTTCCACAGGTGCTTTGTAATGACGTTCTGTTAATGGGAATGACGCGTTAGACAACCCGCGCCTAGGGAAGAAATCCTACTTAGCCCGCATGACTTGAGCAGCTCAAATGAGACAGCAATCCTTCTTGCGTTTCTGGATAGAACTGCACTTCCGCTGCAAAGCCACCTTCACAGGCAGGGCGGCGAGGCTCAGTGCGAATCACAATGCCTTCACCACTGAGGTGCATTCCATGCCGCGCATTGGACAACCCGGGAAGCAATATCTCCATTTGAATTCGTGATCCAGCGGGAGGAAAAACATTGACCTGAACATAGACGCCAGTCGTGTTGATGTCGCGAGTGACGCCTTGCCCGCTATGTGGCACGCCATCTTGAGAGGACCATAAGAACTGTACCGGAGCGTTAAGCCGGTAGCGGTTGCCCTTTCGCAACTCAGTTGTGCGAACTGATGTGACGTAAGCTCTCATTCAAAATACATCCAAGGTTCAGTCGGTCTATTAAACAACTCCAATATACCCGGCACGATGATCCTCCATAAGTGCAAGAAACACTCGGAGAGATCTTTCCCGGTTGGACCACCAAGGGTTAGAGAAATTTGCCTTCCCCAGCTTTTGATTTTCTGTTTGTGAGCTGAGCCGTTCCTACAGGTAGGACAGTAGAGATTTTTTTCCTATACGCAGTAGAGATAAAAGTTTATATTACAGGCATCGTGATGAGGGAAGGCGGGAGAAAAGAGTCTGCATAATTTATTGATCAGGTGCTTTATTCTTCCATGATTGACTTATGCAATGAACACATTTATATGTGGTTAGGAAAATTTAATGGTTATTTGGATAATTAATATCCAGAATTTACCTTTTTTCGGTCAAGCCAGGCAATAGGTCTCCATTCATTGGTCATTAACAATCAAAATTCGCTGCATTTTTAGGGTCACACACCCATACAAAGTACTTCACTATGCACATATCACAACAGTTTTAATTGTGTTTTGGACGCCGTTACTCAATACGATGCTGTTTTGCCAACCTCCCTGAGGATTTGTGATGGCCGACACAGATCATTGTGACGTTGTACGAATTTTCATAATCGGATCTCGCCGCCTGTTGATAGTATGTGAGTCAGGGTAATATGCTTCCCTATGGTAGACGTCTTTCCCTCAGAACCTTTAGAAGTTGCACGGACCACTCGTCTATCTGATTTTGGATAGACCGCCGTTTAATTGGTTCCCGCCGAGTGGTACTTGTGCTGTATCGGGTGCGCGTTTTGCCGATATATTCGCGTTTACAGGCGCGGATCTGATTTTGTGGAAGCGCATCGCTAACCCAAGTCGATGCCGCTTCCGAAGGACACAGATAGAATGCCGAATAAGCGAAGTGTCGTTTCGATCCTGATCGCAACTGCCGACACAATGGTCGGTGAATTGCTTGCGGCGGCGCTTAATCGACGGCGGAGTTTTCGAGTGGTTGCCATCGCAACCACTGCGCAAGAAGCGATTGAAGCCGCAAAATCAGAGAATCTCAATATAGCATTGGTCAGCGCGGTTCTGATGGATGGCCCTTTGAGCGGCTTCAATATTCTGCGGGAACTGCGAGAAAGTTTTCCCGACGTAAAATCGGTCATGCTGCTCAACGGCTCTGAAAACAACTTGGCCGTTGATGCTTTTCGAGCCGGCGCCAGAGGAGTTTTCAGGCCGTCATTGTCCGCCTTCAAGTCTCTTTGCCGATGCGTCGATCGGGTGCATGCGGGGCAAATCTGGGCCGACAGCAAGGAACTTTCCGACGTCATGGAGGCCTTCTCGCGGCTCGCTCCCATGAAGATTGTGAATTCCGAAGGTTTGCGATTGTTGACCAAACGAGAAGAGGATGTAGTTCGGCTTCTTGCCGAGGGAATGCAGAACCGTGAGATTGCCTGCCAGCTCGGTTTGAGCGAGCATACCGTCAAAAATTATTTATTTCACATCTTCGACAAATTGGGGGTTTCATCGCGCGTCGAGCTGGTACTTTACGCCGTCAGCAGCGCCAGGCGAACTGAGACTGAAAACCTCCAATTTGAAGAGACAGACACGCCTCAAGAACTCGTTCATGAGGCGTGACCATACATATATTGATTTAACGTTGTCGTCTCGGATTTTGCTGTTGACCTGGAGCCGCTGCTCCGCTCATCTACCTCAAAGAACAACCGAAGCAGGGATTAGCTCTTCATCGCGTTTCAGATGATGAGGGTGGTGTTCCGTCTCCAGGCTCTTGAGCCAGGGCTATCTCAAGCACTGAGGGCGAACTACTGATAAACTCGTCTCGTGCCCGAATCCTCCAAACCGCCTGTCTTCCTGCTCGACACGATGTCGTTCATCTTCCGCGCCTACCACGCAATGCAGCACTCGCGGCCGATGAGTAACCGCGCGGGTCTACCCACGGCGGCGATCTTCGTCTTCGTCAACATGATCAAGAAGCTGCGCCAGGACTTTCAGCCGCGGCTCTTTGCCGCCGTCTTTGACATGAGCGGCGAAGTCTTCCGCGACGAGCGCGCCCGCTCCATGAAGCCGTTGCGCAAGTGGAATGGCAAAACGCAGAGCTTTGACGAGGTCAGCTACGAGGGCTACAAGGCCAATCGCGCCGCCATGCCCGAAGACCTGCGCCGCCAGATTCCTTACATTCGACGCGCGCTGGAGGCCCTGCGCATCCCGATCTTGGAGGCCGAGGGCTTTGAGGCAGACGACGTGATCGGCACCTTGGCCCGCGAGGCCGCCGACCGTGAGCATGAGGTCTTCATCATCAGCGGCGACAAAGACATGATGCAGCTCGTCACGCCAGCCGTCAAAATCCTCAATCCGCAAAAAGACAACCTGATCCTCGACCCCGCCAAAGTGCTTGAAGTGCTGGGCGTTCCGCCGGAGAAGGTCATCGATGTGATGGCCCTGCGCGGCGATGCGGTGGACAATGTTCCCGGCGTACCCGGCGTGGGCGATAAAACCAGCGTAAAGCTCATTGTCGAATTCGGCAGTGTCGAAGCTGTGCTCGATCATGCCGCCGAGATTAAAGGCAAGATCGGAGAATCGATTCAGCAGAACCGCGACGCCGCGATGCTTTCGAAGGAACTGGTTACCATCGATTGCCATGTTCCGCTGGCGCTAGATTTGGCCGCGATGCAGACCCAACCGCCTGACCTCGAAGCCTGCCGTGAGCTGTTTACCGAACTGGAATTTACTTCCATGCTCCGTGAGCTGACGCCCTCGGAGACCGCGCCGGTCGTCGAGTTGATTGAAACGCCGACCGAGGAGCAGGCCAAGACCTTTTATGCTGCTGCGCGCATAGACGGTTTTGCCTTCGCTCTTGATGCCAAGCCGCCCGCACCGGAGGCCGAATACGAAGCGCCGCAAAACCTGTCGCTGCTGGACGTAGCCGAGGCAGCGGAAGATAAAGCGATATTTACGGTTGGCGTTTGCGCGGATTCAGCCACCGCGTTGCAACTTCCGCTGACCCCACAACTGCGCGCGTTGCTCGAAGACGCCACCGTTTCCAAGCAGACCCACGATTGCAAGACTGCGCTCCATCTGCTCACCGCGCAGGGCGTTCATTTGCAAGGCGCGCTGGACGATTCGATGCTGCTCTCCTACGCGCTGAATCCCACCCACGCCACGCAGGCGCTGGCCGATGTTGCCGCCCGCCAATCTCAGCCCGCGCCCTCCACGCTCGCAGCCGGAGCAGCGGCAATCCGCGCACTGCTTCCGGCGCTGAAGTCCGAAGTCGAAAAGGGCGGCCTGCAGCAGGTCTACGCCATGGATTTGCAGCTTGCGCCGGTCCTCTTCCGCATGGAGCAGGCCGGGGTGCGCATCGATCTGGGCGTGCTGGACGGCCTTTCCAAGCGCTTTGCCGTTGAAATGACTCGCGTCAGTGAGCAGATCTTCGCGCTCTCAGGGCGCCGCTTCAACATCAACTCGCCCAAGCAGCTTGGCGAAGTGCTCTTCACGGACTTGCATCTGCCCGCTCCGGCTAGTCGAGGCAAAGGAAGAGCCGTCTCCACCGCGCAGGATGTGCTGGAAAATCTGGCCGAAGGCCACGAAGTTCCAAAGCTTGTGCTGGAATTCCGGCATTTATCCAAGCTCAAATCAACCTATATCGACGCGCTGCCGCTCTTGGCTGACGCCGACTCCCGCGTCCACACCACCTTCAACGCCGCCGCCGTCGCCACCGGCCGCCTCTCCTCGGTCAATCCGAACCTGCAAAACATTCCCACCCGCACCGAACTGGGCCGTGAGATTCGCGCAGCCTTTACCGCCGCGCCCGGAACCCACCTGCTCTCCGCCGATTACTCGCAGATCGAACTGCGTCTGCTCGCCCACTTCAGCGGCGATCCGCTGCTCACGCGCGCCTATCAGAACAACGAAGACATTCACACGCTCACCGCCAGCGAGGTCTTCGGCGTGCCCGCCGCCGAGATGGACAAACAGACCCGCAGCCGCGCCAAGGCCGTCAACTTCGGCATCGTCTACGGCATCTCGCCCTTCGGCCTCGCCAATCAGCTCGGCATACCGATGGCCGAGGCCAAGGCCTACATCGAGCGCTACTTTGCGCGCTACGCAGGCGTGCAGGCATTCATCGAAAAAACCCTCGAAGAGACGCGCAAGACGGGCAGTGTGCGTACGCTCTTCGGCCGCCTTCGGCCCATCCCCGACATGGAGAGCCGCAACCCCAACCAGCGCGGCTTTGCCGAGCGCACCGCCATCAACACGCCGCTGCAAGGCACCGCCGCCGACCTCATCAAGCTGGCCATGATCTCGCTCGACCAAAAGATCGCCGAACGGAATTTGAAAACCCGCATGGTCCTGCAAGTCCACGATGAACTACTCTTTGAAGTCCCGGAGAACGAAACGGCTGAAGTCGAACGCCTGGTTCGCGCGGAGATGGAAGGCGTGGTCAAGCTCAATGTACCGCTGATCGCCGACTTGAAGTCCGGGAGTAATTGGCGGGATATGAAGTAGGCCTGACAATATCGTTGGCTCAGAACAATTCGCGCTCTTCAGTCGCGGCGCTGTAAACTATTGCGAACTCGCTAACTTGCAATATCCGTGCTCAGAACAATTCGCACTGTTCAGTCGCGGCGCTGTGAACTGCCGCAAACTTGCTAACTTGCGATTTCCGCAAAGCGGAAGCTAACTTGCTGGATTTGTTCACACAAACCTCCTATTGGCCTCTCGATCACGGAAAGTGCGGAGTGCATCAAGTGATTTTCATGGGGATTAAGTCGTTTCCGCATTTACTACAGACTCCCGTGCCCCATCCATTCCGCGTTTTTTAAGCGGAATGGGTGGGAAACCAACAAAATTCCGGTCTACACTATCTCCGAATACCCTCTAAAATTGCTTCGCGCTTTGCCAAAATGGCGAGATATTCAAAGCTGATAACCATTTCATTCTGTATGAGTTGCTCAACCTGAACGGACATTGATTGCCGTTTCAAGGATAAAATCCGCAGACCAACCCTCAGGAGAAGTCCACTGGAGTGCCGGTTGTCCGCGCCGCGAAAAAAACGCCGGGGCCATGGTAGCCCCGGCGATGCGCGTGCAACGCAATGAAAGTCTTTGGCCTGCCCGGCCTCTCAACCGGGAAAGGCAAACTTGAAGCCCGCGCGTTTTTCCAGCGCTGGTAACGCCGAAGGCCTGCTCTGAGCGCAACCGAAGGGCCTTGTCTGACTCCTCCGCGGGTGGTCCGAATCAAAGACCAACGAACCCGCTGCGAGCGAGTAGCGAGCGTTTGGCCCCACCGCAGGTGGTTTGGCCCCACCGCAGGTGGCTGGCCCCACCGCAGGTGGCTAGGCGGCGTTCTCGATGTGACCTACCATGGGCGAACTCAACTGCTGGCGCAGACTGCCGGCCAAATCGGCGACCACGCGCATCCGCTCAGCGGAGGGCGCAGAGATGTCACTGCCGTTGAGCGCCAGTTGCGAGTGCAGCAAGAGGCCGGCGACGGTAGACTTCAGCTCGGTTTCAATGGCTGCCGCAGCAGCGCGGCGGGCCAGAGACTGCTCCCGCTCACGGCGATGCAGCGCGGCGCGAATCTCACGGATCAGCCGAGAAGCGCCGGAGAGGGCGAAGTTGATCTGCAGCGGAATCGCCAGGCTGGCATGATCCCAAATCGCCTCGGCCGAGGCCGGATCGCATTCGGCCATCGTCTCATCCACCACCACGGCGGCGTACTCACGGCGGCGCAGCGCGGCCAGCGCGGCCTTGCGTCCGTCGGCCACTTCGACCTCCATGCCCAGTTGCGCTGCCACCACAGCGGCGCAATTGCGGGCGCCTTCAATTCCGGTCACAATCAGTATGCTCATTCCAAATCTCCTCATGCATGGCCCTGGCCGGTCTTCGGCTCCGGGCGGATGTGCGGCTCGTGGCCGGTGTCCCCGGCTGGAGCAGTGGTTATTCCCGTAATTAACCTATCGGCTTGATTGGTTCCGGCTTGAATCTGAAAATTCACTCTTCCCGAAGCGGGTCGGCAATGCCGTATTCCTTCAGCTTGCGGTAGAGGGTGGTTTTGCCGATGCCGAGCAGCTTGGCGGCCTGCAGCTTGTCGCCGTTCAGCGCGCGGATCGCCCCCAGAATCGCCGAGCGCTCCATCTCCGCCAGCGTAGTCAACTGCTGCCCTTCGCCCTCGACCGTCTGCTCGCCGGCCACCGTAGCGCGCCGAGCCTCCAGTCCCTGCTGCTGAAGTTGGGTCGGCAGGTCGCCCAGGTGCAGAATCGGCCCAGAGGAGAGCGCGCAGGCCCGCTCAATCGAGTTCTCCAGCTCGCGCACATTGCCCGGCCAATCGTGGCGCATCATGGTGCGCAGCGCCTCGTCGCTCAGCGTGAACTTGGTGCCGTGCTCACGGCTGATCTGGTCCAGAAAGTGCGCGGCCAAGAGAGGTATATCCTCGCGGCGGTCTCTCAGCGCGGGCAGCCGCAGGTTCACCACATTCAACCGATAGAAGAGATCCTTGCGGAAGGTGCCCTTTTCCACCATCACTGCCAGATCGCGATTGGTAGCGGCCACAATACGCGCCTTGATCGGCACGCGATGCGTGGCGCCCACCGGCCGAACCTCCTTCTCTTGCAGCGCGCGCAGCAGCTTGGCTTGCAGGTCAAGCGAGAGCTCACCGATCTCATCCAGAAAGACCGTGCCGCCCTCGGCCGAGACGAGCAGACCGTCCTTGTTGCGGTTGGCCCCGGTGAAGGCCCCCTTGACGTAGCCGAAGAGTTCGCTCTCGATCAGCGTCGGAACCAGCGAACCGCAATCGACCGGAAGAAATGGCTTCTGCGCATTGGGTCCATAGGCGTGGATGGTGTGCGCCACCAACTCTTTGCCGGTGCCGCTCTCACCCAGAATCAGAACCGGGTGCGTGCTCTGGGCAACTTTCGAGAGGATGCGATAGAGCTTCTCCATCTCGCCGGAGCGGCCGATCATCGCGCCCAACCCCTGCGAGAGCCTCAGCCGCTCGCGCAGTTGACGGGTGGCGTTGTCGGTCACCAGGCTCGATGCGGCGCGCTCCAGAACTGTCGAAAGCTCATCGATGGCAAAGGGCTTGGCCAGATAATCACTGGCTCCGCAGCGCATCGCCTCGACGGCCGAGTTCACCGAGCTGGAGGCGGTCATGGCAATCACCGCCGTCTGCGGATAGAGCAGCTTGACCTCGCTGACCAGTTCCAGCCCCTGGTTCGAGCCGGCCGGAAGGTTGACCAGCAGAATGTCGGTCGTTGAACCGCGCAGCATTCCGCGCGCCTGGCCCAGGTCGCCAGTGCTTTCCACCGCGTAGCCCAGGCTACTGGCAATTTCGGCGCAGGCCGAGCGCACCGCCGTGTCGGCGTCCACCACCAGCAGGTGCAAGCGCACCGGCTGTTCTGCGAGTTGTTGCGGGATAAAATCCATGGTTCTCGTATTCATCACTGTTTCGAGCATTGTAATCGCCTCAGATACAAATTGGTAAAAAAGCAGGAAGAAGGTTGGCGCCGGTCATTCGGTCCCGGCCAGCGCGCCGCGCGCACACGCCGCTCTTTAATGGATGCGGACGGGCAGATTGATCTCGAAGCGGGCTCCCGAGGGAACCAGATTGACGGCATGAATGCTGCCCCCGGCCGCTTCAACAATCGAACGGGTAATGGAAAGGCCCAATCCGCGATGCCCCGCCTGCCGGTCGTTCTGACCAGAGGAGCCGTTGGCGCGGGTGGTGTAGCCGGAGTCAAAGATCTTGTCGACCGCCTCGCTGGGCACTCCCGGCCCGCTATCCTCCACGGTGAGCGTGACGCCCTCGGCTGCGCCCGTGGCCAACGCGCGCTCTCGCAGGCCAAGCTGAATCCTGCCGCCCTCCGGCATCGCCTCGGTCGCGTTCTTGACCAGATTGACCAGAACCCGCGTCAGATCCTCGCCGGTCAGTCGCACCGGCCGCGCCCCGCCTTCCACCTCCAAAGTCAGGGCTATTGAAGGTCCGGCCAGCGCCGCCAGCAGATTGCGGCCGCCGCGCAACTCCGCCGCCAGATCGCGAATCGGCTCGGCGGGCATCAGATCCCAGCGGTGCGCGCGGCCTTGGTTGGAAGCACCCGCCGATTCGCCCGCCCCGCCATGCCGCGCTTCGGAGGCCGCGCCGCGCATCAGTCCCCCGCGCACATCCAATGCCACCAGCTTTTCCACCAGGCGGCGGCTGGCCGTGGCCACCAGGCGCAGCTCGCTTCCATAATGCTGATAGGCGGGATTCAGCACCCCCGGCTCCTCCAGCAGGTCGCAGTAGAGCCCCAGCGCGGTGACCATATTGCGCGCGTCATGGGCCACCTCGGCCAGATTCTCGCTCTCGTGGCGCAGGTTGGAGAGCGTCTCCACCACCACCTCCACCCGCCTGCGCTCCGATTTCACTCCCTTGCCTTCGGCTGGGTTGAACGCGCCCAGAGCTGCCGCGGCCGGCTCGCCCGCATTGAATCCCATCGTTTGCGCTGCTTCTTGCATGATCTCTTCCTCTCCTCTAGTCCAGTGGTCAGAGCTCAGTTTCAAATTCCGGCCATGCCCATCTGTTCCCTGATCCCTG
>CAZYCV010000018.1:0-59880 GCA_964645305.1 uncultured Occallatibacter sp. | reverse complement strand
AAAGGCCTGAAAAAAAGCCTTGACAAAGCCGACGCTGTCATACACGGCGCTACATATTTATCTCGATGGCCGACGCTACGGGTTCATCTCGATGGCCGACGCTACGGGTTCATATCGAGGGCCGGCGCTACGGGTTCATGCGCGATGCGCGGGAGCTCGGTCAAGAGCCTCGCGAATGGCGAAGAAGGCGGGGAGCGGTTGATGATCGTCGTCAAACGGCAGGCAGCGCAGCAGAGCGCCGTCGGGGCGCGTTGCCCAATCGAATTTGGCCTTGTTGAGCCAGCTCATGGAGTAGTCGATTCCCCAGGTCAGCGCCGCTTTCACATTCGGCTCCGCCAGCACCGCGCCCAGGTAATTCCGGCAGGTCTGGGCCACTGCCGCATCCTGCGCATCGTTTCCGCCTGGAATCTTGGCGGTGTTCAGGTCCATCTCAGTGAGGTAGACCTCCAACCCCATCTGGCCGCAGGCGCGAATCAACTCCACCAGGCCGGTATACTTCTGATCTGGATCGGTTCCGATATGGCTCTGCACGCCGAGGGCATGAATCGGCACGCCGCGCGCCTTCATCCCGCGCAGCAATTGCAGCACGTGCTCGCGCTTCTCCTTGTGCTCCGGCGTGTCCAGTTCGATATCGTAATCGTTGTAGGTCAGCTTGACTTGCGGATCGACGCGCGCCGCCGTCTGGAAGGCCAGATCAATGTACTCCGGCCCGATCAGCTCCACCCAGAGCGACTTGCGCAGGTGATCCGGCCGGCCATCCTTGCCCAGGATCGCCTCATTCACCACATCCCAACTGTGCAGGCGGCCGCGATAGCGCCCTGCCACCGCTTCAATGTGCTGCGTCAAAAGCAGTCGCGCATTGTCTTTGGTGGCCTCGGTTTTGAGCCAGTCGGGATTGTCGGCGTGCCAACACAAATTGTGGCCACGCACCAGTTGGCCGGTCAGGCCGGCAAAGCGCATCAGGCGGTCGGCGAGGGTGAAGTCGAAGACGCTGGCCGAGGGCCGCAACGCCTCCCACTTCATCGCATTCTCCGCCACCATGATATTCGCTTGCTCGCGGATTAGCCGCGTGTAGCCGTCACCCGAGCGCCCGTTGGCCACGCCCTCCACATCCAGCAGCGCCGGATTCACGGCAATGCCGTACAGCAGCCCGCGCGCCGCCGCATGAGCGCGCAGAGACTCCGCGCCGGATGTGCTCTTGGCCTCACCGGCCCGTGCCCAACTGGGCAGCGCCGCCAACAAACCAGCCGCCAACGCACCCATTTGAAACTCCCGGCGCGTAAAGTTAAACTCTTTGGAATCTATCTTTTTCATCTGAATCAGTCCGCATCTTTCATGATAATTTCAACTCAAACACGCTTGTGGGCTTCAGAGTCCAACTGCGCAATCCAGCCCAGGTAGCTCAGGAACTCCCAGCGCGAATTCCAGAGGAAGCCCAACACATCGCGAGTCGTCAGCGTCTCGGCTTTTTTACCGGAGTAGGTCTCTACGCGCCATCGCATATAAGGGCTGCTCCAGGGGGCAAGCCGGTGGCCGCGCGTCGAGTTCCAAAGAAAGCGGATCGGAGCAAGAATGGAGAGGCGCATTGCATAGAGTATAAACGAACGCCCGCGGATGAGTTCACACACGGAACGCGCCGCACAAATGTGGAAATTTCGGCCGAGAAAACGTGTTCAAGAACGAATTATCGCCCCTGAATCAACTCGACTTTGAGAATGTCTCCTTTAGCATTGGGTGTATCGGTCGTAGTCGCAGGCGGCTTGTAAGCGTTATTCACAACAAGAATTGCGTAAACACTTCCCAGGTGTGTGATTGTCTGCCATGCTCCCCCCTTGTCAATTGACGTATAAGGTGACGCGGAGGTGGGCTGAACCCACCACGTTCCTCCGGCAAAAGCATAGATGACAATCTTATGGGTAAAAAAATCAACACCTGTAACGCTTCCAGAGATCAACTCGGTGAGATCTGAACCTCCCAAGCCGACGTGAGGCACGGCAGTAACCTTGATCTTCGGGCCTTGCCCGTAAGCTCTCGAACCGGTTGCAAAGGCGATAGCTATAAGCAGCAGGCAAGAGAAACACGCCAAAATCCTTTGACTCTTCCTTTTCATCTTTCCTCCTGGTTGGCTTTATCGCGCGTTAATTTGTTTCCCTTCCTCCATGGCAGATGCAACAACATCTTCGCTGATTTGCGGCAACGATTGACTGGTTGCGGGAGGATGGTATCCAGGCCTCACCAGCAATGCGGCATAGGTGTGCCCCAGATAGATTGAGTTACACCAATGCCCATCTTGCTGAATGCCTGTCATAGGTAAGATGGAATCGGGTTCAACATACCACATATCTGCCTCGGAAAACAGAACTACGCGATATTCTGAAGGACTTACGCCTTCCACAACACCGCATATTCTCGACTTTATCTTTGTTCCACCCGCTCCCGAAGGCGGAATATCCGTTATTCGAATACCAGGCACAAAACTGTGAATCGATATCTGAACCGTGCTCCACACAATCATGCACGTTAATAGGATGAAGAGAAGCAGCCAAAACGCATAAATGGCTTTGCGCGCCGGTCCGCCAGAAGGCGTTCGTTTCTTGTCAGGCTTTTTGCGCCCTTCTGCCTCGTCCTCGTGCTTAAGTTGAACTTGCCCGGGAAAAGACCTGGATAACAAGTAACCGATGATCCAGGCAACAACAGCGCCAGACAATTTAAACAGGAAAGTTGCGGCTTGTGCCTTCCAGTCCAAACCTCTCACGGCTGTCCAAACGAGCAATATGGCAACCATGAGAACGCACAGAACGAGCACGGAACCGACAAGCAGCATCGCCTTTCGATCCAAGTTACGCACGAATCCGGCCTCCCAATTTCCTCGTTGGCGATGATACCACGAGGCGGAACCAGTCCGCACGAAAATTTTTGGCGAAAGTAAATCCCCTGAAAGTTGTTCACGCCTGAATCTTGCTGAACAAGCTGTTTTGGCTGGAGTTCAATTGCGAGATGATGTCTTCGAGAGCCGTCTGCTGCGTCTCGGCCAGCGAGAGCTGCGTGGAGACCGTCGGAATGTCCGCCTGCATCAGATCGGTCTGCGCCGTGGTCAATTGCGTCTGCACATTGGTTACAGCCTCCGAGGAGGCCGAAAGCTGAGTCATGGAGTTATCAATTACCACGCGCTGCTGGGAGACATAATTCAGCGCCGTGCCCAGCGCCTCTGTATCACTGACCGCCTGCGCGGTGTTCACCGTGCCGCTGGAGTAATCGGCAACCAGCGCGTTCAGCGCCCCAAAGACACTGTTGGTCTTGCTGCCAAGAAAGATCTGGCTACCCGGAACATTCAACTGAATCTTCTGTCCGTTGGGCGATTGAAGATAATTCACGCTCTGGTCGCCGTTATAACTGGTTACCGCTGGCGAGGTGCCCGTGGCGGTGGAAAATGGCGCGGTCGAAGTCTGTCCGCCGGCAAAGATATACTCGCCCTGATAACTTGTATTGGCCAACGATGTAACTTCATCCAGAATGCCGGAGATCTGATTGCCGATGGATTTGACGTCGCTGGCATTCAATGTTCCGTTGTTGGCGCCGGTGGCCAGCGAGATGGCCTGCGTCAACTGCGTCACCACGCTGCCCAGCGCCGAATCCGCCACCTGCAACTGCCCGGTTACCAAATTGGAACTCTGCGTGAAGGAATCATCTTGCTGTATCTGATTGAGCAGAAGCACATTCTCGCCCGACCCGCTGGGATTCTGGCTGAGCGAAGTAATGCTCACCCCGCTCGACAACTCGGCCGACAACTGCTGCTGACTCGCCTGCGCCGTGTCAAGAGAACCCACTAGATTCGTGACATAAAACGGATCCACGCGCATTGCTTTCCTCCACCGGACTTAGTTTTGTGACTTTTGATAGTGAAAAAGTGAAGTAGTGAATAAGTGAAGATGTGAAAAAGTGAAGTAGTGAAGTAGTGAAAAAGTGAAGCAGGAATCGCGCGCTTATTCACTCATTCATTCACTTATTCATTCATTCACTACTTCACTCATTCACTACTTCACTTATCCCGCAATTCAAAAGTCACCGCACTTGCTAGATCGCGCGCGCCTTCTTTCGCTCGCGCCTTCGCCGAGGTGGCCTTGACCACCTCAGGAAACCGTAGTCTGTTCCCCCAAGTTCAAGACCGAATTCATGATATTGTTCAGCATCGCAAAGACCTGGGATGCCGATTGGTAGGTGCGTTCATAGGTGGTCATCGAAGCCGCCTCGTCATTCAGATTCACGCCGGAAAGTGCATCGTTCTGCGTCTTCAGTTGCGTCACCGAGGCCGCCTGCGCAGTGTTCTCCGTTTGCACATTGGCAACCGTCGCGCCCAAAGTAGTTACAAAATTTGAGTAATAGTTGATCGGCGTTTGCCCACTGACAATCTCCTGACTGCCCAGTGCCGCCATCGCCACCGCATTTGAGTTATCCCCCGTGCCATCGCCCAGGCCGGCGGCGGCAATCTGATTCGGATCGGTCATCACCACGCTCATGTTGACCGCGCTGCCCGCCACGGTCGCCGACGGATTGAAGATATTCAACGGAGTGGCCGCCGTGCCGGTATTTCCGTCCAGGTCCGTACCTGCATTATTCTGCGTATTCACTGTCGTCGAGATGCTGTAAGCCAGTTGATTCAACGCATTCAGCGCGCCGGGAATATCCTGGTCGCGCGCCGTCAGTTGCCCGCCCAACGAACCTCCGCCCTCTGCCAACTGCGAGGTAATGTCCGCATTGCCCAGATAGAAATCCGTCACTCCATTCTGCATCCCCGTGCTGAGCGTGTAACTGGTTCCTTCGGAGACTAATAACTGACCGGAGGTTGTGGTAATCGCCAAGCCATTATTCTCCGAGGTAATCTGGTTGATCCCGATTAACTGCGAGAGCTGGCTGAGGTCATACTGGCGCTGGTCTTCGAGCGTTCCCGCGTCCCCGTTGGGCGAGGTCGTCTGAATCTGCACATTCAACTGCGCAATGGCCGAGGTCAGCGAGTTCACCTGGCCGGCCACTCCGGTTGTCTCTTGATCCAGGGCGGAACGCTGCTCGTTCAGGCTGCCCGCCGCATTGGAAATATCCCCGGCCAGCGTCTTTGCCGAGGAGAGCACGGCCTGACGCAGCGAGTTATCGGTTGAGTTAGCTTCCAAAGATGAAAATGAATCAAAGAACTTGGTTATATCGGTTCCAATGTCTCCAGCCTGTGAGCTGGTTGTGCCTGAATCCGGCGTAAACAGAGCTTGCAGTGTATTCAACGAGGTCAGGCGCGAGCCGGTTGAGGCCGCCATCTGCTGCTGCTGGTCGAGCCGCGACTCCAGCACCCGATCTCGCTGCGAAGTGGCGCCGGTCTCTGACACGCCCTGACCGATCTGGCTGCCGTTGACGTTGAGCGGCGTATTCTCCTGCCAATCCGGCGTCTCTTGGGTGTAACCGGGGGTGTTGGCGTTGGCCACATTGTTGGCCACCACATTCAACGCCTGCTGATCGGCATCCAAGGCCTGCGCGATGATGTTAAAGGCAGAGCTAATTGTCCCCATGACCGCTCTCCGCTCGCCGCCACCCCGGCCGTGAACTTTCGCGGTACTCCAACTGCCCCATGCGCCGCTCCCGCAGCCGGTGCATCACATCCAGATTGGAGCGCGTCGCCTCCAGCACACGCGCAAAGACCGCCATATCCTGAACAGCCGCCTTGGCCTGAGGAAACAGCATCCTGCGCGCATCCCCATCCATCGTTGCCAGATCACGGTTCAAGGCTCGACAGGAGAGCGCCAACTCCTCGATCCGCTCCGCGTCCAGACGCGCCAGAGCCCGCGAAGCCTCTACCACCAGCTCCTTTAGCATCGGATGCCGCCATTGCTCTTCTCGCCGCTCCAACGCAGTCTCCCCTCAGTCTTGGCAGGATGATAGCGCCAGTCCTCTGACCGGCTGCAGCGCCGACCGCACGGCCGGCTGTGGCATGAACCTTCAGGTCCGCGCCGGTTGCTCATCAGGCATGGCTGGCCAGCATTGAATCCACCAGCCGCGAAGCAATCGCCGCGGGATTGATGCTATAGGTTCCAGCGGCCAGCGCCGCCTGAATGCTGGCCACCTTGTCCATGCGCACGCCCGCGTCGCCGGCCGACTGCGAAACCTCGCTGGCCGCGCTGCTGAATGTGGCACGATCACTGCCCAATCCGCTTCCGCCCGTGGTCGCCGTGCTCTTCGGCTGAGGAGCCACCTGGGTGGCGGAGGGCCCTAATAGTGACTTCAAACCTTCAAGACTGCTGCGAATGTCCATATTCCTAACTCCTTATTGACCTCATCGGCATGACCACTAATCACTGTAGTCATTTGTTAATTTTCATCACAGTATCACCGTGCAATATCCAGGTTACTGCGAAGTACCTCGATTGTTACTCGCGGGCGTGAGCTGTTTCACAATACTATTGGCAATTCCAAATCCACCTGCCGCGCTCAATCCACGACCCAGCGCTTCGGTGGCAAACTCGCCCAGCGCTCCACCGGAGCCCGAGGCGCTCTCATTCTCCTCGCCATCCAAGCCATTCGTGCTCATCATAGGCTTTAGCAGCTCTTTCATCATCTGCGCCTCAAACTCATGCGCCGCATTCACCAGGCGCGGCGAGGGCGTGGCCGACGTTGCTCCACTCGTGCTGCTTGCCGCTGTGACGCTTAGCATCTTAATAACTCCTCAGAAACTCGCGCTTTCATTTTGAGAGACTCTCTTAAAGAACTTCAAGATCGGCCTCCAAAGCCCCGGCTTCCTTCATCGCCTGCAAGATAGAGATCACATCGCGGGCGCCTGCCCCTGTTCGTTGCAATTCCTGGACCAAATCCTCTACCGTGGCTCCTTCTTTTAAGTCAATGCGGTTGACCGGCTTGTCGGTGGCCTGCACCGAGGTCTGCTGCACCACCTGCGTCGTTCCGCCCGAAGAAAATGCATTCGGCTGCGAGACCTCATTCTCGGTAATCACATTCACGCTCAGGCCCCCATGCAGAATCGAGACCGGCTGCAAGCGCACCGTGCCCCCGATCACCACCGTTCCGGTCCGCTCGTTGACCACCACCCGCGCCCGTGGATACACATCCACCTCGACGGCCTCTACCTGGTCAAGCAGAGCGGCTATATCCTCATCCGGCAGCGCGCCGATCTCCACCCGGCGGCTATCGACGGCGTGCGCGCGCTTGGCTCCCAGAGCCTTGTCAATCGAAGAGGCCATGCGCTCGGCGGTATGAAAGTCGGCATCGTTCAACACCACGCTGACCACATGCATCTGCTTCAGATCAAAGGGCACCGGCCGCTCCACCAGCGCCCCGCCGGGAATCCGCGCCGTGGTTGGATGGTTGGAGAGCCGCGTATTGCCGCCCGCCGAAGCCATATAGCCGCCCAGCACCAGAGACCCCTGCGCTTGCGCGTAGATCTGCCCGTCCGGCCCATAGAGCGGCGTCATCAGCAGGATGCCCCCTTCCAGCGAGCGCGCGTCACCGGCCGAGGAGACGGTAATATCCATCTTGTAGCCGGGGCGGCTGAAGGGCGGCAGGGTCGCCACCACAAAGACCGCCGCCATATTTTTCACCTGCATATTGCTGGCGCTGTTGGCCCCGGTCTGCGGCACGGTGATGCCCATCCGCTCGAGGGTTGAGATCAAGGTCTGCGCCGGAAAGACGGTCTGCGAGCTGTCGCCGGTGCCGCGCAAACCCACCACCAGCCCATAGCCCACCAACTGGTTGTCGCGAATCCCCTCAATCGTCGCCACATCCTTGACCCGTGCCCTCTGCGCCGGGGAGGCGGCTTGTACAGTCGCTGCCGGAATCAGCAGCAGCAGCGCCAAAATCAGTGCCGGTCTTTTGTGAGCCCATTGCATTGGAATGCCTTTTTGCTTTCAGCTATCAGCTTTTAGCTATCAGCTATTAGCTATTAGCTGTTAGCTTTTCATGCTCGGCTGATAACTCAATCCTGTTCTGCACTTACTTAACTCTTGCTTCTGCCTGAACAGCCTAACCAACCAGCCAACCGGCTGAGAGCTGATAGCTGAGAGCTGATAGCTAAAAGCTTTTCACGCTCGGCTGATAACTCAATCCTGTTCTGCACTTACTTGACTCTTGCTTCCGCCTGAACAGCCTAAGGAGCCTCTGAACAACTCCCGATTTCCTGATAAAACATCCCTCAGGGGCTAAAGCCCAGCTCATTTTGAGCCATTTGCGGCACGACTAAAGTCGTGCCCTTTCAAAACTTGAACTCAATCAGAGGTCCCCTAACCAACCAGCCAACCAACCGGCTGAAAGCTGAGGGCTGAAAGCTGATAGCTGATAGCTGATAGCTGAAAGCTGCTCTTAAAACACCAGCAACTTTTCCAAAAACCGCACCACCTTGTTCTGCCGATAGGTTGAATCATTCACGATGCCCTTGCCTGTTACTTCCAGTTCCAGGTCGGTCATGGCCGTCGATTGCACCTGATTCTGCGCGCTCACATCCTCCGGGCGCACCAGGCCCCTGAGCTTGATCAACTGCGTCTGCTGCGAAAAGGTCAACTGGCGCGTGGCCTGCACCACCAACATTCCATTCGGCAGCACATCCACCACCTCGGCCCCGAAGGTGGTTGTCAAACTCGAATTGGTGGTGCTTTGCCCCTGCGCCGCCAGCGCCGAGGCGGCATTCATGCCCAGCAGATTCTGCATACTGTTGGAGGTCTTCAGCTTGCCAAACAGAGCCGTGAGCGCCGAACTGGCGCTCGATGTGCGCGAGTTCTTCACCGCGCCGTCGGTCGAGGCAGCCAGACTCTCGCTGACCACAATCGAAACCACATCATGCAGCCGCACGGCCTTGGCATCGGTGCCCAGCCGCACCAGCCGACCCTCCGAACTCCAGATCGAGCCCGGCGTGCGCACCTCGGCCGCCTGCTGCGCCCGCACCCGCTCGATATAGGCCTTCAGCGCCTCTTCAGGCGGCGTCGGCTTGCCGGTGATCCCCGGATCGGTCCTCTTGCCACCCATCGCCGAGGCCGGCGAGTAGGCCAAAAACGCCGCCAGCGTCACCAGAAAAATGACCCGCGGCCAGCGCTCCCTCTGCTTTGATCTCATGGCCTCGCCTCCGTTGCGAAGGCGGCACGGCCCGAACCAAGAGCCACCACCCGCACCACTCGCCCGCCAATCGCCAATCGCACCTCAAAGACCGTGCCCACCGCCGCCGGAGTGAGCGCGCGCGCCTCCAGAACCGCATCCACCACCGCCGTATGCTCCTCCACAATCACCCGGTCGCCGGGTCGAATCACCGGCAAAGCCGCTACCGCCGCCGGAGCAGCCGCCTGCCCGCCGCCCGCCAACCCAACCCGCACCATGCGCCCCGGCCCGCCGGGAAACTGCTCATTGCGCACGAGCAGCCAGCGGTCGCCCAGATTCGGATCGTCGATCTCGCGATAGAGCTGCCCTAACGCGCCCAACTGCGCAGCGCCAGCCAGCAACCCACCGGAGGAAACCATCACCTGCGCCCGCCCGCCAGCCGCCTCTTGCGCAGGAGCCAGCCCAGCCGCCAAGGTCAGCAGAGCAATCCCGATCGCCAATTTGGTGCTCATTGCGCTCATTCCAAGTCCCTAGTTCCCTGTTCCCTGTTCCCTGATCCCTGTTCCCTGTTTTTTAGTGCGTCATATTATTGACCTGCGAGTACATATCGTCGGCCGCCTTGATCACCTTCGAGTTCGATTCGTAGGCTCGCTGCGCCAGCACCATCTGCACAAACATGGTGACGATGTCCACATTGGAGTTCTCCAGATAACCCTGCTGCAAGGTGCCCAGACCTTCCGTGCCGCCGGGATTGCCCAGCACCGGGTCGCCGGAGTTGAGCGTGGCCTGCAAAAGATTCGCCCCATTGGCTTGCAGCCCTCCGGGGTTGGGAAAGGTGGCCAATTGAATCTGCCCCAGTTGCGAGGGATTCTGCTGACCGGGCAGCGTGGCGTTCACCACTCCATATTGGGTGATGGTCACCGCCGTGGCGTTGGCCGGAACCGTAATCGTGGGAATGATCGGATCGCCGTCGGTGGTCACAATCGTTCCCTGGTTGTTCATTTGAAACTGCCCGGCGCGCGTATATTCGATGGTTCCGTCCGGCCGCTGCACCTGAAAATAGCCCGTGCCCTCGATGGCCAGATCCATTGGATTCGAGGTCTGGTTCAGCGACCCCTGCGTCTGGATCACTTCAGTCGCCGCCGACTTGGTTCCCAGGCCGATCTGCAAGCCCGCCGAGACCGTCGACTGCGATTGCGCCGCCCCCGGCGTCACCAGATTCTGGTAGACCATATCCTGAAACTCAAGGCGCAACTGGCGAAAGCCGGTGGTCGATGAGTTCGCCAGGTTGTTGGCAATCGTATCCAGGTTCAACTGCTGCGCGCTCATTCCGCTGGCCGCGGTGTATAAAGCTCGAATCATATTGGCTCCTTCAGGGATCAGGGGTCAGGGATCAGAATAAATTGGCTCCTGAACGCTACCGCCCATTCCCTTGCTATTCACTCAAAAACAGCGGTCTCAAACCGCAGATTTTCAGTCCTTGACCTTTTACCTCTGCTCGACAGACAATACCCATTCATTAGTCACTGTTTCAGAGCCATGAATAACTGACCCCTGATCTCTGACCCCTGACCCCTACACTTTCGGCAGATCCTCGGTGGCAATCTTGTTGAACTCGGTATGGAAGACGGTCAGCGCCCGCTGCATCATCTCCGCCTCGCGCTGCACCATAATCAGATTCATCGTTCCCGGAATGACCCCTTGGTTGGCGTTCTCCACCGCTCCCTGGTGCACGGTCATATTCTTCGAGAGCACGGGTTGCACGATCTCCGGATCGGGCGCGCGATAGCGATTGGCCCCCTCCGGGGTCAGCTCCGTGCCCTTGGGAAAGGTGAAGACGCCCACCGTGGCCACCACGCCGCCGGCCACCGAAACCGTTCCATCCGCGCCAATCGTCACCTGGCCTGGAGGAACGGCAATCACCTGGCCGGTTGTGGAAAGCACCACATCGCCGGCCTCGGTCACCAACTGACCGGTAGGGGTGCGATGAAAGCCGCCATCGCGCGTGTAGCGCGGCCCTTGCGGCGTCTGCACCATGAAAAACCCCTCGCCCTCGATCGCCAGATCCAGCGGATTGCCGGTCTGCTCCAGCGCGCCCTGGCCCAGATTCAGCCGGTCGCCGCCGATCAGCCCGAAGTTGTTCACGGTCTGGCCCAACTGCGAATCATGCGCATCGGGCCCCATCAGCACCGAGCGAAAGTACTCCTGCTCGGCCCGGTAACCGGGCGTCTGCGCATTGGCCAGATTGGTGGCCGCCAGATCCAGCGCCTGCGTCCGCGCAATCAGCCCGGTCATCGCCGCATAATAGCCGCTGTCCATTGGAGAGCCTCCCTCAGGCAAGCTGAAGATGCAGGTTCATGACCGGAAAGAGGGCAAACGAGATTAGAACATGGTCAGAATTGGGACAGACGAGGGAATAGGGAACAGGGGTCAGGGGTCAGGGGTCAGGGGTCAGGGGTCAGGGATCAGGGGTCAGGATTTGACGGGGTACCACGAACTGCGGGTGCCCCATCCATCCGCGTTCTTGGCGGATGGGTGGGAGACCACGAACTCGAAACAGACCCGCCGCATTGCCGCACAACTTCAGAAAAATTTCCTGGTAAACTTCACAAATAAAAGCGGAAAGGCAGGGTTCTCGCCCTGCCTTTCCGGTTGGTTGAGGGGTCAATCTACTGCCAGTGGCCTTCCTCCATCTCCCAGTGATCGCCGCGATGCCTCCACCGGTGGGCGACCCAGCGCTGGTGTTCACGTGGCGGGCGATCCCAACGACCGGGAGTCCAAACGTACTGGCCACCATCCCAGCGATGGTAGCCGTTGATCCACACGTAACCCCGATCTGGCGGCGGACCACGGCGTTCGTAGACAGGCGGCGGCGGCCCGACGCGAACCACAATCTGCGCAAAAGATGCGACGGGGAAGAGCGAAAAAGCAAGCAACAGCGCGAGTGCGATTTTCTTCATGATGAATTCAAACCTCCTGTTGGGTTTTGAGCGTTCTCACAGTTCTGGTGGGGTTGATTTCGTGGTTTCCCACCCATTTCACAAAGGACGTGAAATGGATGGGGCACGGAAGTTCCCACCGAATCACTACTTGGGTTTGACATTTACCGGAAGCAAAAGCGCCTACCGGCCTGACATCAATAGGAACGCATCCCAAAAGAAAAAGTTGCGCAAAATTGCTCACTGCGCGGCGATCAGGCCGCGGCAATCTCCTCGGCAAGCACCTCGGCCGCCAACCCGCAGGCGGCGCGATCCACATTCAGATGCGTCACCAGGCGCATTGCATCCGGCCCCACGGCGTTGGCCAGCACGCCGCGCGCCTTCAGCCGTGCCGAGAGCGCAGCCGCCTTCACTCCGCCGGTCAGATGAAAGATGACGATATTTGTTTCGACCGTTGCAAGGTCAATCTGGACGCGCTCGATGTTAGCCAGCGCCTCGGCCAGCAGACGCGCGTTGGCGTGATCCTCTTCAAGCCGCTGGGGCCCTTGCTCCAGCGCCATCAATCCGGCTGCGGCCAATATGCCCGCCTGGCGCATCCCGCCGCCCAGGGCTTTGCGGAAGATGCGCGCGCGGTCGATCTGCTCGGCTGAACCGACCAGCATGGAGCCCACCGGAGCGCCCAATCCCTTTGATAGGCAGAACATGATGGTGTCAAAGCCGCTGGTCAACTCCTTCACATCCACGCCCAGAGCCGTGGCCGCATTGAAGATACGCGCGCCGTCCAAGTGCGTGGGCAGCTTGCGCTCTTTGGCTCCGGCCCAAATCTCGCGCAAGGCATCGAGGCGCGTGCAGCGCCCGCCCACCAGATTCGCAGTGTTTTCAATTTCGATGAGGCCGGTGGCCGCGCGCAATGCCCCGCGAGCGCAGATCATCGGCTCGATCTGCTTCCAGGTCAATGTGCCCTGGTCAGAGTGAACCGCGCGGATCAGGCAGCCGGAGAAGACCGCCGCGGTGGCCATCTCCCAATCCATGATGTGCGCGCGGGCCTCGGCGATCACCTCTTGCCCCGGCTGCGTGTGCAGACGGATGGCGATCTGGTTGCCCATGGTTCCCGACGGCACAAAGAGCGCCGCCTCGCGCCCGAATCGCTCCGCCGCGCGCTGTTCCAGCAGGTTGACGGTCGGGTCTTCGCCGTAGACGTCGTCGCCCACCTCGGCGGCAGCCATCGCCGCGCGCATGGCTGTCGAGGGTTGGGTCACTGTGTCGGAGCGCAAGTCGATGATCGTAGGCATGAGTATTGGCCTTTCATGTTCGCCTGGGAACAGGGGTAGTTTCTCACACCATCCCGCACTTCCGGCAAGGGCTGGCCGCGTCTTCTCGTCGCGGGGGCATTGGACAAAATCATATTCTATGATAATCTGATTCTATGAGTGAAGTGGTCATCTCCGTTACCGAAGCAGCGCGCAACTTCTCCGATTGCGTCAACCGCGTTCGCTATCAGGGCACAACCTTCTTGCTGCAGAAGAACGGCGTTTCAGTGGCTCGTATTGTGCCGGAAGAGCGGAAGTCCTGCACCGGTTTGGAACTTGCCGAGGCGCTGGCGAAGGTGCATCTAGCCCCGGAGGAAGCAAATACCTGGAGTCGCGACCTGCAAGAAGCGCGCAAAAGTCTTGTTCCGCAGAAGGATAAATGGCTATAGTTCTCGATTCAGATGTCATTATTGCCGGGGAACGAGGCGACTTCGACTTGGGCCGGTGGCTGATCTCTCAGGCTCACAATCAGATTGAAGTGGCAGCAATCACTATTGCGGAGATCTGGCACGGAGTGGAAAGAGCTACTGGCGCACATCGCGCCAAACGTCAACTCTATCTTGAAAACATTCTTGCAATACTTCCCGTCATTCCGTATTCCAAGCAGATTGCGCTGGAACACGCCCGAATCTGGGCAGCTCTTGAATCATCGGGAAAGATGATCGGTGATTATGATTTGATCATCGCAGCCACGGCAATGGAACGCGGATGCGCCGTAGCCACTTTCAATGTGCGCCACTTCTCTGCGGTGAAAGGCCTCAAAGTCATCGAGCCAACAAGTGTTTAGAGCATCTCTCCAGTCAATGTAACGTGCAGCGTGGACCGGGAGGTCCACGCCACAGCCGACCAGGAGGTCGGCGCTCCATCAAGCTACTGCGGCACGACGAACAGCGTGATCGACTGCGCCGGGAAGGTGTAGTTGCTGATGGTGCTGGCCTGGCCCGACACATTCGTTACCGTCACAGCGGTTGGCCCCACGATAGCATTCAGGTTGGCGTTGCTATACAGATAAGCCTGCACGCTGGTTGAGTTTGGCAAATAAGTGTTCAGCGCGACCGTGCTGGTCAGATCGCCATAGGTCTTGTTGATCACCACCACCGTCAGCGCATTGTCCGTGCTGCGCTCCGCGCTATACACCGAGAGTTGCCCCTGGTTGGCCGAGGTTGAAGGGATCGAAATATCGCCAAACTTCGAGTTCTTTCCGTCGTAGTTGCGATAGATCTCGTAGGCCATCAGGCCGGGAACCTGCCCCTTGGTTGGATCAGGCGGTCCCCAAAGCGTTGCCATGTCCAGGCCGTAGGCGCCAAAGATACCCAGAATGTCGGCCTGCGCCACCGCGCCGTTGATGTTCTCCTGCCCGCCCCAGTTGTACTCGGTGAAGGCCACCTTGGTTCCGGGATAATTTTTGGCAACCCAGCCTTGCGCCATGGGAATCAGTTGCGGCGCTTGCAGCGGGGTCGAGCAGCTCGAGGTGTAGTTCGAGTCGGTGGAGTAATTCGGCTGCGGAAAATTCGAATCGGTATAGGTCGGGTCCCAGAAGACGCGCGTCGAGTTCAATCGCGCCTGCTGCTCGCCGGTGTCGCCCGCCGTAGTCAGGCCGACGCCGCTTCCGTTGTAAGTGGCCGCAAAGTAGGTGTGCAGATCAAGGTAATCAAGCAGGCGCACGCCCGATGTGTTGGAAGCCGCCGCAAACTGCTGCAAGTAATACTCGATGAAGGGAACGCCGCCATGCGCCTTGCGGTCAATCGGATTGCTCCACGGCTCCCAGCAGGGATTCCCATTGCTCCAGCCGTTCTCAATGTCCTTTTTGGAATAGAAGTAATTCCACCAAAAGTCCACCACAGGACCGTTGACGCGAGCGGTGGGATCGGCTGCCTTGATGGCCTGCGCCGTGGCAATGCCATTGTCGGTCACTTCGTCATAGGTGGAAGGCAGAGGGTGAACGTCGCGATGCCCGCCGTCCCACCAGGCTGGCTCGTTGTCCAGATCGTAGGAGTAGACGCCGCCGTTGGCCGCCGTGCCGAAGGTCTTGACCAGATAAGCTACCCAGGCGCCATCCCATGCGGGTCCGGCGGGAGTTGCGGAGACCGAAGCCTCGTTGGCCGGGTCCGGGATGTTGCATCCACTTGCGCTGGTGCAGCCGCTCACTCCATCCGGGTACAAACCGTCGCCGCAGTTCGGATTGTTATAGGGATCAAAAGCGAATTGCTGCGGAAAGGTAGACTTCGGATAACTGCACGAGGTGCCATCTTTCGCCACATAACCTTCCACCGGCATGGTGCCCAATGTCTTGGCTCCGATGGCTGCATCGCCGATCACCTGTTGGTTGAACTGGCCGGTAGCTTGCACGCCGGTTGCGCCGACGCTGTTCTCAAAGTACCAATCGCTGCCGGCGTTGGTCACATCCAGTTGGTAGTTGTAGAGAGACGTTGCATCTCCGCCAAAGCGATCCACGGTGATGTTGGCCGCCTGCGCCGCGGCGGCGTTCGATGCATAGCCGTTCCATCCGTAGATGAATGGGTTGATGGCGTGGGTCTGGCCAAGGACATTCACGTTCAGCGCCGGCCCCGCAGACGCGGCGGGCGCGCTCAACGTGACGGTGGTGCTGCCGGTCTGGCCAGTGGTTGCGCCCTGGGTGCTGGTGGCCGTTACGGTGACGGATGTCGGCGCCGGGTAGGGGGTGGTGTAGAGGCCGGTCGAGCTGATGGTTCCGGGGGTGGTCAGCGTGCTGCCCGAAGAGATGGTCACGCTCCAGGTCACATTCGTGCTGGCCACGCCATTGACTTGCGCGGCAAACTGCACCTGGCTGCCGATGGTAGCCGTCGCCGGATTGGGAGTCACGGTAACCGCCGGTGTGGTGTAATTGGCGGTTACGGTGCGATTGCTGTTCATCGTCACCGAGCAGCCACCATCTAGATTTATGTCACATCCTGTCCAACCAGAGCGCTGGTTGTTCCCCGCGACAACCGGAGCTACAAGAGTCAAAAACGTGCCCGACGGTTCGGCCAAGGTAAAACTCGTAGTACCTTCTGTGCTCGAACTGTTACCCCTGACCTGGTAGGGAATCACCACGCCGCTGGCCGGATTGGTCGAATTCACCGTCAACGTATAATTTGCCGGAGGAGGCGTTGAACCGCCGCTGCCGCAACCCAGTACCCACAAACTCAACCCCACGCCCATCCAAGCCAATAGAATCCAGCGCATACCCTTCATCTCTTACTCCCTCATCGGCAACAACTTGCGTCTCCGTACCAGCCACCCAAAAATGACCCACTCGCAGAACAGAACAATCAGCCACTATCATCCTAGTCCAAATCTGCGCCGTTTGGTCCGGGTGTACTCCTTTGCAATGAATGATTTATGGTTTTATCCCCTTTGCTTTCAATAAGTTGATATTTATTGGATGCTACAATGAATCCATGTTTCGTGATCTGGCCCCGCTCTCGATCTATCTGCGCCGCTACCGCTGGGGGTACGTGTGGGGAACGCTCTCCTGCGTTTGCACCAACGCTATCTGGGTGCTTTTTCCGCAGGTAATTCAGAGGGCCATCGACGCCATGGGCCACGGCGCGGCGCGCGGAACCATCCTGCTCTTCGCCGGATTGCTGGTTGGCATCGCGCTGATCAAAGGCGTCTTCCTTTACGCACAGCGCTGGATTCTGATCGGCATCTCGCGCGAGATTGAATTCGATCTGCGCAACGACCTCTTTAAAAAGCTGGCGCGCCAAGACACGGGCTTCTATCAGCGCTACCGCACCGGCGACATCATGGCCCGGCTGACCAACGACCTGAATGCCGTGCGTATGTTGCTCGGCCCTGCGCTGATGTACTCGGCCAACACCATCTTCTTCACCGTAGGCGCGCTCTTCTTCCTGCTGCGCATCAGCCCATGGCTCACGCTGGTGGCCTGGGCGCCGATGCCGCTGGCGAGCATCCTGGTGCAATACTTTGGCAGCCGCATTCATGACCGCTTTGAGCGCATCCAGGCCAGCTTCTCCGAGATCAGCGCGCAGGCGCAGGAGAACTACTCCGGCGCGCGCCTGGTCCGCGCCTTCGCCCGCGAAGAGTCACAGATCGGCCTCTTTGAAAAGCTCAATCGCGAGTACATTGCGCGCGCGCTCCGGCTGGTCCAGTTGATGGGAATGTTGTGGCCCACGCTTGAATTCATCCTCGGCATCGCGATGATCATTACGCTGCTGGCCGGTGGTCATCTGGTCGTCGCGCACCAGATCACGGTGGGCCAGTTCGTCGCCTTCAACACCTACATGGTCATGCTGATCTGGCCGATCATCGCCATCGGCTGGGTGGTGAATATCTACCAGCGCGGAACCGCGTCCGTGAAGCGCATCGACGAGTTGCTGAAGGCTGAGCCGGCGATTGACGACCGCGCCGCCGATGCGTCGATTGCCGCCGATACTGTTTTTCGCGGTGAGATTGAATTCCGCAATTTGAACTTCAGTTACGGCGATGCGCCGGTCCTGCGCGCTATCTCGCTGAAGATTCCCGCAGGCTCCAGCCTGGCCATTGTCGGTCCAACCGGCTCTGGAAAATCCACGCTCATCAACTTGATCGCCCGCCTCTATGAAGCGCCGGATGACGCGCTTCTGATCGATGGCCGGCCGGTGCGCGCGTACCCGCTGTCAGTGCTCCGGCGCAACATCGGCATGGTTCCGCAAGAGACTTTTTTGTTCAGCGCATCGATCCGCGAAAACCTGGCCTTCGGCGCGCCGGAAGCCGGCAGCGAGGAACTGCTGCAAGCCGCCGAAGCCGCGCATATTCGCAAAGAGTTCGAGGAGTTTCCGCAGGGCTTTGAAACCATGGTGGGCGAGCGCGGCCTCACGCTGAGCGGCGGGCAAAAGCAGCGCGCGGCCATTGCACGGGCGCTCTTGCGCCGCCCGTCGATTCTGATTCTGGACGATGCGCTGGCCAGCGTGGACACCTACACCGAAGAGCGCATCCTGAATGGCCTCAGCGCCTATACATCTTCCGCTACCACCATCCTCATCTCGCATCGCGTCTCCACTGTGCGCAACGCCGATCAGATTGCGGTGCTCGACCACGGCAGAATTGTGGAGTTGGGCCGCCACGATGAGTTGCTGGCTCTGGATGGCTACTACGCCGACCTCTACCAGAAGCAGCAGTTGGAAGAAGAGTTGATTGAAGCAGGGACGTAGGGGTCAGGGGTCAGGGGTCAGGGGAAGACATTCATACGCGGAAGATTTTTCATCCCTGCCGACTCGTTGAAAAAACCTTGACAAGATTAGAAACAGTACGAAAACTTCATTTGATCCCTGTTCCCTGTTCCCTGACCCCTGTTCCCTGTTCCCTGTTCCCTGTTCCCTGTTCCCTGTTCCCTGCTTTTCAAGCATTCCACCTGGAGCCGCCCACCAGCTCCGCACCGTACTCGGAACCGTCAAAGGCGGGCTGGCGGCGTTCGGCACTCATGCCATTGATCTGCAGCGGAGCGGGATTGACGGCAGGGTCGCGGGCCACCTGGCGCCATGCATCGCGCACATTTTTTACGCATCCAATGGCATGCTCAAACTTTGACGCGGAGGCCGCCTGCGAGGCTTGCAGGATCTGCGCAAAGACCGAGGCGTAAAACTCGCTGAGCACCTGCGCCGGCTTGCCGCCCACATCCATGCGCAACCGCGCCTGCAGGTGGATGATGATGTCCAGCGCCCGCTTGACCGCCGTCCGCCGAGCCTCCTGATCGCCGCGTTCAACGGCATCGATAGCCGTGTAAAGAAAGCGTACGATGCCGTCATAAAGCGCCACCACCAGATCAACCGCCGAGGCGCTGTCCAGCGTGTGTTCCTGGTAACCGTTCATGGGGAAAACTCTCCTTAACCGTTCGAACTCTGGTTGTAGCCGGTGATCGCCGAGTAAAGCTCATTGACCTGACTCAGCAGGCTGGGGATGGATTGAATTGTCTGATTGGCGGTATTCAGTTCCGTCGTCAGGCTCGATTGCTGCGCGCTGATCAACAACTCCTCTTTGGAGATATCCGCGTTCAGCGTGGATTCGATGTTGCTGTTGGAGGTGGAGGCCAGCGCCAGAATGCCGGTCGCCGAACTGGTTCCGGCGTCGGTCAGCATGGTCGAGAACCTCTGGCCCCAGCCGCTCGCGTTCTGGAAGAATCCCGTCACGCCACCGAAGTCCAAGTTCAGTACCGAGTCCAGGCTGGCCGCGTCAAAGGTCAGCGAGCCGTCATTGTTCACGCTGATTCCCAGGCTGGTCAAGCTGTTGATGTCGGAAGAGGCGCTGTAGCTGAGCGACGAGGTGGTTTGATTGGTGGCGTCCAGTATGTTCGAGGTCACCGTCATGTCACCGGTTGTTCCGAGCGTCTCTGACTGCAATTGCAAACTGTAACTGTCGTCGCTGTTCTGAATCACCGAGGCGTTCACCCCGATGTTGGCGCTGTTAATGGCGGCCGCCAACCCGGCAAGATTGTTGCTGGGCGAGGTAGCGGAGTAGGCAGGCACGTCAATGGTCTGCGTCTGGCCGGAGCCTACCTGAATGGTGATGGAGCCGGTCAGCGCATCGCTCTGGCTGGGAACCCCCGCCAGCGTGCCAATGTCCACAATCCCGTTGCTGGCGCCATCGGTGTACGCAAGCGACGTGTCGGTAGAGGCGCTCAGGCTGGATGCCACCGTCAAAGCGCCCTTGGAACCCGCCGTCTGCGAGACAAATGTCAACGTCGATTGGCCATTGCTGGTCACCACATTGGCCGTCACACCCAGACTCGCCTTGTTGATGGCGCTGGCCAGCCCGCTCAGCGTGTTGACGCCGCTGCCCGTATAGAGTGTGTTGGCTGCCGCGCCGCCGCTGGGCTGAGCGCCTATCACAATTTTTTCGGCCGTGCCGCTGCCCACTTGAACGGTCATCGATCCTGACAGCGTCGCATTGGCGGTGGAAGAGACTGAGGTCAATGTGCCATTCGGATTCGGCAAATTCAACCCGCTCAGCAACTGCTGCTGCAAAAGCGAAAGCGTGGGCGAGCCAAACAGAGGCTCCGCCTTGCCGGAGCTGTCCAGCCCCTCCTGCGCGTTCACCGCGCTGATCAGCGAGTTGTAGTCGCTGACAAACTGCGCCGTCACGCTTTCCACCCCGGTGTTATCGTTGGCGATCACCACCTGCACCTGCTCCAGGCTGTTGTCAGACTCCGTGGCGCTCGGCGCCAGCAACTGAAAGGTCACGCCCGGTATCAGATTGGCCACGGTATTCGAGGCGCTGGTCAAATCCACTCCATCCACCGTCAGATTGGCGTCCGCGCCGTCCACCGCTTTGTTATAGGCGAGCGAAGCCGTGCCGGTGATGTCATTGAGGCTGGAGCTGATGGTCAGCGCGCCGCTGCTGCCGTTGGAACTCGAGGTCAGCGTCAGAACCGTGCCGATGGCGTTGCTGCCCACCGCCGAGGTATTCAGCGAAGCCGTCACCCCCAGCAACGATGGATTGTTGTTGATCACGCTCTCCAGACTGCTGATCGTGTTGGTGCTGGTTCCGGTGTAGATGGTATGAGCCGCCGCTCCGCTGCTCGGCTGCTTGCCGGCAACAATGTTATACGCCGTTCCGCTGCCCGACTGAATTGAAATCGAACCGGTAACCGTATCCCCGGCGCTGGCCACCGCCGTCAGCGCGCCGCTGTCGGCCGCCGTCGTACTGGTGGTGCCCGCATCGGTGTAACTCATCGCTACGGTTTTCGTAGCCGTGATCGAATTGCTCGATACCGAGATATTTCCATTGGTTCCGGAGGTCGCCGAAACCAGGCTCAGCATCGATCCCGTGGCTTCAGTCAGCACGCTCGCGTTGATGCCGATTCCCGAGGCGTTGATCGTCGAGGCCAGCCCCGCCAACGTGTTGTCACTGGAGTTCAGCGCGAGGGTCAACTTTGTGCCGTTGCCGTCTTGCAGAGTGATCGAGCCGCTCAGTGGATCACTGGCGTTGGCAACCTGCGTCAGGTAGCCACTTGAGGTCGCCGCCAGGTTTTTCACCGTCACGGTATGCGTGCCGCTGACCGCCGTCGAGTCGGCCGCTGTCAGCGTCAGCACGTTGGTGTCGGAGCTGGAACCCTCTTTTTGGGCCAACACGCCGGTAAAATCCGTCAGCGAACTGATGTCGTTCGAGAGATTGGAAAAAAGCGTTCCCAGGCTGGAGATCGCCGTATCCTGGCTCTCCAGGCTGGTCAATTGAGTCTTCCAGGGCGTCTCCACATTCTGCAGGTTGCTGACAATCTCCGCCACGGTTGAGCTCACGTTGAAACCCGTTCCGCTGGTCGCTGATCCGAAGCTGAGTCCTACTGTACCCATCACGCCCTCCAGCAGAATCGAATGCAGCCTGAGAACCACCCCGGTGCTTTCGAAAATTGGAAAAATATAATGTAATTTGTTTGAGAATCAAACAACTTGATTCGTCCGCTGTATTTCTTCGAGCCAATCTCTTCATCGGCTCCCCATTCCGCGGCTTTAGTTGTATGCTCTGGAAATCCTCGACTACACTTTTCTCTTTGGACGCAGAGAGGGCGCCCTTGCGAGCGCCCTCTGTGGTGGATGGTCTTGCGACCGGTTCTTGTCCGAGTCAGTCGATCAGGCTTATTGCAGCAGCTTGGTAACTTCCTGCTGGACGCTGTTGGCCTGGGCCAGGGCGGCGATGCCGGTCTGCGAGAGGATCTCGTACTTGGACATATTGGAGGTTGCCGAGGCGTAATCGGTAGCTTGCACCGCGTTCTGCGCCGCCTGCACATTCTCCTGCTGGGTGCTGAGTACGTGGCTGACCGCATTCAGCGTGTTGATCTGGGCGCCGATGTAGCCGTCCTGGCCTGCCACGGCGGTGATGGCCGCATTCAAGCTGGTCAGAGCGCTTTCGGCATCCGCCTGGTTGGAGAGGTCCGTTGCCGAGAGCGAGACGCCCGCGCCATCGGAGTAGCTGATGGTGGCGGTGCCTGAAGAACCGCCCGTATTCCCCACAAAGTTTGAGTACGGCTCACTGGCGCTGGCCGAAGGCAAGCTCTGCGTGGACGAATCGTAAAGGGCGTTGGCCCCGGTGGAGTTGGAGATGCCGACGTTATACGCCGACGTCATGGAATAGCTCAGGCCGAGACCGGTGGTGGTGTCGGTGACGTTGGAGGAGGTTGCGCTGAAGTTTCCTGTCACGCCGTAGCTGTTCGAGGTCAACACAACCTGATCGGTTCCGGAGTTCCAGGTTGCGGAGACGCCGTAAGGATTGGTGCCGCCGCCGTTGATCTCAGTGACCAGCGCTGAGACCGTCTCATTGGCGCTGACGGTAATGCCCGGTTCCGCTGATCCGCCGATCGAGAAGCTGATGGTGCCGGCTGACAGCGTATCCGACTCGCTTCGGAAGGAGCCCAAGGTCAGTGAAGCGGCCGTGTTGCCCATTGTATCGTTGAGGGAATTGGCGCCGACGGTGATCGGCGTGGTGCTATGGTTGCTCATCGTCAGCGAGAGCCCATACCCCTCCGTGGCCGCGTTGAGGCCGAGAGCGGTGTCATTG
This sequence comes from uncultured Occallatibacter sp., assembly GCA_964645305.1. Taxonomy (GTDB): domain Bacteria; phylum Acidobacteriota; class Terriglobia; order Terriglobales; family Acidobacteriaceae; genus Telmatobacter. Next base: position 37,049 of record CAZYCV010000018.1, on the reverse strand, counting down.
TTGATGGCCGAGGCCAGGGATTGCAGCGTGGTTCCGCCGTTCCCTGTCGCGCCCATGGTAAAGGTTCCAGAGGTCGCGCCATTGTTCAGCACGATGGCGCCGGTCAGCGTATCGTTATCCTGGTGAGCCACGGACAGATTGTTGATGCCGCCAGCCAGGTTGATGGTTGCGTTGGAGGCCAGTCCCAGATTTCCAGCCGAACCGACGAGGGTTGCTCCGCCTTGCAGCGATTCGCTCTGCGTATCCTTCAGCGAAGACGACTGCACGGCGATGGTGGTATCGGTGCTGCCGGATTGCAGTTGCAGCGCGCCATTCACCACCGTGGCGTTTACACCCAGTCCGCTACCGCTGATGGAATTTGCCAGATCCTGGATGTTGGTGCCGTTGGTATAGATGTCAGTGGCGGTTGCACTCGCGTTCACGTTGGTTGAGGACATGTTGAAGGTGTAGTTGCTGCCGCCGTTGTTCAGCACGATGGTGCCGCTGAGCGCATCAGAGCCAGCGATGGCCTGATCCGCCCCCAGAATGGCTGAAGCGGCAGTGGCTGGAGCAAACGTGGCCCCGGTGCCATCGTTCACGCTGGCGCCGTAGTTATCCTTCAATGTGCTGGCCGCGTCGGAGATGTTGGTGCTGTTGTTGACCGAGGTGAGCGTCAATCCGGTCGAGCTCACTGAGGCCGACAGACCGATGCCGGTCACGCCGGTATAGCTGCCTGTGGAGTCGTCGTTGATGGCCGTGGCCAGGGCTTGGAGGGTGCTGCCGTTGACGGTGACATTGGCAGTTCCCAGTCCGGCCTCAGCTCCGCCACCCACGGTAAAGGTGGTATCCACGCTTCCGGCGCCGTAGTTGCCAAAGGCGCTGTTCTTGATGACGATGTGGCCTGTCAGTACATCGTTGGCGTTGTTGGCGTTGGAGGCGTTGCTGAAGGTCACATTCGCGGCCGCCTGTATGGTGCCTGCCGAGCCGTCACTCTTGGCAAAGCTGGCAACGTCGGTCAGACCCGTTGTGGTTGCGCCCAGAGTTGTATCCGTTTGCTGCGCAGACTGGACGAAAAGGCCTCCGCTGGCAGTGTCGACTGATGCGACAACATCGACACTGTCGGCTGCCCCGACAACAGTGGTATTACCCGCGCCGCCAAGGACGGACCAGGTTGCACCTGTGCCGTTGATGGCTGCTTCCAAACCGGCCACCGTGCTGTCGGCAGTCGAGAGATTCCAGGTGTTGCCCGTCTGTGAGTCTCCTGCTCCAACTCCAAAGTTGAAGGTGTCGCTGATCACGCCGGTTCCACCAACATTGTTGGAGAGAATCAGAGAACCGGTAAGCACGCCATTGCCGCTGTCCACAGAGTTCATGCTTCCCAGATTCGACAAGTTCAGGATGCCGCCTTCATACTGCGTGCCCAGACTGCTGCTGCCGGAGGCCGGATTGGTGAACTCCGTGCCGTAGCTGACTCCGAGCGTGTTATTGGCTCCCGTGCCGATGGTGATTTGCGTTCCATTGGTGGCCGAGGTCAGATCCAGGCCGCCGTTGGTGCTGTCGATGGCTGCCGTGATATCCAATGCGGTATCCGCATTGATGGCATCCTTCAAGGTTGTAAGCGTGGTGCCGCCGTTTCCTCCGCCCATATGGAAGGTCGTCGAGCCGTTCACTCCACCCAGTCCGTTCGAGATCACCACGCTGCCGGACAGTGTGGATCCAGCCGCGAGGGTTGTTCCGGTCAGCAAGGTGGCCTGACCACCGGGGGCCGAAGCAGGAACGCCGGAAGATGTTGCGGATGAGGCCGCCACGGATGTTCCCTGGTCCACCAAGGCGCTGGTGACATTCAAGGTGGTGCCCTGGAGGCTGGAGGTGATTACGATCTGGCCGCCGTTGACCGCCGCGCTGGCGATGTGGGCTGCTGTTCCGCCGGTGCCTGCCGTCGCCATCACGCCCAGCAATCCGCCCACCGTATTGGCTCCGCCGGTAAAGTAGGTGTTTGCTGTGTCGGTATGGCCGTTGCCGTTGTTGTCATTAAGTGTGTTGCCGCCCACCACAAAGGTGATCGGCGTGCCCGGAGCGTCCGTGCTGCCGTTGGTGACAACGATGCTGGAGCCGGCCGTGAGAACGTCGCCATTGGCATAGGTACCAGCCGCCGCGTTGCCGCTGTTCACCATGCTCAGCGTGGTTGTGGCCGTAGTGGCCGGCGAGGATGCCGCGCCATTGACCACATCCGAAAGGTTCAGCGTGGGTGTGGCCGACAAGCTCGAAGAGACCTGGGCAATGGTAGTGTTCACCGCGTTGGAGGTCAGGGTGAGGCCATTAGAACCAACAGAAGCGGAGACGCCCAGCAACAGCGAAGCCGATCCGGCCGTAGTGACATCCAATGCGGCCGACAAATCGCTCAGCGTGCTGTGGCCCGTGGCCAGGTTGATGGTTGTGCCGCTGTTCGTGGCACTGCCCTGATTGGTGTTGATGGTGATGGTGTTGGCGCCGTTGGAGAGAACCAAACTGCCGCTCAACGGTGCCGCCGCCGCGTTGGCTCCGATGCCGGTAACGCCCAGCGTGCCGGTAGCATAGCTTCCAGCAACGGGAGAGGTTCCGGGGGTGCCGCTGGTAAAGCTCAGCGAAACCGGGTTGGAGCCGGAGGTGACATTGTTGGTGGTCAGCGCCGGAGCGTAATTGGTCTGCGACGTGGAAACCTGCAACTGACCTTCCGTGGTGCCGGTATTGGTCAGAGAGAGACTCTGCACGCCCTGGCTGTTGGTGACAACCGTAGCTGCAACCTGGGTGGTTGTGGACGGATTGGCTGATCCCGAGGCTGTGTTGATCGCCGTGGCCAGATCGCTGAGTGTCTGTGTGGTTGGCCCTACAACCACCGAAAGCGCGGCCAGAGAGCCGGATTGAATGGTGACCGTTTGGCCCTGTGTGAGCAGCGAATTGGCGGAGGTGCCCGTCAGATTCAATGTGCCGCTGGTGGTGACCGCATTGGGATCGACGCCCACCGAGACCAAGCCTCCGGTGATCTGAATGCCGGTCTGCGTGCCGCCGCCGGCCACTCCGGCCTGCGATTGCGTGGTAAAGTTGGCCGACAGGCCAAGACCGGAGTTGTCGATCGCGCTGATCAGCCCATTGGCCGTGTTCGCGTAGGTGGTGCCGGAGCCAACGGTAATCGATGTGGTCGCCGTGCTCTCCTGGCCATTCGATCCCTTCACCAGATAATTCACGTTGATGGACGTGGAGCCGCTGGTGGTGTTCAGAAGGTCAGTGGACTGCGCATTTTTGGAGCTGCTGGACAGGTTGATGAACACGCTGTTGGTGCCGCCGCTATAGGCCATGATGCCGCCCGAATCGCCCACGTTGGACGAGGAGAGCGTGCGGATATTCAGGTCGTCGATGGAAGACCCGGTCGTCGAACTGTCGCCGGTGTAGATGTTGGTGCTCTTGTTGAAGACCGCCGCGTCGTTATAAGTGGTTGTCGTGCCGATGTTCGAGATTTCCGACAGAATCGACTGGTACTCCTGGTTGGCCGCCGTATCCTGGGCGGAGTTGAGGGTGCCGTTCGAGGCTTCGGTAGCCAGCGTCACGGCCCGGTTAAGCAGGCTTGTCACTTGCGAAAGTGCGCCATCAGCGACCTGGAGAAGACCCACGCCTTCCGTGGCATTGGTCACCGACTGGGTAAGAGCCGTCTGGTTGGCCTGCAGGCCATCCACCAGTGAAAGACCGGCTGCGTCGTCGGCGCCGGAGTTGATCTTCGACCCAGACGACAACTGCTGCAGCACGGTGTTCAGGCTGTTATTGCTGTTATTCAGGTTATTCTCTGCGTAAACGGCAGAGAGGTTATTCAAGACACCCAGGGACATGGGGTTCTCCTTTGAGACGCGTGGAATTGCGGACCGCCCCGGATGTGCGCCCATTTTTTTTACTTACCCTGGGTCGCTGCCTCCGGTTTTAACCCGTCGCATCTGGCCACTTCTTCGGCTTGGGAGTGGATGGCTTTATTCTGAGGCACTACTGTCCCGCCACTGGACACTCTTTCTTGGCCTTTTCTAATTTATTGTCTCGTTTCTTATCCTTTTTCCTCTTCCGCCGATATCCCTCTCAAAGGAGTTGTGAGGCGATGATCGAACTGACCCGGCTCAACGGCACTCCCATTGTTCTCAATAGCGACCTGATCAAAACAGCTGAGGCCGCCCCGGACACCATGCTGACTCTGATTACCGGAGAAAAGATGATCGTGCGCGAGGATACGGCGGTAGTCATGGAGCGCATCCTTGCCTACCGTTCCCGCTTGCTGGCCTCGGTGGCCAAGCGGCTGCCCTCTTACAGCGAGTTGCAGAGAGCGGTCTCACTGACCAGTCTGGACCTCTCTGAAAAACCGAAACCGGCTTCCGGTCCGCCCGCGCGCGGGCCGCAGGAAGATTGATGAGCAAGAGTGGTTTGTCTCCGCAGTTAAATGGGCGAGGAGTAACTTATGGATAAAGGCAGTGTGGGCGGAGTCTTGCTGGCCGTGGTGGGCATCGTGGCCGGATTGCTGATCGAGGGCGGCAATCTCGGCCAGATCCTGCAGCCGACTGCGGCTCTGATCGTCTTCGGCGGTACCCTGGGCGCGGTGCTTTTGCAGTTTCCGCTGCCCACCGTGATTGCCGCCTTTGGCAGTCTGGCTCATGTCTTCAACGCGCCGCGCAAGCACAACGATGAGCTGATTCATCTGCTGGTTTCCTTTGCCAACAAAGCACGCCGCAATGGCGTCGTCTCGCTCGACAGCGACCTGGAAACCATTCAGGATCCATTCCTCAAGCAGTCCCTCACATTGGCCGTGGATGGCACAGAACCCAACGACTTGCGCAAGATCATGCGCGTCAGTCTGGACACCAGCGCCGAGAACGACGAACGTCTACCCGCCGTCTTTGAGTCAGCCGGCGGCTTCTCGCCCACCATCGGAATCCTGGGCGCGGTGCTGGGGCTGATTCAAGTGATGCAGCACCTGGACAACATTCAGGAGGTGGGCCGCGGCATCGCCGTTGCCTTTGTGGCCACCATCTACGGCGTGGGCGCGGCCAATCTCTTCTTCCTCCCCTTTGCCGGCAAAATGCGCATCCGTATGCATGACGATCAAATGCGCCGCGAGATGATGCTCGAGGGCATCATCTCCATCCTCGAAGGCATCAATCCGCGTATGCTCGAAGTCAAGCTGGCCGGCTTCTTCCAAACCCCTGAAAAGAAGCAAAAGGGGCCCCAGAAATGAGGAGAGAGAGGCGCAAAAGCAATCTCAGCCGAGACCGCTGGCTGGTCTCCTACTCTGACCTCATCACCTTGCTCTTTGCCTTGTTTGTGGTGCTTTTCGCATTTGCCAAAGCCGATCAAAAAAAACAGTTGCAAGTCTCCGAGGCCATCGACGCCGCCTTCCATTCGCTGGGCATCTTTCCTGACGCCACGCGCTTTCCTTCCAAGCGCAACGCGGGCGCTGCCGGCACGGACGCGGCCGCCATTCCCATGAACATCGTGATGGGCGAGGATGTGCTCTCGCCCGCCCGCGTCAAAGATGATCTGGAGCGCATTCACCACGACCTGGAGCAAAAGCTCTCCAACCAGGTTGCCACCCACACCGTCTCCATGAAGATGGGGCGCGATGGCCTGGTTATCAGCCTGCGCGAGGCCGGCTTCTTCAGCTCCGGCTCGGCCACGCCCAAGCCCCAAACCCGCATCACGCTGGAAGAGATCGCCGCCCAGCTCGGTCAAACGCCCTACGATCTGCGCATCGAAGGCCACACCGACAACATCCCCATCCACACCGCCGAGTTCGACTCCAACTGGGAGCTCTCCTCGGCCCGCGCCACCAACATCGCAAGGCTTTTCATCGATATGAAAAACATCACCCCCGACCGCATCTCAGCCGCCGGCTTTGCCGAATTTCACCCCGTCGCCTCCAACGCCACGCCCGAAGGCCGCGCCGAGAACCGCCGCGTGGATATCGTCGTGCTGCCGCGCACCAAGGTCGATCTCTCCATCCCTGGACTCACCCATCCCACCGGCGAATGGCACAAGATCACCGATGGCGATGCGGCATCTACTCCACCCCCAGCACCTTCACGATAACCCGCTTGCGCCGCTGCCCGTCAAACTCTGCGTAAAAGACCCGCTGCCAGGTTCCCAGGTCCAGCTTGCCACCCGTCACCGGCAGCGTGGTCTCGTGATGCAGCAGCAGCGACTTCAGATGCGCGTCGCCGTTGTCCTCGCCGGTTTGATGATGCTTGTAATCGGGCCGCGCCGGGGCCAACTCCTCCAGCCACTTGCCGATGTCCTCGATCAGCCCGCTCTCCAAATCGTTGACGTAAACGGCGGCGGTAATGTGCATCGGCGAAACAAAGCACAGGCCGTCCCGCACCCCGCTGCGCCTCACCACCTGCTCCACCTGGTCGGTAATATGCACCATCTCCCGCCGCTTCCGCGTCTCAAAAACCAGATATTCCGTATGACTTTTCATGAATGCCTCCCGGTACGCATTAAAAAATGAAGCTGGATTTGACCGCTCCTGTATCGACTCTGCTGACTCGCTGATCGCGGCGGCAGCGGTACTTGTCGCCTGCTTGGCGGCAATCACGTTATCCGGCACGCCAGCCCGTTGAAGAGCAATCAAACTAGCAGAAAATGCGGATGGCGGGCGTGACAAGCAGCTTTGAGCTATCCTTTCCTGGAAGGTCCGCGGCGCATCCAAACAAGACTAAAGTAACACGAGCCCCTGATGCGCGCACACCCCAACCCTCGCCTTCCAACAGGCGCGCCGCTCACCAGAGGAATCAATCAGATTAATATTCTGTGATAATCTTTCTTGCGTCTGGTCGGCATCAGCACGTAAAATGGTGCTACACACAAAAAGGCGCTATGTCGAAAGCTAATATCACGCTAAAGATTGAAGAAGATCTCCTCCGCGAGGCGCGCGTTCTGGCCGCTGAAGAGGGTTCGTCGATCAGCGCCATGCTGGCAGCCCGGCTGGAACAAGCCATTCATGAGCGCAAAGGCTACGAGCAGGCGCGCCGCAGCGCCGTGGCCCGCCTGCGCGCCGGCTATGACTTGCGCTGGACCCCCAATCTATCAAGAGGGGAACTGCATGAGCGGTAAGTGCTTTGTTGACACAGACATCCTGATCTATGCGCATGACCGCTCGGCAGGCGTCAAACACCTGCGCGCCCAGATGCTGCTGGAGCAGCTTTGGACCTCTGGATGGGGCGTCATCAGCACACAGGTCATTGAAGAGCTCTGCATCCACCTCTGTCGCAATGCCGGCAACCCGCTGCCCATCGAGGAAGTTTGCCTGCTGATTCGTGATTACTCGGCCTGGGAGGTGGTTCCCAACACGCCCGCCTCCATCCAGGAGGCGCTGGATATTGTACTCCGCCACAAGGTTCCTTTTCTGGATGCATTGATTCTGGAAGCCGCTGAGCGTTCCGGCGCTTCCATCCTCTATTCAGAGCATCTGGCCACCACCCATCGCTACGGCGCGGTTCAGTTGGTCAACCCTTTGATCGACCTCAATGCTCCCGCAGCCGTCAGCGCATCCAAAAAGTAAATATTCTCGTGCTTTGCGCGAGGCCTTTAGATTGCCGGAGCCTCAAGGAAGCCCGCGCGGAAGCTCATCCTGCCGTCAACATTCATTCGCCCCGCGCTTGCCGTCATTCCAGTGATCCTGATGAAAGAACAGGTTGCTCAGAACCAGTTGCGCGCCCTCGCTTGCGCGCCTTCCGCGTACCGCATAGTGAGACATGGAATCAATGCCTTGCTTGCATTGATCCGGCAACAGTATTTTGAATTCATTCAAAATAATAAAGTTAACCATCATGCGAGCGTGAGCAAAGGCAAACTCAAACAAATTATTTTTTAGAAATTACTCCTCATAACCGGATCAGTAATTCTCCTGTCTAATTGAAATGGTTCCCTCTTCAACTCTCATGGTGAGAGGCCACCGGACAGGCGGCAAGAAAGTTTGATTGACAATCGCATACAGGTATAGTAGTTGTTACTACAGAAATAGGAGTTACGTATGTCGGAGCCGCGGCTGTCCAAACTTGAATTCCAAATCATGGAGGCGTTATGGACTCGAGGCGATGCCTCGATCCGCGAGATTCAGGACTCGTTCCCGGAAAAGCATAAGCCCGCCTACACCACCATCCAGACCACCGTGTACAGGATGGAAGCCAAGGGAATTGTGGAGCGGGTGAAGAAAGTGGCCAACTTCCACATCTTTGCCGCCGCCATCTCGCGCGATTCGGCCCAGCGAAGGCTGATTGATGATCTGCTGGCCATCTTCGGAGGCCGTTCGCAGCCGGTGATGGCGCATCTGATCGAATCAGGCAAACTCTCCCTGAAGGACATCAAAGAGGCCGAGATGGCGCTGCGCTCCCTCTCCCGCAAGGAGATGCAGCCATGATGCATCCGGCCTTCTGGCAAGAAACCTGGACCGCGGATCTGGCCAATCACCTCTGGCAATCGACAGCGGTGACCGGGATCGCCTGGCTGCTCTCGCTCAGCCTGCGCAGGAATCATGCCCGAATGCGCTATTGGGTTTGGATGATTGCTTCCATCAAGTACCTGATTCCATTCTCGTTCCTCATCTCCATCGGCGCGTGGCTGCGCGCCGCCCTTGCGGCACCGATTCAAAGACCGGCACTCGAAGCCGCGATGGAGCAGATTACGCTGCCCTTTGCCCCGACTCTTACGCCTGCCGCTGTTTCTTACGCCGGATCGCCCTCCGAGGCTGTGGCAACCGCCGCGCTTCCCTTCCATCTTTGGCCTGCGATTTTACCGGCAATCTGGCTCTGCGGCTTTCTATGGGTGCTGATCTCCTGGCTGCGGGGCTGGTTGCGCATCCGCGCCTCCATTCGCTGTTCTTCACGCATGGCCCTCAACGCCGAGGTTCCGGTCCTCTCTTCGTCCCTGATGATTGAACCCGGCGTCTTTGGCATCCTCCGTCCCGTGCTGGTGTTGCCACATGGCATTGAAGGCCGCCTTACCCAGGCGCAGCTTCAGGCCATCATCGACCACGAAATCTGCCACGTCCGCCGGCGCGACAACCTCACCGCCGCACTGCACATGCTGGTACAAGCGCTCTTCTGGTTTCATCCTGCCGTTTGGTGGATCAAGACCCGCCTGCTTGAGGAGCGCGAGCAGGCCTGCGATGAACTTGTCCTGCAATCGGGAAACCAGCCGGAGGTCTACGCCGAAAGCATCCTGAACGTCTGCACATTCTGCATCGAGTCGCCGCTGGCCTGCGTTGCCGGCGTTACCGGTTCTGACCTCAAGCGCCGCATCGTCCGCATCATGACCGGCAACAAGGCAAGCAATCTTTCTTGGGGACGAAAGCTGATGCTGGCCTTGGCGGCAACGGTGGCTATCGCCGTTCCTGTTGTCTTTGGCCTGGTACGCATCACCCAAGCCGAGGCTCATCCCGCGGCGCACGGGCTGGCGGGCACATGGCAGTGCACCCTGCACGCCGGACTTGACTTGCGCGGAGTCTTTGAAATCTCCAGCGCTGCGAAGGGTGGGTACAGCGGAATCTTCTACAGCATCGACCAGAGCGCAACCTCTTTCCCTGTCTCCAGCATCACGCAGGATGGCGCAGCCGTTAAGATCTCCTTCAATGAGTTTGGCGCTGTCTTCCAAGGCATACAAAGTTCGGATGGATCGTCGATCACCGGAACCTTGACCCAGCTCACTTTTGTGCATCCTTTAACCCTCATCCGGGTGACGCCGCAGTCGGCCTGGAAGATCCCCAAGCCCCAGCCGCCGATGGCCGCCGATGCAGATCCCGGCATCGTGACCGCCTCCATCAAGGCGAGCGATCCGAAGGAGCAGGCCAGAGGTTTCGTTGCCAAAGAAGGCCGCCTGCTGACGGCAAACACTACGCTGAGCGACCTGCTTACCTATGCGTACGACATCCATCCCAAGCAACTGATCAGCGCGCCGGCCTGGATTGATCGAGATAAATTCGACATTACCGCGACCTATAGCGGCCAAGGTGAACCAAGTCCCCGTCAAATGCAAAGCCTGGTCCGGAAGTTGCTTGTCGAGCGCTTCAAAATCAGCTTCCATCGCGACAAGAGGGAGCTTCCTGTCTACGCGCTGAGCAGAACGAATGGCGATCCAAAGATCGTCCCGAGCACAGAAGACCCGAATCAGCCGCCGGGCCTGTATCTACGCGATTTGGGCAGGTTAAAAGTCAGCAATGGATCGATGCAGGACTTGGTCTCCGTTCTGCAATCCGGCGTGCTCGATCGCCCGACCATTGATCGGACAAGGATCGCCGGAAAATATGACTTCAGCCTGGATTGGACCCCCGACGATTCACAGTTTCACGCTATAGGCGCGACCATTCCGCATCCTGCTGGAAGCGCCAACCAACCGCCGCCGCTAGCCGCCGCCATCCAGCGACAGTTAGGGCTCAAACTTGAACCTACGATGGCTTCTGTTGAGGTTATCGTCATTGACCGTATTGAAAGGCCAGCGGAACTCGACTAGTTTCAAGGCGCCATTCCAAGGATGGCAAACCCTCGATTCAAGCTGATCTGATTGCAAAGCCAACCAGGGAGTGACTGTGTTCAAGACAAGCGAGTGTAGCGCGCATAAAATAGCATCTGCAACTTCGATCCACACGGCCGGTCTGTTGGCATTGCTTGCCTTTGCGGCAACCATTCCCTGGGCGCATGGCCAGACCCCGGCGCAGCCCACCGTTCAAACCGTCGACATCTCCGTCAATGTCGAAGAGGTTAGCCTGAATCTTGTGGTGCACGACAAGAAGAACAAGCCGGTGCTCGACCTGAAGCAGGATGATATTTCGGTCACCGATAATGGCGCATCCTTCCCGTTGAAGAGCCTTCGGCTGGTCAGCAATGAGCCCTCGAACAAACGTCTGATCTCGCTGGTCTTTGACCGTCCCAGTCCAGGAGTGGGTGAAAACCAGGAATCCGATCCCGCCATTATGAAGAATGCCCGCGAGGCGGCCGCCCGGATTCTCAAAGTCTTTCCCGAAAATAACTTCTACTTTTCCGTGCTGAGCGTCGAGGGACGGCTGCGGTTGCAGAGTGGATTTACCTCAGATCGGGACGTATTGACCAGAGCCATCTACGAAGCCACCCGGCCGGCCAAGGAGGTCGCCCCGTCGGCCATCAGCACTGCTGAAAATCTACTGATTGCCGAAGCCATGACCGGTGTGGCTCCCAACGGAAAAGCCGCCGGCGCAAAGGATCGCGCGCTGGCCCTGACCCTGCTGACCGCCCTCAAAAGCTCTGCCAGAATCTCGCAGAATCAGCACATCCGCCCTTTTTTGGCGGGATTGCTGGCCCTGGCGCAGTCTCAGCAGCAGCTCGACCAGAGGAAATCCATCATATTCTTCACCTCTTTTTTGGGCGCGCACATTGATCTACGGACGCGCGAAGCCATCGACTCGGTCGTCGGCTCGGCCAACCAGGCCGGTGAGAGCATCTATGTCATCGATGTGAATACCTCGGATTCACACGCCTCGCAGATCAGTGCCAATACTTCCAACACCACCGGCTTTGGAGGGGCAAGCGCCTTCAACAATAGCATGGGCGCCATGATGGGCGGTCAAACTCTAGTTCAGGAAGGAAACCTGGGCAATACCGACAAATTGGCCGATGATGTCCATACTGACGATATCCGGCATCTGGCCGTGGGAACCGGCGGCAGCTACCTTGACCACAACCATTTGCAGAAGTCCCTGGATCAGATACTCCAGGATATGACCACCTATTATGTGGCCACCTATAATCCCCACATCAAAGAGTACGACGGAAAATTCCGCCCGGTGGCTGTCAAGTCTTTGCGCTCGGGAATCAAGATTCGCACCCAGTCCGGTTATATGGCTCTGCCTCCGCAAACCGGCGCGGAGGCCCGGCCGCAGCCCTTTGAAGTGCCCTTGCTCAAGATTCTTGCTCAACCGACGTTGCCGGCGGATCTGCCCTTCCACGCCGCCATCTTGAACCTGGGCGATCAACCCGAGGGAAAAGTCAGCACGGTGGCCATCGAGACACCTTACTCCAGCTTGGAGATTCACGACGATTCATCCACCGATGTCTCCACCGCCAGCTTCTCGATTCTGGCTACCGTCAAAGACCAGTCCGGCATGGTCATTGAGCGCTTCAGCGAGGATATTCCCCGGCGCAGAATCGCCAAAAAGACAGAGATGGACAAGCTGGGAGTCATCAGCTTCGTCCGCCACTTCAACTCGCCTCCGGGCCAGTACATTCTGGAGGCTGTGGTTACCGATCACTACAGCGGCAAGAGCGGCGCGCAACGACTGGCCTTTGACGTGCCCATGACCACCGGAACTCCTGCCTTGAGCAGCGTGCTTCTGGTGCGCAACACCGAACTCTTTCACCCGGAGGACGACCCCACCGAGCCGCTGCGCCATGGAAACCTCCGCGTTATTCCTAATTTAAGCGGCCAGTTGCTGCCCAACGCCAAGGATGTTTCCGTCTTTTTCACCGCTCGCACCTATACCCACGCGCCGGAGCCGGCCTCGATTTCGATCCAGGTTTACTTTGACGGCAAACCGCTGGGCGGTCAGCCCATGGTCTCTCACCCTGAGAGCGGACAGGAGTTCTCCTCTTATCTCTCGCGCTTCTCCATCAGCCCTCCCCAAGATGGCACCTACGAGGTGAAGGCCACGCTCCATCAGGGCGCAATCACCTCTGAATCCAGCACCTCCTTCACCCTGACAGGCTCGGCCGCGGTCCCTGCCGCTGAGTCTGCCGCAGCGGCCAATGCTCCTCTTCCTGACGTTCCAAAGGGCCCGCTCAAGATCGTCCCATCCGCCGACCCAAACGGCAAGCCCACGCCGGAGGAGATCGCCTCCATCCTTGCCGATGCAGCCAAATATGCCATGGCCTACCGGGAGACCCTGCCCAACTTCATGTGTGAGCAGGCCACCGACCACTCCATCAATCTGATTGATAACTGGGGCGGCAACAAGTGGACCCACAAAAACAAGGTCACTGAGCTGTTGACCTTCTTTGAGCATCGGGAGAGCCGCATCACCCTCGACGAAGAGATCAGCGAAGCCGCCGGCCGCGCCAATCTGAACCGCGTCAGAGCGGTGGACTCCGCAGGTGAGTTCGGCTTCGCCCTCTCGGGCCTCTTCCGCCCTGAGTCCAAAGCCAATTTCCACTGGAAGGAATCGGGATTGCTGGAAGATGGCACGGTCCAAATCTTCGACTATAGCGTAGCCAAGGAGAACTCCACCTTCAATCTCCGCGTCAGCTCATCCGATGTCATCACGGTCGGCTATCACGGCCAAGTGGTCATCGACAACTCCACGCGTACGGTGCGCCGCCTTACCCAGGTGATCGAGGGCATTCCAATCAAATTCCCCATTCAGGGAGTTTCCACCAGCATTGATTACGATTATGTGGTCATCAATAACCACGACTATATGCTGCCGATTGGCGCGCAAATCGTCACACGGGTTGGCCAACGCGAGATGGAGATGAATGAAATTGCCTACCGCAACTTCCGCCGCTTCGCCTCCACCTACAAGATCATCTCTGATCCAGATAAGGTGAAGCAGTAAAGCCACCAAGCCGGGTGCCCCACCCTCGCCGCGTTCTTGTTTTTGCGGCTAGGGTGGGAAGCCAATCATCCCTTATCGGCTTCCCGACCCGCCGCTCATGAAAATGTAATGCCGACCTCCGGGTCCACGCCCTTTTCTTATCGGGCGATGGACGCGACAAAAAGCCGATGCACGCGCCGATCCGCGGAGAGCTCCGGGTGGAAGGTGGCGGCCAGGATGCGTCCCTGGCGAACCAGAGTGGGCAGGCCATCGCGCTCGGCCAGAACCTCCACGCCCGGGCCAACCGAAACAATGCGCGGCGCGCGGATAAAGACCATCTCCAGCGGCCCGCCTTCAAGCGCCGTCTGCGCGGTAATAATCGCCGAGTCGATCTGGCGGCCGTAGGCGTTGCGCTCCACCGTGGCATCCAGCACGCCCAGCGAGCGCTGCGCCGGATTCAGCACTTCGCGCGCCAGCAGGATCGCTCCCGCGCAGGTGCCAAAGACCGGCTGGCTGGCGCAAAACTCCTGCAAAGCGGCAAAGAAGCCGTGCTTCTCCAGGAACTTCAGCATGGTGGTGGATTCCCCGCCGGGCATGACAAGACCGGCCAGACTAGTCAGTTGGCTGGGCTTGCGAACCTCAGTCGGCGTCGCGCCTGCCTCGGCAAGGGCTTGCGCGTGGCTGGCGTAGTTGCCCTGAATGGCCAAAACGCCGATCGTGGGCGGTGCTTCTGCAATCAATATCTTTCCTCTCCTGCGTAATCAAAGGGGTTGAAGACTTCTACGTTGAACGGTTTGAAATCCTTAACATTGCGCGTAGCGACGATGAGGCGGTGAACAAGGGCAGTAGCGGCAATCATGGCATCTCCACTGAGATCATCCGATTTGCCTGCCATCAGCCGCGCCCATTCACGAAAGATTTGGCCGTCCATGGGAAGTACGGTAAAGTTGGCCAAAATATATTCCAGCCATGCCTCAATTTCTGCGGCCTTCTGCTGATCTTGCCTACGCGTAATCTCCGCACCTTCCTGAATTTCTCCAATGACGACCGCCGGAATTGCGATCTCTTCAGGGCGCACAATATGGAACCAAGCCAAAACCGCACCATGGGGTTTGACCCTGCGCAACTCTGAGATCACATTGGTATCAAGCAAGTACATGAGTTATACCTGCTCATCGGACTGGGAAAACCGTAGTCTCCGGCGTGGTGGAATATAGAGATCGTGCGGGCCATTTGGGTCAAGCAGAATCTCTTTGATATTAGGTCGAGCCGAGCCTTTTAGCCGCTTCCACTCATCAATGGGCACGAGTACAGCAGTCTCCACACCACGCCGAGTGATAATCTGCGGGCCGTCCTTGAGGGATGCGTCAAGGAACTCGCTGAAGCGCGCCTTTGCGTCATAGACCTGCCAAGCCATCTGGAGCCTCCACTCATATAGTCATATCACTAGTCATCTGGCCATGTCCACCACCTGCGGTGCAGCCAATCGCCGCGTGCACGGCAGGAGGTTCGTGGTCTCTCAGGTTCGAAAATCCCGACCTGAGGCACTCAGCTAAGCAACGGATATGATGAGTTCCTTGCCGAGCGCTCGGAAGGCTTCGGCGATCCGGTCCACCTTGGTCACGTGAGTGAGCGTGGTCAGTCGATTGACCTCTTGCTTGCTCGTCTTGAGGCGTTTGGCGAGCTCCGCCGGACGCACGTCCTGGCGAATCATCTCATTGAGCAGAGCGCATTTAAGCGAGAGACTCACGGGTAGCGCGATGAGGTATTCTCCCTTCCGTTTGGCGGTGGGAGCGGGCGTGATGCGGCGTTCATCAAGATAATGCTCCAGCGCCAGTTCCAATGCCTCGGCGGCGTACTTGAGCGCATCTTCCAGCGTTTCGCCGTCGGTGATTGCCTCGGGAACGTCGCGGAAGGTCACGGTATAGCCGCCCTCTTCCGGCTGGCCGGGGGTCAATTTTGCGGCATATTGCAGCATTACTTTTCTCCCTTCAATCCGAGCTGGCGCTTGATGCTCTCAACCGTGCTGGTGCGCATCTCGGTGCTGTGCGTGGGCATCACGGTGGTCTTGCCATTCAAGGTCACGTACATATGCGAACCCTTACCCCGCGCGCGATCGAACTTGGCGCCTTTGCTCTTCAACCACCTTTGGAATTCGGCGCTGTTCATGGGTTCAGAGTATACATAATTGTTTACCATGTCAAGCACCACCCGCGGTTGCACAGCAGGCAGTAGACGCTTGCTATTTGCTCGCAGGAGGTTTGTGGATTCCCTGGTCTCAGAAACGAGACCGGGGACCATCTATTTTGAAACGATCAACCTGCGCCAAGCGCCCTTTACTCTCCACCGGACCAAGGCTTGAGGGCCTCGGCCTTAAAAAGAATTTCGGAAAAGGTAGCGGTGGCACCAGTTCCTGTCGGCGATTGTGAGGAGAAGCCGAACTGCATGGGCTTGTCTGTTCCTAGATTGAAGGCGCGCGTCACGTTCCATTTTCTTCCGTCGGTTGAATAAAATAAAAAGATCGCTTGGCCTGTCTTTGAGACCTTAAGATAGATCGAATTACCTTCAATGTGTGCGCCGGTATTGTCGTCAGATAGCCCGCGTGTGACAACCGAAACAATCGATCCAGTCTTTCCGTCCTGGCTTTCAAAGGCGAATTTTACCCAGTTTTGCTCATCGACGAAAACGATGAGTGCGCCTGCGTCAAAGAGCGATTTGAAGTCCACGGAGACCTTGGCGCTGAACCAAAAATCCTTTGGCGCTGGAAACAATAGAACGGGTGTGGCAGCCACTGCAGGATCACCCGTAGGCGCCGCATACCAATCTGTCTTCTCAGCCGAACGGATGGTCAGTACACTGTTCTTCTCCTTCCATTCAGCAGGCAGATTGCGCCAATGGGAATTTGGAGGAAATCCAGAAAGAACCGGGCCACCAACGGTGTTTTGTGCAAAAGCGGGAAGAAAAGATGTTGCCAGAAGGATAAAACCAAGAACACTCCGCATGAATGCTTCCTTTCAAAGCGCATGGTTACTACCTGCTGCGACAATCTATCAGGCTATAGATGCCCCCGCGCCTTTGTTCTGGCGCGGGGACGGAAAAGCTACGAACCTCAAGCGAGCGAACCGCGAGCCTCTGGCCCCACCGCAGGTGGCGCAGGTGGCTACCAGCCTCTAGTTTGCAGTTGGTCCTTGAGTTCGATGCCGGCGGCGGCCAGGCCCTTCATGGTGCCGGTAACCTGTTCGCTGACTTCAGCCAGAATCTTGGCGTCGTTGTAGTGGGTGGTGGCCTGGACGATGGCGCAGGCGCGGCTGACAGCTTCAGCGCGCTCCTTGGGATCTTTCTCCACGTCGAGCGGCGTCGAGTTGCCCTTCATGAAGATGCCCGACCCAACGAAAACGGCCTCCGCGCCCAGTTGCATCATCAGCGCAGCGTCGGCGGGGGTGGCGATGCCACCGGCCGAGAAATTCGGCACGGGCAGCTTGCCGGTCTGGGCAACCATGCGGATCAGTTCGTAGGGGGCCTGGTGCTCCTTGGCGGCGGCGTAGAGTTCCTGCTCTGAAAGCACGGTGAGGGCGCGCATCTCGCGGGTGATCTGGCGCATGTGCTGCACGGCGTGGACGACGTCGCCGGTGCCGGCCTCGCCCTTGGTGCGAATCATGGCCGCGCCCTCGGCGATGCGGCGCAGGGCCTCGCCCAGGTTGCGCGCGCCGCAGACGAAGGGCGTGGTGAAGGCGTGCTTGTCGATGTGGTAGGTCTCGTCGGCGGGGGTGAGGACCTCGGACTCGTCGATGAAGTCGACGCCGAGGTGCTGGAGGATCTGCGCTTCGGCGAAGTGGCCGATGCGGGCCTTGGCCATGACGGGGATGGTGACGGCGGCCATGATCTGGCGGATGAGTTTGGGGTTGGCCATGCGGGCCACGCCGCCCTCGGCGCGGATCATGGCGGGGACGCGCTCCAGCGCCATGACGGAGATGGCCCCGGCCTCTTCGGCGATGCGCGCCTGCTCGACGTTCATCACGTCCATGATGACGCCGCCTTTGAGCATCTCGGCGAGGCCGATCTTGAGGCGCAAGCTGGTGGCGTTGATCTTCTGCTCTGGATTCGCTTCTGACATATAGGATTGCCTCGCTGAAGGGCGGAGTGCGGACTGAGCCGGGATTCCGCCAATGATTGTACTTCCAGTGTAACAGCGGAGGTGGTTTCCCACCCACGGCAGAAGGCGAGCCACAGGGCCTTCAACTCCGTTTGTCGCAAAGGGCGCGGCAAACTCCACTCAGGATGAGAGAGTGCGAGGCTGGGTCAGAGGCTACTCTTAGCCCTTACCAATCCCTCTGTCCTGTTTCTGGTCATCTTTCTGCTTGAATTCTCACCGAATGGCCACGACCCAGACACTTCCGCCTCCGCCTCCGCCGGTTGCCCCGCCGCGCACCATGGAGATGACGCATCCGGCCGAGATCGCCGAAGAGCGGGCGCTGATTCCTTCTGCGCGTCTGCAGGAGGCGGAGGAGGGGATCAAACTGACGCCGGCGATTGCCCGCCTTCCCGTCGAGTTGGACGTTTCGATCCCGGTACGCGGCTTCCGGGTGCGCAGTCTGCTGGCGCTGGAGCCGGGCGCAGTGATTGAGACGCAGTGGGGGCATGGCGAGGATATGCTGCTGGCCGCCGGCGACGTGCAATTGACGTGGTGCGAATTCGAGGTGGTGGAGACGGCGCTGGCGGTGCGCGTTACGCGGTTGGTGTGAGTGAAGCAGGGGCTGAGGGACCAGGGGCTAAGGGATTAGGGATTGAGGGACTTGGGATGGCTTTGAGCGAGAAGAAAGCGGCGGTTGGCGGATTGGCGGGTTGGCTGCTGGGGCGGCTGCGGGCGCGCCGGCGCGGTGCTCCGCGGCTCGAACTGCTGGAGCGAATCGCGCTGGCCCCACGGCAGTCTCTGGCGCTGGTCGAGGCCGAGGGGCGGCGCTTCCTGGTGGCCACATCGCCCGAAGGCGCGCCGGCCTTTTATGCGCTGGATGAACGAGTTCGACCGTCCAGCAAGTTCCGGGCGGCGGGCGCGGCGAGGGTCTCATGGTAGCTCTACTTCTGATGGCTGCGCCGGCCGCCGCGCCGCTCATTCCTGACCTGAATGCCAAGCTGCATCCGGGCGACTCGACGCCCTGGACGATCCTCTTTGTACTGACGTTGATTACGCTGCTGCCGGCGATCCTGATGGCCGTGACGCCGATGGTGCGGCTCTTGGTGGTCTTTCACTTTCTGCGCCAGGCACTGGGCACGCAGACCGCGCCGTCCAATCCGACGCTGCTCGGCTTGGCGCTGATGATGACCTGGTTTCTGATGACGCCGGTGCTCAATCAAGTGGATCAGCAGGCAGTGGAGCCCTACCGCCAGGGGCAGATTACCGGTCTGGAGGCGATTGACCGGGGCACCCAGCCGATCAAGCACTTTCTGCTGCGCTATGCGCGCGAGAAGGATTTGGCGCTGTTTACCGCAGCGGGGCAAGTGGCGCGGCCCAATACGCCCGACGATCTGCCGATGCGGGTTGTGGCACCGGCGTACATGCTGAGCGAATTGAAGGCCGGCTTTGCCATCGGCGCGGTCTTGTTTCTGCCCTTTTTGCTGATTGATATGGTGACGGCCTCGGTGACCACTTCGATTGGAATGTTCCAACTTCCGCCGGTGGTGGTTTCAACGCCTTTGAAGATTCTGCTGTTTGTGATGGTGGATGGGTGGAATCTGCTGGCGAATTCGCTGTTGAAAAGCTTTTAGAGAGGAATTTGCGATGACGCCGGATATGGTTTCAGAGCTGTTGCGGCAATTGATGAAGGAGGCGCTGATTCTGGCCGCGCCGCTGCTTGTAGCCACGATTTTGATCAGCTTTGTGTTGAGCCTGTTTCAGACGCTGACCAGCTTGCAGGAGCAGTCTTTGACCAGCGTGCCGCGCCTGGGGGCGATTGCGATGATTCTGCTGGTGGGGATGCCCTGGTTTCTGGAGCGGCTGGCCACCTACACCAAGCTGCTGTTCTCGGATTTTCACCGGTTTGTGGGGTGAGAAGGCAGGGAACAGGGAATAGGGAATAGGGATTAAGGAACGAGATGATCGGAAGGCTGATCCCTGATCCCTGTTCCCTGATCCCTGTTCCCTGTTCCCTGAAAGGAAATGATGCCGGACTGGACGAGCTTTTTGACTGCCATGACGCTCTGCCTGGTGCGGGTGAGCGCGATGGTGGCCTTTGCTCCGTTCTTCTCTTCGACCTCGCTGCCCTTGCGCACCAAGGCGGTCTTTGTGGGCGCGGTGGCGTACTTGCTGGCCCCACTAGTGGCGGCGCTGCCTCACGCGCACGCGGCCATCAGCTTTTCTGCTCTGCTGGGTGAGGTGGCCGTGGGGCTGGTTTATGGACTGACACTGACCCTGCTCAACGAGATGCTGATCTTTGCTGGTCAGATTGCGGGCGTACAGTTCAGCTTTTCCATGGTCAATCTGCTGGACCCGACCTCATCCATTCAGACGCCTCTTTTGGGCGATCTCTTTCAATTGATGGGCACGCTGGTCATTATCGCCGCTGGCCTGGACCGCATCATGCTGGCGTCTTTGGTGCGCAGCTTCCGCGTGGCGCCTTTGGGCAGCTTTGCCCTGGCGCCGAACTCGGCGCTGGAGATTGTGCGCGCCGCCGGAGGCATCTTTCTGGCGGCGGTGGAACTGGCCGCGCCGGTGCTGGCCGCCACCATGCTGGTGGAGATTTCCGTGGCCCTGATGGGCAAGCTCAGCCCGCAGTTGCCGGTGATGATGCTCACCGTGCCGATGAAGACGCTGACCGGCTTTGTGCTGCTCTCCGGTTCTCTGGCCCTTTGGCCGCGCTTCATCGAGGCGCGCTTCAGCGGGCTGCTGGACCTGGCCGAGCGGCTGATTGCTGCTCCTGGGCAGACCGCGTCTCTGGGTCTCTTTCTTGGTTGGAGAGGATAACCCATGCCCGGAGAGCCTACCGAACAAGCCACGCAACACCGACGCGACAAGGCGCGCAAGGAAGGCGACATCCTGCATAGCCGGGAGCTGTCGTCCGCAGCGGGAACCTTGGCCGGGGTGATGGTGTTGGGGGCCTTCGGCAGCCATCTGCTGATCCTCTGGCGGACGAGCTTTGCCGCCTTTCTTGATCTGGGGATGCCGGCGCGCTGGGAGCCAAGCCAGTTGCAGCCAACCCTCTACGCCCTGCGCAAGCTCTCCTTTGCAATGCTCGGAGTGCCGGGGCTGATCATGGCGGCGGTGGCCGCGGCGGCGCTCAGCGTGGGCGTGCTGCAAACCGGCGGCGTCAATTTTTATGTGGGCGCCATCGGCCTCAAGCTGGATCGCATCAACCCCATCTCGAATGTCAAGAATCTCTTTTCGCTGCGCGCCGCGGCGCGGTTGGGCAAGTCACTGATTCCGGCGGCGATTCTGGCAGTCTTCGCGGTGCAGCGCGTGGCCCGGCAGATCAGCCAGCCGCCGTTTTCCATCAACCGGCTGGAGCAGTTGGGCGCGGATGTCTACGGGCTGCTGCTGGCCGCGGCGTGGCTGCTCTTCGCCTGGTCGCTGATCGATTATCTGGTCGAGTGGCAGAGCCGCGAATCGCGCCTCAAGATGAGCCGCGACGATCTGCGCGACGAGTACAAAGAGACCGAGGGCAATCCGCAGATCCGCTCGCGCATCCGCAACCTGCAACGCGCTGCAAGGCGCAAAAAGGTGAAGAACGATGTCTCCAAAGCCGCCGTGGTGCTGACCAATCCGACCCATTATGCGGTGGCGCTGGGCTTCGATTTTGCCACCATGGAGGCGCCCAAACTGCTGGCCAAGGGGCGCAATCTGCTGGCCGAGGAGATCAAGGCCGAGGCGCGCTGGGCGGGAGTGCCGATCATTGAGAACCCGCCGCTGGCCCGTTCGCTCTACAAATCGGTCGAGGTGGGCCAGCCGATTCCCGCGGATCTCTATGCGGCGGTGGCGGCGATTCTGGCTTATCTCTACAAACAGCGTTTGGAGAGCGAGATGCGTGACAAAAAAGCCCGCGAGGCGCAGGCGCGCGGACAGGCGCGGCCTGGAACCGGCCCTGGTAAACCGACAGGAGGCGCGCGATGAGCACTGCCGCAATGCCTGTGCCGAACCCCGGCGTAGCCACCATTCTGGACCGGCTGCGCGAATACGTGCTGCCGCTTGCCGCCATCAGCGTGATCTTCGTCATGCTGGTTCCGCTGCCGGCGGCCGGGCTCGATCTGCTGCTGGCCATGTCCATGGCCGCCTCCATCATTGTTTTTCTCTCGGCGATGCAGATCCGCCGCGCCGTCGAGCTGAGCGTCTTTCCAACACTATTGCTCTTGTTGACGCTCTTCCGGCTCTCGCTGAATATCGCATCGAGCCGCCGCATTCTGCTGCACGGGCAGGAGGGAACGGCGGCGGCGGGCAAGGTGATCGAGGCCTTCGGCCAGTTTGTCGTGGGCGGCAACTATGTGGTCGGCTTCGTGCTTTTTCTCGCTTTGATCGCCATCCAATTCCTGGTTGTCTCGCACGGCGCAGTGCGCACTGCCGAGGTCACGGCGCGCTTCACCCTGGATGCTCTGCCGGGCAAGCAGATGGCCATCGACGCGGACATGAACGCCGGGCTGATCGACGAAGTCGAGGCGCGCAAGCGTCGTCAGGCCATCGCCCATGAGGCCGAGTTCTACGGCGCCATGGATGGCGCGGCGCGCTTCAATCAACGCGATTCGCTGGCCACCATCCTGATCACCGGCATCAATATTATCGCCGGATTGCTGATTGGAACCCTGCAACAGGGCATTGAACTGGGCGAGGCGGCGCGCACTTATACCGTGCTGACGGTGGGCGACGGTTTGGTGACGCTGATTCCCTCGCTACTGGTCTCGGTGGCCGGCGGCATCACACTCACCCGCGCCAACTCGGCCGGAATGCTGGGCGGCGAGATTCGTCAGCAGTTGCTCGGCAAGCCGGTCACGCTCTATCTGGCCAGCCTGGTCTCCGGCGCCATGTGCCTGATTCCGGGCCTGCCCAAGATCTCGTTTCTGCTGGTCTCCGGAGCGCTGTTTATCGCCGCGCGCAAGCTTTCCACCAGCCCCCTGCCGCCGCCGCCGCTCACCGAAGCCGCCGTGGCGGGCGAAAAGAAGAAGGCCACCGAGGCGGTCAGCTCGGACCTGGCCAATCTGCTGAAGCTCGAAGAGCTGACGCTTGAGATCGGCTTCCAGTTGATTCCCCTGGTGGACGAAAAACAAGGCGGGCAACTGCTCAGCCGGGTGCGCTCGCTGCGCCGCCATCTCTCGGCCGAGATGGGCTTTCTGGTGCCTCCGGTGCATATCAGCGACAATCTGCGCCTGAAGCCGCGCGAGTACCTGTTCAGCCTGCGCGGCATGGAGATTGGCCGCTGGCAGACCGAAGGAGCGTTGATGCTGGCGGTTTCAAGCGATCCCAACCGGCGTCCGCTTCCGGGCAAGGAGGCGCGCGAGCCGGCCTTCGGCGTGCCGGCCATCTGGATTCAGCCGCAGCTTGAAGATCAGGCCAACGCCGCCGGCTACTCGGTGGTGGATGCTACCACGGTCATCACCACCCACCTGGGCGAACTGATCCGCCAGCACGCGCACAGCCTGTTGGGCCGGGCCGAGACCAAGCGGCTGATGGACTCGCTGAATGAAAGCCACCCAAAACTGATGGAAGAGCTGGTGCCCAAGCTGCTCTCGCTCGGCGAGGTGGGCCGCGTGCTCGAGCAGCTCTTGCGCGAGCGGGTCTCGATCCGCGACCTGGGCACAATTCTTGAGGCGATGCTGGAGACGGCGGCCGTGAATAAGGGAATCGTCGCGCTGGTCGAGTCCTCGCGCCAGGCGCTCGGCCGCCGCCTGATTCAGCCGCTGCTCGATGGCGAGGGCCAGTTGCCGGTGCTCCTGCTCGATGGCGGGCTCGAAGAAGAGATTCTGGTCACGCTCTCGCCGGAGACCGGGCAAAGGATGCTGGCCTCCGGTGGGCAACCGGGAACGCCCGTGGTGCGCCGCCTGGCAGACGCTCTGCGTCGACTGATTCCCGGCGCCACCGCTGCCTCGCTGCCCGTGCTGTTGTGCCCCAGTCCGGCGCGCTACTACGTCAAGCGCTGGCTGGAGCCGGTGCTGCCGCGCCTCGCCGTGATCGCCGCCGGCGAGATTCCGCCCGAAGTGCGGCTGCGACCGGTGGGAACGCTGCGGTGAAGCAGGGACTAAGGGACTGAGGGACTAAGGGACTAGGGACTAATGACTAAGGACTAAGGATTGCGGGAGAGACGGCACGCGAAGAGATTTGGAAGTCAGAGAACCTACCATTGTCTGCTGCTCACAGACCTCCTACCTCTCGTCCCTCAGTCCCATAGTCCCTAGTCCCTTAGTCCCTATTACCTTAGAGGAAATTTATGACCGTTAGTTGATTTTTTCCTAAAGGAAAAACCATCTTTAACGGAGCGTCAAGTGCTATATGGATTGCGGAAGAGCATAAAAGGGGAAGATGCATGGGGATGGAAGCTGCCAATACTGCCACCAGTCCGTCACCGCCACGGCGCAGCGCGGCGGGCAATGGCTATCCGCCGGGGGCGCAGTTTCCGGTACTGAGCGGTGAGCAGGAGCGCGTGCTTCTGGAGCATCTGCCGATTGTGCGTTTTTTGGCGCGGCGGATTCACGAGCGCCTGCCGCAGCACGTGGACATTGAGGATCTGGTCTCGGCGGGCGTGGTGGGGCTGATGGATGCCTTCAGCAAATTTGATCCTGCCAAGAAAGTGCAGTTCCGCAGTTATGCGCAATTTCGCATCCGCGGGGCGATCCTGGACAGCCTGCGCACCCTCGATTGGAGTCCGCGCGAGCTGCGCCGCAAGGGGCGCGCGGTGGAAGAGGCGATCCGCGTGCTGACGGCCAAGCTCGGCCATGCGCCCAATGAGGCCGAGGTGGCGCAAGAGATGGCGCTTGAGCTTGAGGAGTATCAACAGTTGCTTGGCGATCTGAAGGGGCTGGAGATTGGCACCCTGCACATCGAGCGCAACGAGGACTCTGGCGAAGAGGAGTTGGCCTATGTGCCGGGCCGTCCGGATGAGGACCCGCTCTTCCGCTGCCTGCGCGGCGAACTCGAAGAGCGGCTGGCCGAGGCGATTCAGAATCTGCCCGACCGGGAGCGGCTGGTGATGAGTCTTTATTACTACGAAGAGATGACCATGCGCGAGATTGGACTGGCGCTGGGCGTGGTCGAGTCGCGGGTTTCGCAGGTGCACGCCTCGGCGGTGGTCCATCTGAGGGGCGCGCTGAAGGATTTGGCGGCGCATGGAGCCTTTGAGCGCCTGCGCGGCAAAAAGACGGTGGAGCGGGCGCGGCGGTGAACGTTAGGGATCAGGGATCAGGGGTCAGGGGTCAGGGATCAGGGATCAGAGACTAGGGACTAGGGACTAAGGGAGTGAGGAAAAGGGTGCATGGTGTTTACTATTCCCTGTTCCCTGTTCCCTGCCCCCTGCCTTTCAGAGGGTAATGCAAGATTATGGAAAAGACGCTCAAACAAAACGAGATCGATGCCCTCTTTCAGGCGGCGCGCTCGTCCACGCCGGAGGCCAAACGAACCGAGATTCGGGCCCGCGTGGTGCCCTACAACTTCTCCTCGGCGGGCCAGATTTCGACCGATCAGTTGCGCGCCATCTCCATGCTCAACGATCTGTTCGCGCGCAACCTGACGCACAACCTGGCGGCCTGGCTGCGCACCCGCTTTCAGGTCAACCTGGTCAGCGCCGAACAAATTCCCTTTAATGAGTTTCTGCTCAGGATTCCGGAGATCAGCTATGTGGCCTCGGTGCGCATGGAGCCGCTGGGGGCGCTGTCGGTTTTGCAACTGGATCTGGCGCTGGCGCCACCGATCATTGATCTGTTGCTGGGCGGCGAGGGCCGGGATGGACCGTTGCGCGAGCTGACCGACATTGAGGAGTCGATTCTGGCTTCGGTGGTCGAGATCATCTGCCGTGAGCTGACGGCGGCCTGGCAGCCGGTGGGCTTGAGCTTCAACTTCGAGCGGCGGCAGATGCAGACGCAGGTGGCGCGCATCATGTCGGTGACCGAAAAGACGCTTTGCCTGAGCTTTGAGATTCGGATGCCGCACAGTTCGGGCCTGCTGAATCTGGCCTTTCCGGCGGTGGTGGCCAACACCATATTGCGTCGGCTGACCTCGGACTGGAGCCGCCGCCGCCGCCATGGCGACGAGACACGGGCGCGCATGGAAGTTGCAGCGCGCAAGATTCGCTTTGGCGGCAGCCTGCAAATGCCCACGGTGCGGCTGGCCGCCAGCACGCTTGAAAATTTGGAGGCGGGAATGGTGTTGCGCTTGGATTTGACGGCCGGAACCCTGGCCGAGTGGAAGGTGGGGGGGCAGACGCTGGCCACGGCGCAGCCGATCCGCCATGGGATTCGCCGCGCCGCGCGCATTGAAGAAAATATCACCGAGGCGCAGCCATGAAAAGCTATCTGGAAGCATGGAGCGCGGTTGCGGCCACGCTCTTTTCACAAGCCCTGGTGGGCGAGCCGGAGCTGGTTGAGTCTCTGCCCAAGCCGCTCGGCGCTGGAGCCGTCGGCTTTACCGCAACCATTGCGGGGGATGTCGAGGGTCGCTTCTGCGTGGTCCTGGACGGGACAATTCTGGAAGCCACGCTGGTGGGCGAAGGCGTAGACCAGAAGGCCGGCTGGGCGGAGATTCTGCAAGAGGTTGCCAACGCCGCCGCCGGTGAGTTGCTGGCCAAGACGGGTAAAAAGTGCAGCGTGCAGAAGTTCGAGGCCACCGCGGCCGAGAGCAAGGTCAGTTGCGCCTTCCAGTTGAAGTCTGGCGAACGTTCGTGGACGATCCTGGTGCGCGATGAGGTGCGGGCACCCAAGCCGGCGGCTCAACCGGCGGCTCAAGCCGCGCCGCCTCCAGCCGCTGCCGCGCCGCCCGCCGAGCCCTCGCCCAGTCTGAGCGCGGGCATTGAGCTGCTGCTGGATGTGGAGCTGGAGGCAGCTTTGCGCTTTGGCTGCAAGGAGCTGCCGCTGGCCGAGATTCTCGATCTCGGTCCGGGCGACGTGGTTCCTCTGGATCGCAATGTCTCCGATCCGGTGGATTTGATCGTCGGCGACAAGATTGTGGCGCGCGGCGAGGTGGTGCTGGTCAACGGCAACTTTGGCCTGCGTGTGACGGAAGTGGCTACGCCCAGGAAGCGGCTGGAGAGCATACGATGCCTCTTCTAAGCAGGAGCATGAGCCGCGTTGAGAGCCTCGAACCGATGCGCGCGGAGGCTGGGCGCGGGCAAGATGCATATGCCGTGCGGGACTCCGGCCTTCAGCCAGAGTCTGGCCGTCCATTTCTGGACAGGATTCCGCCGTCGCTGATCGATGCCGTGCGCCACGCGCGCCAGGCCAACCAGGAGGCCCGCGACGCGCAGACAGAGTTGCGCCGCGAGCAGGCTCGCCCGCGCGTTGGACTCTTCGAGACCTGCGCCAATCCAGGCTGCGGCTCCGGCTGGCTGCATCTCTGGCGCTCGCGTCTGGCGCCGGTCTTCGAGGGAGGCTGGAACTGTTCGGCGGCCTGCACGGCGGCGCGGGTTGCCGCTGCTGTGCGCCGCGAGCTCGAGGGGCGCGGCCTTCAACAAGAGAACCACCGCCATCGCGTCCCCCTCGGCCTGGTCATGCTGGAGCAGGGTTGGATCACCGCCGGGCAGTTGCGTCAGGCGCTCGATGCGCAGCGGCTGGCCGGAGGCGGGCGGCTGGGCCAGTGGCTGGTGCGCAAGCATGGCGTGAGCGAGGCGCTGGTGACCCGGGCGCTGGGCGTGCAGTGGAGCTGCCCGGTGTTGCCGCTCGAGTTTCATGACGCCGAGGCGCTCACCGTGCTGCTGCCCCGGCTCTTTGTGGATGCCTTTGGCGCGCTGCCTTTGCGGGTGGCGGCGGGCAAGCTGCTCTATCTTGGCTTTGAGGACCGGCTGGACCCGGTGGTGGCGCTGTCAGTTGAGCGGATGAGCGGCCTGCGCGTCGAGAGCGGGCTGGTGCAGGAATCGCTCTTTGCGCCGGCGCACACGCGTATGTTGAATGCCAAGTTTCCGCCGGTTGAGCTGATCGAGGCCTCCAGTGAGCCGGCGGCGGCCAGCGCGCTGGCGCGCTCCGTGGAGCGGGCGCGGCCGGTCGAATCCCGACTGGCGCGGGTGCATGATTGCCTTTGGCTCAGAATGTGGCGGCGGCCCCAGACCGGCCCCCTGCCGGACCGCGCCGCCATTCAGGATCTGATCTGCTCAATCGGGACGCATTGAAATTCATTGCAAGCAAAAGAAGAAAAAGACTCTCAAGGAATACGGGCAAGGGCCGATAGAGACAAAAGCAGAGGAGCAAGGCATGAGCGAAGTGCGAACCCTGATTGTGGACGATTCCTCGGTAATGCGCAAAATTGTGGAGCGTTCTCTCCGCCAGGCAGGGCTGAACCCCTTGGTGGTCTTCGAGGCCGGCAGCGGTGTCGAGGGGCTGGAGCTGCTGAAGTCCCAGCCGGTTGACCTGATTCTCTCCGACATCAATATGCCTTCGATGGACGGGCTGGAGTTTTTGCGCCAGCTTCGGGCGCAAAACTTGGCTCCTAACGTGCCGGTGGTGATGATTACCACTGAGTCGAGCGAGGAGCACGTGAAGCAGGCAATTTTGGCCGGAGCTCAGGGCTACATTCGCAAGCCGTTTACCGCCGAGCAGGTGAAGGAACGGGTGCTGCCGCTGTTGACTGCGGCTTAGCCGAGGCGACAAAGGAGCCAACGTGCAATTGTATGGTGTGCGCAGGGCCGCCGTCGCGACAGCGCGATATAGCGGCAACAAGGAAATGGAGCGTACGATGACGCTATCGTTGCGGGAGTCCGTGAATCTAATTACCGATCCAAAAAATCTGGATGGGAGTGTGGAAGAGGTCTTTCAGTTGATGCTGGGCGTAAACTGCCAGCGCTACGAGGGACCGGTAGAGATTGCCGAGCCGGAGTCAGTGACCGCGGTGGTGGGCTTTGGCGGCCTGTTGAGCGGTGCTTGCGTCTTTCGCTCCGGCGCCGTGGCAGCCGTCAAGATTGCCGCGCACATGACCGGCATGGAGTTTGATGAAATTGACGACACCGTCAAGGACGGCATCGGCGAGATCTGCAATATGCTGGCCGGCGCATGGAAGGGCAAGGTGCCTGATCTGGCGGCCAACTGCGGCCTCTCGGTCCCGGCCGTCATCACCGGCCGCGACTACAACCTCCACGTCCAGGCTCCGGAGTTCAAGCTCTTCCATACCTATCACTTTGACGACGCCAGCTTTGAAGTGATGATTATCTGCGACGGACTGCAATAATGCCGCAATCAGGGGTCAGTTGAATCAGCCTTCGCGCGCCCCCAGGCTGGCCTCCTGACTCCTCAATCTGGCTTGCCGCTCGCAAATCTCCATCCAGATTGCCCCCCACCCAGCGCACGCCTTCCTAGGCCGCAAAAACTCAATCAAGAGTCCCCTAGGTCCCTGACCGTGTGCAAATGACCCATTTGGAAATGTAGCGCAGGCCTCCCGGCCGGCTGTAATGTGGGCCTCCTGGCTCACGTTTGCTCATTCGATAGAACCTCTTCACCTGGTCACAGACCTAGCGCCAGTCATCCCTCCTGCGCCGTAGGCGCAAGGTTAATGAGTCCACCGTTTCAACGGTGGGAATGGCGCAACCAAAATGCCATCGGAGTCTAAAGAACCTCTGATTAAGTTGAGGTTTTGAAAGGGGGCGGCTTTAGCTGCGCCGCAAGTGGCTCAAAATAATTGTGGGCTTTTACGCCTGAGGGACTAATTGTAGTAATTCATACTTATAACGCGCTCAATGAGCACATTGGGCTGTTACCAACAGATGACGGCCTAAATTCCTGTATTGGACTTGTGTATTCCATCTGGAATCAACAGCATGCCTGAGCCTATTCCTGCGCGGAATAGGCCATGAAAAGGCTGCCATACTTGCGGCAAGGAGGCCGCTTGTAGGCGTAAAAAGAAATCAAAGCCAAACTATCGAAAGATCGTCCTTCGCCTGCCGGATCTCGACCACGCAAAGGCATCTGTACTCAACAGCCTGAGTTCTTCACAATCACGACGCAACTATCATTTTGCAATGGACCAATTCATCGCCTGGTACTGCTCAGAGCCACGCCTGGCGCTCAATCGCACCGTTGTGCTCAGGTTTCGACTCCATTTGGAAAGCCTCGGATTGGCAGCCGCAACTATCAACCAGAGGCTCGCAGCTGTTCGTCGACTTGCCTATGAAGCCGCCGATTCAGGTCTCTTGAGTCCAGAATTGGCGGCGGGCATTCGGCGCGTGAAGGGGGTCAAACATCTAGGACAGCGATCTGGAAACTGGTTGAATATCGAACAGGCTAGATTACTCGTCGATCAATCCGACGGGGAAGGGCTTCGCAACAAACGTGACTGCGCCATGATTTCTATTCTTCTTGGGTGTGGTTTACGAAGAGCAGAACTTGCAGCTCTTAAGATCAACGATATCCAGACTCGCGAGGGGCATTGGGCAATCGTTGATTTGGTTGGAAAGGGTGGCCACGTCCGAACGGTTCCGGTGCCAAATTGGGTAAAGAACTCAGTGGATCAATGGACGGCCGCTGCAAAACTTACGGGCGGCCGCGTCTTTCGGGCCGTCAGTCGACATGGATCAGCCTGGGGTCGGGGCATCAGCGAGAACGTCGTGTGGTATGTTGTTCGTGATTGCGCCAAGCGCCTGGGCATTGATCATCTGGCTCCGCACGATCTGCGCCGATCATGCGCCAAGCTTTGCCACATCAGCGGGGGAGAACTTGAGCAAATACAGTTCCTCCTAGGACATGCATCTGTTCTGACGACGGAGCGATACCTGGGCTGCAAGCAGAATTTGAAGGCACCCGTAAACGACCGTTTCGGGCCTTTGTAAAGACTTGAATTGAATGCAGCATTTGAACCAAGCCAAACCTTACGCGTCGATTCGAACCGCAGGAAGTAGGGAATTAATTCAGTTCTCGAACTCATGTCGCCGAATCGCAAAGGGATACTTTTAACGAATGGTTTTCCAATTGTCACAATTGGATCATTGAATCTGGTGACGAGTCGCGCCTTCCAGTTGCGCATATTCTGATTTGGCCTTGATCAGGACAGGGGTGTCCCGGTCCGCATCTTTCCATGAGGCGAGGAAATCGCGATAGCCGCCACGAGCTTTAGATGACTCTCCTGAGATCGCGTAGGCGTGCGCGAGTTGCAGTCGAGCCAGCGTATCTGAACTAATTGTTTCAACGACTTACAGACATAGATGGACCGCCAAGATACACGGAAATCGTGCATGACAGTGGAAGTTGCAGGTTGAGCTGTGAGTTGGAAGGTCACCTTGACCAATCTCTTGATGGCTTCTTCGGCGAGTTGCTTCCGGCCATGCACAAGGGCCTCCTTGGCCATGGCAGTGAGTTGTCTGCGCTGATCGCTGGGAGCACCAGCGGCCCGCGCCAGCAGGATTCGGGCTTCGAGGGCGATTGGGAGATACTCTAACCGTCTCGATGGATTCTCGGTCCTAGACTGAGTCTCGCTATTTGTCCGTGGCGCGGGCATCCGCGGCGAGTTGCTTCCAACCGCGGCCTGCTGCTTCTTGGGCAAGTGCATTCAGTTGTTGTCGCCGGTGATTCGACTTTGACTGAATCCTAGCCAACAGAATTCTAGCTTCAAGCGCCAGGGGAGCATAAGAATAGCGCTGAGCCGTCTCCTCAGCCGATTGTAACGACTTTGCGCTGGCTGCGGCAGGTTCAGATTTGCTTTGGATTCGTGCCAGAGCAAGCGCGGCGATCACTTGAATCTGAGGTGAGAGTTGGTTCTGTGCTTCGGTGATGGCGCGGTGTGCAGTGGCGATAGCCTTGGCGCCATCGCCTTGGGCGGCCTGGGCTCGGGCCAGCCATGAAAGGCTCAGGGATGCGTTGCCGTGATCACCGCGCTGAGAGGCCAGATCGGCAGCACGCTGCAGGTCGTTGATTGCGGCCTGGGGCTGGCTCTGGAGCAACTCGGCTACTCCGAGCGAGGAATACACACTTGTCTGTGCCTCGGGCTCTTCGGTTCCTTCCAGGAGCTTCATGGCCTGTCGGATGAGATGGACGGCGCCCGTCAGATCATCTTGTGCAACGAGAACGTCTCCCTGTCCGGCCAATGCAGAGGCCTCGCCGCGCTTGTAGCCTGTTTTGCGGTTGATCTCTTCAGAGCGTTTGTAGTCCTGCTGCGCCTGTTCCAGCGTTCCGCGTTCCATTTCCAAGTTACCCATATTCGAAAGAGTGACCGCAACCCCGCGCTGGTTTCCGGTCTTTTCAAAGATCGCGAGACCTTGTTCGTTCGACCGAAGTGCCCCGGCGATGTCTCCTTCGGAATCCTGAACGTTGGCAATGTTGCCTACTGCTGAAGCAATACTGCCGTCCAGGTGCAGTTCACGGTAGATGTCGAGGGCCATGGAGTAATACCTTCGGCTGTCAGCCAGTGCTCCCTGATCGTAGCGCACGTTGCCAATGCGCTCCAGAGCGTTTCCTGAACCGCGCTTGTGACCCACGGCGCGGTAAAGAGTGAGAGCCGATTCAAAGGTCGCTTGCGCCTGGGGAAGTTTTCCGGTGTCATATTGGACATCACCGCTCATGAGCAAGGCAGTTGCCTCGCCCCGCTTGTCCCCTGCGGACTTGTAAAAGCCTTGAGCCAGAGCCGCAGACGCCAGTGATTCCGCCGCTTTGCTCTGACGCTCCAACGCGGAGGCCTTTTGTTGCAGGCCCTGCGCCCGAATCAGGTTCAGGCCCAGGCTCTGGCCGATCTGGTCAACCTTCTCTGAACTCGCCAGTGCCCCATTGAAGTCCCCCAGGAACAAGTCGAACCTGGACCGCAGCAGTTCAATACGCGCTGTATCCACGTCCGGAATTCCCTTCCAACTTATTGCTCTCAAGGTAGCCAATGCATCCGGCGTGTGCCCGGCCAAGTCCTGCGCTGCAGCCAGATTCAATCCATAGTCAACGTTGTCTGGGTAAAACGTAAATAGGGTCCTAAAGAGGTCGGTAGCATGTGTCCCATCGCTGGTTCGAAGTGCGAGCTTTCCTTGCATGGCCAGGGCTTGCTGGCGGGGGAGCTTGGCACTTAACTGAACTGCGCGTTCAGCCTCCGCCCGCGATTCAGCATCGAAGCCGAGAGCGCTCCACGCATCGGAGAGTGCCAGATGCGTGCCTGCGTGATCTGGCTCGATCTTGGCGGCTTTCGCAAGAAGTTCCCTCGCCCCAAGAGCATCGAAGAGGTGCAGCCGATTGAGCCCTTCCGCATAGAACTGCGCCGCTGTTGCATCAAGGGGCAAGGAGTTGCGCACCTCGTTGGACGCTTCTTGCGAGAGAGACTCCAGGCCCAGCCGCTGACGAATGTCGACGCCACTCTCGGTCACCAGACCAAAAAGGCCGGAGGTTTGTCCGGTCTTAACGAGCACGAGCGATGGAGCGTCTGAGGCGAAGTTTTCAACTCGGAGATCAAGGCGGAGTGGGTCACCAGACTTTAGAGGGTGAGGAGAATGCGTGACGGCGAATGAGCCGTAGACGATGATATCCGCGCCGAGTTGATGCGCGTAGCGGGCAAGTGTTTCGTGAGAGGGTGTAGTTACGGGCGCTTCGGCGAGCCCGGCACGTGCGATCTCCTCGCTTGGAATAACCCGCAGACTATCCGTAGCGGCGAGTTCCGAGGAGAGCATCTCCCCTAGGGCAGTCGATAGCCAGCGGTCGCTGGCGTTGCTTGTCAGATTCTGCAACCCGACTACAGCAACTGATCGACGCAAAACAGGATGGGCGGAGACATCCTGGGTCGGTTGAGCTGGTCTTGTGCGATAAAAGGCCGCCATGGCGATAGAAATCGCCAGCACTGCGGAAGCCCCAATGATAATCCATTTGTGGCCGGTACCTGCACGCACGACTGCCCCCGTAGACGTTGGTGCGGCATCATGAGGAGGAGGCGCTTCTCCGGCGCTTACGGCTTGGGCCGGATTAGTCTGCGAAGCGGAGGGAGGTTCATCAGATCTTACGGTAACCTGTGCGATGAACCGGTACCCCCGCCGCGGAACCGTCTCAACATAGCTTGGCCGATCAGCAGAATCGCGTAGCGCCTCGCGCACCTTGTTCACCGCTACGCGCAGGCTCTTGTCAAATTCGACGTAGGTGTTTTCCGGCCAAAGATGAGCCTGAATCTCCTCCCTTGTGACCACCTCGCCAGACCGCTCGACCAGAAGCACAAGCAGGCGCAACGGCTGGTCCTGCAGACGAATCTTGTGGCCTCGGTGCACAAGAGTGCCGTCTGCAGGACTCAGGATGAAGTCCGCGAAGGTAAAACTTCTCGGTGATGTACGCAGTTCTGGCATTTTTTGTAGAGGATCAAAAGGGGAACCCGCAAAGTTCATACCATTAGACGCAGATAACATTCGTGCGGATTCGTCCTTAATGCACAGATAAACATAAATTTACCTGTTAACAATCGCTTGATGGGCAATTAATTTGACGGGACAGGAATGTCGTGTGGAAATGGGAACAATCGAGCTTCCCAAAGCTTCCTGTTGAGGTTCCCCATGATTCGGTTCCCAGATCTTTGCACCCTGGCTTGTTCCTTGCTTGGGCAAGCCGCGCCTTCTCCCTATCCACGCAGAAGTGATTTCCCCGGACCGAACTGTTCGGCTTCTGCTGCAAGATGGCTTGCCTATTTACGAGCTTTTTACGTCGCAGTCCTGCTGTTGGCAGGTCTGGCGACGCCCGGACTCGCCCAGACGGCCATCCCTGCGGCGACCTTTCTCTCGTTCAATGCCGCGCAGATCGGCGTGAGCGCCGGGTCGGCTCAGACGCTGACAGCCTCGTTCACGGTCTCAGGATACGCGGGCAGCTTCACGCCAACCGCAACATTGCACTATGGGCACGACTACACGCTGGGTGCGGTGAGCTGTTCGGGCGGGGGGCCGGAGACCTGCACAGTCTCTGTCACCTTCCAGCCGACGCTTCCGGGAACCCTCAAGGACGCGATCTTCCTGATGAACGGGAGTGCACGGCTGGCGACAGTGCTCCTGAACGGAGTTGGCCAAGGGCCCATGTCACTCGTACAGCCAGGCGCGTTTACTACCAGCATCCCAAGCAGCGGCCTCAGCACTTCCTACTACATTTATCAGTCGGTGACGGACGAAAACGGGACCGTTTACTTGCTGCCGGCAGGCGGGAATTCATTCCTCTTGAGTGTTACCAAGGCTGGCGTAGTCTCCCAAATCCCGCTGGCGAGCCATCCGTATTTCTGGACGATTGGAATCGATGGCGCGGGAGTGCTTTATCTGTTCGGCGAGTCCAAGACTGTAACGACCTACGATACGGTGCAGGGCATCCAGGAAACGTATGTCATCCCGTACTCAGGAACCGACACCAGTTGGTATCCAGGAACCGTAGACGGCTTGGGGAACTTCTATATCGTCGATGAGGCAGCACGCAACGTTACGCTTTACGAATTCAACGCGGATAGAACCAGCAACTATCAGGAACTCCTGAGTCCGATAGTGAATCAACCATTCACCATCGCCGTGGATAGCCAGGGCAACGCCTTTGTGGGCGGGTACACCATCAATGAGGTCACCGCTGGCGGAGTGCAATCGCAGGTCAACAATTTGGGTGCCTCGGATGGCCTGGCGGCGGACGCAGCGGACACGCTCTACGCCACCCGATACGAGCCGACCGGGGGTGTCGCCGAGTTGCCGGCATCAAATTATTCCGCGCCCATTGCTGAGATCGATAAGAGTTCCTCACCGCTGGGCGTCTCCATTGGCTCAGACGGCACCGTCTTCGTTTCCAACTATGTCAACCTGGATGTCTTCAACCGCTCGACCACGGAGACAATTGATTTTGGCCAGGTGAGCTCGACAAGTTCCGCGAAGGACTCCACGGCCAGCATCTACAACGGCGGCAATGAGCCGTTGACGATCTCTTCGTTCACTTTGACAGGTGCCGGATTCAGCGTTGACTCCACGCAACCCAACGATTGCATCTCCGGCATGGCACTCAATCCGGGTGCTCTTTGCCTTGTTACAACCACCTTCACGCCAGGACACCCAGGGACGTTTTCCGGAACGATCACGGTTCAGTCGAACTCGCTCAACGGCAGTAATGTGACGCAGACGATCCTGTTGACAGGCACCTCAGACGGCAGCTACGACGTGCTGAGCCCGAACCCGCTGGTGTTTCCGTCGCAGGCCGCGGGAACCAGCGCTACACTGCCCGTGACCATGACCAACGAGGGGTCCTACTACTCCTCAACGATCTATAGCATCAGCGTGGACAATCCCGCATTCACGGTTACATATGGCACTTGTGCAACTGTTACTGGGCCGGGCGCAAGTTGCCAGTTGCAGGTGACCTTCAAGCCGGCGGCAGCAACCAGTTACACAGGCACGGCAAGCATCATCACCTATGTGAGTGGAACCTCTCTGCCGAGCCAAACCCTGACGCTCTCGTTGAATGGCACCGGCACAGGGCCTGCAACAACCACCCCAATCATTACGCCCGGCACGGGGAGCTACTCCGCAAGCCAATCCGTTGCGATCACCGATGCAACCGCGGGCGCGACGATCTACTACACCACCGATGGCTCCGCACCGACGACCGCTTCCACGAAATACACCAGCGCGATCACCGTCAGCAGCAATGAGACGCTGAACGCCATCGCCACCGCGACTGGATACGCACAGAGCGCGACGGCCACTGCGACTTACACATTTGTCTATCCAGCGTTGACACTGACGCCACCGTCGATTTCATTCGGCAACCAGACGGTGAACACAACCAGCGGCTCGCAGACGGTGACGCTGACCAACACCGGCGCTGCTACGCTCTCGATCACCAGCATTGCGCTCACGGGCACGGACGCAAGCAGCTTTGCCCAGACCAACACCTGTGGCGCGACGTTGGCCGCAGGAGCAAGCTGCAATATCGCCATCACCTTTGCTCCGACAACGGTCGCGAGCTTCAGTGCAGCCCTTGCGGTAACTGATAATGCAAGCGGCTCGCCGCACACGGTAGCGCTGAGCGGCTCGGGAACCGCCGCTCCAGCGCCCGTTGCGGTTCTAACCCCTGCGTCGATCAGTTTCGGAAGCGTCGGCGTCGGGGGCACCGGTCCCGCACAAATCGCAACGCTGAAGAACACCGGCACGGCGGCGCTTTCAATCACCGGCATCGCAATTACCGGGACCAACCCTGCTGATTTTGCTCAGACCAATACCTGCGGCGCGTCGCTCGCAGCGGGAGCAAGTTGCGCCATCAGCGTGACGTTCACTCCGGCCTCCGTTGCCAGCTTCTCCGCGACTGTTACAGTAGCCAACAACGCCATCGGATCGCCGCATCAGGTGACGCTGACAGGCGTAGGGATTGTCGAGCCGCCTGTCTTCACCATCGCGCCCAGGGCAAACGCATCTTAATTGCTATATGCAGAGCAGGTTTGGCTTGTTGAGAT
>CAZYCV010000017.1:0-61745 GCA_964645305.1 uncultured Occallatibacter sp. | reverse complement strand
TTGACGTGCTCGGTGCGCGCCGCGAAGAGGTTGAGGTAAAGCTCTTCGGCGGCGGAGACGTGCTCTTGACCGCCCAGGATTCGCCCCGCCCCACGGTGGGTAGTCTGAATATCGAAGTCGCACGAAAAGTTCTGGAAGAGGAATGTTTCAAGGTCACAGCTTCTTCTCTAGGTGGCCGCCGCGGAGTCAACATCTACTTCAATACGCTCACCGGAGAAGTGCTGCTGCAACGCCACTCCGAAACGAGTTGAGGTTCGGTGAGCAAGCAAAGGCTTCAAATGAGTGAGAAAGAAAGCAATGAGGTCCGATCTATGAGCACCCCAAAGATTCGCGTTTTGATTGTGGATGACTCCGCCGTCGTGCGCCAAACGCTGCGCGAGGTGCTCGAGTCCGACCCGGAGATCACGGTCATCGCCACGGCCGGCGATCCTTTTGTTGCCGCGGACCGTATCAGTGAGCAGGTTCCCGACGTCATCACCCTGGACATCGAAATGCCCCGCATGGATGGGCTCACCTTCCTGAAAAAAATCATGAGCCAGCATCCCATCCCCGTGGTCATCTGTTCCAGCCTGGCCGACGAAGGCGCGCAGAGTACGCTGCGCGCGCTCGAATACGGCGCGGTGGAAATTATCACCAAGCCGAAGATGGGCACTAAGCAATTCATTGAAGATGCCCGCATCGAAATCTGCAATGCGGTCAAAGCCGCCGCGGGTGCGCGCTTGCGCAATCTGACCCCAAGCCACACCGTCGAGCCCAAGCTCAACGCCGATTGCATCCTCTCACAGGCCACTCACGCCATGGACGAGACCACAGAGAAGATCGTGGCCATCGGTGCCTCAACCGGCGGAACCGAGGCACTGAAGACTGTCCTGGAAGCCCTCCCTGCCGACACGCCCGGCATCGTAATCGTGCAGCACATGCCGGAGCTTTTCACCCGCGCCTTTGCTCAGCGCCTCGACGGCCTCTGCGCCATCAGCGTCAAAGAGGCCGAGACCAATGACTCCGTCATCCGCGGCCGCGCCCTGATTGCGCCGGGCAACCACCACATGCTGCTCAAGCGCAGCGGCGCGCGCTACTACGTGGAGATCAAGGACGGTCCGCTGGTCTGCCGCCACCGTCCGTCAGTCGATGTGCTCTTCCGCTCCGCCGCGCGCTATGCCGGACGCAACGCCGTGGGCGTAATCCTGACCGGCATGGGCGACGATGGCGCCCGCGGAATGTTGGAGATGAAGCAAGCCGGAGCCGTCACCATCGCCCAGGACGAAGCCACCTGCGTCGTCTTTGGAATGCCCAAAGAGGCCATCAAAGCCAACGGCGTAGACAGAGTTCTGCCCTTGCACGCCATCGCCGGAGCCATGCTCAACCTGACCCGCTAGCCGCCGCCAGAAGCTACAGACTTGTAGCGCCGACCTCCTGGTCGGCTGTGGCGTGGACGTCCCCGTCCGCGCTCCAAACCCAAGTCCAGTTCTTTAATCCTGCTTTGGCGGGATTTTCAACGACGTACCGGATAGCGCGATTGAGTTCGTCTCCATCGCGGATCAGGCGGTCGTAGTACTCTGGTTGCCAGAATCGACCCTTACGTCCGAGAGCTTGGTTGGCGGCTTTTGCCGAAAAGTTCTTCCAGGCCTTGACAACCTTGGCAAGCTCCCGCCCCGGGAAGAGTCTCACCACTACATGAACGTGATTGGGCATAATGCACCAGGCAAGAAGTCTATAGTGCTTTCCCTCTCTGAAGCGCAAGGCCGCGGCCATAGAGCCAGCGACGCGCATATCTTGAAGCGGACACGAACCAGCGCCGCGGTCGAAGTACTCTTCAATGCGCGTGTGGCTATAGTCGGCAAGCAATGCCTTCTGCTCGGGAAGTAAATTCGCGTTGATCTCTTTGGCGGATTCCAGAATATGATGGCGTTCTGCGATTTTCGCAAGCACGGATTGGGGAAGCGAATCAGCAAGATGAAAGGTAAGAAAGTAAAGGCCTTCTTCTTTTTCCCAATGCGGCAGGCGACCGCGACTGCGAATGTGGACTTCGCCGTAACGCGGCTGCACGGCGCCGTTGATAGATGCGGAAGTATTGACTTGCGCCATGGCGGGATTGTACTCCGAGTAGCCGAGTATGCGTCAAATAGCAGTGTAGCGCCGGCCTCCCGGCCGGCTGTGGCGTGGACCTCCCGGTCCACGCACTATTCTTCTGGTGCGATACAAATCGACTGGAAAGAGAAAAATTCGTGAGAACCTCAGCTTCAGCGCCCAGCGCGGACGAGGACGTCCGCGCCACAGCCGACCGGGAGGTCGGCGCTACGTTGATCTGATTCGGCGCTGATTCGATGCGGTCCCGATGTGGCTGGGCGGCCCAGGCCGGGATTTTCAGAGCTGGGAAACTTTGCAAGCCGGAGTTGAAGAGAACGAATAGCAGCCGGTTGAGGTTCGTGGACTCCCACATCTCAAAATCGAGATGTGGGGCACCCAGCTTTATTGGGCAGATATGGGCCACCCGCCGGGTCAAGCGACTTTTTGCTCTTCGATGGGAGTGGTGGAGAGGCGGAGGCCCATGGAGCGAACGACCCGGAGAATGGTGTTGAACTCGGGATTGCCCTCCGGACTGAGGGCGCGGTACAAGCTCTCGCGCGAGAGTCCGGACTGGCGCGCGATTTCACTCATGCCGCGGGCGCGGGCTACCACGCCGAGCGCGTCGGCGATAAAGGCCGGGTCTTCGGTGGCCAGCGCCTCGCTCATGTAGGCGGAAAGAGATTCAGCATCGTCCAGATACGCGGCCGGATCGAATGGTTGGGTCTTCAGGGTGCTCATGGTGTCTCCTTCGCCAGTTTCTTCGCGCTGGCAATGTCGCGATCCTGTGTGCTCTTGTCGCCGCCGCAGAGCAGGACGATCAAGACCTGGCCGCGTTGAATAAAGTAGACGCGGTAGCCGGGACCGAAATCCAAGCGCAATTCGCTGACGCCTTCGCCGACCGGTTTTACGTCGCCGTAGTTGCCAAAGGCCAACCGCCGCACACGCACGGCGATCCGCGCTCTGGTCTGGCTGTCCCGTAGCGATTGCAGCCAGAGCGAGAAGGTCGCGGATTCGCGAATCTCGATCACAGATCAACTGTAGCTCATAGGCCACAGTCAGTCAATAGAATCCGCTTCCATCAAATTTCTAAATCCCTCGAATTCGGGGAAATTGAAGGAGGGGCCGGGTGGCCAGGCCTGGATTTTCAGAGCTGGGAAACTTTTCAAGCCGAAGTTGAAGAAAACGTAAAGCGGCCGGTTAAGTTTCGTGGTTCCCACCCTTCGCTAGAAAAAAGCGAAGAACGGGCTACCTGACTTTTATGGTTTGGTCAAGGGTGCGCTAGCCGCGAGGAACTACGAACTTGTAGCGCCGACCTCCCGGTCGGCTGTGGCGCGGACGTCCCCGTCCGCGCTCCACACCCAAGTCCAGTTTTTCAATCCTGCTTTGACGGGATTTTCGACAACGTACCGGATGGCCCGGTCAAGTTCGTCTCCATTGCGGATCAGGCGGTCGTAGTACTCTGGTTGCCAGAATCGGCCCTTACGTCCGAGCGCATGGTTGGCGGCTTTTGCGGAAAAGTTCTTCCAGGTTTTGACGATCTTAGCAAGTTCCCGGCCTGGGAAGAGCCTCACCACCACATGAACATGGTTGGGCATAATGCACCAGGCAAGAAGCCTATAGTGCTTTCCCTCTCTGAAGCGCAAGGCCGCGGCCATAGAGCCAGCGACGCGCATATCTTGAAACGGACACGAACCCGCGCCACGGTCAAAGTACTCTTCAATGCGCGCGTGGCTATAGTCGGCAAGCAATGCTTTTTGTTCGGGAAGTAGATTGGCATTGTTATCCTTGGCGGCTTCCAAAATGCGATGGCGTTCAGCGATTTTGTCGAGGATAGAGGAGGGGAGTGAATCAGCAAGATGAAAGGTGAGGAAGTAGAGGCCTTCTTCTTTTTCCCAATGAGGAAGGCGGCCGCGACTGCGAATGTGGACTTCGCTGTAACGCGGCTGCACGGCGCCGTTGATGTATGCGAAAGTAACTTCTTGCGCCATGGCGGGATTTTACTCCGAGTAGCCGAGTGTGCGTCAAATAGCGGTGTAGCGCCGGCCTCCCGGCCGGCTGTGGCGTGGACCTCCCGGTCCACGTTTCGGTCTTCTGGAGCAGCACAAATCGATTGGAGGCATAACTATTCCATCGGCCTCCGGATTCTGCCCGGCGCGGACGAGGACGTCCGCGCCACAGCCGACCGGGAGGTCGGCGCTACCTTGATCCGATTCGGCGCTGATTCGGCTGGGGGGCACCGGACAGGAAATCCAGTGCTGGAAAACTTTGCAAGCCGGAGTTGGAGAGAACGTAAAGCGGCCGGTTGAGGTTCGTGGTTCCCACCCTTCGCTAGAAAAAAGCGAAGGATGGGCCACCCAACTTTATGATTTAGTCAAGGGTGCGCTAGCTGCTTGCTCGTTATACGCAATAAGCGGGGCTAAGGCCCCTTGAGAGGCTTGTGGACTCAAATAAGCTAGGAGAAACGGCCCTTTCGGATGTGAGCGGGAGTTGTCTGATTTGGTTTCTCCCGGTAGATGTATGGCCCACAGATATGGAGGGCGCGTCCCCGAGCTCGAAACCCGCATAGGCACGCTGAACGATCTGGATTACTCGCGGGAAAAGTGGCACCTCTTCGCGGTAGCCCATAAAGGTCTTAAACATCAAGTCCTCCATTTCCCTGTCAATACGGTTCATCTCCGCTACAATTCCCGCAGCTACAATTGGCAGTTCCGCAGGGGAGAGGCGTCGTTTTGCCTGCCGAAGTGCATCCTGCAGGTTGGATCGATAGTCTTTAGTTGCCTGAAGCTTCGTCATAGAATCAGTCCTTCATATCTCTCGAGATCGATTTTGATGATTCCCCTCTTCGTACCTGTTTTACTCTTGCGAAAGCCCGTTAACAGGTACTCAATGATCGTTTGATCATCGCTGCAGCAGAACATATCCCAATGCCAACGGGACTTCATTGTCTCATAGTTTAGCAATTCTCGGCATCCCGGACGAAGCGACTCAAATGTTTCTTGCCTATAGACCCACATCAGGTCGATGTCGTTTGGGTTGTCCTTCCCACTGATAAATGAACCAAAGAGGTAGACGGCTCGAAACCCGCAGCATTTGGCGATTTGTATGAATTTGCTCATCTGTTCGCAGAGGTCTTTCCTGGTTTGCCCTGAACCGAATCTCTCTTGAACCTCAATCCAAGTCGCTTCATAATCCCCGTCCGGGAGGAATTGATCGTCGAAAAAGT
This sequence comes from uncultured Occallatibacter sp., assembly GCA_964645305.1. Taxonomy (GTDB): domain Bacteria; phylum Acidobacteriota; class Terriglobia; order Terriglobales; family Acidobacteriaceae; genus Telmatobacter. Next base: position 56,455 of record CAZYCV010000017.1, on the reverse strand, counting down.
TAGGAATCATCTCGTCAGTCGACCGGGATCATTATTTCATCGGCACTTATGCGAATTAGTTTATGTGTCCTTCGCACAGGGGCCTGCAGACAGAGTTCGGGACGGAGGAGGTCGACCAGCAACGGCTGTCTGGGCTGAACCAACACGCCAGGTGTAAAGGTCGGGTAGGCACCAGTCACGACGGGCATCGGATTCCTATCCTTGAAATAAACGCAGGGTATCTCTTTCACGCCATATTGTGCTAACAAATATGCGCGGTGGATTCCATTTCGAAGAACAAGCCGGTCACCTGCGTCAGAGACAACAATCCCTGATGAATTCGCACCTATGAGGTAGCTAACTTCTGTTCCTTCTGGAGTTGATCGAAGTCTGACATTGCTAACTGTCATCGACTTTTGTCGAGAAGAAAACGTTATCGTCCTCTGGGTTGGATCGCCTATGACCGTTATTGGGGCGGTCACAGATTCGGGAAATGCAAACTTAGCAATCTCCAGCGGAGATGTTCCTTCAAGCTCCGGTTTCAGGTCTTCAAGCAGTTCGTAGTCAATATAAACAAAGGGGTTAGTCACCGTGTCAATCGAGATGTACCCTATGCTTACCTCTGGCTCCTCTGCCCTTCCCCTCCCTTCCTTGACTTTGGTCAACGTGACCTCAAAATACTCGCGCAAGGAATCGGGCAAGTTGGCAACTTCGCTAATGTCGGTGAATGCCCGGACGGAAGTGAGTGCGAGAGACTCCGTTTCCAAACGCCTCTTCGATTCTTTCCAAGCATCCTCCAAATCGGCAATTTGTTCAGTGGAATAAGATGTGACGGAGGCGAGAAAGCCTCGCACGTCCTCCCAGCGCAAAAAAGCCCAGAGTACTAATCCAGTCGGTTTTAGTTGTTCATTCACGAGATCCTCGAAATCCTTGTCTGCGTATTTGATGTATGCAGCTGTGGACCAGCTTCTTTTTAGTCCAAGTGCATCCACATGCCCGGTCTGGTAGTCCACTTTTGATGGTATCTGTCTGCAATCCCTGAGGATGTGAATGAGAGCGGCGGTCCCGGCCCTCTCTCCGAACTTGTCGCGGGCTTCTCGAATACCCAAATCATGGTGTCGGACAAATCGATGCTGTGGACCAAACTGAGCGAAGAACTCATCCAGCCAGCGGTGCACTTCCTCGAAGTCGCTCCCGAGAAACTGAATGCAGTCCCTCTTATGCTGCTCCAAGGATGCCATTTCCCTCCTTCATAGAATAGCAGTTTTGGTCGGGTTCCCCAAGTCTCGATATTTCGAGACCTGGGGAACTACGAACCTTGTGCGAGCGGACTGCGAACGGCTGGCCGCACCGCAGGTGCTACTCTTCTTCTTCGTCGATGGGCCGTTTGGCGTTGGCTAGGATTTTGTCGGCTACTAGTTGCGGGACTATGTCGTAGTGGTCGACTTCCATGCGGTAACTGCCTTTGCCTTGGGTCATGGAGGTTAGCTGGGTTCCGTAAGTCAGCATTTCGGCCATGGGAACTTGTGCGTTGATGAGTGTTGTGCGGCCCTTGGAGTCGGTGCCCTGGACGCGGCCACGGCGGCTGCTGAGGTCGCCCATGAGGGTTCCGGCGAACTCGTCGGGAGCTTCGATCTCTACCTTCATGATGGGCTCAAGCAGGCAGGGCTTGCACAGCTCCATGGCTTTTTTGAAGGCCAGGCGGCCAGCGGTTTTGAAGGACATTTCGTTGGAGTCGACGTCGTGGTAGCTGCCGTCGTAGACCGTGGCCTTGAAGTCGACGACCGGGTAGCCGGCGAGGAAGCCGCGGGCGGCCGACTCGACGATGCCCTTCTCGATGGCCGGAATGAAGTTGCGGGGGATGGCTCCGCCGAAGACTTCGTTGCCGAACTCGAAGCCGCCGCCGCGGGGCAGTGGCTCCATGCGGATTTTGCAATCGCCGAATTGGCCGTGACCGCCGGACTGCTTCTTGTGGCGACCTTGGGCCTCGGCTTTGGCGCGGATGGTTTCCAGATAAGGCACCTTGGGCGATTTGAGGGTGACTTCAGCGTGGTAGCGCTTTTTGAGGCGGCTGACGATGGCCTCGATGTGCGGCTGGCCGGCGCCGGCGATGAGGAATTCGTTGGTCTGCGGGTCGCGGAAGAAGCGGATGAGCAGATCCTCTTCCATGAGCTTGTGGATGGCGGGGGCGAGCTTGTCTTCGTCGGCGCGGGATTTCGGCTCGATGGCGTAGGTCATCGCCGGCTCGGGCAGCGGGAAGAGGTCGATCTGAATCTCGGAGCCTTTTTGGCCAAGGGTGTCGCCGGTGAGGGTGTCGCGGAGCTTGGCTACTGCGCCGAAGTCCCCAGCGTGCAATTCGGCCACTTCAGCGGGCTTGCGGCCTTGCATCACGGATAGATGGGCGAGGCGCTCTTGCGTGCGGCGGGTATAGTTTTCAACGGTGGCGTCGTTCTTGACCACGCCGCTGATGACCTTGAAGAAGCTGATGCGGCCGGCAAAGGGATCGGTCATGGTCTTGAAGACCATCAGGGCGAGGGGCTCGCTGTCGGCGATCTTGCGGTCGGCGAGCTCTGCGGCAGTGCCAGCGGCGCCAGCATCGACGGTGGGGACGCGGACGGCAATCGAGCCGCTCTCGACCGGCGAGGGGGTATAGGCCTTGATGAAATCAAGCAGGTGATCGAGGGCCATGTTGCTGAGGCCGCTGGAGAAGAGCACGGGGAAGATGCGGTCTTCGCGGATGGCTTCATGCAGCGCGGCGACGAGGTGCTCCTTGGTCAGCGTGCCGGAGTCAAAGTACTCCTCCATCAGCTCGTCCTTGCCTTCGGCGACCAGCTCGACGAGAGCCTCGTGGCGGGTCTTGGCGTCAGCAGCGATGTTGGCGGGAATCTCCGTGGTCATCTTGCCGCGGCCATCGCCGTTGGGAGTGTAATAGTAGGCCTCCATGGTGACCAGATCGACGACGCCGCGAAAGCCCTCTGCGCCGGTGATGGGCAACTGGACAGGAACACAGTTGCGGCCCCAGCGCTCGACCAGGTCGTCAATGAGGGCGCTCAATCCGCCGCCGCCGCCGGCCTTGGGGTGGTCCATCTGGTTGATGAGGACGATGCGGGGAACCTTGGCTTCATCCGCGTAGCGCCAGACGCGCTCAGTGACCGGCTCAATGCCGTGCTGGGCATTGACAACGAAGAGAGCAGCCTCAGACGGCAGAAGGGCGGCGCGGGCCTCGTGGGTGAACATATGAAAGCCGGGAGTATCAATAAGATTGATTTTGACGCCCTGCCACTCGGCAAAGGCGACGGCATTCTGCATGGTTGCGCCGCGGGCAACTTCTTCTTCGTCATAAGCGGTGACGGCCGTGCCATCTTCCACGCGGCCTTGGGTTGGGGTCATCTTGGCGGCATGCAGCAGAGCGGCGATGAGGGTGGTTTTGCCACTGTGCGCATGCCCCACTACAGCTACGTTGCGGATCTCACTTCCCTGGTAGGTTTTCATTTGCTTCTCCTTTGAGTTGCTGGGTTTAACAGATGTTTGCGCCTAGAAAGATCATGGATTCCCAGTTCCGAAAATCCTAATCTCCACCCCACAAACGAAGATATGTCGCCAGAGATCCCGGATTTGCTTCGCTCACTCAGGGTGACAATGTCTTTGGATGTGCTGTGATTGGGATGGATGGGCAAGGACAGGGAAGCCCTAAGGACGCCTCGGTGGGCGCTCCTGTGGCCGGGTTGGAGGGCCACGTGTCCCGGTCTGCCGTCTACCTCGTCCATAAGGTTTGGACCTGGAGGGTCTCGGGCCGGCGCCGCGCGAATAAAAAATAGATGGGTCCGCAGGGCGTCTTGCTAAGAAAATCGGATGCTATCACACGCGGAGTATGAATGTCCTGTGACACAACGCACCATCCAGCCAAATGCCTGTTGAACGCCCTACACTGTGCAAGAAATATTGTGTGCGGAATTTTTTGTAAGGAGACGCTTGGACCTTCATCAGAGGCCAAACGCAAAAAGCGCCACTCAAATAGAGTGGCGCTTCGGAACTTCTGCGCTAGTCACTGGCCTCCCAAAATATATGTGGACAGTGGTGATTTCCACCGTTCCATCGTGCAGATATTCCCGGCAGGTACTCCCGTTTGAGGGCCGCTTCGTTGGCGGTGGCTCTTGCCGGGGTCTGCTCTTCTTTGGGCCGGTCCATCTCTTCTAGCACTGGTACATCACTGGCACTTATCTAGTAGCAATTACAGGGCCACTTTATGCAATCCTTATTTTCAATCATTTGTGAATATTGCCAAACAAGATACCTATAACATTCGAGAGTTCTAGCGGGGGATATCCAGAATTCCATAGAGGCCAAGGTCTATCGTTGGCATTTCGGGCAATAATGAGTTCCTCGTCCGGTCAGCACGATGCGGCGAATCGGGATCTGGCAGAGCCGGCAGGGCAGATCGTCGCGCTTGTAAACGCAATGTTCCAGTTGAAAAAAGCCGCGCGCCCCATCGGCGTCCACATAATCGCTGACCGAAGAACCGCCTAGCTGAATGGCGTGCTCCAGAACCTTGCGCAAAGCCAGCCGCAGGGATTCCAACTCGGCGCGGGTCAGCCGCGCGCAAAGGCGGCGTGGGCGAATCCTTGCGTGGAAGAGGCTTTCATCGGCGTAGATGTTGCCCACCCCGCTCAGTAGATTTTGGTTGAGTAGAGCTGTCTTGATGGCCAACTGCCGATTGCGAAAAATCTGGACGAACTCGGTAGCTGACACGGTCAAGGGCTCGGTCCCGGCGGCGCGGAAGGCTGGGCTTCGCCCGAGGTCGCGGAAGTCCAGCCGCCCAAAACGACGTGGATCAACGAAGCGCAGCTCGCGCCCGCTGGCCATGCTAAGGCGCGCATGGGTGTGCGGCGCAACGGGAGCCTCCGGGGTAGTGACCAGCAAACGTCCGGTCATGCCAAGATGCACAATCCATTGGGCTTCATTCTCTGCCAACGGGCTTCCGTCGGCTGATCCAAGTTCGCAGACAATGTGCTTTCCGGTGCGATGAACAGAGAGAATTAAGCGCCCTTCAAGACCTTTGGCCTGGAGCGCCGCAGGCGTCTTGAAAAGCTTTGGATAGTTGCCGAACCATGCTTCCACAATGCGGTCGCCACGCAAGCGCTGATCGACACCGCGAGCGATCGTCTCGACCTCTGGCAGTTCTGGCATCCATTGATTGTAAGAGACTAGATAGGTTGAGGCTAGCGGCCCTCGCCGGGCGCGCGAATGCGGTTGACCTCAAAGCTGACAATCTTCCAATCACCCTGAGCGTTCCGCACATAGACGCGCGTGTAGCGGTAACTTCCAGAGATATTGACCCCTGCATGGACGCCGCTCACAACGGCTTTGCAGGTCACCAGCGCGGTGGTTCCGTAGAAGCGCACCTTGCGATCAAAGACGGCAAGGGCCGTGAAATGGGTGGTCCCGCTGCGCAGGCTGTCCAGTGCCTGTTCCTTGGATTGTAAGGCGCCGTCCGCGGTGATAGCTGTGTAATCTTCGGAGAGCAGGCCGTCAAGGGTGGGAATGTCCGCCTTTAAAACGGCGTTCCGCCACGCCTCTTCCAGATGAAAAATTTCGTGATGGCTCTCGTGCCGCAGTGTGCGGGGCATTCCACTGTGCTGGAACGCGGCGCAAGGGGTGAGCGCCAGCGCGGCAAGGACGGCCATCAGTGCCAGAGAGCGACGCCCATGGCGGTGAAGGGGCCTGAAGAATATGACCTGGGCTGCAAGCATGATCGTATCGGATGTTAGTCCCGCAAGCCCGCGCCGGTCAATCGAATTCGAAAGCGTTAGTTTCTTGCGTGCCTAATTGGGTCTTCCCGCGATTACCGCGCTGCATCATAAGCCACACGGCCTTCGCTGATTGTCCAGCGGACTTTGCCCTGCATCGTCCAGCCATCAAAGGGCGTGTTGCGGGACTTTGATTTGCCTTCGCGGGCCTTATAAGTCCATTCAGCAATGGGGTCGAAGACGACAACATCGGCAAAGCTGCCTACGGCCAGTGTGCCTCTGCCTTTGAGATTGAGCAGCGCTGCCGGCTGGGCGGATAAGAGATTCAAGACGCGGCCCAGCGGCATCTTCCACTCCTTATGCAGCCAGCGGAGGCTCAGGCCCAGAGCGGTTTCCAGGCCGATGATGCCATTCGGCGCGCGGTCAAACTCGACTTCCTTTTCATGAACCGCGTGCGGCGCGTGGTCGGTGGCAATCGCGTCAATGACGCCGTCCATCAGCGCTTCAATCAACGCATCGCGATCCGCCGATGCGCGCAGTGGCGGGCACATCTTGGCGTTGGTGTTGTAGTCGCCGACGTGCTCGTCGGTCAGCAGAAAGTGATGTGGAGCCACCTCACAAGTTACGCGCAGCCCGTTGCGGCGGGCTTGGCGAACGGCAGCCACGGCGGCAGCAGTCGAGATGTGCGCCACGTGCAGGTGGGCGCGGGCCTCGCGCAGCTCGCTCACCAGCCGGATATCGCGTTCGACGATGCCGGATTCGGCCTCATTCGGCCAGCCGCGCAGACCCAGTTTGAAGGCTGTCGGTCCAGCGTTCATCGCGGCCACTTTGTCGCCGATGTGCGTCAGGCGCGTGTCCTCGGCGTGCTGGATGACGGTGAGTCCCACGCGCGCGGCAGCGGCCAGCGCCTCGCGCATCACATTGTCTTTCAGAATCGGTAGACCGTCGTCGCTGACGGCCACGGCTCCGGCGGCCTTCAGCGCCGCGTAGTCGTTGATCGCTTCACCCTTCGAGCCGCGCGTGGCGGCGGCAATCGGGAAGACGCGGATGGAGGCATTGCGCTCCGGCGCCTGCATCCAGCGCGTCGTCTCCGGCGAGTCGTTCACCGGGCTGGTATTCGGCATCGCGGCAACCGAGGTGAATCCGCCCGCCGCCGCCGCCGCAGTGCCGGTGGCGATGGTCTCTTTGTGCGCCTGCCCCGGCTCGCGCAGATGGACGTGCATATCAATCAGCCCCGGCGCGACGGTGAGGCCGGTCGCGTCCAGAACCTCCGCGCCGTTGGCCGCCTTCAGCTTGCCCGGCCCGGCGATCTCGGCCACCCGGCCGTCCTTGAGCAGAATGTCCTTGAGCGCGTCCACTCCGGCAGCCGGATCAACCAGATGGCCGCCTCGAATAATTAGTGCCGTCATGCGCGGCCTCCTTGGTTATTATCATTATTAAGAATGGAAAGGTTCCCAGTCTGATTGATTCGTTTCAGCTCTATGCGAAAACTAAAGTAGATCCAAATAATCACAATGAGAGGTATCACAAAAGGAAATGACCAAATGAATGAGATATGACGATTCTGAACAAGAATATTCCACATCATTAAAAACAATGAAAGCATAAAAATGACAGCAAACAGTATTTCTGCACCTGTAAACCCATAGACTATTCCTTTATCTTCAGTTTGATTTACATTTGTTTTCAATGGATAAATAAGCCGAATTATAACTTGTGAAATGACAATCAAAAACAATATTATCCAAAGAATAATCATAAATACCTCGCCTCTAACAAATTCATGAATACCAAACATTACCCAGAAGGGATAAAAAAACATTAGATTCTGCTTATTAATTCTCTGTTCTACAAACCATTCAATCCATAAATAAGATGCCGTAAGAGCAGTACCGAATAATGTAATAAGGGCAAATAAAACAAAGTTTGGCGTTCTATAGAAATGTACTAACCCAACGATCTCACCGACAATCAGCGCGAGCAAAATCGGAATACGGATTTTGGTGATGGATGCGAGCTTCATCTTTCACGCCTTCAATGCTGGCCGGGTTTTGGCCGCTTGCTCAGAATAGCAACTCTTTGCGGCCTTGCACAATTCGTTGTCGATTGCGGAAATGGTGTTGCGCGGATTGCGCTCCTCCCGGAGGGAGGGGACGAGAATAGCCCAGGGTGAAACCCTGGGAAAGTGTCGGGGGGAGAGATTCCCGCCCCGGAGGGGCGGCGCGAAATGCGCAATTGAGCCGTTCAGGAGTATTCGATTCGCCCCTCCGGGGCGAAGGGCCTCTCTCCGCATCGCACCCAGGGTTCCGCTGCGCTTCACCCTGGGCTATTTTCGTAACATCCCTCCGGGATGCGTGAAAAACCTTTCGTCCGTGAAAATGTCTCATCCAAAATAATACGCCCATGAAAAAAGGCCGCTCACGCGGCCCTTTACAAGATCAAGCAGTTCGCCCGGGTAACACGTTCGGTCCGGCAGCACCAACCACTCATAACCAGTATCGGCCTATTGTCGGAAATTCGTCAACGAAAATCTTTACGCCTTCGCCATCAGCGCTCGCTCGACGACGGCCATGCGTATAGCGACGCCGTGGCGGACCTGTTCGAGGATCGCCGATTGCGGGCCGTCGGCGACGTCGGCGGTGATCTCCAGGCCGCGAATGATCGGTCCGGGGTGCAGCACCAAAGCCTTCGGCGCGAAAGTGGCCAGCCGCCGGCTGTCAAGCTGGTAGGCGGCCTTGTACTCGTCGAGATCGAGCTGCAACCCGGCCAGCCGCTCGGCCTGAATGCGCAGCATCATCACGACCTGCGCCTGGGCGAGCGCGGCCTCAAAGTCGCGTTCGACGGTGATGCCAGGGCCAGCCTGAGCGGCAAGATCGGGAAGCAGAGCCTTAGGGCCGCATAGGATTACACGCGCGCCCAAGCGCGGCAGCAGCATCATATTCGATCGGGCGACCCGGCTGTGCAGGATGTCGCCGGTGATGGCGACTGTTACGCCGGAGAGCGTCTCGGCGTTGACGGTCTCCACACCGGGACGCAGATGAGCCAGCATGGTGCGCAGGTCGAGCAGCGCCTGGGTGGGATGCTCGTGCATTCCGTCGCCGCCGTTGAGGACGGGCAGGCAGGTTTCAGCCTCCAGCAGCCAGGCCGCGCCGGAGTTGGGATGGCGGAGGATGATGGCCTCCGCGCCCAAGGCTCGCAGCGTCAGGCCGGTGTCCTTGAGCGATTCGCCTTTTTCGATGCTGGACGAGAGGCTGGAGACCAGCGTGGTGTCCGCGCCCAGCCCCTTGGCGGCCAGCTCAAAGCTGGTGCGGGTGCGCGTTGAGGACTCGTAGAAGAGCAGCGCGATGCGACGCTTGGCCAGGATGCGGGCGCGGGTCAGCGGGTCTTGATTTTCGAGAGCCGTGGCGCGGGCCAGGATGTGGCTGAGAGCCTCCAGCGTCAAATCCTGCGTTGAGAGCAGCGAGCCGGGATTGTAAGGAAACAAGGATGCCGCAACAGGCGGAGTGGGCAATGGGCGGCGGGATTTAGTTTCGGTCGGAGTCATGTTTTTAGTTCTCAGTTCACAGTTTTCAGTTCTCAGTTGTCAGTTCCTGGCTTATAACTGACAACTGACAACTGACAACTGCATATTCAGTCTACCCGCTCGACTAGCAGCACCTGCTCGTCGCTATCGACTTCATTGAACTTGACTTCGATGATCTCTCGGCTGCTGGTGGGGATGCGGCGACCAACGTAGGCGGCCTCGATGGGCAATTCGCGGTGGCCGCGGTCAATCAGCACCGCCAATTGCACGCGACGCGGTCGGCCGTGGGCAAAGAGCGCATCCAGCGCGGCGCGGATCGTCCGGCCAGTGTAGAGCACATCGTCGCAGAGCACCACGTCGCGGCCATCGACATTGAAGCCGATGGAGCCGGGCGTAACCACTGGGCGCACGCCGGTGGTGGAGAGGTCGTCGCGGTAGAACTGAATATCCAGGACACCGGTGTCGATGGGGCGCTTTTCGATGGCGGAGACCAGCTTGCCCAGGCGCTCGGCCAGCGGCACGCCGCGGCGCTTGATTCCCACCAGGGCCAGGTCAGGGCTGCCGTTGCTTTTTTCAACGATCTCGTGCGCCAAACGCACCAAGGTGCGCTCAATCTCGGAAGCGGACATCAGCCTGCCTTTGACGCGCAGGGCGGAGTTGCTTGAGTCTTCAGTCATGATTCCTCGCGTGGCTTATCTAATGCAGGATAGAAGGGTTTGGGCCAGGGGGCAAGTTGTGGAGAAACGGGCAGAATTCCAAGCGAGTGCATTAGAGTTCCGGCTGACGAGAGCGACCCAGCATACGCGCTCCCAGCGCTCCGCCGGCAACCGCGAAGATCAGCAAAAAGCAGGAAACAATCGCCAGAGACGCAGCCCACATTCCGGCATGACCTTCAGGCGAAAGGATGATGGCCTGAATTTTATTGAAGGCGCTTTGCGACTGCGCGGCATCCGCAGGAGCCATTCCAGCCAGCGACTGCTGAACCGTCTGCTGAAACCTGTCAACAAAAAGGCTGTTGTAGGACGCGTCGATTTGACTGGATTGGTGAAAGATAACGCGCTCAACAAACAGTGAGCTGCTGCTGACGCAAAAAGCTAGCCATGCGGCCAACAGGCCGGTGACCAGTCCGATGCGCGCCCCGGCACCAATCGTGATCCAAGCAGGGCGTTGGCTGCGCAAATAGAACATCACTGCCAGCATGGCGGCGGAGGTCATCCAGATCAGTCCAGCGCCTCTGAGAGGCGAAGCCTCGCTGCACAATACTCCAGCCGGGATGGCCAGCTTGAAAGCTGCGCTCAGGGCAGGCTTCCAGTGAATGCTGCCGGCGTCGCGCACCACTCCATCCCAAGGCTCGGGTTGCGCTTGCGCCGCAGAACCGTCGGTAGCGCAGATCAATTGCGGCAATCCGCAAGAGGGGCAGTAGCAGTTCTCAGCGAGGACGGTTTGGTGGCAGCGGTTGCAGGTAATTTCCATACATCTATGAGCCTATAGCATTCCCGCGCCTGATGGAATGCCGCGGAACAGGCTAGGCTGCTCCCCGAGGCTGTTGTTGTTGGCGCATCTTGTACTCGTTGCGCAGTTTGAGGTAGTGATGGAGCGGGGCAAAGGATCTTTCATCACAGGTGAGGCAACGAACCGGGAAGTACAAGACAAGCAGTCGCCTGAGTTCGGACAAACGAAATCGGAAGTGCGAGGGACGGAATTTCTCCGTACCGCAAAAGCGGCAATAAAGGGCCATAGGAACTCCAGTTTTGATTACCAATGAAGAAAGCAATAAGAGCGGGAGACTCTCGGTTGCATCTGCTGAATCTTGAGAGGAAGTTCAATCAGCCGATTTACCACTATTGTTACACAAATGAAATAAAAAGGCATAAAGATGCGCAGCGTGTGTTGGACAGGATCTTCGACTTCTTTTCAAAGTTATCAGGGAGAAATCATTCCAGAGGGATCTGGGGCAATTTGTGTATAGGATCAGCAAAATAGAATGGTGCGGATGGGGACGTCCGCACGACAGCCAATCTGAAAACCGGCGTCACCTTTCAGCGAGCTTTTTGGCCACGATCGCTTCGGCGGCAGAAAGAACTTCATCCAGCGTCAAGTGAGTTGAATTCAGCAGCATGGCGTCGGGAGCCGGGCGGAGCGGCGAATCGGCACGATTGCGATCTCGCTCATCGCGGGCGCGCAGGTCGCGAATCACCTCATCGGGCTGGACGGCCGGAGCTGGGCCAAGCTGGTCGTATCGGCGCAAGCCGCGCACTTCAGGGGCGGCATCCAGAAAGATCTTCACCTGCGCCTGCGGGAAGACTACCGTGCCGATGTCGCGGCCTTCCATGACCACTCCGCCTGCCGCGCCCAACTGTTGCTGCAAGCGAACCAGCCAGGCACGAATAGCCGGCCAGACGCTGACGCGAGAGGCGGCGTCGGTAACGGTTTGATTGCGGAGCAGGCCGGTTACATCCTCGCCGTCGAGCAGGACGCGGTTACCCTCGGCAGAGGCTTCCAGGCGGATGCTGGTCTGAGCGGCAAGTTGTTCCAGCCCTTTGGGATCGTCGAATGAAACTGCCGCGCGCTGCGCCTTTAGAGCGAAGGCGCGGTACATGGCGCCAGTCTCCAGATTCAGTAGGCCGAAGCGCTGAGCCAAATGGCGAGCGACGGTGCTCTTTCCCGCTCCCGCCGGACCGTCAATGGCAACGATAATGTGGCGGGCCGGATCAAGGGGAGGGATGGAACTTTCATGCATGCTCATCCGCGCTTCTTGGTCTCCTGCTTGGGACGCGCCGCAAAGCCGAAGCGCTTGCCGACTCCAGCCTTGGCGCCAATGGCCACAAGAGGCTTCCGACCATTGCGAGAGGCGCTGGAGGGACGCGCTGAGCTGCCGCCGTTGCGTGAGTTAGAGCTGGATTTACCAGCTACTTGCATGCTTCCGGCGTGGCCGCTGCCCTTGCGCCCAGCCCATGAGGACGAAGACGGCTTGCTCGAACGAGTCTCAGGCCTTGCATCTCCCTTTACGCCATTCCCATTGCCACGGCTGCCGTTGCTGGCGGAAGAGGTTGCATGAGTGCCGTTGCGCTTGCCGTTGGAGTCGGCGGCAGCGCGATGCGCCGGACGGCTTGCGGAAGAGGATTGCGCCGGTTTGCGATCACGAGAGTGCGTGGCGGCACGGCTGAAGTGTGGCCGCGCGGCTGATTTAGCCGCTGGAACCGGTTTGCGGACAGAGGGGGGCTTGGGCGCGGGCGCTTCGTCAACTGGCTGCGGAGCGCCGGAGACGGATGCTTCGGGGAGAACTTCCTCGGCGGCAGCGAGCTCCAGAGACTCTTCTTCTTCCCTGCCATGCAAGAAATAAGCCGAAGCAGGAATTGCGGAACTGGCATACAACGTGGGCGCAACCGCGAACTCTGGCAGCGTGCCGGCCACATAATAGAGAGGCGCTTGGCCCATGGAGAGCGTGTGGACCTGCCGAGTTGCAACCAGGCCTCGAAGCACCTCTCGCACTTTGCTGCGGGCGGTAAGCGGGGCTAGGAATATCTCCACCTCTTCCATGCCAGCCGCAATGACCGCTTGGAGATAAATGGAGGCGAGTACAGAGATCGCCGTCACCTGTGAGGTGGAGGCACCTTCGGCAATGGCTTTTTGAAAGCGTGTGCGGAGGAGTTGCCACTGAGCGGATTGGCCGGGAGCGGAGACAATCGGAATAATCCGCAACTGCTGCCAGAGTTCGGTAATGGCGCGCAGAACGGCGGCTTCGGTCACTTCCCGGCCCAGCGCATGAGTGAGCTTGGTCAGGGTGGTGTCGCCGGTCTCTAGCAGCTTATAGGCCTCGATGGCCAACTGCGAGACTTGGCGTGAGCCGGTCAATTGCGGGGTGCGACGCCAGTCACGATCGCCACGCAGGGCGTAAACGTAGGGCAAAACCCAACTCGCCACAACGAAATCAGGCGCCTCACCGGGCAGGCCGAGCAGATTCAGCCGCACCGCCACTCCGTCCGTCTCCAGACGCACCAGCAACTCTTCCGCCAAGGCGATATGTTCTGGGGTGGTGTTGCGCGTGCTGGCAACAGCCTCAACAAATGACGGCGCAACGGCGGAGGAAAATTGCCGTTTGGGCAGGAAGAGACACAATCCGGTCTCTTCGATCCACGTACGGGCATCCTCTAGCGTGAGTACCCCGCGTCCGTCCAGGCGCATCCTTTCGGAGCGCGATGCTTCCAATTGTTCCGATGTCAAAGAAAAACCTCATTTCCAGGCTGGCGTTGGCGCCGGGTAACCCCGTCCCCTAAGAGGAGGGCTACCACCTTCCACCCATTTCATATTCGCTGGAAGGCCCGCTGGATCTCCTTCCAAGAATACAGCAAAGCTATTGGACGTCCATGTGGGCAATTAGTTGGGTGGCTGGTCTTTGCTAGTTCCAATAGTAACCATTCCATGCGGGTTGTGTCAAGCGGCGTATTTACCTTGATGGCGGAATGACAGGCAATGGAGGCGGCGATGCGCGTACGAATCTCCGTAAGATCATGATTATGATTGTCTTCCTGGAATTCTTCGCTCGATTGATCGATCACTTCAGCCAGCATACGCTCCAGGGCTGCTCCCTCCAGTCCGATGGGCGCAGCTTTCACGGCAAGTGTTTGAGGGCCAAAGGGTTCCACCTCGAACCCATTCTGTTCAAGCTCTCCGGCGATCTTGGCAAAGGTAATCATCTGTGATGCCTTAAGTTCGACAATAATAGGCATAAGTAATCTCTGTCGCATTACCTTCTCAACCTGGCGGTTCCTCAAAATTTTTTCAAAAAGAATGCGCTCGTGTGCCACATGCTGGTCAATAATCCATAATCCGTCCTCGCCCGTAGCCAAAATGAAGGACTCGCGCAGTTGCCCCAGTGGGCGCAATGCACCCAAATGGTTCAAATTGGAGGCAGCTCTCTCAGCCTCCACTTGAGCTGTTTCCGCTGCCGTATCCGAGCCGGATGCAGCGCCGATCCGCGGAGAGCAATCACCGGCAGGTAGAGTGGCGTGCTGGAAGAGCGCAGCCGCCGCTTCGCCCCAGGCCTGCTGGTCCTGCCAACCGTTCACAGGCGCGCGTTGAGAGGCAAAATCCAGCTTGCCGGGAATAGGGGTAGGCACGCGCGGAGTCAACTGAAAAGCTTCAGCGTCGGCCCTGGCGGACTGGAAGGCGACCGGATCGGAGTCCGGCTCCGGCATCGGGGCGCTCTCCGGCGCGCCCGGAATCGGCGAAGTGGACGAAGGCAACAGGGATGAGCTGGCGTTGGGCGCGGCATCGAGAGCCGCCAAAAAAGCGGCGGCAGGCCGTGCCTTGATCAGCGCCGTGCGCAGACTGTCGCGGACAAAGTCGTGAATCACGTTCTGCTGGCGAAAGCGCACCTCGGTCTTGGCCGGATGAACATTCACGTCCACCTCTTCGGGCGGCATCTCCAAAAAGAGCAGCACCACCGGGAAACTGGTGGGCGGAATTACATTGCGATAGGCCTCGGTGATGGCGTGCAGCAGCAGCCGGTCGCGGATCAAACGATGATTGACAAAGATATAAATCGAATTGCGATTGAGCTTTTGCAGTTCCGGCTTGGAGTAAAAGCCGGTTAGCCGCAGTACACCCGGCGGGCGAGGGGGATCGTCCGGGTTTTTCTTCCACGGCGGCGGCTCCGGCAGCCCGGCGCGTTCGAGAGGCAGCTCAGCGGCCACGGGCAGCAGCGAAGCCAGCGTCTCCTTGCCGAAGATCTGGTAGATCCGCTCGGCGGTCCGAGCCACCGGCGGCGCAGAGACGATAGTGTGCGTGGCCGACAGCAACTCGAAGTGCTTCTCCGGATGGGCCAGGGCGTAGTGCGTCACCAACGCGGTTACGTGGGCCAGCTCGGTCGATTCGGCGCGCAAAAACTTGCGGCGCGCCGGAGTATTGAAGAAGAGATCGGCGACAGTCATTGTGGTTCCGCGCGGCAGAGCGGCGTCGTCCACGTGAAGAATCTTGCCTCCGGCAATTTCGATGTGTGTTCCAGAGCTCTCTTCGCCGGTTGCCGTTTCCAGCGTGACGCGAGCGACCGAAGCGATGGAGGGCAGTGCCTCGCCACGAAAGCCTAGCGTCGCAATCGAGAGCAGGTCGTCGGCTGTGCGCAACTTGGAGGTGGCGTGGCGCTCAAAGGCCAGCAGCGTGTCGTCGCGGTTCATGCCGTGGCCGTCGTCTGTGATGCGGATCAGCTTGCGCCCGCCTGCCTCGATCTCGATGCGGATAAAACTGGCGCCCGCGTCGAGCGCATTCTCCAGCAGCTCTTTGACCACCGAAGCAGGCCGGTCCACCACCTCGCCGGCGGCGATCTGGTTGGCAACCTGGTCGGAGAGTACGCGAATGCGGCCCATACGATTTAAGAGTAACTCAACCAACCATAGGCGCGACCTCCTTCAGGATCAGGTGTTAGGATAGGCGGCATGAATATCGGTGGAAAACGGGGAGTTTCGGCGCGTGGGTTGCTTTGGCGCGGCGCGGCGTCTTTGCTGGCGCGGCTACCGGCGCGCGACTCGCTCGTGGTGCTGAACTATCATCGCATCGGCAACCCTGTGGACGATTTGTTTGATCCGGGCGTCTTCTCCGCTACCGCCGATCAGTTTAATGAGCAGATCGCCTATCTGAAAGGCCATGTTTCGCTGATAACTCTTGAGGAGGCTTTGGCAATTATGGATGGCACGGAGAAAGAGAAGGCTCGCCGTTGCCGCGTTCTGATTACCTTTGACGACGGCTATCTGGATAACTATCAGATTGCTTATCCTATCCTTCGTTCGCACGGCGCGCAGGGTGTTTTCTTTCTAGCCACCAGTATGGTTGGCTCCTGCGAGATTCCATGGTGGGATCAGATTGCATATATGGTGAAGACTGCGCGCAATCGCCGATTCTCGCTTCGTTATCCGGCCGAGCTTACTGTGGATTTAGTTAAGACTGGCTTGGAAACCAGCTTGACAGCGATCCTGAAGTTCTATAAGAGGCCTGATAACTCCAACCCAGATAGATTCATGTTGGAGTTAGCAGATGCGTGCAAGGGAGAAAGACCGCCCGGAACGCTGCGGCGCTTCTTGAACTGGGATGAAGCTCGTGAAATGATCGGCGGCGGAATGGCGATTGGTTCACATACACACTCGCACACGGTACTCAGTCAACTGGAAGCGGTGAAGCAATCCGAAGAGTTATCCAATTCGAGAAATATTTTTAAGGAACATCTTGGCGCCGAAGCCGATGCAGTTGCCTATCCAGTCGGAAAGCAGATTAGCTTCAACGAACAAACGCAAAAGTTAGCGCAGGAAGCGGGTTATCGCGCGGCATTTTCATCCTATGGCGGTGTAAATCTTTCAGGAAGAATCAATCCATACGATGTAAGACGGATCTGGATCGGAAGCCAAAGCTGGAGCAGCTACCGAGTGCAAAGCGCTCTCAGCGGGCTTACACAGTTATTGGATTTATTCGTAGCGCATTGAAGCAGACACTCCAGACCATAATCGAGCGCTACACTTTTTGAGGCAACTCTATGGTTTATTCTCTCGCTGCTTCTAACAATTCACTACGCTCAAAACCGTAGCGGCGACCTCCAGGTCGGCTGTAGTGCGGGCGTCCTCGCCCGCGTTTATTTTTTCCAAAAGTCGCTTATCTGTGCGGTATTCTTGGAATCTATTCCCCAACTCACTCCACAACCAGACAGAGCTGGGCTTTGGCTGTGGGGTCGAGGCGGACGAGTTCGTCGTCTCCATTCTCGACGACTCCGCTGGCTTTAACGCGATAGCGGCCAGGAGCAAGGCCGGTGAAGCGGAAGCCACCTTCTTCGTTGGTGCGAGTGGTGGCGATGGCTATTTTGTCTCCGGGGTGAAAGAGCTCAACCAACATTCCTTCGACAGGCGTGCCGATGTTGGTTTCGCCTGCCCAGCCGGCCAGTTCAGGGCCAACCGTCTCGTTGACCGCATCCGGGCCGTCGCCTTGTTCAATCAGCCTTCCTTGGGGACAGGGAAGATTGACTGTCAACTCTGAATTGCGCTTGGCCGGTCTTACTTCAATGTAGTCGAGTGCGGCGTGGTCATTGCCATCTGGAATGGCTCGAATGCTTACCACATCACCCGGATTCAACCAGACACCGCGAACAAGATGCCGATTCGAATTATCGCCATGGGGCTTGTTTGAAGGCAAAATAGCGTCCGCAGACCACCAAGGTCCAATTTCACCAAGCCTCATCATTCCATTTTGTTCTAAGAAATATTCTGCTTTGCCTGGTTGGAGATCAAAATACTGGACGGCAATATCGTATATACCTTTCGCGCCTTTCCACTTCCACTCTGCTTTACAGAAGGGCATCCCATCTTTAACATTCTTCGGCGTCAGAGGGTCGTCGCAACTGACAGCTTTCCCGCCCGAAGTATCTTCCCACGGGTTCACATCGATAATCTTGTAGCCGGTGAGCTTGGCGTCTTCGGCTTCCAAACGGCCGGGATAATGCCCAGCGCGGCCCTTTTCATCGGGGATTCCGCTCAGCTTGAGAAAGTACTGCACAATCGCGTCGCGCCAGACAATGGCGTGGCCGGACTGATAGCGGAGGCGGTCGCGGACCTGCTCGTAGAGCGGCTGGTCGATCTTGCCTTCGAGCTTGGCCCACTGGCGGGCAAACTCCGCCGCCTGCTCCGCGCCCTCGTAGTGGCTGTCGTAGAGAGATTGAATCACCGTTTTGCCGGAGTGCAGCTTGTAGCTATACGGCACGTGATGGAAGAAGAGCAGCAGCTCATCCGGCGTGGTGGCCACGTTTTCGTATATCTTGGCGACTTCAGGCGGGTACTGGCCCGCGTAGCCTGTGCCGTGAGCGACGCTGCGGTCCATGCCGACGCCGTCCTTGTCGGCGCGGTGCCACTGGCCCCAGCCGTTGCGCTCGCTCGCCTCGATATTCGGACCGTAGTGCGAGCCGGTGATGTCGGTCAGTGTCTGCAATCCCAGTGGGCCGGTGTAGTTTTCGTAGGCCGGCCAGGATTGCATCAGCATCTTTGTGACCGTGCTGACCACTTCGGGGTCATTACCGAAGGTCTGGCGCGTCCATTCGGCGGCGATCTCCTCCGGCGTCTGATCGGGATTCCAGGCCAGGCGACCGAAGGCGTAGAGGTTGGCCAGAGCCAGCGGCGAACCAAGCCATGCGTCGCGGCCCACTCCGGCAACGGCGACGATTCCGCCCAACGGCCGATGGAAGCTTTTGCCTGCGATGATCTCTTTCACGGGCGTTGACTGGCTATCGGCGCGCAGATCAAAGTCCAGTACCTGCTTCCACATCGGGGCGAGGTAAACCAGATGGCGCTGCTGGCCGGTGTACTCCTGCGTGACTTCAAGCTCCATCGCCGCATTGGTCTTCTGCAATCCGGCAAAGATCGGCGATACAGGCTCACGAGCCTGAAAGTCGATGGGGCCTTCTTTGATCTGAACGATGACATTGGCGGCGAATTGGCCGTCGAGCGGGTGGAAGATGTCGTAGGCGGCGCGGGCGCGGTCGGCTTTGGGGTCGCGCCAGTCGAGGTGGTGGTTGTAGACAAAGGCGCGATAGAGGACGATGCCGCCGTGAGGCGCAAGCGCTGAGGCCAGCAGGTTGGCGGCGTCGGCCGGGGTGCGTCCGTAGGTGGCCGGGCCGGGCTGGCCTTCGGAGTCGGCCTTGACCGTGAAGCCGCCAAAGTCCGGGATCAGCTTGTAAATCTCCTCCGTCTTGGCCGTCCACCAGGCGCGCACCGCAGGATCGAGCGGATCAAAGATTGCAAGGCCGCCAATCTCCTGCGGGCTGGTAATCTTCACACTGACGGCCAGCCGCACACCCCAGGGGCGCATAACGTCAGAGACCCGCGCCAGTTGCTTCAAGTGCTCGGAGTCCAGCAGGTGCGCGTCGGCGTTGACGTTGTTGACGTTAACCCCGTTGATGCCGATCGAGGCTAGCAGCCGGGCGTACTCACCGACCGGCGTAAGATCATCGCGGACGTTGCCGCCTTCAAAAAAGATCGACCGGCCGGCATAGCCGCGCTCGATGGAGCCGTCCGGGTTGTCCCACTCGTCCATCCAGCGGATGGGCATGGCGGGATGGGAGCGAATACCGGAAAAGTGTACATCCTTGCCTTCAGCAAGAGTCCGCAAAACGGCAAAGGTTCCATAGAGAACTCCACGCTCGTCGCCACCAAGAATGAAAAGAAATGGGTGGCCATTGTGTTTGCTCCATAAGAGCCAATATTCATCCGGATTCAGATCGTTTGGAAAAGAAAGCTCGGGAAAAGCTGGCTGCACTTCCTTGGCGGTACCTAAAATGACTCTGCCATTGATGGAACCGAATGAATCTCCAACGGACTTTAACCGCAGTTTTCCAATTTCGCGATAAAATTCGTTCTCCGCTGATTTTTCCAGAGTTCCAGAGCCAAATGCTTTGGCGAATATTGGTATATCATTTGGGCCGCGATGGCCTGCGTCTCTCAGCCAAGCCTGATCCGCCGTCTGCGCGGAGGCTGCTACGCCAACGGCCAACACTGCCACAACCAAAAATCCAACGCGGAAAACTTTCTTCGTCCGAATCATCACCGCTCCCGAATCTTCATACTGATCTATTATCCGACAAGCCAAATGCATAAAAGGCCAAATGACTATAAGGTTTTCCGCATGAAAAAAAGAACCTGCGGGCTTCCGCAGGTTCTTTTTGCGATTCTTGCCGGTACGGCATCTCGGCTTTAGTTGACCGTCAGAACAAATGTTGTCGACTGCGCGGACGCTGTGACACCGTTGCTGTATTGCGCGGTCACCTTGATATTGTACGTACCTGCCGGCGTTGCCGGTCCCTGCGGCGGGCCGTGGTTTTCATACTTGTAGAGTGGATTGCAGCCCGTTGTGCCCAGCAGCGTGACCACGCCAACCAGAGCCATCAGCGACAACCGGCTCAGAAAACGCCGCCGCCGCGTTCCCCATGCCAAACCGCCAAGGCCCAGAACTCCGGGCAATAAAAACGCCCATGCAATCGGCGCGGCGCTCTGGCCGGGATTGGAGGCTGGCTTGAGTGAGGCGCCTGAAACGGAGTAGGTCTGAATCACCAGGTCGCTGGTGACCAGCCCATTTTGGCCGGGATCGATTTCCACATTCTGCGGGGTAAAGTTGCAGCCAGCCACGTCCGAGAGGCCGGAGCAGGAGAGGGTGATGAACGCCGGAGTATCGGTCGTCGTCACGGAGTCAATAAACGCCTGCGAGGGCGTAACCGTAACGGTAGCCGTTCCTGCCTGACCTGGAGTCAACATCATGGCTCCTGTTGTAGATGCCGGCGAAACGTTGGAAACGGTTGACTCAAAATCGATGTTCTCTTGCAGCGCGCCGGAGGAAGCTTGATCGGCGGAAGTGCCGGCAAATGCAGCGGTCAGGCTGTGGTCGCCGGGTTTCAAGCAAACCGATGTGCTGCTCGTGCCCTTGGCACCGGTCTGCACTGTGGCCACAGTCGAGGAGCCGCCGCCGTTGAATGCGTCGTTAATGGTCACCGTGGCGTTGGCAACTGGATCGACCGTTGAGGTTTCAGAAACAGTGACCGTAAGCGCTTGCGTGCATCCGCTCAGCGTCCCGGCAGTCAGTGTCGTAGTCGTAGCGACACTTTGGGATACCGCCAGCGCGGGCAACCCCAGCGCGATTGCAACTCCCGCAACCAACTCAAGCCGCAGATTGCGGCGGTTTATGCCTCTCACGTGCACCTGCTCCAAAATCAAAATTCTCTGCCGCCGCATTCTACGGCCCAAACCCTATTGTATCCGGCGAGGGCGGACCAAGGCCATTCCCGTCTTTTCTTTGGACGCGGAAGAGTGAGATTAGTCTGCCGCATAGGAGCGAATTAAACCACGAGGCGCCCAAAAGAGGTAGATTTCCCGCGTATCGCCCAGCTTTTCCCGCCAAAGCGCCAGCATAAGATAAATCTCTGCCGCCCAAAATGCATTCACGCTGAATGGCATCTTGCGCAGTCCCGGCGGCCATCACGGACGCAGCAATGACGTTAGGGCGCAGCAGAACCAAATGCCGACATTGCTGCCCATGAAGCCGGTCGCCAAGTCGGCCAGTTCAACGCTGATGATAATCTGCTACCGGCTTGGATCAGAATTCTAAATGGCGAGGCAAAAGGCATTGGGTTCAATTCTTCTACCAGTTCGGCGGCAGAAGGACGAAACGGTTGCAAGTCTAGTGTGTTGTTGATTCTGCCCAGAAGTTTTAAAATGCCGCGCCCCACCCACTCCTCATTTTTCGCGGAATGGGTGGGACGCAACCCGCGTCCATCGCAACAGGTGAAAACCCCTAAAAATTAAAAGTGACCTTTGCCGTCAACGCTCGTGGAGTTACATAATGCGTGCCGCTGAAGGTGGAAAGGAAGTTATACAGCGCATACTTGTTGGTCACATTGATGGCCGTAATATCCAGGTTCGTCTTGAAGCGGCTTCCATGGAAGATGTTGTCTTTGCCCAATGACGCATCGAAGAGGTTGCGCGGCGCAATGCGCGGTGGGTTCTTGTCGTTGTCGCCGGCGCCGGGCGTGGGAATATCGATCAAGTATGAGGTAAGTTCGGCGGCAGGGCAGGCGGCAAAGTAAGTTGCGGGATTATTCACATCGGCCTTGACGCCGTTACAAGCGAACCCACCTTGAGACTCTTGGTCCAAGGTTAGAGGAATAAATACATTCTTTCCGGTCACAGGATTTACTGTTGGAGAGATATTATTATCTACCATCGCCACGGTAGCCGGAGTTGTCAATGTGGGCAAAACTGAACTGTTGGCGCACGCCGAGTTAGGATCGGTTGGGCTATAGCAAGGAGTTGATCCGGCGACCATTCCGCTGTCATAACGCCAGTTGAATCCGCCCCACAGTCCTTTCACTATCTTGCCGCGTGCAATTGTATATTGCAGATGGGTGGTCTGATTGAATTTTTCGTCGTGATCGATGCGAAAGGGCAGCCCGGTTTTACCAACCGTAGCTCCGGCGCCGGCCACTTGCGGCGGATAGAAGCGCGCGGCCACCGAAGAGGCGACGAGATAAGCGCTGAAGCCATGCAACTGTGGAATATCCGCGCGCAGCGCATAGCCCGGTATCTTCGAGTTATGCCAGTCGATGGGAAAAGTGATCGGAGTATTGCCAAGCACGCTGAAGTCGAAGGCGTTGTGGGTGTACTTCCAGATATATTCGCCGCTGACAACAACTTTCTTTCCGAAGGCCTGTTGCAGGCCGGCATGAAACTCATTGCGAAAGCCGGGCTGCATCGTCCCCGAAACGCCCGGCGAGCAGTTCAACAGTGGAGATAGAACCGCATTCGAACAACCGGTGCTGGATAGAATCAGGTTCTCGTTGAAGGGCGTTTCCAGCGTGCGCGCATAAGAGACGCGCAGCACGGTCGTGGTCGGCTTGATGTTATAAGCAATGCCCACGCGCGGTTGCGTCTGATTGGCGTCGGTGAGGCCGTTATATACATCCTCGCGTAGCCCCAGGTTGAAGAGCCAGTTACCCGCCTTGATTTGATCTTCGGCAAACAGGCCAAGCTCTTTGATGTCCGCGCGACCTGAGTATTTATAGTAACTGCCGCCGCGAGTCAAGTCATAAGGCGCAAGCACAGGAATGTAAGTGCCATTGCCGAATGCGTAAGAGGCCGAAGGGTCATTGGATAGAAAGCCAGCCGGTACGCATTGGGATGGATCGGAAAATCCAGGCAGCGAGTTGCCGTTCAGATCCATGCAGGGCGAGTTATAGGTTGATTCCACCACGCCCAAGCTGTCACTCTCTCGCAGGAAGGTTTGTCCATATTGCGCTCCAATCTTGATGTTGTTGCTCCCCTTGGCGTAGGAGAAATCGGAGTGCGCCGCGGCATTGGTCAGCGTGCGCTTCTGCGCGATGGATGAAGTTTGCAGGTTTGCCGGTCCCAAATCGGCCAGCGGGTTATTACTCGGATAGTAGTTATAGTTATCTCTGCGGACAAATGCGCCCAGATTGAAGACCGCATTATTGCCAATTACTCGCGTATAAGTTGGCGAAATATTGATGGTTTCAATCTTGGAGCGCTGGTCCGTATTGCCAGTATTCCGGAACCCGGGGCTGGCGCTGGAACCGCTGTTCGGTCCGGTTGTTTCCACATTCGAAACATTCAGATTGTCAAAAGAGTTGGGCGTCTGAAACCACGACCGGCTGTAATTCACGTCCAGATGAATCGAATCAACCTTGGTCATCGAGTAGTCCACGCGATCAAAGAGATTCTGCTCGTTGCCCTTGTCGTGGAAAGCTTGAAACTCGGGCGGATCGAGAAAACGTCCGGAGTCGAGTCCGTCAACCTCAATGAAGTTGCCCCACTTATCACCACCGTAAGCCAAGTCAAAGCCGCCCGATGCCGAGCCGAAGCTGCCGTAGGAACTATTGATGCTGCCGGTCGGCGTGGTAACTCCCTGGCCGGAGCGCGTGGTGGCAACAATCACAAGGCTGGTTTTGCCGCCGTACTCGGCCGGCGGAGCGCCGCTGATCACTTCGATGGACTGAATCGAGTTAGCCGGAATCTGGTTGGAAAATACCTTGCTTTGCTGGTCGGTGATCGATTGGCCGTCGATGGAAAACGAATTTGAAGCATGATCGCCCAAGCCGTGAAAAAGGCCGTTCGAGTCTGCCGCCACGCCGGGCGTAGAGAGCGTAACCAGCGAACTGAGACCGCTTGACTCACTCTCCAGCGGCACCTTGATAAACAGATCGCGATCCACATCTGAGTGAAAGGTGGGATCTGTTTCAACAAGTTCGCCGCTGGCCTCCACCGTTACTGTTTGCGCGGCGGCGGCCACCTGGAGGGTCAATTTGAGGCTGGTTCCCACCACCGACCGAAGCTCGAAATCGATGCTCGACGGAGCAAAGCCGTTCGCCGAGGCGCTGATCCGGTAGGCATTGAAGGGTACGTTGGAGAAGACGAACTGGCCGGCGGCATCTGTCTTGAAGGTGCGCAGAAGTCCACTGCGGGGATTATCTAGAGTGACGGTTGCGTCAGGAATCACCGCGCCGGAAGGGTCGCTGACAACGCCGCGCACCGCGCCGGCGTTACCGCTTTGCGCCGGTGCGTGGAAGGCCGTCAGAGTCAAGACAAGGACAACGAGAATACGAAGGATTGCGCCGCGAATGAGCGACATATAAGAGTCTCCTTATGAGGGCTAAATGATACGTAAGACAAGCGATTGCCTGTTGCGCCGCAAAGTTCTTTGTGCAACTGAAGCAGCTTTCCTTCTTATGAATCAGCCGCTGGGGACGCGCCTGCAACTTACCGCCAAAAGCGCTAAGCAAGGGTGCGAATCAAGTTAAATCGGAAGATGGAAAGGTGCCCTAACAATCAACAGGCGGAGGGCGTGTAAATAATTTAGGATTCCAGTGGCGGATGACCGGGCGAGCCTCGGCCAGCCGCACAGCAGCGCCGGCCCGCACCAGGACGACCACGGTCGCCATCGCGGTAATCGGTGCCGCCGAGTGTAGCGCAATGCACAACGAGCAATGATCGGCATCGCCTTCGGTCAGATGGTTGTGCGCCACTTGCACAGTGATCAGCAGCGCCAGCAAAACCAGACACAGCAGCGCGACCGCACCGAAAGCTCCATGCTTCCGACGGCCATTCCCGCCAGACTCGGTCTGCCATGCAATCAAAACAACCAACCCCTACTTAAAGAATACACAGATTTAGACGCGGCAGCATCCGGGAGGTTCCAGTTTATGCCTTGAATCTCACATCGCCGTTTTCACACAACCCCCGCCCACGGCGTTAGACTGTTGTGTGATGTTCTCCATTCATCCCATGCGCGTGCTTCCGCAGATCGCTCTGGCGCTGTTGCTGACGGCGGCTTTGGCCTGCGCTGCACAGTCTTCTCAGCCGCTGCCGCTCAAGCCCAGTCCGCCCGTACATACGCCCAATCGCCGTCTCATTCTCAAGGACGGCAACTACCAAGTTGTGCGCCGATATGAGGTTGTTGAGGATCGGGTGCGCTACCTCTCCGCCGAACGCAGCGACGATTGGGAGGAACTGCCCGTTGAGTTGGTGGACTGGGAGGCCACGCACAAGTGGGAGCGCGATCAGGCCAACCCTCGCGCAGCGGAGCCCTTGCCGGCGATGAAGGAGGCCGAGGCCATCGACAAGGAAGATGCTGAGGAACGCGAAGAGCGGAAGGCGCAATGCCCCGAGGTTGCCCAAGGCCTCGCACTGCCCAACAAGGACGCCGTCTTTGCGCTGGATAGATTTGGCGGCGCGCCGCAACTGGTTGAGCTGGCGGCCGTGGATCTGGCCGTGGACGGGAAACTCTGGCATGGACTGAACACTCTCAATCCACTGGCCGCCTCCAAGGCCCAGATCAAACTGGCGGGCGCCCACGCCAAGGTTCACCTGCACACCAGCTCACTGGCTATCTATCTGTCGCTGGTCTCGCGCGACGATGCGGGGACGGACCAAACGTCCGCCTCCAGCTTCGCCATCGTCCGCGCTGAGGAGCGCGACACCGTCCGCAACCTCAGCGCCATTCACTTCAGCCGCACGGGCACGATCTCCCTGGGAGAAAACGCCGCTTTCGCCACGGTCGAAGCGCTGCCCGGCAAACTCTGGCTCAAGATCACGCCGCCAAAGCCGCTCCCTCCCGGCGAATATGCGCTGGTCGAGATCATCACGGCCTCGGAGATGAGTCAGACTGCATGGGAGTTCAGCGTCGATCCGGCCTCCGGCGCCAATCAGGGCGCAATCGGAGCGAACTCCAAGTAGCTTTCTCGCGTACTTATTGCTTCATCCGTTTGTAAAACGGCGTGGGAACCTGCTTTGCTCGCGCTGTATTGGTGCGCACCTGGACCAGAACGTCCGCTCCGCTGGAAGCCACGCTGGCGGGAATGAGCGCAAAAGCGATGTTGGTTTTGAGGAAGGGCGCGGGCGAGCCGGAGGTGACCACACCGATCTCGTGACCGTCCACATCCAGCACGGGATAGCCATCCCGCGCAATGCCGCGCTCGATCATTTCCAGACCGACTACCCTGCGCTGCGGCCCGCCTGCCGATTGAATCGCCAGCAGAGCCTCACGGCCAATAAACTCGCCCTTTTCCAGCTTGAGCCAGCGCTCGTGACCGGCCTCGAAGGGGTTGATGGAGTCGGAGATTTCATGGCCGTAGAGCGGCATTCCGGCTTCCAGACGCAGCGTGTTGCGCGCGCCCAGGCCGCAGGGGCGAATCCCGAACTCCGCGCCCGCTTCCAGCAGCGAGTTCCATACCTTCTCCGTCGTTGGTACATCCGAGGGAAGATAGACCTCGAAGCCGTCTTCACCGCTGTAGCCGGTGCGCGCAATCAGTACGTTGGGCAAACCGCAGACCTCGCCGAAGGTAAACCAATAGTTGCGAATCGCGGACAGATCCACTTGGGTCAATTTTTGCAGAGTTGCCAGCGCCCGCGGCCCTTGCACGGCCAACTGCGAATACCTGTCCGAGTCGTCGCTGATCCGCACATCGGGCAGAGCGCCGGCATTGTCCTTGATCCATGAAAAATCCTTGTCCCTGGTCCCGGCATTCACCACCATCAGGTACTCGTCCTGGCTGAGGCGATGGACCAGAATGTCATCCACAAAGTCACCTGCCGGGTTGAGCAGCGCGGAGTAGTGCGCCTGCCCATCGCGCAGCTTGGAGGCGTCATTCATGGTGAGGTGCTGGATGGCGCAGAGCGCGCCGGGGCCGCTGAAGCGTATCTCGCCCATGTGGCTGACGTCAAAGAGGCCCACGCTGGTGCGCACGGCCAAGTGCTCGGCAACCAGGCCGCCGGGGCCCACAGCGACGGGTCCGAGTCGCTGGGGTGGGCCGGGATACTCGACCGGCATATCCCAGCCGCCAAAATCCACCATCTTGGCCTTCAGCGCGCGGTGAGCGGCATTGAGGGCGGTCTTCTTTGGAGTGGCGGCGGGCGAGGCTGGCTGAGTCATGGGGATCCTTTCTGGTGCCTCTCTTCACGATAGGGATTAGGAGCAGTGGGGTCAAATAATATAGGGCATATGCCAGTCCGTTTGAGACGCAAGGTTGCAATTCCGTGGTCGATGGTGCTTTCCAGAGCCCTTCTTGGGCCGTTCATCGTTGTGTTGTCGTGGAGGTTGCAACGGCCTGAAGTCTTGCTGGGAATTATTATCGCGGCGGCCTTTCTCTCGGATGTTTTTGACGGCATCCTCGCTCGTCGCTGGGGCACGGCAACCGCCGCTTTGCGGATCGGCGACTCGATTGCCGACACGATATTCTATTTTGGCGTCCTTGCAGCGATTATTCTGCGTCACTGTCCAGTGCTTTGGCAGCGTGCAGACTGGCTAGCCACTTTGCTGGTGCTCGAATTGATTCGCATGGTCTTTGATTGGGTCAAATATCGGAGAATTTCCAGCTATCACACCTATGCTGCCAAGCTATGGGGAATCTCCTTGGCAGCGGCTTCCATCGCTTTGCTTTGTTTCAATCGTGGTTATCGGCTGCTGACACTGGCCATTTTCCTGGGCATCCTTTGCGATCTGGAGGGACTGGCGATTTCACTCGTGCTGCGCAGATGGACCCATGACGTGAGGAGCTTGCGCGCCGCACTTAAGCTGCGCGGTCTTCCGGCGGAGATGAAACTGGAGTAGACTTTTTTCATGGCCGTTCTGAGCAAAATCGAAATCTCTGCCCTCTCGACGCAGGAACGTCTGGCGCTGATTGACGACCTGTGGGAGAGCATGGAGGCACCGAAGCTGGAGCCGTCCGTCGAAGCAGCTCACCGCAAAATCCTCGATGAGCGGCTTGCGGATTATGACCCTTCCTCCGAAGAACTTCTTACGCTCGATCAGGTTTCTGAGTGGCTGCACGCCCGATGAGTAAACGAAAGATCGTCTATCGCAAAGTGGCTCAGCAAGATCTGGCCGAAGCATACGATTGGTATCACAGCATTGATCCCGGTTTGGCTGAGAGACTTTTGCTCGATCTGCGTATTGCCGCAGATAAGGTTGCTACTCGCCCGTTGAGTTGTCCGGAGTATTTAGGATCGGTCAGGCGCACGCGCTTAAAAACATTTCCCTACTACATTTACTACCGTTTGGAGCGTGGCTCCGTAGTTGTACACGCAATTCTGCATACCCGGCGCAGTTCCACACTGACTCGGAAAAGAGTTCAATAACGCCGCCTCACCGCCTCCGCGCCCGCCAGAAGGAACTCACGCCCAGGTAAAGAAAGACGGCCATCACCGCCGAGGTGACCAGAAACCTCTGGTGATCCGGGCCACGCTCCCAACTGGCTCGAACGGCCCACAATCTGGGGGCAAAGGCTACCACCGGCAGCAGGAAGAAGACGCCCGTGATCTCCAGCCACAGGATGCCGCCCACACGACGAAAGGGGCGCAGAAAGCCGCCCACGCCGCGCTTGATGCTTCCGCTCGTCCGCTGAACCGTCTGGCTGGCCGCACGTCGGCCGGCGTCCGGTTGCGCTCCTCTGCTGCTGGCTGTTGCAGGGGCTGCCGAGGCGTTCTGCGCGCCGCCGGCAAGGCGCTCACCAGCAATCCGCCCGGCAACCCGAACTCCGATACCCAGCGCGCGTCCTATATTTTGTGCTCTCATCTTCGATATGATGGTAGCAGCGAGAGGGTCTGAACCGCATTTTGACGATTTTTATCGATTCGCACTTGCCAGCGAGCGGTAACGGAAGTAAGGTAAAGAAAACCTGCGCAGCCCAGCGCAATCAGCCCGCGCCGGTCGCAGACCCTGGAGGTGCTTATGACATCCCGTTTGCGTGAACTGATCCAGCAACTGGGCGAAGCCATCCACGAGTCGGTCATCGAGAGCGAACAGATTGCCGGCGTGGTGCAGGATATTCGCCAGCACGGCTTTGATGTGCTGCTGATGCTGGAGGCCACCATCGGCTTGAATGATGTTGCCGCCAAAGAGGCTGCGGAAGGCGCGGGACAGGGCGAAAAAGAGGCTCTGCAAACGGCCATGAGCGCCAAAGCCAACTTGCTCAAGTTTGGCGTGCCCTTTACGCAGAACGATCTCAGCTTCCTCCGCTCGCTGCGCATCTCGGTTGCCGGAGAGCAAGAGAGTTCCAGCCAGCCTGAAGGTCAATAGGCAAACCGTGTGGGGATGGCTCGACCTCTCGATGGAGGAGATGTCGAGCCATAACCGTTGATCCGCCTCTGCCGGAGTCATGCGGAATGGAAGCCGCAAAGGAACCTCCGGATAAAACTACCTTATTCCACCCGCTCAATGACCACGGATTGCAGCACGACTGGCGTCTTGGGCTTGTCCTGCCCGCCGCGCGGAACCAGCGAAATCTTGGTCACGATCTCTTGGCCCTCTACCACCTCGCCGAAGATGGTGTGGTTGCCGGTGAGCCACATCGTCGGCGCAACGGTGATGAAGAACTGGCAGCCGTTGGTTCCGGGGCCGCTGTTGGCCATGGCCAGCTTGCCGGGCTTGTCAAACTTGTGTGGCGAGCCTTTGGTCTCGTCGCCGAAGCGATAGCCAGGTCCGCCCATGCCAGTGCCGGTCGGGTCGCCGCCTTGGATCATGAAGTCGGGAATGACGCGATGGAAGATGGTGCCGTCAAAAAGCTTGTCCGTAGACTTCTTGCGGGTCGTGGGATGGGTCCACTCTTTGCCGCCCTCGGCCAGTTCGATGAAGTTCTTGACGGTGATGGGCGCGTCGGACTCAAAGAGCCGGACGGTAATCTTGCCTTCGGTGGTCGAGAATACGGCGTAGGTACCTGCGGAAAGTGACATGATTTTCCTCGTTTGGATGGGTTAGATAGTCCGGTTAATTGGCCAAAGCAAAGCCGATATTAACAGCTGCGCGGACCTCGACGGGCTGACCATTGAGTTGATACGGCCGGAAACGCCATTCTTTGACGGCTTCGATGGCGGCCTGTTGCAAAAGATCCGGGCCATGAATAACCTGAACCTCCTTTACCACACCGTCGATACCGATGATTACAGATAACATAACCGTGCCTTGGACATGCGCCTGCTTGGCATCATTCGGGTATACCGGCTGTGTTTTAGAGACGAGTTGTTCTATTGCTTCTTTATCGGAGATAGTCATCATTTTTGGCGCGGCTCCCGGCATCGATGTACTTGTCGTACCGGGCGCGGCGTTTGGATCAGGCGGCATCGGCTGGCCTTCGCGGACGATGGTCACCTTCTTCAGCACCACCGGCGTCGTTGGCTTATCGCCGCTGGTAGGCACACGGGCGATGGCCTTGACCACCTCAACGCTGGCCGCGTCGCACTGGCCGAAGAGCGTGTAGTGCTGATTGAGCGATTCGTAGCCCTGTTCGGTGATGAAGAACTGGCTGGCGTTGGTGTTGGGGCCGCTGTTAGCCATCGCCAGACGGCCGGGCTGATCGAAGTTCAGATTGGGATCGAACTCGTCATTGAAGGCGTAGCCGGGACCACCCATTCCGGTTCCGGTCGGGTCGCCGCCCTGAATCATGAACTCCGGAATCACGCGATGGAAGGTGGTGCCATCGTAGTACGGTTTGTTGTGCTGCTTCTTGTTGGTGGTTGGGTCGGTCCAGTCCTTCGTTCCCTCGGCCAGGCCAATAAAGTTGGCCACGGCCAGCGGCGCCTGCTTCTGATAGAACTGGCAGGTGATGCGGCCCATCGAGGTATCCATCACCACCGTCGGACCGTTGGGGCGGGTCAGCGCGGCCGGTGTCGCGGTGGGTGAGTCGGGCAGATCGTCCGCCGGCTTGGAGGAGGTTTGGGCAAGCGCCGCAGCGGCAAAGGCCACGGCCAGAGCAGGGAGGAGAAGTGTGCGATGAACTTTCATAGCAACTCTGAGGGTAAATCATTCGCCGTACACGGCGAAAGTGAAGAAAGATTTCCCGGTGAGATCGCCCCCTCGGCCGTTTCTCTGCTTATAGCGGCGTGCGCGCAGCATAAAAGCTCAACGCCGCGTCGCCCTGTTCCAGCAGCCGGGTGCTTTCGAGCGCGCCATAACGGTCTTCGAGATGCTCTTTGCGGCGATGCTCGGCGATCACCAAAGCGTTGTCGGCCAGCAAAGCTTTCGCCGACCCACCCAGCGCTCTCAGCGTGGCCGCGTACTCTGCCTCCGCATCCCATGGCGGATCTAGAAAGACCAGATCGAAGCGCTGATTCTCTTTGCCCAAATGCTTCAATGCCGCGGCCACGCTGCTGCAATCAATGCGGAAACCGCTGGAGATTCCCAACTTGTCCAGATTCCCGCGCAACACCTTCAGCGCCGCCGGAGCGCGCTCCGCAAAGGCCACCAGCGCCGCGCCCCTGCTGATCGCCTCGATGCCCACCGCGCCGGAGCCGGCATACAGATCCAGAAAGGCCGCGCCCTCGATTCTTGGCGCCAGTACATTAAAGAGCGTCTCGCGCAGGCGGTCGCTGGAAGGCCGCGTGGCCATGCCTTGCGGCGCTTCCAGAGAGCGGGAACGGTACTGTCCGGCAATAATGCGCATCACAATCCAGCATACGGGAAGCGCCCCAGAGACTCGGAGGCCCGACAATCTACAATCAGTCTTATGCGTGGCTGGTCAATTCCGTTGGGCAGTTGGATGGGCGTGGAGGTGCGCGTTCATCTCTTCTTTCCGTTGATGCTGGTGGCTTGCATTGGGTTGAGCGGCGCCGACAATGCGGGGAGCGGCTTTGGCCTTTTCATGGTGCTGGTGGCTGCGGTTGCGGTGCGCGAGACGGCGCGGCTGCTGGTGGCTGCCTGGTTGGGATTGCGCCTGCGCGCCATTCTGCTGCTGCCCATCGGCGCGCTTTTTGCTTATGCCGATCCAGACAGCCAGGAGGGCGCAACCAATGGCAGCGGGCAGTTTGCCCTGGCGATGGCCGGCCCCCTGGCCAACCTGGCTACAGCGCTCATGCTCACCGCGGTTTTTCTGGGTGCCAGCGGAAATCTTGATCTGCTGAGCCGTCCGTGGATCTCCGCTGCATTCCTGATGCGCAGCATGGTATGGATGCAGGCAGGTTTGGGCCTGTTGCATTTTTTACCTGCCTATCCGCTGGACGGCGGTCGCTTGCTGCGCAGTTACTTTGCTCGCAAGCGTGGCGTGGCGCTCTCCGCGCGGGTTGCCGCCGGACTGGGTCAGGTGCTGGCGCTCGGTGCCGTGGTCGCCGGAATGTTTCTGCATGACTACTGGTTGAGCTTCGCCGGCTTCTTTATCATGATCGGCGCGCAGATTGAGGATCAGGGCGTTTTCTTTCAGTCGGTGGTGGATACCGTGCATATGCGCGAAGTGATGCTCACCGATTTCGCCACTCTCTCGTCCTCAGACACGCTGGCTGACGCGCTGACGCGCTGCGTTCATTCGTTGCAAGAGGAGTTTCCCGTAGTACGCGGCCCGCAACTGGTGGGCATCATCAGC
Source organism: uncultured Occallatibacter sp. (assembly GCA_964645305.1). Classification (GTDB taxonomy): domain Bacteria; phylum Acidobacteriota; class Terriglobia; order Terriglobales; family Acidobacteriaceae; genus Telmatobacter. The sequence continues at coordinate 23,832 of CAZYCV010000017.1, read as the reverse complement.
CGCCAACGCATTGTGGAAGCTCTGCGCAACGAGGGCAACGGCTACGTGCAAGCCGCCATGTCCAAGGCCTTCCAGGTGGCGCGCCCGGATGACACGCTGGGAACCACCATTCGCCGCCTCCAGACCGGGCGCGGCCTCTCGCTGATTCCGGTCGCCGACAGCGGGCGCGTGGTGGGCATTGTGAGCGTGCAGAACCTGATGGGCGCCATGTCGCTTTTAGCCGAGCAGCGCCGCATGGAGCGCGAAGAAGCCCGCGAACGGGAGAGCTAAAGTCGGAGATTGACAGTTTGCACAAGAAATGGCCGTAATATGGTTAATATGCGTCGCACAATCGCCATTCTCTATCTTGCCTGCCTTTCTGGCGCCTGCTTAGCCCAGAATTCTACATGGAGTCCACTCGGCGTATTGGTTCATCCTGCCGAAGAGATCAAAGTTTCCGAGGAAATCCGCAAGGCAATTCCTGCGAAGATGATAGTCCGCTGGATGCAACAAACCAATTTGTCGAGTCAGGGAGAAATCTCTCTTATATACGAAACCGGAGACCAGTTTGAACCTAAACCACATATCGCTTTTATTAGAGATAATGAGAAGATTTGTGATTTTAGCATTGCCGATGCCTTTCACAATCAAGTTGGCTTTATAGACGATTTTTTCGGTAATATCAGCCTCACACAAGCTGCAATAATCCCCTTGGATGCAGATCGCAAGGGTTTTCTAGCTTCATTCCAGAATATCGGTGACGGCGCTGCGACAATCTTCGTTCTTATTACAGAAATGAATGGGAAATACTCCTTTGTTTGGAATACTTGGACCACACAAGCTCAGTTTCGGATTCGTTCCAGCGGCTCTTTTCAAGTTTGGAACTCCAATGACGGAGATAACTGTGTTTGGTGTACCCACCACTATGAGGTCACAAACTATCTTTGGAAAAACGATAAACTTGTAAAATTATCCCACTACACCACAAAGCATACATTTTCTCCTTATCAGTTGTCCGAGAGTCCTATTGTTGTCAAACATTGATTTTCTTTTGTTCTGCCTGTCTATTGGGATGAGAAGGTAATGATTATGGATACAATCAGCCCCATCGAAAGCCAAACTTCGCTAGCTCCCGGTCTTTATCTCGTCGCCACGCCCATCGGCAACCTGGGCGACATCACGCTGCGCGCCCTGGACGTACTGAAGCGCGTGGACCGCATCGCCTGTGAAGACACCCGCCAAACGCAAAAACTGCTCAACCATTTTGAAATCGCCACGCCCACCGTAAGCTGCCACCAGCACAACGAGCATCAGCGCGCTGCAGAAATGATGGAAGCGCTCAAGGCTGGCCAGCGCATCGCCGTGGTCTCCGACGCCGGAATGCCCGGCATCAGCGACCCCGGTAGCCAACTCGTCGTCGCCGCTATCGCTGCAGGCATCGCCGTTATTCCCATCCCTGGAGCCAACGCCGCGCTCAGCGCCCTCGTCGCCTCCGGGCTGCCCACGGAGGAGTTCCATTTCATCGGCTTTTTGCCGGAGAAGGCCGGCGCGCGCCGCACCCGCCTGGAGGCCTTGGCCGCTGAAGTCCAGCGCAATCAGGCCCCGCGCACGCTGGTCCTTTACGAAGCACCGCACCGCATCCTGGAAACCCTGGCCGATCTTGAGTCCGTCTTTGGTCCCGCTGTGCGCGTAGTCGTCGCCCGCGAGTTGACCAAGATGCACGAGGAGTTTCTACGCGGAACCGCCGCGGAAGTCCGTCTGGATCTAGCCAGCCGAGATCGCGTTCGGGGCGAGATCACTTTGCTGGTGGAGGCGCGGCCACAAGCGCCGGCCGAATCAGGCAGCGCTCCCATCCGCATTGCCGACCGAGTGGCGCTTCTTCAGTCGGAGGCCGGCATCGATGAAAAGGAAGCTCTCAAGCGCATCGCCCGCGAACTGGGCCAATCCAAAAGCGATGTCTATCGCGAACTGCAACGCGAGCGCGCCCGCAAGCGCTGATCGATTCACTGTTGCTTGCTATACGCTTTCACCTCGGCCAGCACCTCGGCCAGCTCCGCGCGGCGGCGTGCTGTCAGGTTTACAAACCGGATACCGACCTTTTGCCGTCCGTCAATCCATTGAATTTGCCCGTTGAAGCGCAAGGAAATTCCGCGTAGCTTGAAGGAGACCTCGACGAGATCCCACGCGCTACCGGGAAAGCGCAGACTGGTGTGCAGCCTGCAACCCGATAGACTCAAGTCAAGAACGCTGCACCGAAAGCCGACGCCCTGCTCCAGAATCACGATGGCTGCCGGTCCCTCCACCGCGTAGCGTGGATCCGCACGCCGCTCTTCGTGCACTATCGGAATCCCATCCAACTCTTCTTCCACTTCCATGGCTCACCTGAAATCCTTGAAATCAATGGCCTTCAGCCTGCTCCCATGGACTTCGAGCAGCGGGCGGCGCGGCATCCCGGCCCTTCAAACGGTCATACTCGTACAGATCGCTGGTCGTTCCCAAGGCCTGATTGAACCAATCGGCAATGCCCGTCAAAATCTTCAACTCTTCACTGAAGAGATGAATCGCTCGTAACTGACTGGCCGTGGCGGGAATCTCAAAGGAATCCGTCTGCAAGAACTTCTGGTAGCCGCGGTCCAGCAATCGCGCCACCCGCCCCCCGATCAGCGCTCCCGGAGCTACGCCAAAGGCCACGGGCGCATCCGCGCTCGCCGAGGCCAGCAGAACAGCCCCCGCTCCGTATTTGCTCACCAGAACGCCGCCCGCAACTTCTTCCTGCGCCGCCACATCAAAGGAGTGGGCGCGCAAAGTTTCAATTGCCTGTTCAAAGTTTGGATTCCGCAATTTTCGATTCAATTTGGCCTTCCAGTCTGCGAGGACAGTAGAAGGATGGATAGTTTTTGCCAGCATTTTTGCATCCCCGCACACTCAATCTCGCACACTGGGAGCGCATCCCGCAATTCTGGAGGAATGAATGTCCAACGAAATCCCGCAGTGGTCCGCCAAAGAACTCAAGCTTCGCATCGACGCCGGCGAGCCGGCGTACATCCTCGATGTGCGTGAGCCTTGGGAGTACGAAATAGCCCAGATTGGCGGCAAACTGATTCCCATGAATGAGATCCCGCAACGGCTCGCGGAGATCGACCGCGACCGCGAAATCATCGTCCAGTGCCACCATGGCGTGCGCAGCCAGCGCGTCGCCGAGTTCCTGAAGCAATCCGGCTTTCCGCGCGTCGTGAATCTGGTCGGCGGAATCGACGCATGGAGCCGCGAGGTCGATCCCGCCGTGCCGAAATACTGAACTCTTTTTGGAAGAGTATCTTCCGAAAATCAATGGGCGGCAGGCTTTTTCACGGCCGGTTTGGCAGCTGATTTGGCCGGCGCCGTATCCGCCAGCGCTTGGTCAATGTCCAGATAAAGATCCGTATCGATGCTGGAAACCTCGCGGTAGGGCGCGCCTTTGCCGTTGGCGGTAACGATGAAGATCGTTGGAGTTTGGTGAATGCCTGTGCGCACGCCCATCTCGCTGTCGGCCTTGACCTCGGCCAGCAACTTGCCCTGCGGGTCAAGAGCAAAGGGTAGTTGGACGCCGTGGCTCTGGGCAAACTTCTGTGTGAAATCGCGCAGCGCTTGCAGGCTGTAAATCGAAGGCTGATTGGCAAAGACCTGATTGCGGTACTCTTCTCCAACGGCCTTGCTCTTGTTCAGGTCAAACCAGCGGGCATTCACCGCCGCTTGCGCACTCCAGGCGTGACCGGGAATCAAAAAGTCGTGGCGCACCCAGGGAATCTTGTAAGTGGCCGCGGCCGCCATCACGGTTGGATTGGCGTGCGCGCAGGCCGGGCACTCGAAATCCGCGAACTCGACAATCGCCACGCGTGCGCCGGCCGGAGGATGCAGCGCGGAACTGTCATTCACATGGGTTCCCGACGATCCATACTGGCCGAATGCGTTGGAGGCAACCAGCAACACTGCGGCAAGGCTCAGCAGGAAGTTGCGGCACAGGTTGAATGCGGAGATGCGATGGGCAAGGGCAACAGATTCAGACATAGCGGTTGGACGGCTCCCTACACAATATTGTAACCATCCGCGCTGGGGCCAAACCACTTGCGGTCAGGACCAAGCGTAAAAGCCATTTGGCAAGAGGCGCATCATTTGGATATTTGCGCGCAGTAGATGGACAATAGAAGCGGAGAGCAGGCATGAGCCAACAGCGCATTGAAAGAGATTCCCTCGGCGAACGAACGCTAGCCGCGCAGGCCCTCCATGGCATTCACACGGCGCGGGCGCTGGAGAATTTTCCGCTTGCAGGGCGGCCCGTGCATCCTGCCCTGGTGCGCGCCTTTGGCGACGTAAAGCTGGCCTGCGCGCTGACCAATCGCTCACTGGGTGTGTGGGCCAACGACGCGGCCAAGGCCGACGCCATTGAGCGCGCCTGCCGCGAGCTGAGCGAAGGGCTGCTCGATGCCGAGATCGTGGTGGACGCGCTGCAAGGCGGCGCCGGAACCAGCACCAACATGAACGTGAACGAGGTGCTGGCCAATCGCGCTTTGCAGTTGCTCGGCGAGCCATTGGGCAACTACGCGCGAATCTCCCCGCTGGACGACATCAATCTGCATCAATCCACCAACGACACTTATCCGACGGCGCTGCGGCTGGCGGCGATCCGTCTGCTGCACGCGCTGGAGCAGAAAGTCGTTGCGCTGCAAGAGTCCTTTCAGCGCGCAGAAAAGAAATTTGCGCACGTAGTGAAGGTGGGGCGCACGCAGTATCAGGACGCGGTGTTGACCACGCTGGGCCGCACGATGAGCGCCTACGCCGAGGCGGTGAATCGGGACAGGTGGCGCATTTACAAATGCGAAGAGCGGCTGCGCGTGGTGAACCTGGGCGGGACGGCGATCGGCACCGGCCTGGCCGCGCCGCGCGCCTTCATCTTCCAGGCCGTCGAGCAGTTGCGCGCGCTCACCGGCATTGGCTTTGCGCGGGCGGAAAATCTGGTTGAGGCAACACAGAACACAGATGTATTTGTCGAAGTTTCAGGAATTCTAAAGGCGCACGCCGTTTCTCTGATTAAAATTTCAACGGACCTGCGGCTGCTTTCCTCCGGTCCTGACGCGGGTTTTGGTGAGATTCGACTTCCGGCGCGGCAGGCGGGTTCGTCGATCATGCCGGGCAAAGTGAATCCAGTGATTCCCGAAGCCGCCACGCAGGCCGCGATGCTCGTGATGGGCAACGACAGCGTGATTGCGTCGGCCTGCGCGGCGGGCAGTTTGGAACTAAATGCCTTTCTGCCGCTCGTTGCCCATTGCCTGCTGGAGAATCTAGAGCTTTTGGCCCGCGCCGACGATCTGCTCTGCCGTTTTTGTATCGATGGCATCGAGGCCGACGAAGCCCGCTGCCGCGCGCACGTGGAGAATTCCACCGCCGCGGCCACGGCGCTGGTTCCTTCGTTGGGTTATGAGCGTGCTGGAGAAGCCGCGCGACTGGCGAAGCAACAGAGCAAAGCACTCCGTGCCGTGGTGGTTGAAAACAATTGGATGAGCGAAAAAGAATTTGACGAAGCGATCAGCCCGGAGGCGGTTTGCCGGTTGGGTTCTCCACGCCTTGAACGAGACTGAGTTTGAAATTTCTTCGATTGAATTGAACACATTGGAAACTCTGCTATCGTGAATCGGAAGGAGATTGATGTGCCAGAAGACATGAAGAAAAGCGGAATCAAGCCACGAGATAGTAACCGAGGCAAGCGCAGCCAGTTGTATTTCAAAATCTTTTGGGGATGTTACGTTCTTTATTTTGGCGTCATATCATTATGGAATTCGCACTCATCGACCCATAGATTCGATCTTATCTTTTCTGTGTTTTTATTAATTACGGCGCCGATCATATTGTTTCCATTCCATTGGTTTCTAGGTAAAATTGAGCATATACAGATTGATTCCCCGGATTTTAAGATGCGAATTCAACAGAGGTATCAATCTGAGATCGACCAATTGAAAAAGTTGGGATTCGACCAATTATTCTTTGTTGGTGATTCCAGATCCTTGTTTAGTTTTGCTTTTATACTTCCCGTTATTACTACGATTCTGATGTGGCGTGACCGGGTACCTATGACGATTCAATCTGGAAGGAGGATTACTGGAAATCCTGTTTTTGTTTCCAAAGAGATGAATGCATTTGCAAGTCAAACAGGAATGGGATGTACATTCCGCACTGTATTTCAAAATGGAAATATTCTTATTACTAGAAATTTTGGTGAAAGCGATGATTTCAATGACTCTTCAGTCATTGTTCATGCGTATAAAGGAGCTAGCATTTTCGATACCTGGAGCAGGCATCAATATTGGGTAGGAATGTTAGTGTCTGAGAGTAATCCTGTGAATCGTCAGAACAGCTACCGGTTTTATTCTGAGATGGTGAAAAAGGAATCGAGAACGATAGGCTTGGATATTTATAAGCGTGAGGAGACTACCCCATGATTACTGCACCCAAAGGATTGCGCCTGCACATTGGCTTTTTCGGCCGCCGCAATGTGGGCAAATCGAGTTTGCTGAATGCCATCACGCGGCAGCAGGTTTCCATCGTCTCCGAGGTTGCCGGAACCACGACCGATCCCGTGGAAAAGCCGATGGAACTTTTGCCGCTCGGTCCAGTGCTTTTTATCGATACGGCAGGCATCGACGAAGAAGGCAGCCTCGGTTTGTTGAGAGTGGAAAAGACTCGCCAGGCGCTGGAGCGGACCGAGATCGCCGTGCTGGTGGCGGAAGCCAGTATCTGGGGCGAATTTGAAGAGGGCCTGCTCACTGACTTTGCCGAGCAGAAGACTCCCACTCTTGTTGTCTTCAACAAGTGCGATGTTGCCGTGCCGAATGAAGCGCTGACCGAGCGCCTGCAAGCAGCCAAACTGCGCGTGGTGCAGGCCTCCGCGGTGACCGGAACTGGCCTCACAGAAATGCGCGCGGCGCTGCTTGATCTTGCACCGCCCGATTTCATTGACTCGCCCGCGATAGTCGGCGACTTGGTGGGCGCGGGTGAGCTGGCCATTCTCGTCGTGCCTATTGATAAAGAAGCGCCCAAAGGCCGTCTGATTCTGCCGCAGGTGCAGACCATCCGCGACCTGCTCGATTCCGATGCGCTCTGCATGGTGGTCAAAGAGCGTGAGCTGCGTTCGGCGCTCGACCGTCTGAAGACGCCGCCCAAACTGGTGGTCACCGATTCGCAGGCCTTTTTGAAAGTGGCCGCCGATACGCCGCTGGAGGTTTCGCTGACCAGCTTCTCGATTCTGATGGCGCGCTTCAAAGGCGATCTTGCCGCGCAGGTCGAGGGCACTCTGGCCGTTGAAAAACTGCGCTCCGGCGACCGCGTGCTGATTGCCGAAGCCTGCACGCATCATCCCATTGGTGAAGACATTGGCCGCGTCAAAATTCCTCGCTGGCTGACGCAGTACACCGGCGTCAAGCTCGACTTTGTGCCGATGCAGGGGCGCGACTTTCCCGATGATCTTTCGAGCTACAAACTGGTGATTCACTGCGGCGCGTGTATGTGGAATCGCCGCCAGATGCTAAGCCGCATCATGGAGTGCCAGCAGGCAGGCGTGCCCATCACCAACTATGGGTTGACCATCGCCTATAGTCTGGGAATTTTTCAGCGCGCTCTGCAACCATTTCCATCTGCGATGGCGCGTTACCAATCCTTGACTGGCGTACGCTAGAACCTCGCTTACCATAATGTGGTTTGTCTCGCATTGCGAACTATCGGGCTTGCTAACCCCTTTAGATATTAGGGATTTCTCATATAGTTTCAATTTTCCCCGCGATCTCCGCGCACTATCGTGATACTTGTCACTGCCAGTTGTATCTTTCCGCCAGTAGAGTCTAAGCCAGAGGGAGTTTTCTCCTAAAGCAGATTTCGGCTGCTTATGTATGTGGCATTCGAAATGGATGCGTGGCGCGCACTCTCTCCAGGGCAAAGATTTTCAAGCCCGGAAACATTGGCGGACAGGAAAAAATGAGCACAGCGATCGATGTAACGACGACAGTGAAGGTGGCGGCGCCCAAGGCCGCGCCAGCGCCCAAAGACGAGATACTCGTCATCGCGCAGAAGTGGAAAAAGAAGCGTGGCAGCCTGATCATGGCGCTGCACGATCTGCAAGGCCGGCTTGGTTTTGTGCCGCGTGAATCGGCGATGAAGTTGGGCCGCGCGATGGATGTGCCGCTGGCGCGCATCTATGAAGTGGTGACCTTCTACAACTACTTCAAGCTGGAGGCGCCGGGCAAGTACATCATCTCGGTCTGCACCGGAACCGCCTGCCACATCAAAGGTTCGGGTGAGCTGCTCAAGGGTCTGGAGAAGGAACTGCAAGTTTCTGAAGGCCAGAGCACTCCGGACAGGGAATATCACTTGCAGGGTGTTCGCTGCCTTGGCTGCTGCGGCTTGGCGCCATTGGCTGCCGTCAACGGCAAAGTCTATGGCAAGCTCAACACCAGCGAAAGCCATTATTTGATCGAGCGCATCCAGGAAGACAAGCCGATGGTGGTCGCTCATGAAGAAGCTGCGGCTGAATAGTTTTCTCCCACTGCACCTCAACCAAGACACAGGATTGTTATGAAACCCGAAGAACTTGAAATCAAGGCTGCCGCGGAAAAAGCCAAGCAGCAGGCCTTCGATGTGCGTCTAACTTGTTGCTCGAGTACGGGCTGCCAATCGTCCGGCGCCGCTCAGATCATCACCAATCTCAAGGCCGAGCTCAAGGCCAAGCAGCTTGACACCAAAGTGCAAGTGACCGGAACCGGATGCATGGGTCTGTGCAGCAAGGGACCGCTGATCCGCATGACCGCCAAGAACCAGAAGGACGTTCTCTTCAGCGACATCAAGCCGGAGACAGCGGTCACGGTTGTCGACGAAGTGGTTGCTCCCATTGTTGGCGGGGCCACCATTGAGCGTCCGACCGGCGCATTGGAGACGCACTTCCTTGATCTTGACGAGCCATTCTTCGCCATGCAGGACCGCGTGGTGCTGGAGAACAACGGTCGCAGCGACCCGGAGAAGCTGGAAGAGTATCTGGCGCATGGCGGTTATCAGGGCCTGCGCCGGGCGCTGACGATGAGCGCCGAGGAGATTTGCAAGGAACTGCTCGACTCCGGCCTGCGCGGCCGTGGCGGAGCGGGCTTCCCGACCGGCCTGAAGTGGGATCTGACGCGCAAGGTGCAGTCGGATGTGAAGTACGTCATCTGCAACGGCGACGAAGGCGATCCCGGCGCCTTCATGGATCGCTCGGTGCTGGAGGGCGACCCGCACGCTGTCATTGAAGGTATGTTGATTGCCGCCCGCGCCATGAACGCAACCAACGGCATCTTCTATATCCGCGCCGAGTATCCGCTGGCCGTCGAGCGCATTGAGAAAGCTCTTCGTCAGGCGCGCACTGCTGGCCTCGTCGGCAAGAACGTGCTCGACTCCGGATGGGGATTCGATTTTGAAGTCCGCCTGGGCGCCGGCGCTTTTGTCTGCGGCGAAGAGACGGCGCTGATCGCTTCCGTTGAGGGCAAGCGCGGCACACCGCGTCCGCGTCCGCCGTTTCCTGCCGTCAAGGGATTGTGGAATCAACCAACCTGTGTCAACAACGTGGAGACGCTGGCCAATGTTTCGCGCATCCTGTTGCGCGGCGCGGCGTGGTTTGCCTCTAAGGGCACGGAAAAATCCAAAGGAACCAAGGTCTTTGCCCTTACCGGCAAAATCAAGAACAACGGCCTGGTCGAGGTTCCCATGGGCATCACCCTGCGCCAGATTGTCGAGACCATCGGCGGCGGCACCGGAACCGAACGCAAGATCAAGGCGATTCAAACCGGCGGTCCCTCCGGCGGCATGATTCCCGAACATCAGTTCGACACGCCGGTCAGTTACGAGCATCTGCAGCAGTTGGGCTCCATGATGGGCTCCGGCGGCCTGATCGTCATCGATGACAAGGACAGCGTCATCGAACTGGCCCGCTTCTATCTGGATTTCTGCGTGGATGAATCCTGCGGAAAGTGCGCCCCTTGCCGTATCGGCGGCACGCAGATTCTGAAGATGCTGGATCGCATTGTGGACGGCACGGGAACACTCGAGGATGTTCGCAAGATTCGCAAGGTGGCCAAGGCCATGCAGAAGGCTTCGCTCTGCGCCCTGGGCCAAACCGCGCCGAATCCCATCCTCTCCGCCCTCAAGCACTTTGAATCGGAGTTCACTGAGAGGTTGCAGCCCGTCGCAACTGCCAAAGCCTGATCTTTGACTTGTTCGCCGCGTCTGTTCGCCGTATCCGATTGACTAACTCATCCATCGCAGGATGGATCGACAGGGCCCGATCACCAGGCCCAATGTACAGGAATTGAGAAGAAGCTGCCATGACCGAGAAAATACACGCCAAGATTAACGGATTGTCCGTTGAAGTCGAGCCCGGCGTCACAATTTTGGAAGCCGCCAGCAAGGTTCACGTGAAGATCCCCACGCTCTGCAAGCATCCCGATCTGGACGCCACGGCGGCGTGCGGCATTTGCGTCGTCCAGAACAAGAGCAACGGCAGAATGATGCGCGCCTGTTGCACTCCTGTCGAAGACAACATGGAAGTGCTGACGGAGACGGCGGAGATCATTCAGGTGCGCCGTTCGGTGCTCAAGCTGACCCTCTCCCGCCATCCGAATGAGTGCCTGACCTGCCTGCGCAACCAGAACTGCGAGTTGCAGAGCCTGGCGGCCGACTTCGGCCTCACCGGCAGCGGGCTCGATAACATCGTTCCCGATCTTCCGCTGGACGATTCCACCCACAGCATTGTGCTTGATCCGCGCAAGTGCATCCTCTGCGGCCGCTGCATTCAGGTCTGCCAGCAGGATCAGGATGTCTGGGCACTCAGCTTCCTCAATCGCGGCTTCGATACGCGCATTGCCGCAGCCGGCGATATTCCACTGGCCGACTCACCCTGCGTTCGTTGCGGCCAATGCTCCGCGCACTGCCCCACCGGCGCCATCACCGAATACGACGAATCCGTCGCCGTTTGGGACAAGCTGGCCGACCCCGATGTCTTCTGCGTTGCGCAGATCGCTCCGGCCGTCCGCGTGGCCATCGGCGAAGCCTTTGGCTTCCCCATCGGCGAGAACCTTACCGGCAAGATCTATGCTGCGTTGCGCCGCATGGGCTTCCAGGCCGTCTTCGACACCAACTTCGGAGCCGATCTGACCATCATCGAAGAGGCCACTGAGTTCAAAGCGCGCTTCCTGGAAGGCAAGGGCGAACTGCCGCTGATCACCAGTTGCTGCCCCGGCTGGGTCTCCTTCATGGAGAAATTCCATGGCGACATGATTCAGCACTTCTCAAGTTGCAAGTCTCCGCACGCCATGATCGGCGCGCTTTCCAAGACTTACTACGCGGAAAAACAGGGAATCGATCCGGCCAAAATCTACATGGTCTCGATCATGCCCTGCACCGCCAAGAAGTCCGAGATTATCCGCAGCAAGGAAATGCGCTCCTCCGGCTATCAGGATGTGGATGTCTCACTGACCACACGTGAGTTTGCGCGCATGATCAAGCAGTCCGGCATCGATTTTGTTACCGTTCCCGATGAACAGCCCGATTGCATCCTGGGCGCGTACACCGGCGCGGGAACCATCTTCGGCGCCACGGGCGGCGTCATGGAAGCTGCCCTGCGCACGGCTTACTACTACGTTACCGGCAAGGATTCTCCCCGTGTCGAATTCCAAGTCACGCGCGGCTTGAAGGGCGTCAAGGAAGGCTCCATTGAAATCGCCGGCAAAACGGTGCGCATCGCCGTGGCGCACGGTTTGGCCAATGTCGAACAGGTGCTTGAAAAGGTGCGCGCGGCCAAGGCGGCTGGCGAGGAGACTCCCTATCACTTCGTTGAAGTGATGGCCTGCCCGGGCGGATGCGTGGGCGGCGGCGGACAGCCTTACGGCGCCACCAACGAACTGCGCACCAAGCGCGCCGCCGGTCTCTACAACGACGATCAGACAGGCCTGTGGCGCTGCTCTCATCACAACCCCTATATCAAGCAGCTCTACGATGAGTTCCTGGGCGAGCCAGCCGGTCACAAGTCAGAAGAACTGCTGCACACCACTTACCAGGTCTTGCCGGAGTACAAGCGCTAAATCTACTCGGGCATTGAACCTTCCAGGCACTCTCTAACCTTCGGTTAGAGAGTGCCTGATTTTTGCGGACAAATCCGCCAAGCTTGTTGGGATGGGGCCTGCAATTTCAAATCTTGGCTTTGGTTTCGGCGCGAGTTGGATCTGATTAGTTGATTTTTTAACCCGGCTCGGTTGTATTGAAGCTTTGGAATTGGTCGATGACCTTGGCATTTACAATGAGAACCAAAGTGGCACTCTGCACTGAGATGCGCCAGCAAGGACGCAAGAGGGAATTTTCTTGAAGAATCCAGCAGCAAAATACAATCCGACGCCCACTGTTTCATTGACGGACCGCCGGTGGCCCAGCAAGACCATAGGCAAAGCGCCTGTCTGGTGCAGCGTGGACTTGCGCGATGGGAATCAGGCGCTGATTGATCCGATGGATTCGGAGCGCAAGAACCGGATGTTCGATCTGCTGGTCCGGCTGGGCTTCAAGGAGATCGAGATCGGCTTTCCCGCCGCCTCGCAGACGGACTTTGATTTTTGCCGTGAGCTGATTGAGTCGGGGCGCATCCCGGCGGACGTGACTGTGCAGGTGCTGACCCAGGCGCGTGAGCACCTGATCGAGCGCACCTTTGAGGCGCTGCGCGGCGTGCCGCGGGCGATTGTTCACGTCTACAATTCGACCTCCACACTGCAACGCGAGGTGGTCTTCAAGATGGATCGCGCGGGCATCCGGCAGATCGCCGTCGAGGGCGCGCGTCTGCTGCGGGATTGCGCGGCCAAATTCCCAGGTCCGGAGTGGGTCTTCGAGTATTCGCCGGAGAGCTTCACCGGCACCGAGCTGGATTACGCGCTGGAGGTTTGCGAGGCGGTGCTCGATGTTTGGCAGCCGACGCCGGAGCGGAAGGCGATTATCAATCTGCCTTCGACGGTGGAGAACTCTACGCCCAACGTCTACGCCGATCAGATCGAATGGATGGGGCGCAACTTCAAGCATCGGGATTCAATCATTCTAAGCGTGCATCCGCACAACGATCGCGGCACGGCGGTTGCCTCGGCCGAGCTGGCGCTGCTGGCCGGAGCGGACCGCGTCGAGGGAACACTCTTCGGCAACGGCGAGCGGACCGGCAATGTGGATCTGGTGACGATGGCGCTGAATATGTTCACCCAAGGCGTCGAGCCGGGGCTCGATTTCTCTGACATTCCAGAGGTGATTGAGAGCGCCGAGTTCTGCAACCAGTTGCCGGTGCATCAGAGGCATCCGTATGCGGGCGAGCTTGTGTTTACCGCCTTTTCCGGCTCGCATCAGGACGCGATCAAGAAGGGCTTTGCGCTGCAAGGGGGCAAGGAGCAGTGGGCTGTTCCTTATCTGCCGCTTGACCCGAACGATATTGGCCGCAGTTATCAGGAGATTATCCGCGTCAACAGCCAGTCCGGCAAGGGCGGCGTGGCCTATCTGCTGGAGCGGGATTACAGCGTGCGGCTGCCGCGCAAACTGCAAGTGGAATTCAGCCGTGTGATTCAGAAGATCAGCGACGAGACAGGCCGCGAGGTGCGTCCGGCAGAGATTTGGAGCGCCTTTGAGGCTGAGTATCTACAGCAGAAAGCGCCGTTCTCTTGCGCGCAATACTCAGAGAGTTCGAGCGACGAAGCCGTGACAATCTACGCAAACGTCAAGAGGGATGGCGTGGGAGAGCTGATTACCGGCCGCGGCAATGGTCCGATCGATGCCTTTGTGGATGCGATGAACAGTCGCTTCGGCCTCGCCATGGGAATCGCCGACTACCAGGAGCAGTCGATCAGCAAGGGCGCATCCGGCAAGGCAATGGCCTTTGTCGAGATTCAGTTTGGCGAAGCGGAGTCGGTCTTTGGCGTGGGTACGAATGCAAACATCGTCACGGCTTCGCTCGACGCCATTCTGAGTGCCGTCAATCGCGCGGTGCGGCTGGGTCAGGTGGCTCTAATCGCACCATTGCCAAACGAAAGATGATACATTGTATCTATAGGAGAAGTGATGCATGCTCAAGTGCTGAAATGGGGAAACAGTCTAGCTGTCAGGATTCCAAGGCTGATTGCGGAGGATGCGCGCTTGCGAGTTGGCGATTCGCTGGAGATTGCGGTAGCTTCCGATGGGGCTGTGGAGCTACACCGGATGGGAGAGATTCCATCATTGGCTCAATTGGTAGCTCAGATTACTCCTGAAAACCGCTATTCTGAGATTTCAATCGGGCCGGAGATCGGTAAGGAAGCCGTCGAATGGTAGGCCCGTACGTTCCGGATACCGGCGATATTGTCTTCCTAAACTTTGATCCTCAGGTTGGCCGTGAACAGGCTAAGCGCAGGCCAGCTATTGTTCTCACCGATCTGCGCTACAACCGTGCCAGCGGTTTGGCTTTGGTTTGTCCCTTGACCAGTAAAGTCAAGCCGTACCCCTTCACATTGCCGATCACGGTTGGGAACGTGGAAGGTGCGGTGCTTGTCGATCAATTGAAGAGCATGGATTGGGCGGGGCGCGGGGCGGAGTTCCACTCCAAAGCGCCGCCAAGCATGATTGCCAAAGTGCGCCAGTATATCGCGGTTCTGCTGCAGATTCCAATCAAGTAATGGCATGAGGTTCATGGCATCCCACCCTAGCCGCAAAAACAAAGACGCGGTGAGGGTGGGGCACCCATGACCTTTGCGAACACTGAAAATTCTCCAGCCTGCCAAGGCAGGATGCACCCATTTATAATCGGGAACGAAAGGGAGCGCGCGGCTGTGCGCGTTTGGAGGTTCAAGGAGACGATGGCAGATATACAGGGAAGAATTGCGCTGGTAACCGGAGCGGCGCAAGGGATTGGGCGCATGATTGCGCTGGAACTGGCCAAGGCGGGCGCAACACTGGCGCTGGCTGACATTAACGAGGTCAAACTGGCGGCAGTGGCGGCTGAGATTGAGGCGCTGGGCGGCACGGCGGCGGCCTTCAAACTCGATGTGTCGAACGGCGAGTCGATTGAAGCAGGCGCCAAGGCCGTGCTGGACAAGTTTGGCAAGGTGGAGATTCTAGTGAACAACGCCGGCATCACCCGCGACAATCTGATGATGAGCATGAAGCGGTCGGAGTGGGATCTGGTCATCGCCATCAACTTGACCGGACCGTTTCTGCTGACGCAGGCGTTGCTGCGGCCGATGATCAAGAATCGCTGGGGACGGATTGTGAATATGGCGAGCGTAGTGGGCCGGGCCGGACAGGCGGGTCAGGTGAACTACGGAGCCTCCAAGGCCGGGTTGATCGGGCTGACCAAGTCGCTGGCGCGCGAGGTTGCTTCGCGGGGCATCACCGTGAACGCCGTGGCTCCGGGCTATATTGAGACGCCGATGACGGCGGTGCTGGATGAGAAGGTGAGCGCGGCCATGCTGGCCAACATCCCCCTGGCGCGGCGCGGAACGGATCTGGATGTGGCGCGGGCGGTCAAGTTCCTGGCCTCGGAGGAGGCGGCCTACATCACCGGCGCGGTGCTGGACGTGAACGGCGGAATGTTCATGGGATAGGCTGGGGCCTGTCTTCCATTCTTGTCAGGGCGTGGACCGGGAGGTCCACGCTACTGCCGACCAGGAGGTCGGCGCTACCTATTTTCTCGTTGGACTCAATTCAATACCCTATAGTTACGTCTCAATTTGAAACTACCTCAAGTTGCTTGAACCACCCGCCGATAACCAAATCGGGATGGCAGGCATGGCGACGCTCACAGAACGGGTTACAACTGAACAACCCGCATCGCCGGCGGAATGTGCGCTGGCGGATCTTCCGGGCGTTATGCGTTACGTGGCGCGCCAGCCGATTCTGGATCTGCGCGGACGGGTCCACGGATATGAATTGCTCTTCCGCGCGGGCCCGGAAGCGGCTTTTCGCGGCGACGGCGATATGGCCACCCGCACCATGCTGGATAACTCGGTTATCTTTGGCCTGGAAAAGCTGACTGGCGGTCTGCCTGCTTTTGTGAACTGCACGCGCGAGTCGCTGGTGGGAGAGATGGTTCATGTGCTTCCCTCCGGAATGACAGTGCTGGAGATTCTTGAAGATCTGGAACCGACCCAAGAATTGATCGCCGCCTGCCGCAAATTGAAGTCTGAGGGTTTCCGGCTGGCGCTGGACGACTTCACCTGGAAGCCGGGGCTTGAGCCGCTGGTTCATCTTGCCGACTACATCAAAGTCGATTTCCTACAGACCGGCTATGTGGAGCGGCAGGCTCTGCTCAGGAATTTGCAGAACGTAACCGTGGCCCTGGTTGCCGAGAAGATTGAGACGCAAGAGGAGTACGCGGAGGCTTGCCGGGAGGGTTTCACTCTCTTCCAAGGATATTATTTCTGCCGTCCTACGCTGATCGAAAGCCACAAAATCCCGGAAAACAGCCTCTCGCATATAGAGATCTTGCAGCATCTGCGCGGCAAGGTCATCGACGTCCGCAAGCTGACCACTTTGCTGAAGCGCGATCCCTCGCTGACCTACCGGCTGTTGCGCCTGGTAAACTCGCCGATGTGCGCCATGCGGCAGGAGGTGCGGTCCATTCAGGCAGCGCTGCTGGCGGTGGGAGAGGAATCCTTCCGGCGCATTGCCATGCTGGCCATCGCCAGTGAACTGAACGCCGGCCAGCCCGCTGAAATTCTCCGCATGGCCTTTGTGCGCGGGCGATTCTGTGAACTGGCGGCCGTGTTATGCACCCTGGATTCGACCGAGCAGTACCTGTTGGGGTTGCTCAGTATGCTGCCGGCCATGCTGCGTCTCCCCATGGCGCAACTTGTGCCTGCGCTGCCCCTGCGCGAAGAGATCCGCAAATCGCTGCTGGGCACGGAAAACGGTGAGCGAATCTTGCTTCACTGGTTGGAATGTCACGAGTACGGCGATTGGGACACCTGCGATACACTGGCGGCCGCCAACGGCCTTGACCGGGAGTTTTTGGTCGCTTGCTATGCGGAAGCGGTTCTGTGGGCCGAGGCAGGCCTTCATTCCACCGATTAGAGAACTTGTACCTGCGGCTGTCTAAATGACTTGAATCCCGCGTTACCCAAAAAAAGTATTTGGCAGTGGGAATTGCACTATCTCGGCTGCGGCATGGGTACAGGCGCGCCCTCGCGCGGCAGAGACGGCCCTCCCGCCGGCGGCATCTCCCGGACCGTGACAGAGCTGGCGACAAAGACACCATCTTTCACCGCGCCCTCCACTCGAACCATATCGCCCACCTGCACATCGGCCAGTGTGATCGGTTCACGGCGCTTGCGGAAGGTGGTGTTCTCATCGGCAACAAAGGCATGAGCCGCGTTGTCCACTGAACTTTGCAGCGCAACCTTGGCATCGTTGATCGCCGTCACCTTGCCCATCAACCATGTCTTGCCAAAGCTGGCCTGCAGCTCCCGCATCTCCTTGGCGCGCTCCGGATCGATCTGCACAATCACAGCCGCGCCCACGGATTTGGCTGCCGCATCCACTTCGCCCATCGCCGCAACTGCGTCGCCGACTTTGATGTCAGTGGCTTTGAGCGGCTGCGGAGGATTGCCGCCCATGCCTTCAGGGCCGCCCCGGTCACGGCCTCCGGGGTTGGGTGCATTGCCGCCCGCGCCGCGCTCATGCTGAATCGACTGCTTCAGGATGCGTGTGTTGACACTGAAGTGGATCGTATAACTCTCGCCCGCATCAGTCTTGATGGTGTAATGATCGGCAGCCACCGCAGTCACCGTCCCAGCGATTCCATTGCCGCCAAAGCCGCCGCCCCAACCGCCGCGCCCGCCGCGCTGACCGCCTCCACCGTAAGCTGACGGCGAAGCTGAAGGAGGTGCCGCAGGCGCTACTTGCGCTGAGAGCACAGCCGTACACAATGAAGCAAACAAAACGGCGGCAACAAAACGAAGTTTCATCTCTACTCCTAACTTCTTAGACGCAAGAATGCGGAATCGAGACGATAGTTGGAGCCCCAGATCCCGCTTTGGGGATCTGGGAGGCCACCAACTTTCATTTACTTGGCCAGCACCTTCGGCGCATCGATCCGCACCAGCAGAATGTCGTGGCTGGCCAGCTCAAGCGGCTCGTTCTGCGTCAGCGTAACCGCCTTGCCGGTCCACAGATCCTTGCCGGTTTGCGTGTCGCCTAGACCAAGCTTGTGCAGGTTCAAATGGAAGGGATGCGTTGAGTAGCGGTCGCTGCCCACATTGATGACGGCCACGGCCAGCGCGCCGCCGGAGAGATGCCGACTCCAAACCTCAACCTCGCCGTCCGAGTAGATGCGCGCGGCCTGCTTGCCAAGCCGGTCTTGGTCAATGGCAATCACGTCCTTGTTGGTGAGGATGGCCTTGATCTCCGGCTTCATGTGGGGCAGATCGTTGCCGGCCAGCAGAGGCGCGGCCAGCATCGCCCACATCGAAAAGTGTACGCGGTTCTCCGAAAGCGAGAGCTTGCCGTTGCCCACTTCAAGCATATCGGGATCATTCCAGTGGCCTGGGCCGGCGTACTTCTCCAGGCCCTCCTGCTGGCTGAGGATGGCGTACATCCGATCCCAATCCGGGGTGATGTCGCCGGTGGTGCGCCAGAGGTTGCCGCCCACAGAGGGCCCCCACTCCCAAACCGAGTCCCAGCCGTACTGGCAAAACGAAAAAACGATAGGCCGCCCGGTGGCCTTGAGCGCTTTGTTCATCTTGTCGTAGGCGGCAATCATGATGCGCATCTGCGCGGCCTGGTCATTGGGCGCTTGCTTCTGCATCACGTCGCCGATAAAGCTGCACAGGTCGTACTTGAGGTAGTCGATGCCCCACGCGGCGTACATTTTGGCGTCCTGCTCCTCGTGGCCCAAAGAGCCCTCGTAGCCGCCGCAGGTCTTCGGGCCCGGCGAAGAGTAGATGCCGATCTTCAAGCCCTTGGAGTGAACGTAGTCGGCCAGCGCCTTCATGTCAGGGAACTTGGAGTTGGTGTGCAGCACGCCGCTCGCGTCGCGCTCGCCCTCCCAGGTGTCGTCAATGTTCACATAAATGTAGCCGGCATCCTTCATGCCGGTGGAGACGATTTGATCGGCGGAGTCGCGGATGTTCTGATCGGTGACCTTATCGGCAAAGTAATTCCAGGAGTTCCAGCCGATGGGCGGGGTGAGAGCGACCTGCGGTGCGGCCAGCTTTTTAACGGGCGTTTGTGTGGATGCAGTGAGAGAAGCCAGGGCTAGAACGGCGAGAGAGACTGAAGCAAAAACGCGCATGATAGATTCCTCGTGAAAACAATTTCAGAGGAGATTCTATGCCGCAGAGATGATCTTCGGCAATGATTGATCCGGTCTTCTAGAAATGCGCCGCTCTTTCCCACCCTAGCCGCAAAGACAAAGATGCGGCCAGGGTGGGGCTCCCAGTCATCGATTGGGCTTCCGTGGCTATCCCAGCGAACTCATATCGATCACGAAGCGGTATTTCACATCCTGCTTGAGCATCCGCTCGAAGGCTTCGTTGATCTTCTGGATGGGAATCACCTCGACCTCGGAGACGATGTTGTGTTCTCCGCAGTAGTCAAGCATCTCTTGCGTCTCCGGCATTCCGCCGATCATGGAGCCCGCCACTGAGATGCGGCGGCCAATCAGATTGAAGATGCTGACGGCTGGCGGCTTGTCAGGCAGGCCGACCAGACACATGGTGGCGTCTTGCTTGAGCAGCGCGGTGTAAGCGTCAACCGAGTGCGGCGCAGAGACGGCGTCCAGAATGAAGTCGAAGGAGTTCGTGTGGGCCTTCATCGCGGCCTCGTCGGTGGAAAGGACAACTTCGTCCGCGCCGAGTTTGAGGGCGTCTTCCTTCTTGCGCAGGTTGGTGGTGAACTGGACGGTGTGCGCGCCGAAGGAGTGAGCGAATTTGAGCGCCATGTGGCCGAGTCCGCCCAGGCCAACAATGCCCACCTTCATGCCGGGTCCAACCTTCCAGTGGCGCAGCGGCGAATAGGTGGTGATGCCGGCGCAGAGCAGCGGGGCGACGGCGGCCAAATCGAGGTTGGCGGGAACGGTGTGGGCAAAGCGCTCGTCCACCACGTAATTGTTGGAGTAGCCGCCCATGGTGATGGAGCCATCCACGCGGTCGGTGGCGGCGTAAGTGAGCGTGGGGCCCTCGTCGCAGTAATTTTCCTGGTCACGTTTGCAGGGCCCGCACTTGCGGCATGAGTCAACAATCACGCCGATGGCGGCAATCTGCCCAGCCTTGAATTTGGTCACCTTGCCGCCGATTGCTGAGACCCGTCCGACGATTTCATGACCGGGGACCAGCGGATAGATGGACTGGCCCCACTCATTGCGGGCCATGTGCAGGTCACTGTGGCAGACGCCGCAGTAGAGAATCTCGACGGCGATCTCAGTTGGGCCGGGTTCGCGACGAGTAAAGTTGATTGGCGCCAGAGGAGAGTGTGCATTGGGTGTACCGTAACCGTGGGATGCAGGCATGGAAAGGTTCCTTTCAGTGGTTGAGTCTACAACATTTCTGGATGAGTTGAATGTGTATTTCAGGATAGACGCTGAGCGCAGGCGACGCGCGGAATGCCCTGCAAGTCAGGGACAAATTCAATCTGCTGGAAGCCTGAGCTTGTGAGTAGTTGGGTGATGGCGGGCGATTGGCCGTAGCCGATTTCGAGCAGCAAGTAGCCGCCGGGGACGAGCGCGTCAAAGGCGGCGGGAATCAAGCGCCGATAAACTTCAAGACCGTCCTCGCCGGCAAAGAGCGCCTGCGCCGGTTCGTACTCGCGGACTTCAACGGAGAGCGTATCGCGGTCCGCAGTAGGCACATAAGGCGGGTTGGAGACGATGATCTCGAAGTGCTCTCCGGCGACTGGGGCAAGCAGGTCGCCTTCGAGCAGCCGGATTCGAGGTGAGAGGTGGTTGAGAGCGGCGTTCTCACTCGCGCGAATCAGGGCCTCGGACGAGAGATCGATCGCCGTGATCTTGGCATCGGGTAGATGATGCGCCAAGGCAATGGCGATGCAGCCTGAGCCGGTTCCCACGTCCACAATGCGTGGCGCTTCAAAGACGAATGAATGAGGTGGTTCTGTGACAGGGCACGACTTTAGTCGTGCCGCAAATGTTGAATGTCCGTCATGGGCTTTAGCCCCTGCGCCTTGCACTTGCGCGGCCAATTCCAGCACCTTTTCAACCAGATGCTCCGTCTCAGGCCGCGGAATCAGCACATCCGGCGTTACGCGAAAGGGCAGTCCGAAAAACTCCGTTTCGCCGAGGATGTATTGGAGGGGTTCGCCGGTTGCACGACGCGCCAAAAGCGCATCATAGCGCTCGCCTTGTTCCGCTTCGATTCCATGGTTCAAATGTGTCAGCAACCAAGCTCTGTCACATCCAAGCACATGGCATAAAAGAAGTTCCGCATCCCGCCGTGCCCGCTCAGGATGCAGACCGGCAGCGAGCTGTGCTTCGGCTTTTTTAAGCCATTCTTTCAGGATCATTGTTGGCCTCTTGCAGACAAGTGCGGGCGAGGACGCCCACACGACAGCCGGTCTGGAGACCGGCGCTACATTCCGGCTTTCAACTGCTCGGCCTGGTAGTGCGTAATCAGCGCATCAACGATCGGCTGCAAACGGCCTTCCATCACCAAGTCGAGCTGATGCAGCGTAAGTCCAATGCGGTGGTCAGTGAGCCGGTTCTGCGGGAAGTTATAGGTGCGAATCTTCTCGCTGCGGTCGCCGGTGCCCACCTGCGACTTGCGCGCCTGAGCCAGCTCCGCATTCTGTTTGTCCATCTCCTGTTCGTAGAGCCGCGAACGCAGCACGCGCATTCCTTTTTCACGGTTCTTGATCTGCGACTTCTCGTCCTGGCAGCTAACCACCGTGCCGGTCGGAATATGCGTGATGCGCACGGCGGAGTAAGTCGTATTCACCGATTGCCCGCCGGGACCGGAGGAGCAGAAGGTGTCAATGCGAATATCCTTGGCTTCAATCTTCACGTCCACCTCTTCTGCTTCAGGCAGTACGGCGACCGTAATCGCCGAAGTGTGCACGCGGCCCTGCGTCTCGGTCTCCGGCACGCGCTGCACGCGATGGACGCCAGACTCCCACTTCATCTGCGAGTAGACCCGCTCGCCTTCGATGATGGCGATAACCTCTTTGTAGCCGCCGACGCCGGACTCGGACATGGAAAGCAATTCGATCTTCCATTTGTGCTGCTCTGCAAAGCGCTGATACATACGGAAGACCTCGGCGGCAAAGAGCGAAGCCTCGTCGCCGCCGGTTCCGGCGCGTATTTCCAGGATGACGTTTTTATCGTCGTTGGGATCCTTGGGCAGCAGCAGAATTTTGATCTCTTCTTCAAGCGCCGGCTCGCGGGGCGCAAGCTGGGCGATCTCTTCCTCGGCCATCTCTTTCATGTCCGGGTCGGCAAGCATGGCGCGCGCTTCGGCCAATCCGAGGCGCACAATCTTCAGCTCGCGGAACTTCATCACCGGCGTCTCCAGGTCGCTGAGCGCCTTGCCGGCCTTCTGGTATTTCTCGCGGTCGTTGACGATTTCAGGTTGCGAGAGCTGCGCGGAGAGCTCTTCATAGCGCTGCTCCATCTGTTCCAAGCGGTCAATCATGAGAAAGCCTCGTGGCGCACATTCAATTCATGCGCTGGCGCCGGGCGCGTTGCTGCAGTTGTCAATTTGAATTGGAAAAATGGCGTGGAACAAGCATAGGCGGCGAGCGCCGCTAGAGGAGGGCCGGGATGGGCTGATGGAGGGCCATGCTTCTTTCTATTTTAACGCCAACCAGTTGCGGTGGCGCCATCTACCTTCATCCGAGAGAGACTATCGCATCATAAGCTACAAAAACGGATTGACGATTTCCACGCCATCGATGATGCGTCCATGCTGCATATCTTCAGAGAGCACGCGGCGGCAGCCCGCCTGTTTGGCCATGCGCAGTACCAATGCGTCCCAGTAGGAGAAGCCATGATACCGGTGCAGATCAATGGCGGCAAGAATGTCGCTGATTTTTGGCTCGGCAACTTCGAGCATGGCGAAGATTTCAACTTTTCTGCGTGCCGTCCCGGGATCAAGACCGAACTTTCGAGTGGCCGTAACGAAGAACTCTTGGAGTACCTGCAACGAGACGACTCCTGTTCGGGAGCGCGTGTGCTCATCAAGGACTTCTAAAGCCCTCCGTTGCTTCACAGGTTCCAATTCGTCATCGCAATACACCAGAACGTTTGTATCCAGAAATGTGCGCGGCAGCCTTGGAGTGACCGAGGGCTGGAATTTCGCTATCGGTTTACCCGATCTGGTAAGCACGATTTCTTCGCCTGCTTTAGCCAGAGCCACAAGCCTGGATAGGTGAGTCTTGGAAGTGTTGATATCCGTAATTGAACTCGGCCTATCTCCGCTCATAAAGCTCTTCCCGGTTGAACTTCCAACCATGCGAATTGCCCTTGCCAGAAAGCTTATGGAATTCTTCGATTCTGCGCTCCACATCGTCTTCACCAACAAGATGCTCGAAGTGATCGCGAATCTCCTGGTTGATGCTCTTGCCGACGGCGCGAAGTTTCTCCCGCGCGCTCTCGACAAGCTGTTCGTCGATGGAGAGGGTGATATTCATAGACACAGTATATGTGCGCACATATACTGTGTCAAGTAGCAATTCATCGCCAGGGCAGAAATGCACTCAAATTGATAGATTCTCATGCGCCGCCGGAACTCCCAAAGGTCGAATTCAAGAAGGGCGGCTACTTTTGCGCAAGCGCCTTCTGGATGGCTCGATCAATCTCGCCAAAGGCATCTG
>CAZYCV010000016.1:0-62325 GCA_964645305.1 uncultured Occallatibacter sp. | reverse complement strand
GCCCCAACGAAGTTTGGTCATGGCATCATGATAGACGAACCTGCCGCTCTGAATGTGCTGAGATGGAAAGCACAGAAAAATGCCCCAATTCTCGATTCAAAGAATTGGGGCGTTTTGTCTTTGGTTGAACAAGAAAGTGCTTATTGCGCTGGAGGCGTGGGCGGAAGCGGCGCGGCGGCTTGAACCGGCGGCGCAACCGGCTTGGGCTTGACCACC
Source organism: uncultured Occallatibacter sp. (assembly GCA_964645305.1). Lineage (GTDB taxonomy): Bacteria > Acidobacteriota > Terriglobia > Terriglobales > Acidobacteriaceae > Telmatobacter. Next base: position 62,109 of record CAZYCV010000016.1, on the reverse strand, counting down.
TGCTCCTGCTTTTTGGAGGGCGCGATAATGGCGTGCAGGATGGTGCCTTCCATGCGCGGCATGAACTCGACGATGCCGGCGTCGCCGATGTCTTGAATCAGGCGGTTGATGATGGCGTAGCCCAACTCGCGGTGAGCCATCTGGCGGCCACGGAAGCGCAAGCTGGCCTTGACCTTGTCGCCCTCGTTGAGGAAGCGGATCGCCTGATTTTTCTTGGTCTGGTAGTCGTGATCGTCCACGGTGACGGAGAACTTGCACTCCTTGACCGTGATGACTTTCTGTTTTTTCTTGGCGGCGCGGTCGCTCTTTTCCTTCTCATAGAGGAAGCGCCCGTAATCCTGAATGCGGCAGACCGGGGGAATGGCATTGGGTGAGACCTCGACCAGGTCCAGGCCGCGCTCGCGGGCAATTCTCAGCGCCTCGAAGGGCGGAAGAATCCCAAGCTGTTCACTGTTTTCGTCGATAACGCGGATTTCGCGCGCACGAATCTTCTCGTTGATGCGAATAAAGGACTTGGCAGAACGTTTGTCGAGTGCGATGGTGCTCCTCCAAAAGTCGCTTCCGCCCGCCACCCGGGGTCAGCCGGAGGTGCTGCGAGCACAAGAGCGCAACCTGAGTATAGCATTGGCCCGGCCTATCTGAACAAAGGGTTTAGCGCGATTTTTTGCGAGGGCGCGAAAAATGCCGTGCGAAGTGGTGGCAGGAAGGCCATTCCGGGAAGAGTGGCGGGGTGAGATAAAGAGTCTAGCCTGAGACGTTCGCTGGTTTCATCGACATGAATTCGCGTTATGATATAGACAGGTAGACAAACAGGAGGATAGGTAGATGGCGCTCAGCATCAAATTGCCGGAAGCAGACCGGCTCGCTCGCCGCCTTGCCGCAACCACCGGGGAGACGATCACGGTTGCCGTCTTGCAGGCTATACGGGAGAAGTTGCAGCGGGAGGAACGTAAGAGAGAAAGTAAACGTCAACTGATTGCCGATCTAATGGCAATTGCACACCACTGTGCATCCCTTCCAGTCCTTGATGACCGTACGGAAGATGAAATCATGGGCTGGGACGAGAACGGACTTCCCTCATGATTATTGATTCGTCCGCACTGGTGGCGATCTTGCTCAATGAACCGGAGGCACTTAGGCTCACGACCGCGCTTGCGGAGAGTTCCATTCGCCGGTTGCCAGCCTCCTGCTATTTGGAAGCATCGATGATACTTTTATCAAGGCGAGCAGAGGTTGGCATACGCGACCTCGATTTTTATGTTTCTCGGAGTCAGATGGAGATCGTTCCATTCACAGAATCACAGGCGCGTTTAGCGAGAACAGCATTTGAACGCTACGGCAAGGGACGCCATCCGGCCAAGCTTAACTTTGGCGACTGCATGGCCTACGCGCTGGCCAAGGAGACTGGCGAGGAACTGCTCTTCAAGGGTACCGATTTCTCTTTGACGGATATTACAGCAGCAAATTACTGAGCCTCTGAGGCTCGACAACCGCTGCTTCCAGCGTCTCATCGGCCTTCAGCGCGTTCACTTGCACGCGCGCCAATTGGTTGGCTTCCCAGCGGCCTTCCAACTCGACCGGCAGAAAATTCTCCGTCAGCGCAGCAGTCAGGCCGCGCGCGGCCATCTCGGCGGGCGTATTCAGCGTGATGGCCTCCAGTTCCTGGCCAATGAACTGCCTGCGGTGAGCCCGGCTCTTTTCTGCGGCCAGCGTGCGCAGGGCGGCCATTCGTTCGGAGACTACCGCGGGCTGGACCGGGCGCTCGGCGTGCATCGCCCAGCCGGGCGTTCCAGGGCGCGGCGAAAAGGGAAAGAGGTGCAGATAGCCGAAGGGCAGCGCTTGGATGAAAGCGCATGTCTCCTCGAACTCAGCGTCGCTTTCACCGGGAAAACCCACCATCACATCCGCGCCCAGCGTCAATTCCGGCCCAGCGGCTTTGAGCAGCGCGGCAACCTTTTCCGCGTAGTGCCAGGGGCGATAGCGCCGATGCATCCGGCGCAGCACGGCATCCGAGCCGGATTGCAGCGGCAGGTGTGCGTGGCGCGCCAGTCGCTTGCCGCCGTACTCCGCCATGATTGCGATCAACTCAGCGTCCCAGTCCATCGGCTCAATCGAGCTGAGGCGCAGGCGCGGCAGCTCGGTCTGCTCGAAGATGGTGCGCAGCAGCCCCGCCAGCGTTCGTGGCGTTGGAGTCTCTAAAAAATCTGGGTGCCCCATCCATTCGCGCTCTTTGCGAATGGGTGGGAAACCAGGAATCCCAATCAGACTCTGTAAACCCGAAGAGCCGGAGAGATCCCGTCCCCAGCGGCCAAGGTTGATCCCGGAGAGCACCAGCTCCTTGCCACTGGCGGCGATAAAGCCCTCCACCTGCAGGAGAACCGCCGCGGCGGACAGACTTTTGGAAGGGCCGCGCGTGGCCGGAATCACGCAAAAGGTGCAGCGATTGCCGCAGCCCTCCTGAATCTTGAGGTTGGGCCGGGTCTGCGCGCCGGGAGTGATCTGCGCTTCTTCCAGAAAAGAGTGGGCAAAGCGGTCATCGGCCCACACCACCTGCGCCACCTGCGGTGGGGCCATCGGTTCGCTGATCGCTCGCTCCGGGTTCTTTGGCATTTGGATTTGGATCAGATCATTGCCGGGGTGAGTCGTCGTTCGTTCTAGCAGCCCCGTTATAATCTCCGGCGCAAGGGCCTTGTGACTGTTGCCGATGACGGCAGCGACGCCCGCCAGGCCGGCCAACTCCTCCGGCGCGCGCTGCGCGTAGCAGCCGGTAACCACGATCTTGGCCTGCGGGTTCCGGCGATGCGTTCGGCGAATAAACGCTCGTGCGGCCCGGTCTGCTTCCGCCGTCACGCTGCACGTATTGACAACGACCACCTCTGCAGCGGAGGGTTCACCGGTGCAAAGCCCCTCGGAGTGCAGACGGCTGCTGACCGCCTCGCCGTCGGCCCGCGCCGCGCGGCAACCGAAGTTCTCCACATGAAAGCTGACCGCCATGCTTCCAGTCTATCGTCCGTTTAGCCGCCGCACGCCGCCTCCGCTATACTAAAAGAGAAAAGCTGATTCAAAGATTGATTCCCAAGAGATGACCCCATCCGCTGCCGACGCCAAATCGCCCTCTGAAGTTGAGAAGGGCAGTGCGCGGCACATCATCGGCTTTGTTTACTTCACATTCATTGCTTATCTCTCCATCGGCTTGCCTCTGGCTGTTCTGCCGCCTTACGTCCATCTGCGCATGGGCTACAGCGCAGCGCTGGCCGGGCTGGTCATCAGCATTCAGTACATGGCCACGCTCGCCAGCCGCCCCTGGGCCGGCCGCATCAGCGACCGCGCGGGGGCCAAAGTCTCCGTGTTGTGGGGGATGGGCGCCTGCTCGTCCAGTGGCGCGATTTTGGTGGTTGCGGCCGTGCTGCATACGATTCCCTGGCTGAGCATGAGCATTTTGCTGCTCAGCCGATTGCTGCTGGGCGTGGGCGAGAGCCTGGGATCGACCGGCTCGACGCTCTGGGGCATCAGCAGCGCCGGGCAAGAGAACATGGCCAAGGTGATCTCCTTTAACGGCATCGCCACCTACGGCGCCATGGCCTTGGGCGCGCCGCTGGGCGTGGTTCTCGATTCGGCCTGCGGAGGGCATCAGTGGGGTTTGGAGGCCATTGGCCTGTTGATTCTGCTCATCGGCGCCTTTAGCCTTGGGCTGGCCAGCCGCAAGAGCCCGGTTCCTGTGACGCACGGCGAGCATCTGCCCTTCCGTGACGTAATGGTCCGCGTGGCTCCGCACGGCCTTGGTCTGGCGTTGGGTGGTGTTGGCTTCAGCGTGCTGGCCACCTTTGTCACGCTCTTCTATGCCAGCCGCCACTGGACGGGTGCCGCGCTCTGCCTGACAGCCTTTGGAGTGGCCTTCATCGCCGCGCGCTTGCTCTTCATCCAAACCATCAACCGCTTTGGCGGATTCCCGGTGGCCATCGTTTGCCTCTCGGTGGAGTCCCTTGGACTGCTGCTTTTGTGGCGCGCCCATGCGCCGTGGATCGCCCTTGGTGCCGCCGCCATCACCGGATTTGGCTTCTCGCTGGTCTTTCCCGCCATTGGCGTCGAAGCCGTCAAGCGCGTTCCAGAGTATTGTCGTGGAACCGCGCTGGGCGTCTACACCGCCTTTGCCGACGTTTCGTTCTTCCTGGTTGGCCCCGTGGCAGGAGCGGTAATTGGCGGCTTCGGATACGCCAGCGTCTTTCTCTTCGGCCTGGTGTCCGTGCTGATTGCGCTCGGAATCGTTGTTGTGCTGCGCCAGATGCATCTGAATATGATCGCCAACGCCACGCCGCCCGCGGAGAGTCTGGATCCATCTGAAGTTTGAAGAGCAAAGTTGAGGGGGTAGGAGCGGCGCTCTCGTGCCGTTCCTGCCCCCTTTTTTTTGATGGTTGAAAACCTACGCCGCCAGCTTGCGCTTGATAAGTCCGGCCAGTCCGGCCAGACCGCTGCCGAGCAGCAGAAAACTGGAAGGCTCCGGCGTAACATTGGAGTCTTGTTCTCCTTGGATTTGGAAGGTTTCCGAACCGATCTGACTTATCCCGTCGGCGCCGTTCCATGCAAGCGATGCGCCGTCGCTCTCATCCCATCCGCCGCCATACCCCAAAGCCGAGCCCACATTGTCAATCTCCAGCCAATAGGTTCCAGCGTCGAGCGCAAGGCTGGGGATGGCGATAGAGAACTGATCAATTGGATAGCCATAAGAGGTTTCCACTAGACTGTAAGACGCCACATCCGAATCCCCGCCTGCCAGTATGGTGCTGGAGTCAAAGTAGGTGAAGCTGGAGTCAATCTGCCAGATCACATTCGTTGGGCTATCTCCTGCGTTAAACCACATCGTCAATATTGCACCGGTGACTGTAGAATCCTGCGACAGAGTGAACGAATCCGAGGTCGGTGCTCCCCATCCGTTGACGGTGTAGGTGCCGGGACCGGGGTTGCTGTACAGCGTCGAGTCTGCGAATGCGGGAACCGCCGCAACCGCGCCTGTAACTGCGAGAATCAATCCTGCGAGAATTGCCGACTTCTTCATGGTTATTCCTCTCCAAATCAATACATTATGCCCAAAGTATTCAGGCCGTCAGCTTGCGCTTGATGAGCCCGGCAAGGGTAGCCAGACCGCTGCCGAGCAGCAGAAAGCTCCCCGGCTCCGGCGTCGCAACGGCGCTGCCATCCATCTGGAAGGCTGTCTCCGCGTAGTCAGGATTGATGATCCAAGGGCCTCCGTCACTGGCCTGTGCCAGATTTGTCGGTGCATTGTTGTAGGTATCCAGCCAGTCCTGAAGCGTGGTGGAATCCGTCTCAGAGGCAACCAGCCAATAATTGCCCGCTGCCAAATCGCAAGCGACTCCGGTACAGGTAAAGGTAATCAATCCGCCACCAACTAAAACGTCGTTCTGAAGAAGCGGAGGTATCGTTCCGACCTGGGTCAACGTTGCCAGCACACTGCCCGGCGATCCTCCGTTGTCGGATTCGATGGAAAGATCAATCGGCGCATTGTCACCGTAGATGTAGGCCAGCGCTAGAATCGCATCCGAAATGTCAGCCGCGGAACCCAGCGTGAATGAATTTCCAATTTCCGCGCTGCCATAATCGCTGCCCCCAATAGACCAGCCCCCAAGTGAGTATGAATTGCCGGGCCCCAGCGTGGTAAAAAGTGGATCGGCGGAAGCAGGTTGTGACGCCAGAGCAGCCAACAGGCAGAAAAACAAAACATATCTTTTCATCATTGACTCTCCTGCATTCAAATATCGGGGCCTAAGGGGAAGGCCGGGGAAGAAGGTACTCCGGGAAAGCTCCTCTGTTTTGCATTGAACAGACAACGGGAGTGCCTCTTTAAATGCACGTCAATCCCCAATGTGAAACGATTTAATATCAATAACTTGAGAAGAATTAAAATTAAATATATGCAAAGGAATGCATCTTTTAAGACGATTCATTCTCTCTTTTAGGACAAACAAGCTCCAATATGGTTTCGGTAGTCAGAGCCTTCTCCGGCCTGTCCTTTTGCTCATTTGTTTCCACCTGCCCGCAAAGACAACAACGGCCACCCCGAAGGATGGCCGTTGTGGTCTTGCACTATGAAATTTGCTTCCCGCAGGCTGATTTTCAAGCCGCCAGTTTGCGCTTGAGGAGCCCGGCCAGTCCGGCCAACCCGCTGCCCAGCAACAAAATGCTGGAAGGCTCCGGCGTGGCAGAATCCTCCGTGCCGAGAATTTGGAAGGTATTTGAGGCCACACTTCCATCGTAGGTTAGAAAGGCAGTTGAATCGCCACCGCTGACATCCCAATCCACCTCAGAGTATTCTCCGTTCAGAGTCCCAGCCAGATAATCGATCTCAAGATAGTAAACTCCCGCAGTCAGATCGGGATCGTCAATGTCGAAGTAGATCTGGGCAAAAGTTGGCAATCCACCATCGCCGCCAGAAAAGCTCGGAGCAGAATCATATTCGGTGAACGATGTTGCCACACCAGAGTCAATCTGGTCCCCGCCGAAGGGACTTGTGGTGATCTGCCAGTCAACTTCGGTCACAGGGTCAAGGCCGCCCTGGATAAGCTCGACACCCAGCGAGATGCCGGTAACGGTGGAATCTGCTGACAGATTGAACGAATCCGTGGCAAATTCGCCATCGCCCACATAGTAGCCATAATCGGTATAGGAGCTGTCTGTGGTGTTGTCATAAAGAATTTCGCTGGCTTTGGCAGGAACTGTGAGGACAAGGGTAAAGCCTAGAGTAAAAACAAAAAGAGCTGCTAATTTTTTCATGGACGTACCTTTCATTGTTCAAAGCACTCGCTGAAGCGTTGCCTTGGAGGAATTGGGTGTAATCTCCGCCAAATTCGCAAGTGGACTTAGAACTTTCTCATTAGAGAGCAATTTTCTGACCAGAGTTTGTGATCTATAAACATATCAATGTGATATGGATTCAGTCGCATGGCCATTGCCTTTCAGGCGTAAACGATGCCTCGCTCACCGCTGCGGGCAAGATGCAAAGTGTGGGTAATGTGCAAGAGATTGCATAGTGAAACAGAAATTATTTACTTTTTAACATGGCTGATTCTCTCTTTTCGCACTGGCAGTGAAGGATGAGAATCAACTTCCAAGAAAACAGCTCTGGCTTGACGCGGTTACGCACCAAGCCAGAGCCGGTTTCTGATTGAAAATTCGGTGAACCCTCAAGCCGCCAACTTGCGCTTGATAAGCCCGGCCAGTCCGGCCAACCCGCTGCCCAGCAGAAGAAAGCTGGAAGGCTCCGGCGTCTCGTAGCCCATGTCGGCGCCCCAAGGACCATCGCCAATATCCTCATCCGGTGAAGAGCCGTTAAAACTCAACGTGAAGCCGCCATTCTCAACCGCATTACTGCCTTCTATCTCAAGCGGCCATAGCGTGCTGAAGCCGGGATCATTGAACGCATAGGGATCGATGACCCCGCTGGTTCCTTCCAGCACGTAAGTTTGGCCCGCCACCAGTTCAACCGTCTGGGTTGGGTTGTACAGGAAGTGCGGCGTGCCCGAAGCGGTAGGGCAGGCAACTGGCGCTTCATCGGAGGGGGAACAATAGGAGGAACTGCCGGTGATCACGGTCGAGTCAAGCAAATCACCTTCGGCATCGTATAGGCCCACAGTATGGCTTTCCACCATTCCCGTCGCCGAGTCGTAGTAGTAGCCCAGGTAGTTGACATAGATATCCTCGGTGGGCGTAAAGACCTCGCCGAGGGTATAACCCAATCCATTATTCAATGTGTTGCCAACCGAAGTGAACTCCCATGCGGGCGCGTTGTTCAAAGGGGTATATGCGGGTGCTTCCGTCATACCGGCCCAAGCAGCGGTGGGTAGAAGAAGAGCAGCCAAGAGTAATAGACCGGAAAATCTGATTTTCATTCTCAGACTCCTTTCACATTCTTGTGAGCGTCATTCCTCAAGACCTGATTCCAGAACGAATTCGCATCTTCAAATGAGAATCCGTTTCAAGTTAAGCAATTATTAAGCCAAACTTTCTTGTAGATGAACTAATGAAAGAGATAAAGAATCAAGCGCATGAATATTGTGTAATCAGATTAGATCCTCATGAATATAAATTTCTAGTTGCCGTTCCTCCCTTGCGCTAGTGTGCAGGAAATTGCATTTTGGAGCGAAATGGATTGCTTGAAAAAGAAGTCACTCATAAATGAAACGGCCATCCCTTAAGATGGCCGCAACGATTCTGGTTGATGAAAGAACGCGCTCTTGCGCGTTCTCTCTCTCTCTGCGGACGCCTATGCCGTCAGCTTGCGCTTGATGAGTCCGGCCAGGCCAGCCAACCCGCTGCCCAACAGCAGAAAGCTGGAGGGTTCCGGTGTGACATTCTCTGGAGTACCATCGCCCAGGATTTGGAAGGTCTCTGAGTTTGAACCGGAATCACTATAATAGGCGAGATTTCCTACTTGGTTTTGAAATGCTACCGAAGGACCATTACTGATGTCCCAATAACCAGGATCCGAAGAATTCTGGAGCTGAAGCCAATAAGTTATGCCAGCTTCGAGCGGCAAACCGGCAAAGGTAAAGGACTCTTCGTAGATGGGGTACACTCCCTCCACCTCGTCGAGACCGAGATAGGTACCGGTTGGGTTTGCCGTCCCGGATGCTTCCGTGATTCCGCCAAATGGATCGGTGGTGATAGCCCAGTCGACGCTATTGAGCATATTGCCAGGGAGATTCCATACGATAAAATCCACGCCAGTTACCGTTGCGTTCGAAGAAAGCATGAACGAATTCGCTATAGCAGAATCTCCGCCGATAGAATAGGCTTCGACGGAGTTACTCTGTCCGTAAGAGGTTGGACCAGCGTTGGTGTACAGTGTGTCTGCGTAGGCGGGAAGCGTTGCAATGGCGCCTACCACGCATAAAACCGAAGTGAATAATAAGCTTGATTTCTTCAAACAATCCTCTTTCGACATCAAATACAGAAGTACTGGCCTCGACAAGGGAAGATTCCGCAACCCTGTATTTGTCAGCGCTTTTGCTGCGTGTATTCATGCAGTTTGGCAACCAGACTCTGTGATATTTGAACATATGAACGTGATAACGAAATAACAGTATGGCTATTGCTCGAAGAGTGAAAAACCGATCCTGTCAACAGAATCGACTTTTCGGCGGAGCGGAATTTGTATGCAGGAATTTGCACACATAATGGAAGTAAACTTGTGTTGAGAGCTCTGGCACTCCGAATACAAAACGGCCACCCCGAAGGATGGCCGTTGCTGTCTTGCTTGATGGAGGAGCGCCTTAGTTCTTCTCGCTCTTCCAGTTGATGAGGTCGCCGAGCGTGGTGGTGGAGCTGGAGACGGGCGCTTTGTGAGCATCCTTCTTGTAGCTCTCCACCTGAGCGCGGCTGGCCTCGTGATGAGACGCCGAGCGCAGGCTGAGGCCCACCTTCTTCTCCTCGACGTTGATCTTGATGATCTTGAACTCGTTCTCCTGGCCTGTTTCCAGCTTGGAGCCCGCTTCGTCGCCGGCCTCGGAGATGTGGCAAAGACCCTCCACACCCTCCGCGATCTCAACAAAGGCGCCGAATTGCGCGGTGCGCAGAACCTTGCCGTGCACCTGATCGCCCACGCGATGGGTGGCAAAGAAGCTCTCCCAGACATCGGGCTGAAGCTGCTTGATGCCCAGCGAGAGGCGGCGATTCTGCGGCTCGACGCCCAGAACGACAGCCTTCACCTTCTCGCCCTTCTTGACGATCTCCGAAGGATGCTTGACGCGCTTGGTCCAGCTCAGATTGCTGACGTGAACCAGGCCGTCGATGCCGTCCTCGATCTCAATGAAAGCGCCGAAGTCGGTCAGGTTGCGGACGCGGCCCTCGACAATGGTTCCGGCGGGATACTTGTCCGTCAGATTCTCCCAGGGATTCTCGAGCAACTGCTTCATGCCCAGTGAGATGCGGCGGTCGGCGGGGTTAACGCTGAGGACCACGGTCTCGACTTCGTCTCCGGGCTTGACCAGCTTGGAGGGGTGCTTGAGGCGCTTGGACCAGGTCATCTCAGAGAGGTGAACCAAGCCTTCGATACCCTGCTCCAGCTCAACAAACGCACCGTAGTCGGTGACCGAGAGAACGCGGCCATGGACGTGCGCGCCCACCGGGTAGCGCTCGGTGGCGTCCAGCCACGGATCGGGCGTCAACTGCTTGAAGCCCAATGAAACGCGCTGCTTGTCTTTGTCGAACTTGAGTACCTTGACTTGAATCTCGTCGCCCACGTTGACCAGATCGCGGGGATGGGTGAGGCGTCCCCAGCTCATGTCCGTGATGTGCAACAGGCCGTCAATGCCGCCCAGGTCTACAAACGCGCCGTAGTCGGTCAGGTTCTTCACGGTGCCGGTCAGAACCGTTCCTTCGCCCAACTGATCGAGAGTGGCGGAACGCTTGGCGTTCTGCTCTTCCTCCAGAATCTCCTTGCGGCTGACCACAACATTGCCGCGCTTCTTGTTCAGCTTGATGACGCGAACTTCAATCTGCTGACCAAGATAGCCGTCCAGGTTGCGGACCGGGCGAATCTCCAACTGTGAACCGGGCAAAAAGGCCTTCAGGCCGATGTCCACCGTCACGCCGCCCTTGACGCGGCTGACCACGGTGCCGGTGATGGGCGTTTTGTCGGCGGCGGCCTTCTCAATCGCGTCCCAGACGCGCAGGCGCTGCGCACGCTCATAGCTGGCCAGATAGCCACCCTCCGGCTCCTCTTTCTCAATCACCACTTCAATCGAGTCGCCGGGTTGAAACTTGACCGCTCCAGTGTGATCCAGAACCTGATCCAGAGGCACCAGCCCCTCGGACTTCAGGCCCACATCAATCACCAGATGCTTTTCCGTCTGTTTGAGCACCGTGCCGGTGACCACTTTGTCGCCATAGGCTTCCACGGCGGCGGCCTCGGCGGCCTGCTCGCGTTCAAAGGCTTCAAGAGCGGCGGAAAAATCATCCAGGGACTCCAGATGATCCGCCAGAGCAGCGGCCTTGGCAGGCGCGGCTGCCACTACAGTTTCGGCTGCGGCTACGGGTTCTGAAGACTCGGAGGGCGCGGGAACTTCCGCGACTGCGGGTGCGGGCTCAGCCTCTGCCGCGGCTTCCACCACGGGTACGGCCTCGACTTGAGGCTCGGTTGGGGCATCGGCGTCCAGCGCGGGTGTTTCGACTGCAGGGGCGGTCTCAGGTGTGGACGTGGATTCTGGCAACGGCTGTTCAAGCTCCGTCGCAGGGTCAAGGGTTAGGGCTTCAATTTGCGTATTCAGGGTTGTGCTCTCGGGTTCGGGATTGAGGGGGTTTGCCATGTACGTGCCAGCTCCGGGATTCCTTGGCTCCGACGACGTGAAAGAAACTGCCGAAGAAGCTGCTCGGTCGGTTGCGATGGCCGTCAACCGGGAGCGGAGGCCGCTTCACCCGTAGGCGCTTGTGACAAGCGTACCCTTACAAAGGACACTTCCGCCAGCCAGTGAAGGCTGGGGTGGGAGGTGTCTGATCTCCTTGGGATACACCCGGCAGGCAACGCAGTAGCTGGAGGGCGGCCGCAGCTCGCTGCTGGAATCCGCGCAGCAAGCTACGCCCTCAGTGTAGCAACCGCCACTTTAGACCGTCAATGCATACGGTTGTTGATTTTTTGATTGCAACCGAAAATTCATCCGCAGGCGGCAGAAACAATGGAGTTGCGCACAAAGAGACCCTCCGCGCAATAACCCTCTATACTGATGCAGACGGACCCATCCTATGGACACTCTCTTCACTCCCTGGCGCTACGCCTACATTACCTCGGCGGACAAGACCGAGCGCGCCGGCGTTCCGGCGAGCCTTGCGGCCTGGCCGGGCGACCACCATTGCGTCTTCTGCAACTTGATCGCCAGCATTGATTTCGCGATTGCTCAAGGAATGAGCGCGCAAGAGGCCGAGGCTACGGGCGGGCTGGTCTATCGCGGCCGGCATTGTTTTGTCTGCCTCAACGCCTACCCCTACACCTCCGGCCACGTCATGGTGATGCCCTACGCGCATCTGGACCGGCTGGCGCAACTGCCCGGCGAGGCTGCGCATGAGTTGATGGATCTGGCGCAGCGCACCGAGCAAGTGCTGGAAGGGCTGTATCATCCGCAAGGCTACAACTTCGGCTTGAATCTGGGCCGGGCCGGAGGCGCGGGGGTGGCCGGACATTTGCATCTGCACGCCATGCCCCGCTGGCTGGGCGACACCAACTTCATGACCACAATCGCCGAGACACGCATTCTGCCGGAGGATCTTGAGACAACTTGGAAGCGGATGCGTGCGGCGTTTGTCAAAGAATAGCGCCGGTCTTTAGATCAGATGCAGCGTGGATGGTCTCATTCGTCCAAGCTCACAAAAATGGATTGATAATTTTCAGCGCGCCAAACTTCCGGCCATGCTGCATATCCTCCGAGTAAAGGATCGCGCAACCGGATTGGCGGGCCGCGCCGACGATCAATGCATCAAACCATTGAAGCTGGTGGGTCGCGTGCAATCGCAGTGCCTCTTCGTAAAGAGCCAGGCTGGAGTGAATCTTGAGTAGCGGACGAAAGACGCGCGCCAGGTACTCACTGCGATCGTCCAAGGTCATTCGACGTTCAAAACGTTTTAGGGCGAGGTTGAAGAATTCCTGAACCACTTGATAACTGACAGCGCCTTGGTGCGTGGTAAGCGCCTTGCGGATCAGTTCGGTGGCAATGCGGGCTTTGGCGGGATCGTCGTCGGTCGCGGAGTAGACGAAGATATTCGTATCCAGAAAGAATCTATCGCTCATTCATCTCTTCCCGCGTAAAACGCCGTCCGGCCCGCATTGGCTTGATCCGGCTCATGAACTCATCGAAGCCTGCCGCGTCTGAGCGCGAAGAGGCGAACTGCGCCAGCCAATCGCGGAAGGCGTCATTCAGGGTCTTGCGCTGGTCGGCTGCGGCCTGGCGGGCCTGATCGATCAAATCTTCGTCGGCACTGAAGGTGATGTTTCGCATAAATGCAGTGTACACTGAAACAGTGCACACTGCAACGAGGTGGTTCACCGGGGCCCTTATGATCGTTCCTTACCAAGTTGAGAGCGCCTCCGCTGCCTCGAAGGAACCAAGGGGGAGAATGACAAGGTTATAGCATCTCTACAATTGCCGTAGAGTGCAGCGTGGACCGGGAGGTCCACGCCACAGCCGACCAGGAGGTCGGCGCTACTCTATAGCTTTCGGAAAAATGCTATAAACCTCCTCAATGTATGAGTCTGTTGCTCTTTATTTCCCCTTTTCAAATGCGCGTTGCCTCTACCAGAGATCCAGTTTGAAGCCGCGATCCTCACGAATCCATTCGAAGTTGACGCCGTAGAGTGCGGCGTGGACCGGGAGGTCCACGCGACAACTGGCCCGAAGGCCGGGGCTGCCAAATGCCTGCTTTTACTCCCGTCCTTTTTTGCGGACCTCGATATTCAGGCGCTTGATCTTCTGGTTGAGCGTGGAGAGGGGGATGCGGAATTGTTCGGCGGCGTCGGTCTGGTTGCCGTTGCAGCGCTCCATCTTTTCAATGATGATGCGGCGCTCAATGTCTTCCAGGATGTCGAAGAGCGAGGCATTGGGATTCTGCGCGATCAGCGCATCTTGGAAGCTGCGTCCGGTGATGGGCCCTGGGAGAAGTTCGGAGCCGATCACTGGTCCCGAAGAGAGCACGACGCCGCGCTCGATGGCGTTCTCCAGTTCGCGGACGTTGCCCGGCCAACTGTAATCGCAAAGGCAGCGCAGTGCGTCGGCGGAGAGTTTGCGGGGGCTGAAGCCGTTTTCATTGGCGTAGAAGTCCAGGAAGTGCTGGGCCAGAATTGGAATATCCTCGCGGCGAGTGCGCAGCGGAGGCAGGTCCACGGTGATGACATTGAGGCGGTAGAAGAGATCCTCGCGGAAGCGGCCCTCGCGCACCTCCTGGCGTAGATCGACATTGGTGGCGGCGATGATGCGCACATCCACCTGCACCTCCTGCACGCCGCCCAGATGCATGAAGCGCCGGTCTTGCAGCACGCGCAGAATCTTGGCCTGGGTGTCCATGCCCATGGTGGCGATCTCGTCCATGAAGAGCGTGCCGCCGTTGGCCACTTCAAAGAGGCCTTTCTTCGAGGCGATGGCCGAGGTGAAGGCGCCTTTGACGTGGCCGAAGAGCGTGGATTCCAGCAACTCCGAGGGCATGGCGCCGGTGTTGATGGGCACAAAGGGCTTGTCTTTGCGCGGTGAATTGGCGTGGATGGCCTTGGCTATCAGCTCTTTGCCGGTGCCGCTTTCGCCCTGGATCAGAATAGTGGAGCGGCTGGGCGCAACCTGGGCCACGAGGTCAAAGACTTTCAGCATGATCTCGCTTTTGCCGACGATGTTCTGGAAGTTATAGCGCTGCTTGAGGGCGCGCTTGAGCTGGAGGTTTTCTTCCTCGGCCTTGCGGCGGGCGACGGCCGAGCGGATGTCGGCCAGCAGCTTTTCATTGTCCCAGGGCTTCTGGACGAAATTTTCCGCGCCGGCGCGCACCGCGTCCACCACGTTGTCCACGGTACCGTAGGCGGTAATCATGATGACCGGCAGGTCGGGATGGCGCTCCTTGATGATGGGCAGCAGCTCCAGGCCGCTGCGCCCAGGCAGCGCCAGGTCCAGAAGCAGCAGATCAAAGCTGTCTTGATCGAGGGTGCGCAGCCCGTGCTCGCCATCGACGGCCATGGTGACCGCGTAGCCTTCCAGGGTAAGCAGCACCTCCAGCGACTCGCGGATCGCCGACTCGTCATCGATGACCAGAATGCGCGCCAGACAGGAGTCGCCGGCGGAAGTATAAACAGACGAATTCAATGGCAGTTCAACCTCAGGCATGAATGGAATTCCTCAAATATGGAAACTCGAGATGAAAGGTTGTGCCGGCTCCAATCTCGCTTTCGACGTGAATCTTGCCGGCGTGTTCCTGAATGATGCCGTAGGAAACGGAGAGTCCCAGCCCGGTTCCGCGGCGGTCGCCCGGTTTGGGGGTGGTTTTGGTGGTAAAGAAGGGATCGTAGATGCGCTTCAGGTGCTCGGGAGCGATGCCGGAGCCGGAGTCAGCCACCAGCGCCTCGACGCAGTTTTCCTGCTCGTTGACGGAGGTGGAAACCCGCAGACGACCGCCGCTCTGCATGGCCTCCTTGGCGTTCAAGAGCAGATTGAGAAAGACCTGTTGCAGCTTGCCGGGGTTGCCGTGGATCAGCGGCAGATCGGCGGCGAGCATTAAATCGACGGTGATTTGAGCGGTTTTGAACTGGTGTTCGAGCAGCGAAAGCGTATCGTGAATGACCTGGTTGAGGTTGGCATCACGGAACTCGGTGGTCGAAGTGCGGGAAAAATTGAGCAGGCCATTGGCGATCTCGGCGGCGCGAAAGCTCTGCTGAATGATCTTCTCCAGAACCGGCGCCAAGCGGGCATCGCCCTTGAGCTGTTTGGAGAGCATCTGCGAGTAGGAGGAGATAACGGCCAGAGGAGTATTGATCTCATGCGCCACGCCGGCGGCCAGCAAGCCTATCGAGCTGAGCTTGTCGGCCTGCGCCAGTTGTGTCTCCAGGGAGACGCGCTCCGTGATGTCATCCACCAGAACGATGCGTCCAACGGAGACAAAATCGCGCGAGAGCAGGGGCGCAATGGCGATATTGGCGGTGCGTTGCTCGCCCGCCCGGCTGGTCAGGCGAAACTTGTAAAGGTGATGAACGCCCTGTTCGCTGCGGAAGCTGTCCAGGGTGTCGACAAACTCCGAAGGGAAGACGTCGCTGAGCGCCTGACCGATGGCCTCGGCGCGACTGAGGGCGTACATGGTTTCCATCTGCGCATTCCAGCTCTCGATGCGGTCATTGAGATCGACGGCCAGGATGCCTACGTTGATGGATTCGACGATGTTCTCGTTAAACTCTTTGAGGCGCTCGAATTCGCCGATCTTTTCCTCGAGCCTTGCATAGAGGCTGGCATTCTGCAGCGCGATGCCGATGTAACTGGCTAAAGATTCGAGCAGTTCCACATCCTCGCTGGAGAGAAAATCGCCGCCCAAAGTGCGCCCCAAGCCAATGATGGCGATGGTGCGGCTGACATCCGCATCGTCTTTGGTCTGGCCTTGTGCCACGCGACAGGGCAGATAGTAGTTCAGGTCCAGCACGGCTGCGGTGCGCTGCTGCGCGGTGGGTAGATGCAACGCAGCTTGAGCGTTTTCCAGGAAGATGTGAGTGTGATCCTGAGCGTGATCAAAGTCCAAAAAGCTCAGGTCAAGCGCGCTTTGACCGTGGCCGTCGCGCGCCAGTTGCGCCTCGGCGGAGAGCCCGTGGGCGGCAGCCAGATAGAGGCCGCCCGACTCGCGCGCCAGAAAAACCGCCACCCGCGCCACCAACAGCGTGCGCGGCAGTTGCTCAACAATCGAGACCAGCAACCGTTCCAGGTTGGTCTCCGAACTCAAGCCGCTGCCGAACTCGATCAGAGCCTTGCGATAATCGTAGCGCTGCTGATCAAAGACCCGGTCCACCCAGCTTTGAATCCAGCGCTTGATGGGGTCAAAGATGGCGGCCGTTATCAGTATGGTAAGAACCAGAGCCCACTCCCGCACATTATCGGGCAAGCGCTTGTGGACCACTACGGTAATCAGCGCGATGATGCCAAAATAGCCGCCCAAAATCAAACTGGTGGCCAGTGTGTAAGCCACGCCGCGTTTGAAGATCAGGTCGGTATCCATCAGCCGGTAACGGATGATTGCCCAACTGAAGGTGAGCGGCAGAAAGACCATCGAAAGTACGGCCAGATCGGTGAAAAGGCTGGCCGGACTTTTATCCAGGAGAAAGGGAATGGCGTAAAAGGCGGTATAGGGCACCACGGCCAGCAAGGCGCCGCGATAAAGCCACTTCAATTGCTGGCGCTGCAAGGGCGTGTTGGCCAGATAGTAACTGCGGACAAAGAGCGAGGCGGCCAGCACGTAATAGACGGCGTCGTATAAGGTGCCGAGCCACTCCAGCTTGTGCTTGAGCAACCCCGTGGCCTGTAAGAAATTGAATGCCCATAGCCAGAGGCCGAACAGCAGCGCGCCGGGCGCATAGATCAGAGGAAGCCACCGGTGGCGCAGCTTCTTGAAGCGCTTTTCAGGGAAGCTCAGGGCAAAATGCAGAAAAAGCGCCGGTTGCAGGGATTCAGCCAGCACATTAAGCCAGAAGACGCTCCAGTCCAGAGTGTCAAATGTGCCGGTGTTCTTGAGCGCATAGAGGGCGAAGGAGACCAGGCAGAATAGATAAAAGTGAGTGGCGCGCGGGGCCGTCCAACGGCGAAGAAGGACGTAGATGCCGATGGCCAGATAGATCAGTCCGATCACCCGCTGGCCCATCTCCAGACTGCGGTCCGCAGGCTCTGGAATCAGTTCGATCTCGGTGAATACGCCACCGCGCGTGATGGTGTAATCGACCTTGATGTAGCTGCCGGTCAGCGAGAGCGCGCGCTCCAGGTCGGAGAGCCGCCGGACCGGCCTGCTGGGAAGCTGGTTGAAAAACTTGCTTTGGCCATTCAGCGTGTCCAGTTGCGCTTCGGTCTGATCCCCGCCGGCATCGGTGTCGCTCGCGGGCGCGCCGGTCTCGTTGAGCAGCGTGTGTTTGGGCAGCCCCTTGCGCTGAATGGAAGTCTCGACAGGCTGTTTGATGCCCGTCAGCAGATCGCCTTCGTGAATGCCGGCGCGCATTCCGGGACTGCTGGGCAAGACCTTCTCAGCCACCAGGCCGCTGCCGTCGGCAGCTTGACGCCACCAGACGCCGTCGTCCGGCTGCTGGAAGTTGTGGTCTTGCCAGTAATTCAGAACGGCAAGCGCCACCAGGCCAAGCGTGACCAAGGCCAGCATGGTTAACTGCAAGCGGTTATTGAGATTCTTCTCCATCCGATGGGAAACCTGACCTCGTTCTGCGCCAACTGCTTCATAGCACGTTGCTTGCCAGCCGCGAGAGATTTCTCGATAGCCGGAAACAATAGGACAATCAGTTGAGAATACGTGAGTTATAGACGGTCAGTTCCTGGAAATGTGGTGAGAGCGAAGGAAGTAGACCGCAAATATACTGTAAATGGCAGACCGCCTACCGGAAAAGGGATACACGTATTAAAAACCGTATGTAGTGTTTGGCTAGGATTACAGCTACCATTGACTGCTCACTCCATGCCGAAGCACTTGGTCACGGTCAATTCAGCCTACGGCAGGGGTCTCTCATTACGACTTAAAAATTCCTGGCAAAGAACTCACGCAGCTTTTCCAGGCGGTAAGCGGCGTCGGCGCTCTCGATTCCCAAAAGCAGTTGTGTGGAAGAAAGTTGATTGCGGAAGTCGAGAGCCGCCGAGCTCTCCGCATCGCCCAAATCTTTCAAGTTCTGCTGAATCTCCAGACTCTCTTTGGCGAGGGACTGAAGGCGCTCCTGCTCGGCGGCGATGCTCTGTTGCACCTGGTTGCGCAGCACTTCCATTCCACGCGCCACATCCGTCTCCTGCACCCGCTTCCAATCTCCGTATGCTTCAATCGATCGGTCGAGGTGTCTGTCGATGGCATGGCTGCCCAGGTTGTAGCTGAGGCTGACTTCGCCGTAAGGCTGAAGTCCCTGCGCCGGCGGGTTGATCTGCTGGTGCGTGCCGACGGTGAGGGCAACGTCCCAGTTGTTTTGCCGGGCGAGATGCGCCAGCGCCTTCTGCTCGTCGATGTCGCTGGCCTGTTTGGCGGCTACTTGCTGTTTGAGCGGCTGATCGGGAAGCGGCGGCACATAGAGCGCGGCGATTCTGGATCGCGTGTCGGCGCGGTCGGCCTCCAGCTTGATGCGATTGCTCTCCATGGCCAGCAGCATGGGGCGGGTCATCTCTTGCGCGGCAACTTTGGTTCGCGTCTGATCGATCATCTCTTCGAGCGACCGGGAGGCGTCGCCGATCAGCGTCAGGCGGTGAGCGAGCGCATCCTTTTCATAGCCGTTGAGAGCGTATTGCAGAGTGAGCAAAACTCCGCTGGAGGCATTATAGAGCGTGCAGTTTTTGCGCGCCGCCTCCAGCGTGATACCGGCCTTCTTCAGATTGGCAAGGCTGAGTTGCGCGCCCGCCACAAACTGCGTCGGCAGTCCCGTCTCCGCTTGTGCAATGCCGCCCAGAACCGTTGGCGAGCGCAGCAGGTCGCTCTGCGCCTTGGCCTGCTCGGTGAGGTACTCGCAGTAGCTCCGCTGGTCAACCTGAATGTTTTGCGCCGCGGCGAAGCTTGGAAGAAGAATGAGAAGTGTGAGCATCAAAGGACGCCGGAACATGATCTTGCTCCTTGGAAAATCTGGTTGAGGATTGTGGCTTCCCAGCTCCGAAGATCCGAAGCTGGTACACCCGGTTCTTGCCCTAAAACAACAGCGGTTTGCGCCCCAGAAAAACAGTCTGCGATTTGGCCGACTCGGGATGCGTGAGGTTCATCAGTATGGTCAGGCCGCGCACCTGCGATTTGAAGATGGGGTGATTGATGACCTGCTCGCCGAGAAAGATTTGTTTCACCGTGCCCACCTTGCGGCAGAGAACCATATTAAGGTAGCAGTCGTAGATGGGCGCGCCGACGGTGGCGCTGGCCTGGTTGTCATAAGGTACAAAAGCGAAGTAAAGACGCCCACTACCGTTGGAGTTGAGGTAGTAGGGGCTTTGCTTGGCAATGGCGATGGCGTCGTGCAATCGATCCGCCTGGCGGTTGTCCTCCTGCAACTGCTTCTCCGCCACACTGAGGGTGACATCGAGCTGGGCAATATCGGAGCGCAATTCGGCCTGCTTTTCCAGGGCTTCCAGAGATTTGGTGCCGATGGTGGTTTTGTCCAGGATCTCGTCGGAGAGCATCACATCGGCGATGCGGCTGTCGGTAAAGGCCGTTTCGGATTGGCTGAGCTGGGCAAGCTCAGTGGCGGCATCGCCTTTGGTGATCAGGCCGGCGGCCAGATCGCTTTTGATCTGCGCCTCGATCTGGCGAACCTGGGTGAGCAGCTCTTGCGTCTTGCGATTATCAGCCTGCTTTTGCTTGTCAAGCGCGGCTAGTTGCGGCCCGGTGAGCTGGTCATGAGCATGCTTGCTCTCGATGGCCGTCTGCAACTCGCGGTCCAGCGCCTGCAACGAGGCGCGGTATTTGTCCATCTCCGCCAGGGTGGTTTGCTGGCGGACGATATCCACCTTGATGTCTTCAATGGATTGGCGGCTGATGACCAGCTTCTGCATGAAGTCAAGGCTTTTTTCGTCGGAGGCGGAAAAGATGACCGGCGCGGCCCAATTGCTGTTGACGGCATAGAAGCCCATCACCCAGGCATAAGCCAGCACGCCGATCAGCACTGCGTACAGCACCAGAATGGCGACGATGCGGTAGGTGGTGAGTGTGAATTTGTAGACGAGCGATTGCAGCGTCCAGCGGCTCTTCGCCGGTCGCTTGGCCGCCGTTTCTGCCGGTTCTTTTGGATCAAGGATGGAGGGATTCACTCTGAGTCTCCTGTTGTTCTTTGGCGCGTGTTCCCCAGTCGCCGGAATCAAAGGTAAAGAGCGCGAGCGGGGTAATGAAGAGCGAGCTGGTGATGGACCACGCGATATAGGCGCCAAAGGCGAAGGGATGGCGCAGCGTCTCTTTGGTGCTGAATTTCTTGATGGCCCAACTGAAGGCGGCGGCCAGGCCAAGATAGGCAATCAGCGGCGTGGGGCCGAAGGCGGAGCCGGGGTCGCAGACCATGCGATTGATCACCATCAGCAGCCCCACCGCCGCGCCCAGCGGCGTCAGCACCAGCGTGAGAACCGTATTGGGATGCAGCTTGAAGACGTGTTGCGGCAGGCTGCGCATCGTATAAAAGAAGTCGCGCAGAATGCTGGAGCGCCAGCGGAGCTGCTGATTGAAGAGCACCGAGAGCTTGGTCGGCACGGCGGTCCAGCAGAGGGCGTCGTTGTTGATGTAGGTGGTGTAGCCGCGCAGCAGAGTCTGATGAGTGAGAAAGCGGTCTTCGCCCTGGTTGACGGGAATGCCGAACCAGTGGCGGGCGCGCAGAGTGGGCTCAATCTCCAGCAGCAGTTCGCGGCGGATGGCAAAGAGGCAGCCGCTGATGCAGCAGACGCTGCGCGTCCAGTTCTCGGGAATCTTGTACAGTTCAAAGGCCGCGTAGTAGACGATGGTCTGAATCACGGTCAGGATATTGTCGTTGGGGTTGCTGACGCCCACGCGGCCGCCCACCGAACCAATCCCCGGCTCGGCAAAGCAGGCGGTCAACTCGCGGATGGCGTCGGGATGGAAGAGGCAATCGGAGTCAATGGAGATGATGACTTCCGCCGAGGAGAATTGCAGCGCGTTGCAGACGGTGCGCGCCTTGCCGCAGTTGAACTGGTTGCGGTTGACGCGGATGGGAATATTGGTGAAGTCGCGCTGCGCCTTGAGCATCCACTCGTAGCTGTCGTCCACCGAGCAATCGTCCTGGGCGATGATCTCAAAGCGGTCGTTGGGATAGTTGCTCTTGCTGATCGTCTCGATAGAGTTGTAAACGGTGCGGCCTTCGTTGTAGCAGGGCAGCAGGACGCTGACGGTAGGCTGCCAACTGTAGTCCTTGTGAATCTTGGCGCTGGGAAAGGTGAGCCGCATGATCAGGCCCACAATATATTTGATGACCGAAATGAGCAGGCAGAGAAAGAGGATCAGCCAGAGAAGAATGGGCGCCATTGATCTTTCTCCTGCCTCCATTTGGAATGAGTCAACTGTCAAGAGGAACCCTGGTTCCAGATAAAAGTTGCAAGGATGGAAGACTGTTTGCTTGGTAATCAGATCCTGAATGCGTGATTCGAATACGAGTTTAATTGAACGGAGGTAAGGTGTGTTGTAATTTCGGTTGGTTTGTTAAGGAATAGAAGGGAATAGCTGCGCGATGTAAACTTGCAGCCAGTGCGGGCGTCTACCTGAGTGATGGCAGCCGGCACACTGGAAGTAGCGATGAGTACGTCAACGGCACAAGAGATTGCCGCCGAGGAGTTCTCGGCTGTCGTCACAAAGCACCGTCCGCAGATCTTCCGATTTCTGCTCTCGTCCACGCGCGACGTGGACCTGGCCGAGACGCTGACGCAGGAGTGTTTCCTGAAGGCACATCGGAACTGGGCGAGCTTTCGCGGCGAGTCGAGCGCCATGACCTGGCTGATGCGCATCGCCATCAACCTGCAGAAGGACCACTGGCGCAACCGGCGGATGCAGTTTTGGCGCAAGACGCAGGTCAATTCCGTGGAGCTGGATGAGGCCAGCGATTGGCTGCCCAGCGGCGAGAGATCGGCCGAGCAGCAGATGCTGGCGCGCGAGCGAGTGGCGCAGGTAGGCAAGGCAGTGGAGAAGTTGAGCGAGCGGCAGAGGACGGTCTTTTTGCTGCGCTATGTGGAAGAGCGGGAGTTGATGGAGATTGCGGAGATGACCGGGCTGAACGAGGGCACGGTGAAGGCGCATCTTTCGCGGGCGCTGACCAAGGTGCGCGCGGAGCTGGGAGGCAAGCGATGAAGATTGAGGATAAAACCAACGGCGCGAGTGGAGCAGAGGACGAGATGACGCCCGATCTGGAGTTGGCGTTGCGGGATTTTCGCACGAGTGTTCATGCCTGGAGTGAGGCGGCGATGAACCGTCCGCGACTTGCGCCGCTTCATCGGCGGCGGCTCTGGCGGCTGGTGGCCGGGTGGGCGCTGAGTGGCTTGCTGATTGTGGGTGGCGTCTCCACTGGATTCTTTGAGCACCATCAGCAGCAAACGAAGACCGCCCATGCGCCGATGGCCGAGCGCGAGCGCATGACGGCTGAGCAGCCGAGGCAACCGGCAGAGCAGGCCAGGCAGACAGGGCAGGAAGATGAGGAATTGATGGCCAAGGTGGATAGCGATATTTCGCGTTCCGTTCCCAGCGCCATGGAGTCACTGGCGCAATTGATGGCCACCGACGAGAGCAAGTAGAAATAAAAGAATTTTCCTGGAAGAAGCAAACGTGGGCCAGGAGGTTCATCTTACAGCCGAACCGGAGGCCGGCGTTACAGTTTGATGCACGGCGGGTCGGCAACTCCGGTGGTGGACTCACAAACAACTCCTCGCGGGTCGAGGAAAAGGAGAAATGATGAAGAAGTTTGGAATCTTTGGGTTGGCGGTTGCGGCAGTTTTGATTGCGGGAAGCGCGCTGGCGCAGGGGCCTGGCGGCGCAGCGCCTGGTGGGGGATTTGGAGAGCATCGGCCTCCGCTGGAGAAGGCCTTTGGAGATCAGGGCGGGCATGGGCGCTGGTGGAACAACCCCAAGGTTGCGGAGCGGCTGAAGCTGACCGAAGAGCAGCGCAAGGTTTTTGACGGCATTCTGCTGGAGCACCGTGAGAAGCTGATTGACCTGCGCGCCAATCTGGAGAAGGCTGAGCTGCAACTGGAGCCGCTGGTGCGCGACGATCAGCCCAATGAGGCCAAAATTCTGGCGCAGATCGACAAGGTTGCCCAGGCGCGGGCCGAGCTGGAAAAGGCCAATGCGCGCTTTCTGCTGGCCATTCGCGCCAAACTGACGCCGGAGCAGTGGAAGCTGGTCGAGGAGTACCGCGCCCGGCATGAAGGCGAGGGACGGGAAGGCCGCTTGCCGGGACCGGGCGCTCCAGGACAGGGAGCACCGGGAGAGAACCGGCATGAGGGCTGGAAGCACAATGGCCACGGACAAAACCCGCCGCCTCCGCCCCAGGGCGAGGGACCGCAAGCGCCTCCAGCCGCTCCGCCAACCGCTCCCGCTGCGCCGGGAACGGGAGCCGAGCAGTAAATATATGGTATGAATTTCACCCTATCCGTTCAGACAAAGGCTCGGTGAGGGTGGGGTATCCGGGACTTTCAATCAGTAGAACGCGCTTCAAGTCCAGAACGAAAAGTTTGCACACAGAGCGAATGGCGGCGGAAGGGGCAACCTTCCGCCGCCATTTCTTCTGCGGAAAACTGGGTTCATGCGGCTTTGCGGAGCGCAGGAAGCCGCCGTTAACGGGCTGAAAAAGCAAGGTTTGTGTCCAGGAATGAGGCAAAAAAGTGGAGCGCATCGGTACAGTGAATGAAGCGCAACGGTACAGTGAATGATCTGAAACAGGACATATGGTGAATGGTTGCTGGACAGTTTGATCTGAGACGAGACAAAGTGTTTTGAAGCAATCCACAAATTATGACTAAAGTTATTTTGGGTTGGTCCGATGAAAGGGGTGGATGCAAGAACGCTCCCCCGGAAGTGGAAACAGCCTGAAAGGACAGAGAGTCCTGAAGGCGGGCAGGACGCGAATCAATGCATCCCAAAGGAGTACCCTCCATGGCCCTCGGTGTATTGAACAATCTTTCAGCCATCTACGCAGAGAACAACCTGAACAACACCAACGCCAGTTTGCAGAAAGTGCTGGAGCAGTTGTCATCGGGCTCTCAGATTAATTCTGGAGCAGACGACGCCGCGGGTCTCTCTCTGGTGAACGGGTTGGAGGCAAACCGGACGGCCCTCACACAATCGGCTACCAACGCCACGGAAGGCGTGGGTCTGCTGCAAGTGGCCGACGGCGCTCTCAGCCAGGTGACCAGCCTGCTGGACCGCGCCATCACGCTGGCTACGGAGGCCTCCAACGGCACTCTCAACTCCACGCAAGATGACGCGGCCAACCAGGAGTATCAGTCCATACTCTCAGAGATCAATAACATCGGCCAGACCACCACATATAACCAGGAGCAGGTATTTAACGGCTCCACGGTGGCCATTTATACCGGTGATTCATCCTCGGCCGGCTCGTCGCTGGATGATCTGAATATCCGCACCTTGTCGGAGACCAGCGTGGGCGACAGTGGCGGCAAGATGGCATACAGCAGCGGCACGAACAGCGTATTCATCAACCTGTCGACCACGTCCAAGAATGCGCAGGCCACGGATACATTGAATGCGAGCGGTACAACGGCCATCGATGTCAACTACCTGGTAAAAGGGTCGAATGGCGCGGAGACCACGGCGAATACCACCATTACGGTGGGCGCGGGGACCAGTTACGCCAACACCGCCGATGGCATGATCTCCGCCATCAACGCCTCCGGGCTTGGATTGAGCGCCAGTTTTGCCACCCAGGCGCAGGCTGGAGTGGCCGACGGCGGAACGCAGACCGGCATCCAGATCACCGGCGGCCTGCTGTCAGCCGGAGTTGATCCCAACTCGACCAGCACCAGCGGAATTCTGAACCTGACCGGAACAGCCGCCAGTTCGCTGCTCACGCAGGGACAGACCGTTGTCATTCAGTCCGGCAGCACGACGGCAGTTTCCATTGTGATCTCTTCCACCGTTTCCACACTGTCGCAGTTGGCCAGCACCATCAACAGCCTGGACTCGCAAGTCACGGCCAGCCTCATCACCAACAGTGATGGAACGCTGAGCATGTCTCTGGCGGATAAATTGTCCTCCGGCGGCGCGCTGTCTGTAACCACCACGCCGGGAACAGTGGTTCCTCAGATCACGACCACGGATGTTGGAGTCTTGCAGAACCCGGTCAGCATCAGCTTCTCCGCGCCCATCTCCGATACAGGCACGGCAGGTACGGACGCCACAGCCACATTGGGCATCACCGGGATCAACAACAATTCAAGCTCTCCGCTCAGCGGCAACGTGATTCTATCCAATGGCGGCAGCAGCATCACGATATCCATGAACAACCACAGCGCCTCGGCCGACGCGACGCACATCTATCTGACCACCGCGAACAGCACGTTGAACGGGCTGGCGGCGGCCATCAATGGAACTTCGGGAATCGCCAACTCCGCCACCCCAGTTGCCGCTCTGGATATGACCGCCGTGGCCGGCTCGACGGGACTTGTACTCACCTCAAACGTTACGGGAACCAATCTCTCAGGAACTTCCGCACTGCAGGCAACTCCCGCGCTCGGCCTCAGCGCCGTAGATAATGGCGCGGCCTCCATTCCGGCTACTACGGCCACCACTACGCTGGCCATGGTGAACGGCGGCGGCGCGGCGGCGGGCGTATTTGCCGGCACCGATACCCTCGCCACGGGTTCCAGCATCGTCATTACCAATGGCAGCACGGACAGCCCGGCCACGCCGATCACCTTTGTCGTCGGCACCAATGTTGGCGCGGCCCACACCTACTACACCGGAACCAACAACAACACGCTTACTGACCTGCTGACCACCATGGACGTGGGCGCGGGCGCCACAGCAGCCGGTATTGCCACGGCGCAGGTGAACGGCAACGGCCAGATCGTGCTGACTTCAAGCACTCCGGGCACCACTTTGAATGCCACAAGCAGCCTGGTGGATGTAACACCAGCCGTGTCGGCCTCAGCTCCGAGCGCTTCGGGAACCTCAACCTCGACCACCAGCGGAACGGCTACCTTGCTGACCGGAACCACCGTTGCGGGCGGAGACACACTAACCGGCAATGTCGTAGTCTCGAATGGATTGGGAAACACGCAGACCTTTACCATGGGCGCGGCCCAAGGCGATGTGGGAACCACGCTCACCGCCCTGAAGACAGCCATCAGCTCCTCCGGAATGGATATAACGGCCGCAATCGACACGGTCAACGGCGGTCTGGATCTGACCTCAGCCACCAACGGTACGCACATTACCATCGGCCCTGACACGCTGGCCGAGAATTATGCCACCGAGTTCACCAATCCGGCCTCTGGCAGCAACAGCCTGGGAACGCAGTACCAGGGCGGCATTCTGAACCTGGCCAACCTTGGGAATTTGAGCAATGTATCGAACGGCACGCTGAGCGGAACGCTGGTTCTCACCTCGAACACGGCTGCCAACGGACTGGTCACTGACAGCTTTGTGATGCAGAGCGGTGGCGGAGATGCGCAGGCGGGCAACGTATGGAATCTCTCGACGGCGGATAGCAACATCGCCGGCCTGGAGGCGGCCATCAACGGAACAATCACCGGCACCGCCAATGCAACGTTTGTGGGCGCGGGCGCGGGCAATTTTGGAACCGGGGCCGATGACCTGGACGTGGTTGCCTCCACCGATGCGGCCAGCGGCGGCGTCTTTATTCAGTCGGCCGACGCAAACGACGCGGGTCTGGTCACCACCGGATCAAATCTAACCGATGTTGCCTCATTGGCCGGAACCAACGGTACGGCAGGGCACATTGCGGCCGATGCGAATGTGGTCTTCAGCAACGCCTCCGGAGTGAACAACGCCAACGATGTGGTGAGCGGCAAGATTGTTCTCTCCAACACCGGCTATAACGGCGGCAACGCAATCACCTTTGTGATGGGCGCGGGAACGGCAACCAACAGCGGCGCGGGCACATCGTCAGGCGGCGGAGCAACCTTTACGCTGACCAACGACACATTGGGCGATCTGGCCGCCGCGGTAACAGCCTCCGGACTCGGACTCACCGCAACGGCCGGCGTCGGCGGCCTGTCGGTCACCTCCAATGTCAACACCAGCACCATCAGCACCAATGGCAGCGCGCTGAAGGACAATTACGGCGCCAGCGTGAACGTGGACCCAGGCTCGGAGTTCATTCCGGCCACTGCTGCCTCGGCGATCTTGGGCATAACGGGAAACATTGGACAAACAGATCAGCTCTCCGGCTCCATCACCCTCAGCAATGGCGGTGCAAACTACACCTTCACCATGGCCGCCTCCTCGATCAATTCGGCGGGTGACAACATCTACACCAACGGTTTTACGCTGGCTGATTTGGCCACTGCAATTACCGATAGCGGCATCGGCCTGAATGCCACTGCAGTGAGCGGCGCGCTGCAACTGCAAGCCGCCTCCACAGACACTTCCATCACCGTGGTGGGCACAAACTCCCTGGAGGACACAGTCTCTGAGTCGCTGACGGCTGGCACGCCCGATCCAGGAATCCTTCATAAGCAATCGACGGCAACCCTGGATCTGGGCGGCCAGTTGGCCACCGCACAGCCGGGCGATGTGCTCACCGGAAGCATTACATTGACCGGAACCAATGGTACTGAAGTGTTTACCATGGGCGGAAATGGCGGCTTGGGAACCATCGCCGTGGGCACCACTACAAGCAGCGAAACACTGCAAAACCTGGCCTATGCCATTAATAATAGCGGCATTGGAATCTCCGCTTCGGTGGCCGCAACCGGCCTCTCGCTGACCATGGACTCCTATGGCAACACGCCCATCATTGGCAGCAGTTCGCTTTATGACACCATGGGCAATGCGGCATCTTCCGCCTCGCTCGGTTCATTCAGCAGCGAGTCTGACACGCTCTCGGCCGGCAAGATCAGCTTCACCGTGGGCGGAAGCGCGGAGACGGTTACGGTGACCAGCGGGGAAAAGGTCTCCACTCTGATCTCGGACATCACAGCTGACTCGGCCCTTTTAGGCGTATCAGCAAACTGGGTTCCCACCGGCAACAGCACCTTCGGCGACGTGGTTCTGACCTCGAACAGTTATGGCACGGCAGGTAACATCACCGGAGCTTCGTCCAACGTGACGGATACCACCTCCGGCGTGGCGCTTACCTATACCCCAGCTTCGGCCTACAACATCGGGATCAGTAACTCCGCTTACTCCAACCTGGTGAGCACGGCGATCTATGACTCCTCCAGCGGACAGACCAATCCCACCGGTGGAGATACCACGGAATTCGAAGCGAACTCCGGCCAATCCAGCGGAATCGCCACCATCAGCTACTCGGATGGAGCGGGCCAGTCGCTGAGCGGAACCGATCTGATCAACCAGACCGATGCGCAGTCCGCGGTGAACGAACTCAACCAGGCCATCAGTGACGTGGCCTCGCTCGACGGCTACATCGGCGCGCAGATCAACACATTGAACTCGATCAGCCAGGTGATGGCCACGCAGCAGGAGAATGTGGTCTCGGCGCAAAACGCGATTCAAGCAACCGATTATGCGTCCGCCACATCCAATATGTCCAAGTATGAGATTCTCAGTCAAACCGGCATCGCCGCATTAGCGCAAGCTAATAGTGTGCAGCAGGAAGTGACCAAGCTCTTGCAGTAACATCAAGTTAGTAGTAACCGCAAGATTGCTGTACTTTCAAGACAACCCAGGGACGGGCGGCGGCAGGGTTCAAACCTTGCCGCCCATTTTTTTACGCTGCAGAAAATCAAGCTTTAAATCAAACATGCTGTTGCCCGTGAATCTTCAGCGCCGTGGTCCAGGCCTTTGGAGTTATGCCGAATGTGCGGCGGAAGGTTTCAACAAAGGCGCTTGATTGGCAATATCCAATCTTGTAGGCCGCTTCTTTGACCGAAGATCCTGAAACCAGCAGCGAGACCGCTTTCATCAATCGGGCCTGCCGTCGCCACAACTCGAAACTGGTGCCAACTTCATTGCGAAACGTTCTCTGGATGGTTCTTACGCTGACTCCAACCTTGGCGCAGAGAGCCGCCATGGTCTTCGATTCGGCGGGATTCTGCAAGATTGCCTGCGCGACCGCCAATGCTCTCTCTTCCCTGGGCAGCGTCACAAAGGTGGGGACCGGCGTGGCTTTTTGAATCTGCGCAACCAGCAGATCACGCAGGGCGCGCTCATATCGATTGCGCACTCGAAGTTGACCGCAAAGATTGGTTTCCAGGATAAGTTCTCGCAGCAATGACGTCACATACAGAACGGCGCAACGTGCTTCCATTCTTGCGCGCAGGCTTGATCGCAGATAGAGGGTGCGCATGGAAACAGGTCCAGGCACATCAATCCGATGATCTGTTTTGGCCGGAACCCACAAGGCAAAATACGGCGGGATTGACCATACAGTTTGCGCGGATGTGACTTCCATCAGGCCGCTGATTGCATAGATCAGTTGATCCGAGCCATGCGCATGATTCACCACTTGAAAGTTGGACGGGTATTCGTAGGTGAGCGCAGAGACAGAAGCGCCTTGTTTTGGATCGAATTCCGTCAAGATGCTTGATTGTCGCATTAGAGATATATTATGTCGCAAGACTCCACTTGCGACAATCATCTTTCTGGTTCATTCTAAGCGCATGACAAAAAATTCTGGACTGGGCACGTACAACATCATCGGATTTGTCACCATCGTCGACGTGGACCGCGCGCGAGAATTCTATCGGGATGCTCTCGGCTTGCGTCTGGTCTCGGAAGACCCTCCGTTCGCTCTGGTATTTGAGGCCAATGGCATCATGCTGCGTCTCGGCATGGCAAAAGAACTTCCGCCGGCTCATGGCACTGTATTGGGCTGGCAGGTTCCAGAGATCACGGCAACCATTCAAAACCTGGTGCAAGCTGGGGTGCGCTTTGAACGCTTTGAAGGCATGACTCAAGATGAGCTGGGAATCTGGAATTCACCTTACGGCGCGAAGGTCGCCTGGTTCAAAGATCCCGACGGAAATATTTTGAGTGTCACGGAATTTCCGGCGGCGAAGATATAAACTCGCGGGAATCTCTGGCAAATGTCTTAGTGGCCGTGGGGAGCGCAGTGCAGCCGCGAAGGCGCGGCAGAGGCATAGGAGCGAGTGACGTGCAGCCGCTCCATAACCACGTAGCGGGTGCGCAGGCCGTCCACCACCGGAGGCAGTTGAGCGGGCAGGCGATTGCGATCCACGTAGACAATCAGCGCGGCCTCGCGGGGGTTGTCCAGGCTCTGGCCCACACCGACGCCGAAGAAGGCCGGATTCTGGCGCATCAGCCTTGCTGCGGCCTGCTCTTTGATTGCCACGGCTTGGGTCAACGCGGCGGAGGGCAGCGCGGGAAGGCCTGATTCAAAGGGCGATTGCGGCGCTGATCCATAAGCAACCGCATGAGCCGTGGTGGGAATGGCGATGGTGCGCACGCCGTCCACCGTGGCCGGCAGGCTGGCCGTTCTGCTCTCATCTGTGTAAAGGATCACCGCCGCTTCTCCGGGACGGTCAATGCTTTTGCCGGTTGCGACGCCCAGGATTCCAGCCGTCGAGTTGACCAGCATCCGGGCTTGGGTCAGGGCTTGTTGCGCGCGCGCCGACTCCGCATCGCTGAGCGCATGATTCTGCGCCGAGGAAATTGTATTGTCGCCATAACTCAGGCAACTGACTGCGTGGTCGGTGGTGCCGGCAAAGGTATAACTCCCGCCTAACTGTGCGCCTAACTCGGCCAGCAGATCGGGAGCAGGATTGGCGACGCCCTGGCTAACTCCGGCAAGATCCACGCCGCCGGCAAAGTAAAGGCCGACCGGCTCGGCATTGGCGGCATCCACGATCAGTGCGCCGGAGTCGCCCGCGTCGCTGAATTGATTGCCGCTCAACCCAAGCTGATGGGTAAAAGTCTTGGTCAGATAGGACCGCGTCTCGGCGCAGTCCAGGTAGTAATCGACCGTAACGTCCAGATCGATGGCCGAGACGCCGCCGCAGGTCAGGCCGGTCGTCCGTCCGCTCTTGGCCACCTTCAACTCGAGCGTGGCGGCCTCGCCTCGTCCGCCGGTTGAACTGATGCCGGGAGGCGCGGCGGCCAGTGTGCCGTCGGTCTGCCGCCCGCCCAACTCCAGAATGCTGCCGCTCAGGTCCACCGAGTGCGAAGCAATTTGGGCCAGGGCCGCGTCGGCGTTGGTTTGCCTGGAGCTGAGCGGCAACCAGCCGGTGAGCTGAGCAACCGGCTGAAGGCTTCCGCCATCGCCCAGCGGCGTGCAGTTGTTGTCAATCAGTCCCGGCTGGACGATGGTGTCGCCGACGCTGGCGTGGTCGCTTTTGGCCAGCACGTGATTGTTGCTGAGCAGATACTTGCGCTTGTTCGAGTCTTCCACCAGCGCGCCCAGCGTGCCGCTGCAGCAGTCCACAATCTGGCTGCCGCGCGTGTCATAATCGGTGGCATTGCCGCCTGAAGTTCCCAGCACGACGGTCATCGGCATTTCGCCCTGATGCGCTGCCGGATTGCTGTTGACGCCGGCGTTGTTCAGCAGCACGAGCGCGGAGGCCTTTGATCCCGCTCCGGCGAGCGGACCGGCAACCGTGGCCACCACGGTAGTTGTGCCGGTGGAGGCAACCGAAGAGGGCGCGGTGTAAGTTGCCGTGCAGGAGGTGAAGGCCTTGCCGCTGCGTTGGCAGTTGACCGGGCCGATTGACCCCAGGCCGCTGCTAGACACTTCAAAGTTGATGCTCGCCGAGCCACCTGCTTCGGCCAGAATGCCGGTCAGATTGACGCTGCCATTTGAGCCCAGGGCTACGTTCTCCGGCGTGATTGGCTGCAGGAAGCCCGGCGTGACGGCAAGCAGAGTGCTGACGCGCAGGCTTGGGCTCGACGCAAGAGTTGCAGTAACAACGACTTCGGCGCGGTCGGCGGTAAGATAGCTGGGGGGCGTGTACTGTCCGCTTGGGTTGATGCTGCCCGCACCGCTTGTGGCGTCGCCGCCCTGGACGGACCAGAGAACCTCGGCTGGGCGCCCGTTCGGGAGCTTGGCGGAAAATTGCTGGACCAAAGCGCCAGCCGCGTTCATGGCATTGCAGCCGGTGCAGTTGGTGTCAATGACGGATGCGCCGGGAACGATGGAAAAACCGGCATTCGAAGAGTTTGCGTTAACCAGGCCGTTGCCGCAGCCGGCTACAATCAGTAGCGCCGGAGCCAAAAGCAGCGAGAGATTCCTGGGATATTGCCGCATCGTCACGATCCTGCTTTATATTCTATCGACTGCGGCCGGAAAAATGGGGAAGCAATTGGATGGAGAAAAGCCATATTCTGCTGCGAAGTGAATCATTTCACAGAAGATTATTTTGCGGAAGGCCCTGCTCAACGTCCAAGATAAAGATTTCAGAGACCAACTTTAGCGCCGCCACTCGTCGAAGGCTCCTGCCCTGAGCGCCGAGGCCAGAGCCTCGATCTCTCCAGAGAGTACCCGGTCCTCCTCCAGGCGTGGAACCACCGAGCGCACCACGCCGTAGGCGCGCTCCATCTCCGGACTGGTCTTGAGCGGGCGGCGGAACTCCAACGCCTGCGCGGCGCAGAGCAGTTCAATGGCCACCACTCGCTCCACCTCGGCCACGATCTGGCGCAACTTCAGCGCTCCGGTCATGCCCATCGAGACATGATCTTCCTTGCCGCCGCTGGTGGGAATGCTGCCGGTGGACGAGGGATGCGCGAGGACCTGACACTCGTTGATGAGCGCCGCCGCCACAATCTGAGCCATCATGAAGCCGGAGGAGAGCCCCGGATCGGGCGAGAGAAAGGCCGGCAGGCCTTCGTTGATGTCCGGATTCAGCAGCCGGTCAATGCGCCTCTCGGTGATGCCGGCCAGATCAGTGAGCACCAGTGCCGCATAGTCGAAGGCATAGGCCAGCGGCGCGCCATGAAAGTTTCCGCCAGAGAGGATCGCCGCAGGCAACTGCGTTCCCAGCGCGTCGTACGGAAAGACCAGCGGATTGTCGGTGGCCGAGCCGGCCTCGATCTCCAGCACGCCGCGCACATGATCGAGAGCGCCGCGCACTGCGCCATGCACCTGCGGCATACAGCGCAGGCAATAGGCGTCCTGCACACGAGAGTCATGCTCGCGGTGCGCCTCGCGGATCTCTGAACCGGCCAAGAGGCGCATCAAATGGTCTGCGGCGGCGATCTGCCCCGCGTGCGGCCGGGCCAGATGAATACGCGGATCAAAGGCGGCGGGCGTGCCCATCAACGCCTCAAGCGAAAGAGCGCCGGCCAGGTCGGCAATCTGCGCCAGACGCAGGCCGCGCGCCACTGCCAGCCCACCGACAGCGGTCATGGCTTGTGTGCCGTTCAGCAGTGCCAACCCTTCTTTGGCAGCAAGAACCAATGGCTGCAAACCAGCCCGGCGCAGCGCCTCAGCTCCCGGCAGACGGTCGCCTTGGTAGAAGGCCTCGCCCTCGCCGATGACCACCAGCGCCAGATGAGCAAGTGGCGCCAGGTCGCCGCTGGCCCCCACCGAGCCTCGCTCCGGAATCACCGGATGCACGCCGGCGTTGAGCAGCGCCACCAGCAGTTCCACCAGCGCCGGACGGCAGCCGCTGAAGCCTTTGGCCAGCACATTGGCGCGCAGCAGCAGCATGGCGCGCGATTCGCCCTCGGAGAGCGGCTGGCCCACTCCGCCAGCGTGACTGCGCACCAGATTCTTTTGCAACTGCGCCAGACTCTCCGGCGGAACGCTCACGTCCGAGAGCTTGCCGAAGCCGGTGTTGACGCCATAGACCTTCTGCCCTGCCGTTACAATCTCTTCAATCAGTTGGCAACTGGCAGCCACGCGAGCCAGAGCGGCCGGCGCGACGGCCACCGGCGCGGAACAGAGCGATACAGCTTCAATCTCGGCCAGAGTCAAAGGCTGGCCATCCAAAATCAGGCAATCCATAGGCTGAATGATAAGCCGCGGCGGCCATCCGGTACAGTTGGAATGCACGGTGATGTTTGGAGATGCTGCTTGAATCAACTATGATTCTTAATTATGGCAATGGATTCCACTGGACTTTTGGATAGTTTTGGGCGAAGGCTGCTGGACGAGTTGCAAGCCAATGCCCGGCTGAGCCTGGCTGAGTTGGGCCGCCGCATCGGCCTCTCGCCCACCGCAACCGCCGAGCGCCTCAAGCAGATGGAAGAGGTTGGCATCCTGCACGGTTACACTGTCGAGATCGACCGCGAAGCGCTGGGGCTGGAGGTGATGGCCTTTATCCGCATGAGTTGCAGCGGCCAGAACTATCATCGACTGTTGGATTACGTGCAGACGCTGGAAGAGATCCGCGAGTGCCACCATCTGACCGGCGGCGATGATTTTCTGCTTAAAGTCACCACCACCTCGATGGCCGACTTGGAGGCGTTGATTGAGGCGCTGCTGCCGTATGGCAACCCAGTCACCAGCCTGGTGCTTTCCACGCCTGTGGAACGGCGCAAATTCGCGGTCACCGGCAAGCTGGTCACAGTGACGCGCAAGCCGACTTCGCGGCGTCACTGACAGCATTTCATTTTTTCAGGTTGATGCGCGCCAGGAAGCGATCCAACAACTCGCGATCCACGCCCTCGGCGTCGTCGTTGTGTGGCTTGCGGGGATCGCGGACCACAAACCCCAGGCCGACGCCGTCGTTGCCCCAACGGTTGGCGCGGGCCATCAAGGTGATGGTCACCTCGCCTTTCACGCCCTCGCCGAAGGATTTTTTCAGCGTCATTTGAATCAGTGTGCCGGGATACCAGCGCTCCTCGGTGACCACATAGATGCCGGTGGCGCTGATGTCGCGAATCTCGTGCGCCCGTGGAGCGCCGCCATCCCAGAAGTAAGCGGTCAACCCTGAGAGTGTTGCGCGCATAGCCTTTCTCGGCTCTTCAGGTTGAGAAGAGAACAAGCGCTTCCACCAGCTTTTCGGCTTGGCGGGCTGCTGGATCCAGGTTTGCGGCTTGGCGGGCGATTGCGGCGGTTGGGTTACCGAGGTTTGTGGAAGCGCGGCGGCCCGCGGTTTCGCATCATCCAGCGGTGCGGGCTCAAGTTGCTTAAGCTCATCCGCAAGGCCAAAGGCCAATTGATCTCCCACCTGGGTGCCGGAGGAGAAGATGGTATCTGTGGGCAGAGCCAGCACGCTGGCGGCCGGCGGAATCGAAGGCGATACACGATCGGTGGGAAAGAGCTCAACCACCGCCATCACTCGACACTCCGCATCCAGGTAAATCAGGTCCAGCAGGACGTTCACATCGTCCGCTGGAATCCCTTTGAATGGAACCAGCCACAGCCCTGATCCACACTGGGGGGTGAGTTTGGGCATTCGCTCCGCCAGCCACGCGTAGGAAAAATCTCCGCAGGCGACCTCCTTGCCCAGAATGCAACTTCGCGTCAGGTTGCGGGCACAAAGAGATCTGGCTTCCACATACCCATCCGCCGTTGGCAAGCCTTCGCCCAGCGGTGGATCGATCAGGGATTGGTAAGGCTTCAGCATGGAGGCGCTTTCAACGGAGAGGCGCGGTGGGGCCTCTTTGGTTCTCTTGAGCCTCTATCGGCAAAATCGTCCTTATCCATGAGTTACTTATGGAATGAACGAGTGGGTAGCATCCAATCCTGTTGACAAGTGGAGCGGTGTGTAATATGACTATATTCATATATGACCGTAGTCATAAATCGACGTGAACGAAAAAAGGCCGCAGCCCGGTCCCGCATTATGACCTCGGCGATCAGCCTCTTCTCGCTTCGGGGCCTCGATGCGGTCACGATGGATGAGATTGCCGCGGCGGCTGATGTGGGCAAGGGAACAATTTACAACTACTTCACCACAAAAGAAGACATTGTGGTGGCGTTCATGGCCGATTTGGAGTCCCGCCTGGCATCCGAGATTAGCCAATTCCAGCCAGCGGAGCGGCCGATTGATTCAGTTCTTGCCGAGTACATTCTTCTGCACTTCCAACTGAAGGAGCCTTATCACGCCTTTGTGCGCGTCTTCCTGGCGCAGATGTTCTCGCGCACTGAAGGATTTCTACCCTACATGGTGGAGATGCAAAAATACGTTGATCCGCCGCTCGAATCGCTCTTCGCCACGCTGGAAGAACGCGGTGCTATCCGGGCCGGCATCGATATACCGCAACTCATTCTCAGCTTCAAGACCATGCATCTGGGCTTGACGGCTCTTTGGGCCGTCGAGGGCCCGCCCTTTCAACAAACCTACCAAGTCGTTCGTCAGCAAATGCACTTCTTTGCCGAAGGAATCCAAAGGAAAACACCATGACAAGCAGGTTCGCCGCGCTCGCAGTTCTTTTCGCCTCCACGCTCGTCTCCGCGCAAACGTCTGCGCCGAGCGCCAACCCTCTCACGCGCCACTATCGCGAAGGAGAGACGCTCAACTATCACATGACTGGAATCAATGACGACTGGCACTACACCGCCGACGCCACCGGCACGGTAAAAAAGGCGGCCAGCGGCAGTTTTATCGAGGAGTTTCGCTGGACCGGCATGACCTCCAACGGGAAGCCATACACGCTGTTACCTGCGATGGCGGAGTTTCGCCAAATTCTTTCGCTTGATCCAAACTCGATGCCTTCCGCTCCCGACTTGAGCAAAACGGATCCCAAGATGGCGGGGCCGATCCTGGACTTCATGACCTTTTATGTTGACCAGTGGCTCATGAACAAGATCGGATTTCTACAGCACCCCGGAGATCACTTTCTGGTGCCAAACCCGCAGCCCAGTTCATGGGCCGATGGCACACACGTAATTTTCGCAAAGGATCAATTCGACTTCGACTTGAATCTCCAGTCGATCGATCCAATCAAGCAGACGGCCGTGGTTGTGGTTCATCATGTGCCGCCCGCGAAGCCAAACTTTCAGCTTCCAGCAGATTGGATGCAGGCTCCGGTGGCGGATACGGCGAACAACTGGGTCGAAGTCACCAAGACAAATGACGGGAAGTACGAAGCGGCAGCCGGCAAGGAGACCTTTGACGTCACTCTCACCATAAGCACGGTGGACGGCAAGATTCTTTCTGCGACAATGGATAACCCTGTGGTGACAAGTGGGCGCACTTGCGAAGATGCGGCGCTGACCAAGTGCGGCGTTGCGCAGCCGCACACCATCCACCGTCATATTGAGATTGCATTGGGGCATTGATCGGCCGCAAGTTGCGCCGCGACTAGGAGCTTATCCGTAAATTGAGGATTATCTCTTCCTGGTTTCAGGCCTGTTTGAATTGAGCGATGGCTCCAGCGTATTTCAGAATTTTTTGAGACTCAACGTGGACCAGGAGGTCCACGTTACAGCCGGTCTGGAGACCGGCGCTACAATTTACGGATAAGTTCTAGGATCGTTCAGAAACAAATGAAGCTCTGAAATTCCACCGATTTCATTGGAGGATTCAGAGCTTCATGGTTCTTGTTCTTTGGAACACCTACTTGCCGACCGGAACGCTGGTATTTACATTGACCGGTGTCAGCCAGCCGAAGCGGTCCGGCTTGAGGCCGTTGACGATGCCGAAGAACTCGTCGGCGATCTTTTTGGTAATTTCACCCGGCTTGCCGTCGCCGATCACAATGCGGTCAATCGAGCGGATGGGCGAGACTTCGGCGGCGGTTCCGCTGAAGAAGACCTCGTCGGCAATGTAGAGCAGTTCGCGCGGAATCGAACGCTCTTTCACGTTCAGGCCGAGGTGGCGGGCAATGGTCAGAACCGAGTCGCGGGTGATGCCGGAGAGGGTTGAGTTGGCCAGCGGCGGGGTAAAGATGACGCCATTGCGCACGATGAAGATATTCTCGCCCGAGCCTTCGCTGACCAGTCCATTTACGTCCAGCCCGATGCCCTCGGCGTAGCCGTTGATCTCGGCTTCCATGTGGATCAACTGCGAATTCATATAGTTGGCGCCGGCCTTGGCGAGCGATGGCATGGTGTTCGGCGCCAGGCGGTTCCAACTGGAGACGCAGACATCCGCTCCGCCGTGGCCGGGAATGTACTTGCCCCAGGGGAAGTTGGCGATGTAGACCTCGACCGGCGTGCCCTTGGGGCTGACACCGATTTCGCCGTAGCCGCGCAGCGCAATGGGCCGAATATAGCAGGGCGCAACGCCATTGGCTTCAATCAGATCCACCACACCCGCGCATAGCTCCTCGATGTTGAAAGGGATATCCATGCGATAGATTTTGGCTGAATCCAGCAGCCGCTGCATATGTTCCGGCAGGCGGAAGACGGCTGAGCCATGGGGTTGGCCGTAGGCGCGAATGCCCTCAAAGACGCTGGAGCCATAGTGGATCACATGGCTCATCACGTGGATATTGGCTTGCTCCCAGGGAATCAGTTGGCCGTTGTGCCAGATTTTGGAGGTAGCTTGGATTGGCATAATTCTTCGATTTGCTCCTTGTGCGCGCCGCGCACGCACCCAATAAGAGTACAGCGCCGAAGGCAGCCCTGTCACGGAGCAGGTGTGAAGCGAGTGAGGAGGCCTGAAGTATTCATCTACTTGCGCTTGACTCCGGTTCGTTTTACGCCCAATTGTTGTAATGCCTGATCGAAGAATCCGGCTTCCAGTTGGCCTTGAAAAACCTCATAGGGGTCATTAGGGTCTCCATCTTTTCGTAAAGTTTCCGAAATAAAAAGGATGCAGATACGGCGCATTGTCGATGAAGCAATCCAAATGATCCTGAGCCTTCCCTTGCGCAACCGAAAAATGTTGGACAGATGGCCTCGAAGCGCATGACGCTTATTGATCGGATCATGGGGAATGATCTCTTTCACAGCTTCTTGAACCATGTGAAAGGTCGTGCAATGAATACTTTCAGAGTGCCCTAACTTCTCTGCCGCCTTGCATTTACGATACAAATCCGCATAGACGGCTTCCGCTGTTGCAGTCATCTCGACTGTGTAGGGAAGGGGAGAGATTGACCTCGTCTGTTTACTCGTCTCTCCCTTTCCAGTTGCGGACATTGACTACTCCTTTTCCAGATCTGCTTCGATCTCAGCAAGCGTGCGAATACGCCCAGCGCGAATGTCTTCAAAGGCCGCAAGCAATCCAGTCCGTTCAGGTTCGTTTGTGAGCATCTCGATCATGCTCAACAGTGAATTCATCTCGGTTCTCATCTCTTGGTATCTTTTGTACGAAAAAAGCACCGAGAGGGGAGTATCGTTTTCCTGGATTACAAAAGTGTCGTCTTCTTGCTCCCTCAGCTTGGTTGCATTCAAATCACGCAGCTTGCTTACACCGACGTGCCTGATCCGAGGATCAATATCGGGGAATGCATAGGATGCCATGACGGTCTCCTTCCTCCATTTAGTTCAAGTGAACAAGTTTTGTTCACTTGAACCTCTAGAACTGTTACAAGCATTATATCGTCAGAATAATGTCTGTCAATATAAATATTCTTGCATCATTTAATGTCATTATCTTGACAATATACAGACAAGATTGCGAGGTTCCTTAAAACATTGCGAGGTTCCTTAAAACTCCTCCGTGGACTCGACGGCGGGCAGAATGTCGTCTTCGCGGGCCATCCAGACGTAGAGGGTGGGCAGCAGGAAGACGCCGATGACCAGGTTGGCGAGCAGCCCGCCGACGATGACGATGGCGAAGGGGCGCTGCGAATCCGATCCAATCGCATGGCTCAGCGCGGCGGGCAACAGGCCCAGCGTAGCCACCAGCATGGTCATCATAATGGGCCGGAGACGCAGAACCGCGCCCTCGACGGCGGCTTCCACGATGTGCTCCTGGGTGGACTCTTCCATGCCTTTGCGGCGGGCGCGTAGCTGGTTGATGAATTCGATCATGATGACGCCAGTCTGCACGCTGACCCCGAAGAGCGCCAGAAAGCCGACCGCCGAAGAGACGCTGAAGTTGGTGTGGGTGAGGAAGAGCGCCAGCGGCCCGCCGATGGAGGCCATGGCCACCGAGACCAGGATCAGCATCGCCCATTTGAAGGAGCGGAACATCGTGTAGAGGATCAGAAAAATGGCCATGATGGTGATGGGAATGACGATGTCCATGCGCTTGTCGGCGCGCTTTTGGCTCTCGTACTCGCCGGCCCATTCAAGGTGATAGCCGGCGGGCAAGGCGATGTTGCGATTGACGGCGCGGATGGCCTCTTCAACGGTGCTGCCAAGGTCGCGCCCGCGGACGGAGTATTTGATGGCGATGAAGCGCTGGCCGCCTTCGCGGTAGATCTCTTCGGCTCCGTCGTCGGCGGAGATTTTGGTCAGTTGCGCAAGGGAAACGCGCTCGCCGGAGGACGAGAGCAGGCGGACATTTTCGATGGCCTCGCGGGTGTCGCGGAAGT
The DNA here is from genome assembly GCA_964645305.1 of uncultured Occallatibacter sp. Taxonomy (GTDB): domain Bacteria; phylum Acidobacteriota; class Terriglobia; order Terriglobales; family Acidobacteriaceae; genus Telmatobacter. The sequence continues at coordinate 21,453 of CAZYCV010000016.1, read as the reverse complement.
GCTGCTGATAGCGCAGGGTGACGTCGAAGCGTGCCTCGCCCTGCTGCACCTGGGTGAGCGCGTTGGCTCCCACGGCGGTCTGAATGGCGTCCTGAATGTCGGCGACGTTGATGCCCCAGCGGGCGGCTGCGGCGCGGTCCACGGTGTAGTTCAGATTGGGTTGGCCGATGATGCGGAAGATGCCCAGATCATGGACGCCTTGAATCACTTCCATCTGCGCTTGAATCTCTTCGGCCTTGTGCTCCAGAGTATGCAGATCGTCGCCGTAGAGCTTGACGGAGAGCTCGCCTTTGACGCCGCTGACGGCCTCTTCCATGTTGTCGGAGATGGGCTGGGAGTAATTCCATAAAACGCCGGGATATTTCTGCAATTCCGCGTTGATGGCTGCGATCAAGGCTTCTTTGTCCTGATGGTAGACAGGACTCCACTGCTCCTTGGGCTTGAGATCGACAAAGTATTCGGTGTTGAAGAAGCCGGCGGTGTCAGTACCGTCGTCGGGGCGACCAGTCTGGCTGATGACTTGCGTGACTTCAGGGAAGGATGCAATCGCCACGCGGGCTTTGTTGGTGAAGTCGATCGATGCGGTGGGGCCTTCACTGGGCGGAAGCGTGCCGCGTACCCAGATGGCGCCTTCGTCCAAGTGCGGCAGGAACTCCGAGCCGACGGGACCGCCAAAGGTGAGATAGAGCGCGATGATGAAGAGAACAGAAGCGATGCCAAACGTGGTGCGGCGGTGCAAGATGGCCCTGCGAACCGCCACGCGGTAGTGATCGGTGAGCCAAACCAGCAGCGGGTTGTGCCACTCTTTTGCGCCTTCGCTGAAGACCATGCCGGCCAGCACAGGCGCAACGAACATGGCAAAGCCGAGCGCGCCGATCAGGGCAAAGGTGACGGTCCAGGCCATCGGCTTGAAGAGACGCCCCTCAACGGCCTGCAGCGTGAAGATGGGCAGGTAAGCGGTGATGATGATTCCGCGAGCGAAGAAGACCGGGCGCTGGACCTCATGCGCGGCTTCGCGGATGCTCTGCGCCGGGACGCGAGTCTCCTGGTTCTTGGACAGATGGCGGACGATATTTTCGATCATCACCACCGAGCCATCGACCAACATTCCAAAGTCCAGCGCGCCCAGTGAGAGCAGGTTGGCGGGAATGTGCGAGAGGTCGAGGCAGATGCTGGCGAACATCAGCGCAAAAGGAATGGTGAGGGCGACAATGATCGCCCCACGGATGTTGCCGAGAAAGAGGAAGAGAATGATGGAGACCAGCAACATTCCTTCGGTCAGGTTGTGCTCGACGGTATCCACGGTGAAGCGGACGAGATCAGAGCGATCAAGGAAGGGAACGACCTTGACGCCTTTGGGCAGGATGCCGGGGTAATTCTTGGTGCCGTTGAGACGTTTGACTTCGGCGTGAATGCCGTCGAGGACAGGGTCGGAGTCGTCGCCCTTTTGCAGCAGCACGATGCCTTCGACTGTGTCCGGATTGTCAATGACCCGGCTGTCGTCATAGACTTTTTTGCCGTTGATGATCGAGTATGGCTTGGAGGATTTGCCGATCTGGCCGAGGCGAATCTTTGGCCCCTGGGCGACGGTGGCAATGTCCTTGATCTTGATGGCCGCGCCATTCTGAGTCTTGACCAGAGTATTCTCGATGTCTTGTACGCTGGTGTAAAGACCGACGGCCTGGACGTTGATCTGCTGTTGGCCCTGCTCGATAAAGCTGCCGCCGCCGTTGGTGTTGTTGTTGGAGATTTGCTGTTCGACCTGGCTGATGCTCAGCCCGTACGAGACGAGCTTTTCCGGATCGAGCTTGATCTGATACTCCTTGGTCGGCCCGCCAAAGCTGGAGACATCGACCACGCCGGGGACGGTCTTGAAGGATTTCTCCAGTGTCCAGTCTTCCAGGGACTTCTTCTCCATCACGTCATACGCGGGGTTCGTGCTCTCGAGCGTGTACCAGAAGATCTGGCCGACGGGGCTCCAGTCGGTTCCCATCTGCGGATTGAGGCCGGCGGGCAGGCTGACCTGACTGAGGCGCTCCAGGACATGCTCGCGGTTGACGTCGCCCTTGGTGCCGTCGTCAAAGACCAGCATCAGGCTGGAGAGGCCGGCCAGCGTCTCCGAGCGCAGATGTGTAAGGTGAGGGATGCCGGCCATCTGATTCTCGACCGGGACGGTGACCTGGCGCTCAATCTCTTCAGCCGAGCGGCCGGGCCACTGGGTGATGATCTGCACATAGTTGTCGGCCACGTCGGGATAGGCCTCGACGGGCAGGGCGCGGAAGCTGACAACGCCCCAACCGGAGAGCAGCACGACGGTGCCGAGGACCAGCCACCGGCTTTTGAGCGCGAAATCGACGAGTGCGCGAATCATCTACTGGTTCCCCGCGGTTTCGAGTAGCAGTGCATTGCCCACAACCTGTTCTCCAGGCGCGATGCCGGAGAGAATCTCTTGGCGGTTGCCGTCGAGCATCTTGCCGGCGTGGACTTCAATGCGCTTGAAGTGGTTGCCGCCCGCCGCCTGAAAGACCCAATCGCGGTCATGCAAGTGCAGAACCGCATCGGCGGGGACGACGGCGTGCAACTCTTTGGCGTGGCTGGTGAAGGTGGCCGTGCCGAACATTCCCAAGCGCAAGAAGCCGGGATTGGCGACCTCGATGCGGACTTTGGCCGTGCGCAGGCTGGGATCGAGGATCGGGCCTATGTCGCTGATGACTCCGTTCAACGGGCGGTCAGGGAAGGCGTTCAGCTTGATGCGCGCCTGCTGACCGAGCTGGATGCGGGGAATGTCATTCTCGTAGACATCGCAAATGATCCAGACGGTGGAGAGGTCGGCGATGGTAAAGGCCGTGGCCGAGCCGGAGAGGCTGACGCCGGCCGCAGCCGAGTTGGTCACGTTCTGCGCCACGATGACGCCACTGATGGGCGCGTAAACATTGACGACGCTGCTGGGATGATCTTTGTCCACGCCGAGTGTCTTCAGTTGCTCTTCGGCAGCGGTCAGGTCGGCCTTGGCGTCCTTGGCGGCGTCCTCGGCGGCTTCCAGTTGAGCCTGCGAGATGGCGCCGTGATGCAATAGGTCGTCGGCGCGCTTGAAGGCCATCTCGGCCATGTGTTCGTCGTTCGAGGCCTTGAGGTAGGCGTTGAAGGCGGCGGTGATGTCCGGGCTTTGGACCTTGAGAAGTAGCTGGCCTTTCTTTACGTTGTCGTCCAGCCGGGTCTTGATGTCTACCACCCGTCCATTGGCCATGGAGATGACCGGAATCTCGCGGTTGACGTCGGGAAAGACGCTGCCGGTGGCCGTCAATTCAGTGGCCGATTCAACCTGTCCGGCGGTGAGGACAGGGAACTTCGGCGCATCATTGGGATCGACAGTGATGAGATTCATGTCCGGCACATGAATGACCTGGGGCGTGGAGGTGCTCGAGCTGTCGTCTTTGCCCTTGCAACCTCCGAGCGCGACAGCCAAGCAAACTGCGACCAATAAACTGACCACGTACAGTAGCGCTGGCTTTTCGGCAAGTTGTAGCGCCGGCCTCCCGGCCAACTGTCGCGTGGACCTCCCGGTCCACGCTTGTTTCTTCCACTGGCTTAACTTCTTGCTATCGCTTGCGTCATAGGCGCTATGGCTGCTATCGCCCGCGCCGTAGGCGCAACGGTCATTAGCCCCGCGTTTCAACGCGGGGTGAGCGTCCACAATATTCAACCGGAGTCCCGTAGGGACGGCGCGAAATCCGTCCCAAAAACCTCGGGCTTTAGCCCTTATTCTAAGCAACTTGAACTTGATTGCATCAAAAATCATTGAATCACCTCGCGTCCCACAGCCAGATTCAATTGCCCGGCGGCGGTCAAGTAGGAGCCGATCAGTTGCATATAGGCCAGTTGCACGGCCCGGTAGTCGCTCTGCGCATTCAGAAAGTCCATCAATGATGCGCCGCCATGCTCGTAGGAATAGGTCACCGTGTCGCGCACGCGCAGCGCTTGCGCCTTGTACTGCGCCTTGTAAGGCCGGAGCAGCGCCAAGCTGCTTTCAAGCTGCGCATAGGCTGAGTCCACGTCGCTGAAGACCTGGGCGCGGGCGGCTTCCGTCAACTGTTGATTTTTGGCAATGTCGATCTGCGTGCGCTGCTTTTCGCCTTGATTGCGGTCAAAGATGCGCAGCGGAATGGTGACATTGAAACCCACGTACGGATCAAGCGGCGGGTTGGCGCCTGAATCGATGGCGATGGTTGGATCGGTGGAACCATTGGCCTGCGCCAGCTTGTGATTGGTTTGGGCCTGCTGGACGGCTTCCAGAGCGGCGCGCAGATCGGGGCGCTCGTCGAGGGCGATCTGGCGGAACTCTTCGCGGGGCTTCAGATCATCGGTAAAGTCGAAGGGGCCGGTCACATCAAACTGCTCCACTGGCGTGCGATCATTCAGCAGTTGCTGAAGCTGAATCTTGGCGGTGCGCAGGTTGACGAGGGCCGTCTGAATCTCCACTTCATATTGCACGCGCAGCAGCTCAATGCGGTCCAGATCAATCTGCGCAATGTCGCCGGTGCGGAAGCGGTCGCGGCTGATCTGAATGATCTTGTCGTAGTAGGCCAGATCTGCCTGGGCCAGCTCCAGAACCGTCTTCGCTTGGAGCGTATCGACAAAGGCCGAGCGCAGGTTAAAGAGCAGGTTGCGCTCCAAATCAACGTGCTCGGACTGGGCGATCTGCGTTCCCTCTTTGGCGCTTTGCAGGCGCAGAGCGCGCTTGTGATCCCGCTCCCACAAGTAACTGACACTCCCGGTGGTCAGCGCGTTGCTCAGCGGGCGATTGCGCTCACCCGGCACGTTGGGATCAAAGTGCGCGCCGAATGGATAAAGCTGATCCATGGTGAAAGACGCGGTTGGGTTGGGGCGCAAAAAGGCGGTTGTCTCAGCGGCCTTCATCTCGTCCACGCCCAGGGCATCGGCGCGGAGGGCTGGGTTGGCGGCCTCAAACTTGGCCTTGGCCTGCTCCCAGGTCAAGGCGGAACTCTGCTGCGCCGGAGACAAAGCTGGAGCGAGCAAAAGCAGCAAGGCTGACGCCGCGGCGGAAAGGGAAGGGAATAATCGCTTCATGCAAAGCCTTTACGCCGTAGTCTGCACGGCTGCCACAAAAAACCGGGGACAAATCATCCAGGACGAAGGGAGCGGCGATCAGGCAACAGGCGGTGGGCGGTTCTGAATCGATGCCAGAGCGGGAATCTCCACCGCGCGCGCCCTCAAACCGTCTGCCAAAGCGATCTGCATCAGGCCGAAGGGCAGCTCGGCTATCTCTGGTGGAGGCAGCGTAGCAACGGCGGAAGAGATCGAATGTTGGCAGGACGAAGCATGATGGCGGCGGGCGCAGCAGTCAAGTTCGGCTGGATTCTGAAGAGTCTGAAGGTCGTCCGTAACCGAGATCACCGGGAATAAAATGACCAGCAACACCAGCAGTGCAACGGCCTGTATGCGAGGACTAACGCCGCCACGGCGGGCATGGCGCATCCATAACCCGGCGCAGAGCACAGCCAGCGTCGCCCAGACGAGATTGAGGATGAACTCCATTCGACACTCTGATTCTACACGGGCGAGTAATCCCCCGCAAAAGGCAGAAAGAGCTTCCACCTGCACGAGAAGACGAGCAAAGCGGCGAAGGGGATTACCGCGGCAGGTGGATTGCGCCATTCAATGTATTTGGGCAGGCAGATTGGATGGGGAGCCCCACCGTTTGACCGCAGGCCGAGTGTGCTTTTATGATGGATAAGTTGGTTCGATGTGCGGCATCCTGCCGCCGATCAACCACCCCGGCTGCAAGGCGCTATACTAATTCTTGTTGCCCCCTCGTTCAATGGTAGGACAGCCGCCTCTGGAGCGGCATATCGGGGTTCGAATCCCTGGGGGGCAGCCAAAGCCATTACGACATTAGAGTGAGATAGACGAGCAAGCCGTTCCTTTTCAGAGCAAGCCACTCCGGCATGGCCTTCAATTGGCCTCTGTGTGACCCTTCCGATATTCTCTCGAATCACTTTCTCAACAGCAAGCCAGCCGTCCCGGAAGGAGGCTGGCTGACTGGAGACGAAGAATCTGGGTGCGTGATCTCCCACCCATCCAAGAGAAGACCGTAGATCAATGACGTACGCGGTTCAGTATGCGGCGCGTCTCCGGCCTCAAGAAAAGCCCAACACAGGATGGGGCACATACGGCTCCTCAAGAGACGCAACCTCTTCCGCCGTCAGGCGCACCGATAGCGCCGCAACAGCGTCTTGCAGGTGATGCGGCTTGGTGGCGCCCACGATAGGCGCAGTAATGACCGGCTTGTTGAGCAGCCATGCCAGAGCCAACTGCGCGCGTGGAATGTCGCGCTGCTCCGCAAGCTGTCCCAGACGATCAACCACTTGCCGGTCCGCATCCTCTGTGCGCGCGTACATATTCTTGGCGAACAGATCGGTCTCAAAGCGCTTCGTCTGTTCGCTCTGCCAGGGCCGCGTGAGTCGCCCGCGCGCCAGCGGACTCCAGGGAATCACGCCAATCTTTTCTGACGCGCAGAGGCCGAGCATCTCACGCTCCTCTTCGCGATAGAGCAGGTTGTAGTGGTTCTGCATGGAGACAAAACGGCTCCAGCCGTGCAGGTCGGCTAGATAAAGCGCTTTTGTAAACTGCCACGCATACATGGACGAGGCGCCAAGATAGCGGATCTTTCCGGCTTTAACCAGATCATCGAGGGCTTGCAGCGTCTCCTCAATGGGCGTCTCGTTGTCCCAGCGATGGATCTGGTAGAGATCGATATAATCCGTTTGCAAACGTCGCAGGCTTTGATCGAGTTCAAAAAATAATTCCTTGCGCGAAAGGCCGTGGCCATTGGGTGTGTCGCGCATCAATCCATGCGCCTTGGTTGCGATGATCACGTCTTCGCGCGCAATATTGGCCTTCAAAAAGCGCCCTACCACCTCTTCGCTGGCACCGCTGGAGTAGACGTTCGCGGTGTCAAAAAAATTGATGCCTAGATCGAGCGCCTGACGAAGAAAAGCCTCACTGTCTTTTTCGTCCAGTGTCCATGCGTGCCTGCCGAATCCAGGCACTCCAGTAGCCGGTTCGCCGTATGTCATGCAGCCCAGACAGAGGCGCGAAACTTTGAGTCCAGTGCTTCCAAGCCGAACGTAGTCCATAAATCTCCTGAGATGATTTCAATTAAATTAGAGCAAGAGAGTAAGTGAGCAAGTGAAAAAGTGAAAAAGTAAATGAGTGAAAAATGTTAATCGTACTTCACTCGTTCACTTCTTCACTCTTTCACTTCTTCACTCGTTCACTTCTTCACTCGTTCACTTTTCACTTCCTCAAACTGTCACGATACTAGAAGGTGATACGCCCCGCAACTTCAATGCTGCGCGGTCCAGCGCCTTCAGCCGATTGAAGGCCGGTAATGGTTCCAAAGTTCCCCGAATCCACTTGCATATTGGGAGGTTGATAGTTGCGGTGATTGAAGACGTTGGCCGCCTCCATGCTGAATTGAAGTTTTGCCGCGCGATAAAGATCAACGCTCTTCATCAGCGACATCGAGAAGTTTATCGTTCCCGGTCCCACAACACTGCCCACTCCGGCGGTGCCGAAATAGCCGCGATCAGACTCGGGCACCGAGAAGGCTGAGTTGCACTGGTCAACACCTTGCAGATCGGGGCATGGCGCAACCAGCCATGAGCTGGCGGTTTGCTTCGCCGGATAAACACGTTTGCCGCGGGTAAAATCAGCACGAGTCTGGCCGACTGTGGTGAGAATATTAGTGCCCGCAGGGTCCGTGCTCGATTCAAAGGGCGTGAGGAACGGGCCGCTTTGCAAAATCGTGACTCCGCCGATCTGCCAATCACCCACAAATTTGTTAAGCAGCGCTCCACTGTTCAACAATTTTTGTCCCTTGCCGAAGGGCAGAGAGTAGAGGTATGTGGCCAGGAATCGGTGTTTGCGATCATAGGCTACGTTGCCGTAATCAAGTTTCGGATGAAAGCGGTCAGTAACGAAGCTGCCGCCCGCGTCGCCGCCGCTCACGCCCACCAGGCCGTTGGGCGTGGCTCCCTGGGCGTCGGAGAGATCGCGTGTGAAGGTATAGCTGACATCATAGGTCAGCGTCTTGCTGTTGTGGCGCGATAGTTCCGCAGTGCCGCTGTTGTAGTTGCTCTCGGCGGCGTTTGCCACACTCTGAATCACGCTCCAGCACGGGTAAGGACGGTGATCGGCAACCAAGGAGCCATCATCGGTGATGCAAGAGCCAGAGGCCTTGGGCGTGGTGTCGGTGCTATAGTAGCCGAGCGTATTGGCTGGCACCTGGTTCAGATCGACCATCGTTTCCAGATTGGTTCCGTGGCTGCCGGTATAAGAGAAGCGAACGCCGATGCCGCGCCCCAAATCCTTTTCCATCGTCAGATTCCACTCCTGGACCGAGGGATCTTTGTAGTGAATCGGGAAGGCCCAGTAAAATCCCGCCGTGCCGGTGGCGCTTCCGGCCGCTGCGCTATTGAATGGATTGCTGAAAGAAAGCAGCGGCGTAACGTTGTCGGATTGATAGGCCTGATTGAAGACTCCGACGTAGCTTGCATCAACGCCGAAACCTGAGACCAGCGAGAAGCCGAGCGGCGTCTCGATGAACCGCCCCCACCCGCCGCGAATCACAGTCTTGTCGTTGCCAAAGGGCCTCCAGGCCAATCCGATGCGCGGGCCAAAATCGGTTTTGCCGGTAAAGCGAAGGCCGGATGGAATGCCGGCTTGCGCTGCGGTCAGCGTGGGTGTGGGGCTGATGGCCGCAACGAATTGGTTGGACTCAAAGGAGAGCGCCTGCTGATTGGGAACCACCACCGCGCCATGCACTGTGGTGCCGGTGATTGTTCCCGCGCCGTCATAATCGGGCAGGAAGAATGCCGTGTTATGGCCGGTGTCGGTGAGCGGAGGATGAAGCTCATAGCGAAGCCCAAGATTCAGCGTCAGGTTCGATGAAACCTTCCAATCGTCCTGAGCATAGAACGCGTAAGAGTAACCGAGTCCATTCATGCTCGGCCGGTTAGTCGTGCTCACATCCGTCGCGTCAGGATAGCCAAGCAGGAAGGATGTATACGTGTCGCCAATTGCCGCGCCCACAGCCGAAGAGCCATTGAAGACATACCAGCCTGAGCGGTAGTTGCCATAAACGTTATCGTCATGATCGGTCAGCCGCTTGAAGTCCACGCCGAATTTGAGGCTGTGCTTCTGCTTGGTCCAGGTCACATTGTCCAGCAGTTCGATGATCTGGCCGCGCTGGCGCGTGGGATTTCCGCCGCCCGTCGCCACAAAGCCGTTGATGAGAACCTGTGGAGCTTCGGACCAATCCAGATCCGGCTGCGGAACGCCGGTGATGCCGATCTGCGACAGCAGTTGCGTGGTGCTGAAGCTCTGGTTGGCGGAGGTGTGCTGCGCGTTAAAGCCGCCACGGAATTCATTCAACAACCGGGGGTTGAAAAGATAGTTATGCGCAAAGGTCAGCCCTTCGTCGATCTCCGGTGTGTTATAGGTTCCCTGCATCGGCCCGCCTGCCGTCTGGCAAAAGTTGAAGGTGCAAGTCAAATTCGGAGCGCTGGTCACCTGGCGGTTTTTATAGGAGAATCGCGCGAATATATTTTGCTTGGACGAAATCGTCTGGTCGAAGCGGATGTCTCCCTGGTTGGCCGAGATGGGCGTGGCGAAATTCTCACGATAGTTGTTTACAAAGGAATCGGCCGAGCCAAAGTTTGGTGCGGGATAAAGGTACTTCAGTACATTGGCGGCGATTGCGCTGATCGGAACATTGGCTGGGTCGATCGGCGTCACGCCATCAGGCTGATAAATCGCCGCAACTCCTTGGCTGGCCAGATAGCTGGTCAGATTGCCGTTGCGCATATTCAAGGAGGGCACGCTGATTACATCGGAGGTCTCGCGCGGCAGTCGCAGCGCCTCAAAGCTGGCGAAGAAAAACGTTTTGTTCTTCCCGCTGTAGAGATGCGGAATCACCAGCGGGCCGCCCAGAGTTCCGCCAAAATCGTTCATGATGATCTTCGGTTTGGAGGGCGCAAAGGCGACCGGAATGCCAGAGTTCAGCACGGTGTTTTCCAGGTTCTCAAAGACACCGCCATGATAGCTGTTCGTTCCCGCCTTTGACACCGTAGTGATATCCGCGACGCCGGAGAATTCTGCGTTGTTGTTGGACTCGCTGACGCGAATCTCTTCAATCGAATTGAAGGAGGGGAACATCTCGTTGACCGGGCCGGAGTATTCAACACCCACGCTTGAAATGCCGTCGATGGTGACACTGAGCAGCGCGGGCGTTGTACCCACCACCATCAGATTTCCGCTTCCATCGGTCTGCACGCCGTCTTCAGTTGTGAGTGTATCAATCGGGCTGGTCGAACCGGTGGAGCGCGAATAGATGGCCACCGGAAGATCCACCAGTTCCTCGCCCACCTTGGTCTCCGCAAGATTCGAGACGTCGGTGTTGATGACCGTCACATAATCGGAGACCACCTCGACGCTCTGCGTTTGCGCGCCGGGATTCAACGCCGCATCCACGCGGCGCGTCTCGCGCGCCGTGAGCGGGATCGATGGCACGGTCTCGGTCTTGAATCCCTCTGCAGAAATCGTCAACGAATAGGTTCCAACATCGATATTGCTGAAGGCATAGTTTCCCGCCCCGTCGCTGGTGATGACGCGCTTGGCCATGGTTCCAATGTTGAGCAGCGTAACCTGCGCGCCTGGAACCACCGCACCAGTGCTATCCTGCACGGTTCCCAAAATGGTGCCATACGTCGATTGCGCATGGAGCGGAATGGCCGCAACCAAAATAAAAAGGCACACCAGAAGAGGCCAATAGTGCTTGGATGAAAAACGGGCCGAAGTTCGGAAGATACACATAAAGCCACCTTTCAAAAAAAGAGAGGTTCAGTGATCGCCGGACCATGAAAAGCCCGGCCTTGAATTCGAGAAAGGGTATAACCGACTTTTTCCGGCTGTGATCGTACGCCAGAAACTTGCGATAAACGAGAAGGTTAAATTGATATTGCTGGAACTTTAGCGCGATGTCAAGAATCTTTATGCAGTCCTTATTGTGTCTTTCATATGCTGAGACTTCAACATCTCGAAGTTAATAATATCTACAGGAATGTACTTATTTATGAGCCTTTTGTACATTTATGTACATTTCTTTGAGTAGGTCTGACTAATCGCGGACAGGCTTGAAAGCCCACGCCTTCATCACGAGTTCTCTTGATTTTGCGTGGCGATAATAGAGACAAAAATGCCCCGGAAGAAAACAACCTCCACCGGGGCAGAACGAATTCAGCATTTCAAAAAAATCAGCCGATGGCGATCAACTTTGTCTCAAGATATTCGTCGAGACCTTCGGGGCCGGACTCGCGGCCTATCCCGCTTTCCTTCCAACCGGTGAATGGGCCTTCGGTGGCAAATGGATTCCAATCATTCACACCAACCATGCCGAACTCCAACTCCTCGGAGACGCGTCGCGCAATGCGCAGATCGTTGGTCCAAACGTAGGAGGAGAGTCCGTGGCGCGTCGAGTTGGCCAGCCGCAGGCCCTCTTCAACGTCGTTGAATGGCGTGATGGGAAGCACGGGTCCGAAGATTTCCTCGGCAAAGGCTGGCGCTTCCGGCGTGACATTGCCGAGCACCGTAGGCTCATAGAAATATCCACGCGGCAGCGCGGCAGGTCTGCCTCCGCCAGTCAGAATCTTTGCGCCAGCCGCAACGCTGCCGCGCACTATCTCTTCGATATGATCTCTCTGCTTGGCGTTGATAAGCGGGCCGATATTGGTTGATTCATCCAGCCCGTCGCCGATCTTCAACTTGGCGGCGAGCGCGGCCGCGCGCTCAGAGAAGTCGGCAACAATCGATTGATGCACAATGAAACGCTGCGGAGAGATGCACACCTGGCCGGCATTGCGGAACTTCGCCATCACTGCGCCGGCTGCAACCTGATCGAGATCGACATCAGGAAAGATCAGCACCGGCGCATTGCCGCCAAGTTCGAGAGACAGGCGCGTGATTGTTTTGGATGCGCCGTCCATCAGGATGCGTCCAACGCGCGGACTGCCGGTGAAGTGAATTTTTGCGCAGAGCGGATTGTCGAGCATCTCCTGCCCGATGCTGGAAGATTGTCCGTTGACCAGATTGACAACCCCATCTGGAACGCCCGCCTCGACAAGAATGTTGACGAGTTCCATGGCGGTCATCGATGTATATTCCGAGGGGCGAATGACGATGGCGCATCCCGCGGCCAAGGCCGCTGCCGCCGCGCGCGCAATGTTATAGATGGGAAAATTCCACGCCGTAATAATGCCCACAACGCCCAGCGGCTGACGCAGAACAATCAACCGGCGCGCGGGATTTTTGGAGGGAATCACGCGACCGTACGCGCGCTTGCCCTCTTCCGCAAACCACTCGAAGAGATCGGCTCCCGCGCCCCACTCGCCCTTGGACTGCAAGAATGGCTTGCCGCTTTCCAGAACCGTGGTGCGGGCCAGATCGGCAAGGCGCTCACGCATCAGATCGGCGGCGCGCTTCAACACAGCGGCCCGCTCGTAGGCAGTGCGCTTGGACCAGGCAGGAAATGCCTTCGATGCAGCGTCAATCGCCAGTCGGCAATCTGCGCCGTCGCCAAAAGGCATGGCGCGCAGCGGCTCTTCGGTTGCCGGGTTCAACAAGTTCTTGGTCTTCGCGCTGGCTGCTGGAAGCCATTCGCCGCCAATTCTTTGCAAATATGTGTAGGCCATCTTTTCCTCGTTTCTATGCGTGTTTCGAGTAAACTTGTTTTCCGGCAAGATAGGTGCACTCGACGGTAATTTTTTTAAGTTCCTCTGCATCAACCGCGGTTGGATCTTCCGATAAAATCGCAAAATCCGCCCATCGCCCCGCCTGTATACTTCCGCGTGATTGCTCTTCGCCCGTGACGATTGCGCCTGCGGCGGTGTAAGCATAGAGTGCTTCTCGCGCGCTGATCGCTTGCTCCGGCAACAGGACGGTGCCTTCGCGCGTGCGACGCAACACCGCTGCTTGTATGCCCGCCAGAGGCGCGTCGTTGCTCACCACCGGCGCGTCAGAAGAGAACGCAACCGTCAATCCCGCGTCGAGCATTGTGCGGATTGGATAGATGCGCTGAGAGAGTGCGTCCGGTATAAAAGCCAAAAAATTTCCGCCCAGTTCGTCGAGAAAGATAGGCTGTGTAACCGAGTAGATTTGCGCTCGCGCCATGCGCTGCAACTGCGCAACACTGGCCAGGCCCACGTGCTCCATGCGATGAGAGAAACCCAGAGGATGCGCTCCCAATCGCTCATAAAGGCTAAGCACCTGCTCGATGGCCGTGTCGCCGATGGCGTGCGTTGAGATGCGCCAGCCCTGCCGATGCGCATCCGTAAACAACTCCCCAAGTTCGTCGGTTTGAAAACGAGTGACGCCGGTGAAACTGCTGTTGCGATACGGCACGCTGAGTGCGGCCGTGCCTCCGCTCAATCCGCCATCGGCAAGAAACTTCACCGTGTCGATGCGCAGCATCGGCGAGCGATGCTTTGCAGGCAGCGCCAATGGGCCGCTCGTTCCATCGGGCCTGCCCAGCGGCATCACCAGCATGCGCGCCGGCAGCGAGCCATCCGCATCCATCTCCAGATACGTTTCCAGCAGGCCTGGCAGCACTCCGCAATCGGACGACGAAGTGATTCCCAACGAGAGTTGATGCTTGAGCGCGGCCTCCACCATGGCGCGATAATCAGCTTTTGTGGGCACGGGAATTACGCGATTCACCAGGCCGACAGCCGTCTCATGCAGCAGGCCGCTGGGCTCTCCGCTGGCATCACGCTCAATGATTCCGCCCTCTGGCTGCGCGGTCTCCCGATTGATTCCAGCCAGTTTTAACGCCAGAGTGTTGGCAACGAAGATATGCCCGCAGGTGCGCGTGAGCAGGATGGGGCGGTCCGCAACAAAGCGATCCAGATCTTGACGCGTGGGCTTTCGTCCTTCGGCCAGCGAAATCTCGTTGAAGCCGCGCCCCAGCAGCCATGCGCCCTTCGGCAGTTTTGCGTTGCGCTGTTGCAGCAGGCGGCCTATCTCTTCAATGCTCTTGGAGCGCCGCAGATCCACCGAAGTGGTGAGCAGTTGGCCGGCCTTCCAGATATGCGCGTGCGCATCTTCAAAGCCTGGAACCAGCGTGCGCCCTTCAAGGTTGACGATCTCAGTAGACGCGCCAGCCAGACCGCGCAGATCGCTCTCTGCACCAACGGCAACAATCTTTCCCTGGGCAACGGCCACCGCGCCAACAGGCCGTTGCAGGGTAGGAAGGTTGGCGCCCACGAAGATCAGATCGGCCATATCCATCAGCGCACTCCAGCTAACCCGGATGTTCTCTGCGCGGCGCGCTGCTCACTGACCGCGCCTATCGCTTGACCGACCACAGTGAGCGCCTCACGCATCATATCCAGCGGCATATTAAGCGGCGGAAGAAAGCGGATGCAGTTGCTGTAAAGCCCCGCGCGCATCAGGATGACACCGTGCGCGGCCGCGTGGCGCACAATGGCCAGCACCTCTGGAATGGGGAGCGGCGTCTTGCTCTCACGGTCGGCCACAAATTCGACCAGAAGCATGGGGCCAAGCCCGCGCACATCGCCAACAATCGCCCACTCATCCTTCCAGCTTTCCATGGTGGCGCGCATCAAATCGCCGAGGAGGTTGGCCTGCGCAAGGAACTCCGGCTGGCGCAGAATGTTGAGCGCGGCGATGGCGGCGGCGCAAGCAACGGGGCTGCCGCCGTATGTGCCGCCGATGCCGCCCAGATGAGCCGAATCCATAATCTCGGCGCGCCCGGTGACGGCGCCAATCGGCATTCCCGCCCCCAGTGATTTCGCTGTTGCAATCAGATCGGGAACAATTTCATAATGCTCGCAGGCGTACATTTTGCCGGTTCTGCCCGATCCGCATTGCACCTCATCAGCGATCAGAACAATTCCGTGTTCTGTGCAAATCTGCCGCAGGCGTTCGAAAAAGCGCTTGGGTACAGGCAAAAAGCCCGCTTCGCCCTGCACCGGTTCGATGAGAATCGCAGCCACCGCCGACGGATCAACCTGCGCAATCAGCGCATGATCGAGCTGCTGAATCGAGTAATCGATGTACTGTTCTTCGGTCATTCCGGCCGGAATGCGATAGAGATTTGGAAAAGGCAGCCGGACAATCTCCGAAGCAAATGGACCGTATCCTTTTTTAAAAAGCCCGTACTTGCTGGTCAGGCTGAGCGTCAAAAGGGTGCGGCCATGATACGCGCCTTCAAAGCAGATAACAGTGGAGCGCCCAGTGAATTTGCGCGCCAATTTAACGGCGTTTTCCACGCTCTCCGCGCCGCTGTTGGCCAGGATGGTTTTCTTGGGAAAGTCGCCGGGCGTGATTTCGTTGAGCAATTCGGCCAGCGCCAGATAAGGCTCGAAGGTTGCAACCAGCGCGCAGGGATGAATATAAAGTTCAGCCTGCTTTTGAATCGCCTCAACCACCGCCGCCGGCGAATGACCCACGCCTAGCATACCGATGCCGCCGGCCAGATCAATCAGCGTATTGCCATCCACGTCGAAGATCAAGCTGCCTTGCGCGCGCTCGACAACTACATCCGTGGCGCGGCCCAAACCGGCCGGAAGCGCCGCCGCGCGCCGCGCCAGTGCTGCTTTGGCCTTGGGTCCAGGAATCTCGGTTTCAAAATGAATATAACTCATTGCGTCCTTTCTGGAGGCGTGCCGCACGCTCTTCTCCGCGGGAAGAACAAGCAGCACACTGTAGTTGTCACACACTGGATCGTTGAGGTAATTGGCCAGAAGCCCGCGCGCTTCAAAGCCTGTCTTCATCTGCATGCTGACCGTTGGGTCAAACAATTCTCCGCGCACCACGCGCTCATAATATTCTGGAACAGTCATCTCCGAGCGATGCGCGTTGTAGCCTGGAATCATTCCTGCCGTAACCTGGCCGCGCAGGCCCAGCCGCCAGACCAACTCTTGGCGCGCCGCATAGAGCGCGCCCGCGATGCCCCTGCCGCGATAATCAGGATGCGTGCCAATGTCCGCGCCGTATAGCCACACGCCATCCGGCTGATGCGAAGTGAGCCAGCCGCCTGCGATGATTTCATCGAAGCTATGATTGACGTGTTCGAGATCAAAGTGCAAGCGCAGTGTGGTGGTTGCGCCCACCACGCGATCTCCGTCAAGCACGACAAACTGGCCTTCGGGAAAGAGTTCAATGTGCTTGCGATAATGCTTCGCCTTGAAGCGCTGATCGTCGTCCAGCGTTGGAAAGCACGCGAATTGCATCTGCTCCAACTGCGCGCAGTGTTCCGACTGCGTGTTGAGTAAAGTCAATCCATCTTTTATTTTGCGGAAGTAAGACATGGCCGCACCTCCTCACACGCCAGTGCTTCAAAGGCCTTTTCTAGAATATCCATGCCTTCGTGCATCTGTTCGTCGGTGGCCACCAGAGGAACCAGCAGACGAATTACATTTCCATAAGTGCCCGATGTGACTAAAAGAAGTCCATTCTCCAATGCATAACGTGTCACCTTTTTGGTCAACTCGGTGGCAGGCGATTTCTCTTCGCGATCAAGCACCAGTTCGATGGCTTGCATTCCGCCGAGGCCGCGAATATCTCCGATGCACTCGAACTTCTCTTGCCACTGCTTGGCGCGCTTGGTGAAGATCTTGCCGATCTCTTCCGAACGCGCGCAAAGGCTACCATCCTCAAAGAGCCGCAGAGTGGCAAGCCCCGCGGCGCATGAAACAGGATTGCCGCCGAAGGTTCCGCCCACTGCGCCGGGGCCCGGCTGATCCATAATCTCCGCCTTGCCGGTGACTGCGGCCAGCGGCATTCCACTGGCAATGCTTTTAGCTGAAAGAAGAATGTCGGGAACAACTCCGAAGTGTTCGCAGGCAAAGACGCGCCCCGTTCGGCCATAGCCTGTCTGCACTTCGTCGGCGATCAACACGATGCCGTATTGATCGCAAAGCGCGCGCAGGCCGCGCACAAACTCTACTGGTGGAACCACAAAGCCGCCCTCGCCCTGGATCGGCTCGAAGAGAATTGCCGCAACCTGATTGGCCGGAATGCGATGGCGAAAAGTCTCCTGGATGGATTGAAGTGCTTCTTCCGCCGCGTTCTTGGAGCGGTACGGATTGGCGAACTGCACGCGATAAACATCCTGCGAAAACGGGCCGAAGCCAAATTTGTATGGCTTCTCTTTGGAGGTCACCGACATGGCCATGTAAGTGCGACCGTGGTAGGCATCGTCAAAGCAAAGAACTGCGGGGCGGCCTGTAAATGAACGCGCAATCTTGATTCCGTTTTCAACCGCCTCCGCGCCGGAGTTCACAAAAAGGGTGCGCTTCTCGCCGCTGCCCGGCGCCAGGCTATTGACGCATTCAGCGAGCGCTACATAACTCTCATACGGCGCAACCATGAAGCAGGTATGCAGAAATGCTTCGGCCTGCTTTTGAATCGCCTCTACCACCGAGGGCTGCGCATGACCGGCGTTGATGCATCCGATGCCTCCATAAAAATCGAGGAAGACATTTCCGTCCACATCGGTGATGGTTGCGCCTGATGCGCTCTTCACATAAACAGGCGTGATCTGCGGCACTCCACGCGGCACTGCTTTTGATTTGCGCGCTGCCAACTGAATGGATTGCGGGCCCGGAATTTCTGTCAAGATCGAAACTGATTTCATAATGCCTCTCATAAAATGCGGTTAAAAGAATCCAAAGTGATCGATGGAGCGATTGAAAAAAGTGTACCACAGAACTTGCGATAAAATAATAAGAAGATAAAAACAACTTCCCGTGCGTCTCACTGAATGAATGCGGGAAGCACTTTGCGCCTGGCTCTGATGAAAAGCAGCAGCGCCACGCCGAGAACGCCTCCGATGGCAAAAACAAGTTTGAGTTCGTAGGTCCACACGTGGCCGGTCGACTCGGCGGGAACGAAGGCCAGGCACATCCCCACGCCGCTCGACAGTAATCCCGCGAAGCCGTTCATGAGAATGTACTTGCGGCTGCCGCCGGATGCTTGCCGCGCCCATGCCTGCTTGATCAAAGCGGCAAACATATAGACATTCGGAATCAACTGAAGCACGACCGAGATGCTGAGCAGCGTTAGATAAGCCTCGCTCACCGATGCGCCCATGTAGCTCATCAAAATGAGCAGCGCGGAAAGCAGCGCGAAGACCGCCAGCGCGACGTAAGGGGTATGATAGCGCGGATGCACGCGGCCCAGAACGGGAGGAAGATAATGATCGATGCCCGCGACAAAAGGGAGGCGCGCGGTTCCACCAAACCATGCCGACGCTGTGCCAAGAATGGCAACTGCCTCAAAGAGCGCAACCGGCGCCACTACCATGCGAAGATCGACGCGCTGCGCCATAGAGTTGATCGTCTGCAAGACGCCGGACAAGACGCCAATCTGCTCGTGCGGCATGGCCACCAGCATTGAAAATGTAACGCCTACATAAACCGCCCCGGAGATGATGCCGCCCCAGAAGATTGCGCCCGGTAGCACCTTGCGCGGCTCGCGAATTTCATCGCCCATAATCGATGCAAGATCAAGCCCTTGCAGGCTATAACAGATGGTGCCGAAGACTGCGAAGAGTCGCCAGTCGGCAAGATGCGGGCGAAGTTCATGCGCGGCAAAGGCGCTTCCATGCCGATGCAGAATCAGCGCGGCCAGACCGCAGATCATCACCGCTCCAACCAGCGTGCCGATTCCGCCCAGATTGGTGATCCATTTTCCGGCCTCTTCGCCGCGAATATTGATCAACAACAAAAGCACAAGAAGCGCGGCAGCCGCCCCGCCGGTAAACTGTTCGTTATCGGCCAGCGATTGAATGGCCGGCCCAAACATATAAACGCCTACGCCGATGCAAGAGAGCAGAACCGTCGGCAGGTAGACGACATTCGCCAGCCAATAGCACCATGCCGCAATAAAACCGTGCATATCTCCAAAGCTGTTTTTGGTCCAGAGATAAACTCCACCCTCTCCAGGCCACACCGCCGACAACTCCGTGACGGCAACGCCCTGGGGCCAGAAGTAGCACACCAGCGCCAGCGCCCAGAGCCACAGAGCAACCGGCCCGGCCATGGCGATTGCGGGCACGATATTGAGATTGGCGACCGCGGCCACGAAAAGCAGAATCAAGTCGCGACGGCCCAATACCTTGTCCAGATGCGGTTCAACCGCTGGAGCGGTGTTTTGCATTGGAGGCGCAGTTTGCAGAGCGGTTCCTCGATTAAAGATTGGTACGATAATTCAGCTTCGCTCACGACTCATCATGATGGAATAAGGAAATCGGGATGTGGGATATTATTTTGCGATAAAATGACAGAATTCTGTTATCCTACCTTTTTGAAAGGGAGGAATTGAGCCGGTTGCCCAAGAAAATCCAACGGAAAAACGCGAAGCCAAAGGGCGCAAAGCCGGTGCTTCGCAGAAAGCCGAAAGACCCTGAGCAGGCGGTCTCCAAGCCGTTGCGCATCGGAGCCGTGGCCAGCCAACTAGGAATCTCCGCGTCGATGATTCGCTCCTGGGAGCGCATGGGATTGCGCCGCGGGTCCAATCCAGAGGGCGCGCATCGTCTTTATTCAGAGGATGATGTGCAGTTGCTTTGCCGTGCCGTGTATCTTCGTCGCGTGCAGGGATTGAATGCGCCGGCTATTATCGATCAACTGCAGCGGGAAGGCCTGCTTTCCAGTTCGGGTGGTGCTCAACCATCGGCCAAAGCGCGCGCCACTGGCAAACATCTTCGGGCGTTGCGCCTGGAAAGCGGACAATCGCTGGCGCAAGTGGCAGCGGCGGTCGGCATTTCGACCGGGTTTCTCAGCAATCTTGAGCGCTCGCAGACCGGGGTATCGCTGGGCATTATGCACCGGCTGGCGCATCACTATGGGACTACTCTGTCTGACTTTTTTTACCAGGCCGACTCTCCCGGACCGCTGGTCCGTAAAGGGCAAGGTCGAAGGCTGGCGGGCGGCGATGGAGTCAAGATGGAGATTCTTGCCTGGGGAAAGATTCAGATGGAGCCGCATATCTTTCACGTGGCGCCGGGCAAAGGGAGCACTGATTTTTACACGCACCAGGGAGAAGAGTTTCTTTACATTGTGAAGGGCGCGCTCAAGATTACACTTGGCGAAGAGGAGTTTCAGCTCAAACCGGGCGACAGCTTCTACTTTGAGAGCACCGTCCGGCATCGATGGATTAACCCAGGAAAGTCGGAGGCCGTGATTCTATGGATCAACAGCTCATCTGGCTCTTTGAATAGCCGCTCTTGAGGCTTCGCCTTCATCTCTCCTCGCGGCTCATCAAATTTGATGATGGAATGGCACCACGATGACGATTATTGGCGATCTGAATGCAACAGCTTTGGTCACGTCCCTCGTGACTCTATTGGTTTGCGCTTCATCTGTCGGCGTGGCGATTTTCAACCGGCGGAAGCGCCGCTTCGCCGGTGGCATCGGTCGATATCTGATTCTTCTTGCGGGTCTTTTCTGTTGCGGATTTCTTGGGCTAAATACGTTGGACAATGCCTCCGATGCGCATCAAGCTTCATTCACAGGGCAGGTAAAGATAGCTGGATTCCAATACGGTCCGCGCGGCGCGCATATCAATCTTTACAAGGCCTGCGCAACAAATTGTGATGCATCGGGCGTGCTGTTTGTGATGGAGCCAAAGGCTCAGTCCATTCTGCGTGATCACCCGGATTTGTCCATACTCAAGATCAAATATCTTGCAGAAAAAATGAACGTCGGACCGAATGAAATGGCATTCAAGGTTGTGGATATTTCAGACCCTTCCAAGGGAACGCCACTCTATCGTCTTGATACAAGCCATCATCCATGGCGGGCCGGGCTTTACTTTACCGACGCCGCATTTTTTCTTTTGACAGGCTTGCTCGATTTTCTGTTGATCGTTCGCAAGCCATGCTGATCCACGTTCAATGAAACGAGGTTGCAAACCAGTCTTTGATTTGTTGAACGATCAGCGCAAATGGCAGCCGGCCTCAATTCTAGCTTCATTTCTGCATAGGATCTGCTTGCGTAATCAGGCGAACAAGCTCGCGATCCAACAATCGGATTCTTCCGATGCATCCGACCGCGGTATGCATCTCCAAAATTTCCTTGTGCCACAAGGGAACTTTTCTCTGCCAATCCCGTATGATTATTTGCGAGCTACTTCTCGGCGTCCGGGAAGCCTCTGTGAACTCGTCGTTCGCGGGAGTTCGACACACAAAATGATCGCGCATTTCCTTTCGTGACTGTAAGCATCACCGCGTTTATCTTTTCTTGGAGGAAGAACCGGCAATGGAACTTTGTATCGAGGGCCTGAGCAAGGTCTACAAAGGTGGCGTTCGCGCGCTGGACAACGTGAGTCTGACCATTCCGCATGGAATGTTTG
>CAZYCV010000015.1:62863-64161 GCA_964645305.1 uncultured Occallatibacter sp. | reverse complement strand
TTGGTCATCATCAACCACGATAACCATTTTCTCTTGAGAGACAGGTGCCTTGGAGGGAGCGAAGGCGCGCGTCGGAGCACCGCTGCGGCGCAGACGAGTCAACACCCCGGCAAGCGCGAAACCATCAAGAAAAGAAGTGAGAATGTTTCTCATCCTGCAACCTCACCTCCAATTAGACGCTCGAATGTCAATAAAATCAATCTTCTTTCAGTTCTTTTCAATCTGGCAGGCAGTATTGAAAAACAACGATGCAACTGTTTATCTGAAGCCAAGCCCTACCCGGCCTTTTCCAGCTTGCCGTTTTTAAGGACGAAACGCTGGCCGCGCCAGACGATGGTGTTGCCTGCGAAACCCGCTATCCAGATGCCCGCAATTACCAGATCGCGCAGCGGCAGCAGCCACAGGTTGGGCAGAATCTGGCGGTCACTCAGCACCTCGGCACCCACAATCATCGCCAGAGCAAGGCGCAGGCAAAGGCTCAGCCCCAACAGCCACAGGCTCAGCAGGCTCGCTCCGCTGGCCAGCACATTCAGCAGCGCAAGGCTCAACCCCTGCGTAAAGAGCAGCCCCACATAGCCGCCGGGCCGCGCGTCGCGCACGGTGCGCATCCAGCGCAACTGATGGTCGGCAAAGTCGCGCCAGCCGTAGGCCGGAACGCCGGTCTCGACTACCTCTGCGCTAAGTTCAACGCGGAAGCCGGCGGCGGAGACGCGCGCGCCCAGTTCATAGTCATCCGCAAGATGATCGACCAGCACCTGCAAGCCGCCGATTTTGTCCAGCGCCGCGCGGCTCACGGCCAGCGTAGAGCCGAGGCCGTAATGCACTCCGCCTTCGAGCGATTTCGACAGCAGCACGTTACCCTGGAAGTCGGCGATGCCCAGCGCCTCAAGCCGCGAGGGCAGCGTACCGTGCGCGCGGCCTCGATAGAGCGCCGTCACCAAGCCGACCTCTGGGCCTACCTTCGGCGCAAAGCAGCCCATCACCCGCTCCAGATAACGCGGACTGACGGTGATGTCCGAATCATTGATGAGCAGGTAATCAAAGCGTGCATGGGTGGCCAACTGCACCAGCGTGCTGACTTTGCCATTGGTTCCCAGCCTCAGCGGGCACTCGACGAGCCGGATCGCGCGCTGCGGAAACTCCGCTTGCAACTGGCGGACAGCCTCAACGGCGGGATCGTCCAGCGTGGCCACGCCGAAGAGTAGTTCATACTCGCCCGCATAGCTTTGGTTGCAATGGCTGCGGAAGGCGTCGATCATGCCCGGATCAAGGCCCTTGAGAGATTTGAGCAGGCTCAC
>CAZYCV010000015.1:0-62763 GCA_964645305.1 uncultured Occallatibacter sp. | reverse complement strand
GGAAGGCGTCGATCATGCCCGGATCAAGGCCCTTGAGAGATTTGAGCAGGCTCACGCCGGGCGCAAATGCCGTGAGCACCCTGCGCCGCTCCGCCAGAAATTGCCGCGCGGCCAGCAGCGCGGCAACAAAGTAGCCCATGCCGGCCACGGCCAGCAGAGTGGTAAGAAGCGAAAGCAGGTGAGCGATTGTGTGTGCCATTGCTGGGGTCAGAATAACGCTTTCTGTCTCGGCTTGGTAATCATCAAAATGTAGCGCCGGTCTCCTGACCGGCTGTAGCGCGGGCGTCCCCGCCTGCGCCTGTCTAGGATGAATGACCAATTCACGCAGTCTGAATACAAATAACCTCCAAGTTATTTGCGAACAGGCGCCGTCTTAACCCGCAGCGCAAAGCCATATTTGCAGGCGGCGTCCGCGGGCAGCTTCACGTTCAGCGCGCCCGTGGTTCTGAGCCAATCAACCTTCTGGCTGGAGCCCAGCAAATCCACGCCCTCGACGGTCAGGTCTTTGGCTTTTCCATCCAGACCCAAAGAGGTCACCGAAGCCGTTCCGTCCTGCGGGCAGGCCATGCTGATGACGTAAACATTGTCGCCTTTGCGGGTAAAGCGGAAGTCAGAGGCGGTGTACGGTTCAATATCCACGTCAGAGCCGAAGCCGCTTTTGACCTCTGTCGGCCCTTCGCCGGAGATCTTCCACGGCTGGGTCGCGTAGATGGCCTCGCCGTTGCGGTCGAGCCATGCGCCCATCTCCAGCAGAATGGCGCGCACCTCGTCGGGAATAGTACCGTCCGCGCGCGGCCCGATGTTGAGCAGCAAGTTACCGTTCTTGCTTACCGTATCGACTAACTCCTGGATCAGAAACTCCGGCGTCTTGAATTGGTCGTGCTCCATGTAACCCCAGGAGAGTTTACTGATGGAAGTGTCGGTCTGCCAGGGCCGTGGATCGATCTCGGTGCGCGCGCTGCGCTCAAATTCATGCACTCCAGCGGTTGACTCCATGGCAAAGCCCTTGTAAGTGATCACTCCGTCGATATGATTGTGCGCGGCAAAGTTATCATAAAAAGCTGTAAACTCGGTCATCTTGGTACGGAAGGCCGGCTGGCCATTGCCGCCGTCAAAATAAACCAGCTCCGGTTTGTACTTTTCCACTAACTCAACCGCGTGGGCCAGCCAGTCGCGCGTCCAGGCGTCGCTCACATAGGTCCATTCGTTGTCCGGATTAAAGTCCGCATCGTTCATCCAAAAGTGTGCCGGGCCGTACAAGGATGCATACTTTGGATCGTTGACATCAGAGCGAACGGAGCGGCCTTCGCCGAAGAAGTAGTTATGCTCGGCGCGGTGGTTGGAAAAGCCAAAGTGCAGGCCGGCGGCGCGGGCGGCCTGGGATAACTCCGCCAAAACATCGCGGTGCGGACCCATCTTGACTACGGTCCAATCGGATAAGTCAGAGTCATACATGGCAAAGCCGTCGTGATGTTCGGCGATGGGAATCACATACTTTGCGCCGGATTTTTTGACGAGCGCGATCCAATCTTGGGCGTCAAACTTTTCGGCGCGGAATTGAGAAATGAAATCCTTGTAACCAAGCCCTTGGTCGATGGGTCCAACGCGCTTGACAAAGTCACTATGGGCGTCATCGACAGGCTTGTACATATTGTGCGGATACCACTCGTTGACCGCGCCGGGCACGGCATACACTCCCCATCCAATGAAGATGCCGAATTTGGCGTCCTTGAACCATTGCGGAACCTCGTGATTGCGCAGGGTCTCCCAGTCCGGTCGATATGGGCCGTCGTGGGCCTGCTGATCGGCCTCTTTCAACAGAGCATTGCGGCGGGCATCGAATTTGGAGACCGAATCCTGCCATTCCTTGTCGATCTGGTCGGCGCTCTTGACGCCGTGCGTCGGTGCCAACGGATCAACAGTTTGAGCGGGAGCAAGAACAGACGCGGCACAAAGGCCCGCAAGCAAAAGAAGTGGAAGAGAGCGTTTCATTTCAGTCCTCAATGGTCAGAGTAACAAGTGGGTCTACAAAATTGTAAATGGGCAGAGGATTGTCATGCGGTCAATCGACGACGGCTTATCGCATCCGCGCGGAATCGCGCAACTGTCGCGCCGTGGCCTCCAGAAAGGTCTCGATGCTGACGCCGGGGGGCTGCTCCAAGCCAGATTTGGCTTGAATGGCTTGGGCGATGCGCGAGGCCAACGCCTGACGGGTGGGCAGGCTCATATCCAGACGGCGCGAGAAGAAACCCTCCAGCACCTCCAGATCCATCGCCGAGAGCTTGGCAATTTCAACTGCGGGCAGCGTTACGGCCATGTGCGGCTCCGGCGGCGGAGCGTTGGTGCCAAAGCTCGCCGCGGTGATAGTGCGCGATCCGGCGCCGCCCCAATCCGGCTCGACCAGAGAGCGCTCCCGCACCACCAGCGTGCCGGCCGCCAGATCGCCCAGCCGCTGATGTTGCCGCGTGCAGAACATGGTGATCAGCCCCACGGCGTAAAAGAAGGGAATCTGGTCAATGAAGCGCACCAGGTTGCGGGCCATCGATTCAAAGAGGCCGATAGCCCTGCCCGATCGCTGAATTACGTGGATGTGGGCGATTCGCTTGCCCGGAGTGCGCCCATTCCAAAAGGCTTCAAAGAGCGTGAAATACCCCCAGTTGATGGCGAAAAAGATAAAGATACGGATCGCCACGGCCCACTGATACGAGAGTTCTGAAAAGTTTTTAAGCCCCGGAAGAAAGATATCCCATAGCCAGCCAAGCAGAAAGAATCCCGCTATCCAGATCAGATAATCGATCAGCAGGGCCAGAAATCGGCTGCCGATGCCGGCCAAAGGCATCTCGATCTCCACCAGCTCCGGGGTATCAATGTTAATCTGATCTGACATTAACTCCATGGCGCAAATCCTTTCCAACCAGTGGATTCTCAAGCGCCGGCCCTACTGGGACCGGCTGGCGGCTCTGTTGACTCAATGCGATGCGGGCGGCCTCAACCAGCTCTCCCGCGCGGAGTTGCAGGAGATTGCGCTGCTCTACCGGCAGGTGGCCTCGGACCTCTCGGTGCTCCGGCAGGACTCCACCTCGCGCGCCTTCGCCGCCCATGTGAATCAATTATTGGCTCGCGCCCACCATATCATTTATTCCCGCCGGAAGACCAGCCTGATGACGATCATCCGCTTTTTGCGCGACGAATACCCGGTGATCTTTCAGCGCCAGATCGGCTTTGTCGCGGCCTCGCTGGGCGTCACGCTGGCCTTCGCAGTGCTGGGCGCGGCGCTCACCATGGCCAATCCAGAGTTCATGCGCCATTTTCTGGGCCCCGATATGATCGACACCATGGAGCGCCATGAGATGTGGACCAAGTCCGTGGTCAGCGTGGCGCCAATGGAATCCAGCGCCATCATGACCAACAATCTTTCGGTCAGCTTTACCTGCTTTGCCGGCGGCATGATCTTTGGCCTTGGAACTTTTCTTTCGCTCTTCGTCAACGGCATGATGCTGGGCGTGATCGGCGCGGCCTGCCACCACTACGAGATGTCCGTGGCTTTGTGGAGCTTTGTGGCGCCGCATGGATCGCTGGAGCTGCCCGCCATCATCCTGGCCGGCGCGGCCGGCTTCCGCCTGGGCCATGCGATGCTATTTCCCGGCGCGCTGCGCTGGAAGGAATCCATCGCCCGCGGCGGCATGGAGGCCACGCTGCTGGTCAGCGGCATCCTTCCGCTGCTGGTCATCGCCGGCACGCTGGAGGGATTCTTTTCGCCCTCGCACGCGCCCATCTGGCTCAAGTTCGCGGTGGGCGCAGTGCTTTTTACGCTGCTCAATCTGTGGCTCTTCCGGCCTGTGAAGACGCCCGCCTCTGCGCCTTGAATCACTTATTTCAAATGGCTTTCATTTCTCGCCCAGATGCGCCAGATAATCGGCCGGTGAAAGCACCGTGACTCCGTGACGCGCGTCCTCCGGGAAGTGCTTCAGGTTGCCCGTCACCAGCCATGCTCCCGCCGCGTGCGCCAGCGCCAGAAAAGGAGCGTCTTTCGGATCGGGGCAAGCAAAGGGCCATGCATCGGAGTCGGGAAGCAGCCTGCTCTCTCCAATCAAAGACTCCAGCCAAAGAGGCGGGAAGTTGTAACGAAGAAACTTGGCGCGCTGAATCACCTCTCGGTACTCGGCCACTACCTTCGGGCTGGTTACCAGATGCACCGTTCCGCCTAAAATCCAATTCTGAATGATCTTTGCCGGAGTCCCAACAGGGCTGATGCTGGCGGAAACAATCACGTTGGTATCGAGCACAACTACGCGCATACTTCTTCCATGCGCTCACCAGCTTCCCGACCATCTGCGGCCTTGCTGCGCTCCGGATTTCTGCGAATAAAATCGATCTCCGCTTCAATCTCTTCTTCGGTCATCAGATTAGCCCCTGATTCTTCGGCTAGCCGCCAACCTTCGCGCATGCTGGCCCGCGCCATCGCCAGCCGCAAATCCTTATCCTGCTTGATCACATCCCCCATCACAGGGACCAAAAAATAGGCAGGGCCATTCTGACCCACCAGCAGAGTCGTCTCGCCCAGCGGCACCTCCGCCAAAGCTTTTGCACCGCGCGTTCTGAACTCTCGCAGGGAAACATGACGCATGGTAGGCCTCCTGCCGTTAGTGTAGCCGAAATGGCTACGGTCGGCAAGGCCCATTCCAAACGGCTTGCGGAAGGGGCCTTTCTTAGCTAACATACTTCTTAGTTGAGTTTCGAGGAGGATCACCGATGGAAGCCACCATGCATCAAGCCAAAACGCAGCTCTCCAAGCTGGTGAAGCTGGCGATTGCCGGCGAAGAGGTGATCCTGGTCAATGGGCGAAAGCGTGTTCCAGCGGTGAAGCTGGTGCCTGTGACGAAAGATGTGCCCGCCGGCGAGGTCACTTCGTTAGCCAAGTTCAAGAATGGAAAGCGCCCGATTGGCTTGTATAAGGGCCTAATCGATATTGGCCCTGAGTTCTTCGAGCCTATGTCTGAAGAAGAACTTGCACTGTGGGAAGGTAATGAAAGCGACACCTGCCTCTTGAACGCAAAATGAGACTTCTGCTCGATACGCACACCCTTATCTGGGTGATGAACGATGATGATCGCCTCGGAGCCTCTGCCCGGACCGCAATTCTGTCTCCCCTCAACCAGATTTTCGTCTCGGTCGCTTCGATATGGGAGGCGAGCATCAAATTTCGCTCCGGTAAATTCCCCACCGCTGCCACACTACTCGATGATCCCCGCAAGGTCTTGGAATCGTTGTCGATGGAGAATCTGCCCATTTCACTGGAACACGCCCGACTGGCCGGTTCTTTCATCCACGCTCACAAAGATCCCTTTGACCGGATGCTGGCGGCTCAGGCGATTTTGGAGGGGCTGACGCTGGTCAGCATCGATTCAGTCTTTGACGATCTGCCTGTCCCGCGATTGTGGTGAAACTGAAATTCGAAGTATCGCCGGAGAGTAATGTTATGCAAAGAACATTGCTTCCTGACGAATAGGCGGTTGAACTTGGCTTCACGGCTGAACGGTCAAGGATAAGCTGGCCGTCGCGGGAGCGATCCCACCGGTTCCCGTCGCAGTGACGGTGAGCGTATAGGTGGATGCCGCCGGTTGACTGTTGCCGCTGCCGCAGGCGCTCATCGCCACCAAGATCACCATCGCCAGCCAGCCAGCGGCCATCGCCCGCAGGCGCCTGCGCCGGTGCAGCAACGGCAAACTCAGCAGACCGATTGGCCAGAGCAAAAGGCCGAGCAGCGGGCGATTTCTCCCTGCTCGCACGGCCGTGGCCGAGGTGGTCTTCACGGTGATGGTGACCGGGGTCGAAGTGGTGCCGGAACCAGGCGTCACGGTGGAGGGCGCGCTGCTGCAAGAGCCGCCCGTCGGCGCGCCGGTGCAGATAAGCGTGACCGTTCCCGCGTAGTTGACCGAGCCAAGCGCCAGGTTGAAGACCGCCGAGCTGCCCGCATTCACCGTGGCGGAGAGGCTTGCGCCGCTGGCCGCTGCCAGGCTGATGCTGGGCGACGCGATAACGGCGCTCGCCTCATTCGATTTTGGCCCGACGCCGAGGCCATTCGAGGCCGTCAGGACGTAGTAGTAGGTTGCGCCCTCGCTCAGGCCGGCGTCTTGATAGGAGTAGGTTGTTCCGTCGAAAGTTGCCAGCGGAGCGGCTGCCTCCTGGCCGGTCGCCGTGCCGCGATAGAGGCTGAAGCCGGTGGGCGTTCCGCCGCTCGCGGGCGACCAGTGCAGATTCACCGCCGCATCTCCGGCAGTGGCTGCCAGAGTGGGCGAGCCGGGCAGGGCGGATGTGTTGTTTTGGGCTCCGTAGTAAAAGGTATTGCCTTCAAATCCAATGTAAACCGTTCCAAATACATCCCAACTGGCGGCCATGGTGTTGGGCACGTCCAGAATTCCGTAAGGATAGTAAGCGATGCGGTTGAAGGTTGTGCCGCCATCGATCGATTGAAAGACGCCCCAGTTGGCGTCGCCATGGTAGAGCCCGTCCACATAGATCGCTGGATACGATTGCCCCTGCGCGGCTTTGCCCAGCGCCAGCGCCCAGGCGTAGTCGAATAGCGGGCTGCGGGTGAATGTATTGCCGCCATCCAGAGTGTGGAAGAGTCCGTGCGTCGTAGCGCCCTCGTGCCCGTCCACCATCCACATCTCGCCGGAGACGCCGGGAACTGTTGCCAGGGTTCCATGATGCGGATCACTGGGAGCATTGGTGGCCGTCTGCTGCGTCCACGTCTCGCCGCCGTCGGTGCTCTTCCAGAATCCGCCCGCCGTCAGGTCCATATAGAAAGTGCCGGGCATGATGGGGTCAGCCACCAACAAATGCTGCGACAAGGCAAAGATCCATGGACCCCACTGAACGTCCATGTAAGTGTAAGAAGTCGAGCCACATTCGGAGCGCTTGGTGGCTCCGGGCGCATTGTTGAAGGAGGCGGTCTGCGTCCAGGTTGCGCCGCCGTCCTTGGAATAAAAAGGCGCCGGCCCCTGGGCGAATACGGCAAAGTCGTTATCGTTGCTGGGAATCCAAACCAGATTGTCCGCGCCCGCCGCATCATTCTCATGGCCCGCCGCCCGCGCCGAGACGGCGATGCTGCCGAAGTAAAGGATGCAGGGATGGCTTCCATTGGCGATGGATGGAAAGAGCTGCCACGTGCTTCCGCCGTCGGCGCTGTAGCCGCTGAATTGCGACGAAAGCGCCGCCGGATTGCCTTCCGAGAGATTGGCTGTTACCTCCACAACATACTTGGGCTGGTTGGGAGCGTAGTTGCTATCCGTAGCGGAAGACAATCCGTCGCCGCCGCTCCACAGGTCGATGGAAAAGTGCTGGGCGGTATAACTGTCGGGATCAGTAATGGTGAACAGCGTCTCATCTTCGACGGTCAGCACCGGATTGCTGCCCGGCGGAATCACACTCGGCTCAGCGACCGCCTCTTCAATTCCCTCCGAGATGCTGGTCCATGTGCTTGATGTATCGGAGTCGTTGGGAGTGTACGTCAGAATGCCGTCATTGGCGCCCGCAGCCCACAGTTGGCCGGTCGCGTCAAAGTACAGGCCGCTGACCGAAACATAGTGCCCTTGCGGCCGAAACGATGACGGATCAAGCCACGCAATCGTCTGGTCTGCGGCAAACTGCATGGCGCCCAGGTCGGTCCAGCTTGCGCCGCTGTCCAGCGAACGCGCCAGTTGGTTACCTCCAAGAGCAAAGATCCGTTGCGGTTGATTGAGGTCCACCGCGACGCCGCTTCCTCCGCCATGCGGCGGTGTGGATACCGTCCAGGAGCTTCCGCCGCGCGCGTGCCGATACAGATTGTTATTACTATGGTCCACAATCCACAGGTTGCCGAGGCTGTCCAGGGTTGCAAAGCCAACCGTTGCAGCGCCGGATTCGAGAGCCGTGCCGGTGATGTCGGTCCAGGTGTTGCCGCCGTCGGCGCTCTTCAGCACGCCGCCGCCCAGCACGGCGTCGTTGTTGCTCTCGTCGTGGCGGATGTAGCTCACATAAACAATCTGGCTGGCCGTCTGGCCGCCCACCGATGCGCTGCCGGAGCCGCCGTCGATGCGCGGCAACTGAAACTCATAACGCACCGAAGCGGTCGATGCAGGCAGACCGCCGCCGGTAACTTGCGACCAGGTTGCGCCGCCATCCAGACTGCGCTCGAGGCCGTCCGCTTTGCCCTGGCACGGGCTGCCGGAGGTTGACCCTCCGCCGGGAGGTCCAAGGTAAGCCACATTGCCATTCTTGGAATCAATCGCCAGCCGCTCTCCGGTAGTCTCCGCAGCCAGGTTGCAACTCAGGTTGAGGTTGGCCGCCTTATAGGTCATAGCGCCGTCCGTGCTGTAGAAAACATTCAGACCCCAGGAGTTGCCAAGGTCGGCCGAGCCGTTCAGCGTAAAGACAACCAAGACATGATTGGCGTTGGAAGGATCAATGGCAATGGCTCCGCCGCCGGCATTGACCGGCGCTCCCGTATAGGCTGGGGGCAATGCACTGGAGAGCTTGGTGGGAAACCACTGCTTGGCCGCGTTCGACCAGCGATAGACCTGGTCCACGTCGCCGCGCGCGTAGGCTGCCGCGCCGGAAGAGGCCACGGCCAATCCGCGCATCCAGCCCCCCGCGCCGATCTCCACCGGCTTCCATTGGTATTGCGGCGTAAGGTCAACGTCCTGCGCTTGCATGGAAGCTGCATAAGAGACGCAAAGCACGGCGATCCATAAAGACAATAGGAATTTGGGCGGCAAGACGGGCTTCATGACAATACCCCACGCCAGTCCATCATAGTTCTTGCCGACAGCACTGTATATTATCGAGGGTTGACGCGTTACGTCAGAGGGCCTGAGCAGGCCATAGGGACTCAGCAAGAAGTGGCGCCGGTCACCTCACTGGCTATAGCGCGGACGTCTCCGCCCGCGCTTGCTTACGACTCAAGACCAACCAATCCTAGCTGCCCAACGGATGATCGGCATAGTGCAACAGCACGGCGACGGCGCAACTGGTGAGGCGGGTTTCGGCGGAATCGGCGCGGCTGGTGAGGATGGTGGGGACGCGAGCGCCGAGTACGATGCCGGCCAACTGCGCGCCGCCCAGGTACTCAAGCTGCTTGGCGAGCATATTGCCGCTCTCCAGATCAGGCACAACGAGGATGTCGGCCTGGCCGGTGACCGGCGAAACCAGTCCCTTGATCTTGGCGGCCTTCACGCTGACTGCGGTGTCAAAGGCCAGCGGGCCATCCAGGATGCCGCCGGTGATCTGTCCACGGTCGGCCATCTTGCAGAGGGCTGCTGCGTCCAGCGTGGAGGCAATCTTTGGATTGACTGTCTCAACGGCCGAGAGCAACGCCACCTTGGGTTCAGGAATCCCCAGCGCATGAGCCAGATCGATGGCGTTCTGAACAATGTGAACCTTGTCTTCAAGTTCCGGCTCAATATTGATGGCTGCGTCGGTGATCAGCACCGTGCGCGGGTAGGCCGGGGTATCCATGATGAAGACATGGCTGATGCGGCGGTTGGTGCGCAGGCCGGTGTCGCCCTTCATGGCCACTTTCATCAGCTCGTCGGTGTGCAGGCTGCCCTTCATCATCGCCTGCGACTGCCCGTTGCGGCACATGAAGACGCCGATTTCGGCGGCCTTGCGCTCGGTGTCGGCCTGGGCAATCGTGTAGGGGCTGATGTCAACGCCAATCTTCGCGGCCAGCGCCTTCATTTCGGCTTCGTCGCCGATCAGCGTGGGCAGGATCAGGCCTTCCTCAGCGGCTTCCACGGCACCCTTCAGCGCCACGCCGGAGAGCGGCCAAACCACCGCAGTGGTAATCGCCGGCAGTTCTTTGCAGCGCTCCAGAAATTGATGAAAAACGTGAAAGTCGGCGGGATGGCCAACCAACGGGTCAACGGCAACAGCTTCTGCCAGCGGTGCAAGATCACTCATGTCAATTCTCTCCAGGGGCGCAGCTATCGCTGCGGGCCTCACGTATTGATTGTCGGCCAGCAATGTGAAGAGCGGATGTGCCTAAGGTCACAAGCCGGACCGGAGTACCGCAATACGGTAGATTTCCACTGCTGGAAGTGAGGAAAAATATTGATTCGAGAATATCTTCCCTTAAAAAACTTTCTGGCGATCCTGAAAAATCAGCCGATAATCGAGATGGGCTTGCGTAGCGACTTTGAGACGGGAGCGTGCGTTGATCGGATCGGGCAGGCGAGTGGGCATCGAAGTCTTGCCACGGGCGGGAGTACGCTGGAGTCTGTCCAGAGCAGTTTTGGTTATCCCAGGCACGAAGCTGCTTCTTCTCTTTGCCATTCTGGCCTCTGCCGCCCAGCTCCGGGCGCTCGATCCGCAAACGAAGATCGACCAGTACGGACACGATAGCTGGACCTCGCAGCGCGGACTGCCCGGTGAGGCTGTCTATCAGATTCTTCAGTCCAAGGACGGTTATTTGTGGCTGCGAACAGGCTCGGGGCTGGCGCGCTTTGACGGGGTGCGCTTTGTCTCCGAAGATGCGGAGATCGGCAGCGAGAGCGTCAAAGCCATCTGCATGGGAGCGGACGGCGACCTGCTGATCCGCACCGCGACCCGAACCATCCTCTACAAGAATGGCCAATTCTCCGACTACCGCCCCCCCGCTGCGCTGCCGGGCGGGGCCATTCGCGTTCTTTTCGAGAGCCGGGAACATACCGTCTTTATTGGTTCGGACAACTACATTTACCGGATCGAGAAAGACGGTAAAATCACAACCTTGCGGAGCGATACCTCCTGGATCAGCACCTTCCTTGAGGATCATGCGGGCAGAATCTGGATTGCGGGAACCACCAGCATCTTCGTGTACAAGAACAACACTCTCTATGGTCCGTTGAACAAGCCCGGCCATAACCGCCTGTTCAATGCGCTCAGCGAGGATCGGAATCACCGCATCTGGGCAGCCACCCGCAGTGGCGTTTACCAAATTCATGCCGAGGGGCCGCTGCTGGATTCAGCGCCGCCACGTGGACCTTCATTTTTGACCCCATTGCTGGAAGACCGGCAAGGGAACCTTTGGGCTGGGACAGAGAGGGACGGGGTTGTCCGCTTGGCTCCCGAAGGAAGATCGGCTACCGGCTTTTCTTCGCTGGGACTCCGCGACGGCCTGACCGACGACAACGTTCTCTCGCTCTTCGAGGATCGTGAAGGAAGCATCTGGATCGGCACAGCCAGCGGGCTGGACCGACTGCGCGACGCCAAACTGACCACCATCACCACACGGGAAGGACTCCCCACCAACTACGCCAAGGCTGCCTTTATGGCGCGCGACGGAAGCGTAGTCGTCTTCAGCGATAACGGCGGATTGAGCTTCATCCGCAATGGGATCGTCACGCCCTTCGAGCGCAACAAACAGTTGCCCACTCCGTATGGCTCCGCCATCTTTGAAAGCAGGGATGGAACGCTGTGGGCCGGAGACTGGGGCGGCCTATGCCGGATTCAAAATGGAAAGCTGACCGTCTACGATGGCGGCGGCCATTTGTCCAAAGCATACATCTCGGCCATCTCCGAGGACGACGAGGGTCTAATCGTCAGCAACTCGGAGTCCCGTGTCTATCGCTTCAAGGACGGCAAACTGTCGCCATTCACAGTGCGCGGCAAGAGCACGCCTATCACTGATTCGGGCGTCTATACCTTCACCATCTACCGCGATCCGGCGGGAACGCTCTGGTTTGGCACCACCTCCGGAGTCTACAAACTGCCTGCGGCGGGAGGCCCCGGAGCCGGTTGGGTGCTCAAAGAGGCGATCGACATTACCAACATCATTGAGGATGGCCAAGGCCATCTCTGGCTGGGCGGGCGCACGCCGGGGATCCTCCGCATCCGCACGGCCGACGGGCTGGTCACTCGCTATGCAAGACGCCAGGGGCTCTTCGATGGTTACGCCTCCCGCATCTTCGCCGCGGAGGACGGCAATCTCTGGATCAGCGCCGAGAACGGCATTTATGCCGCGAGCCTCAAGGAACTGGATGATGTTGCCGAGGGACGAAGGCAATCCGTCACGCCAATACACTTCGGTCTGGCCGATGGCATGAGAACCACGGAAGCATCCGACGCCTCCTCGCAGCCGGGCGGCACGCGCACGCCTGATGGCAAGCTCTGGTTCACCACCAAAAAAGGAATTGTTGTGGTTGATCCATTGCACTTGATTCACAACGATATGGCGCCGCCGGTCATCGTCGAATCGGTCGCCGCCGATGGCGCCGTGCAGCCTCTCGGAAACGATCTGCAACTTGCGCCCGGAAAGAAGAACATCGAATTTCATTACACCGCGCTTAGCCTGCGCATTCCGGGCAGGGTCCGCTTCAAATACCGGCTGGAAGGGTACGATAACGAATGGATCGAAGCGGGCGCGCGTCGCGTTGCCTATTACACGAATCTTTCTCCCGGCCAATATACCTTCCGCGTTATCGCGGCCAATGACGATGGCGTGTGGAATCTTCGTGGCGCTTCCGTCAGCCTGGTCCTGTTGCCCCGTTTTTATCAGACCCAATGGTTTTTTCTCCTCTGCTTAGTCTCGGCTATTCTTGCCGCAATCGTGGGCAACAGGTTTACCACGCGCCTGATTCGGGCTCGTGCCGATCAGTTGGCCAAATTAGTGGAGGAAAAGACCGCCGAGCTGCGCGAAAGCCATCGAGAACTGGAACAGCTTGCACACTTCGATAGTCTGACTGCGCTTCCCAACCGCCGCCTCTTCTCGGAAGACTTTGACCGGATGTGCGCACGAGAAAAGGACGATGAGTTTTCTTTGCTGCTGGTTGACGTGGATGATTTCAAGGCAATCAACGACACCTACGGACACGACGCCGGAGACGCCTTTCTCATTGAAACATCCAATCGCCTCCAAGCTGCTGTCCGCTCGACGGACCGCGTGGCGCGTTTGGGCGGCGATGAATTCTCCATCCTGCTCCTCGGCGGTCATGACCAGGAATGGTTGGATAGAATCTGCGACCGGATCGTCGATAGCTTTTCTGCGCCGGTCGCCTTCAATGATTTAGCGATCCGAGCTACCGTCAGTGTAGGGGTTGCATCCTTTCCCAAGGATGGCAAGACCCAGGAGACTCTCTACAAGAGCGCCGACATTGCTTTGTATGAAGCCAAGCGCCTGGGACGGAATAACTGGCAGAGGTTCCGTCCGGAGTTGCAGCAGGACTAAACGGCAATCCGCGTCACGCGCTGCCCAATGCGCGTAAAGACCTCCCAGGGAATTGTTCCCGAGGCCTCGGCGTGGTCGAACGCGGTAATGGATTCATTGCCCTGGCTGCCCAGAATGACCACCTCATCCCCAGGCACAACGCCGGGAATATCCGTCACATCCACCACGGCCTGATCCATGCTGATGCGTCCCGTGAGCGGAGCGCGCTCGCCGCGCACCAGCAGACTGAAGCGATTGCCAAGCCGCCGGTCAAGGCCGTCGGCGTAGCCCACGGCAATCAGCGCAAGGCGCATCGGCTCGGTAGCCACAAAGGTTCCGTTGTAGCCGACCACCGCGCCGGCCGGAATCGATCGCAGGCTGGTCACGCGCGTCTTCCATTCCAGCACCGGGCGCAGGCGCGTGCGGGCTGCGGCTATCGATGCCGGCTCTTGCTGATCGAACTTTGGATCGAAGCGCGGTATCAGGCCATAGAGCGCCAGACCGGGGCGCAGCAGCGCCTTCATCCCGTGGCGCGCGGCCAAAGCAGCCATCTGCGCGGCGCGTCCGGCCAGCAAGGATGCCGAGTTGCCAATGTTGAGCCACTCCGGATAGATGCCCGCGTCTGTGACGAGGGTGAGCGCCGCGTCCATCCGCGCCAGTTGCGCCTCGGTGACCGCGCCGTCCGCTTCGTCGGCGGCAAAAAAGTGGGTCATGACGCCATCCAGGCGCAGCGGCGAGGCAGGATGAAAGCGCTTCAGCAAGCTGGCCAGCGCCTCCAGGCCAACTCCCTGGCGGCTCATGCCGGTGTCAATCTCCAGATGAACGGGAAGCGAACCGGCGGCCAGGCCGGCAGTCAGCGCAGCGCCTTCCAGTTCGTCCAACTGCCACGGCTCCCAGACAACCGTGGTCAGCCCATGATGCACAACTGCCGCGCCTTGGCCGGGGAATACGCCGCCAATCACCAGTACACGAGGCGTGGGGCAAAGTCGCC
Source organism: uncultured Occallatibacter sp. (assembly GCA_964645305.1). Classification (GTDB taxonomy): domain Bacteria; phylum Acidobacteriota; class Terriglobia; order Terriglobales; family Acidobacteriaceae; genus Telmatobacter. The sequence continues at coordinate 48,607 of CAZYCV010000015.1, read as the reverse complement.
GGGCAGCCGCGCCCTCCTCGACGCTGGCCACGCCCAGCCAGCCTGCTCCAGCGCGGACCACGGCGGGCGCGCAGAGCTCAAGCGAGTGGCCGTAAGCATTGGCCTTGACGATCGCCAGCAGCTCCGCGTGGGGCGCGGCCAGTTCCGTGAGAAAGCGGCAGTTGTCTTCCAGGGATTGGGTGTCCAGTTCAACCCAGCAGGGACGCATTGGCATTGGGAGGTCCAAGAATCAGTGTAGCGCGAAGGGGGGAGCTCACCCAAGATTACGGCTCGGACGCAGGTGGAATGTGGCTTCCAGAGGCTGCGAGCTTGAGCCTTGACGCTTCATCGCAAACCAGGCAGAATTTTGCAGATAATTCTTACTGTAATTTCTTTTGGACGGAAAAGGATGAAGGTGCATCCGAGGGTGGCGCTCCGACGAACCCGCTCCCCTGTGCCTCCTGCAGCTTATAAAGCAGCGACCGGTAGCTGATGTTGAGCCACTTCGCGGTCTTGCGCCGGTTCCATCCATTCGCCTCAAGCACCTTGAGAATGATCTGGCGCTCCAAATCCTGGGTGGCGGACTTGGTGATCTCTTTGAGCGAAACAGGGCTGGTGAGATCAATCTCGGTGTTCAGCCGGTCTGGATGGGAGGAACGCGCCGGAACCAGCTCAGCCGCCAACGCCTCTTCGCTGCCGATCAGAATATAGCTGCGAATCATGTTCTCCAATTGGCGAATGTTCCCCGGCCAATCGTACCGCAGCATCAGGCGCATCGCCTCGCGGGAAAGCGGCTTGGAGGCGCGGTGAAAGAGCAGTGCGTGACGCTTGATGAAGTAGTCGATCAGCATGGGCAGATCGGCAGTCCGCTGGCGAAGCGGCGGCAATTGAATGGTAATGGCATTGATGCGGAAGAAAAAATCCAGACGAAAGCTGCCGTTCTCGGTCTGCTGCCGCAGATCCTGGCTGGCCGCGGAGACCAGGCGAAGATTGACCTTGCGAGCTTCCTGCCCGCCCACCCGCATAAAACTTCCGTCTTGAAGCATCTGCAGCAGTTTGGCTTGCACAGAGAGATCCAGGTCGCCAATCTCGTCCAGGAAAAGGGTTCCCATCTGGGCCAGTTCCACGCGGCCGCGCTTGGTGGCATAGGCCCCGGTGAAGGCGCCTTTTTCATAGCCGAAGAGCTCCGACTCAATCAGCGAATGTGGAATTGCCGGACAGGCCACCTTGACCCAGGCGCTCTTCGAGCGATTCGACCACGTATGCAGCAGCTTGGCGAAGATCTCCTTGCCGGTTCCGCTTTCACCTTGAATCAAGACGGGAACAGTGGTCTCAGCCACTCGTTCCAGCTTTTCGCGAGCCGCAGCCATCAGCGGCGACTGCCCGAAGATCACCTCAATCGGAGGCAGTTCGCTCAGTTCGTCGGACTCATTTGGCCGTGGCAGAGGCATGGCGTACCCAGGAGGGTTCAATAGGAATCGATTCATTCTTTGCTTGCAACTAAACGGCCAATCTCATTGAGGTGACTGGTAACGCACTTGCCTCTTCCGCGTAACTCCATCATATACGTAGCGGTAACGCCATATCTCTCATTTATTCATTGCGTGTGTTTTTGGTTTGTGATATATGAAAATAATTGCACATTATAGCGAAAGAATTACCACTTTCAGTGGTACTATGATGAGAAAGGTGCGTGTTCTCTCACTGTCGGCAGGGGCAAGATTCCCCCTTTTTTATACCCTGATCCCCGGGCCGGCAAAGAGGAACTCACTGCAATTCTCATGATGGACCATTTTTGTTCTCGTTCGGCATTCGGACGAGGAAGGCCGCCATTTTGTGCGGCGCAACCGTAACCGAAGGAACCGGGATTGTGAGTATGCCACCAAGAGCAGGTTTGAAGACGAGGAATAAACGCAATCCCCTCATTGCGGCGCTTGACCCGGATCCAGGGATCTTGAAATACCTGGAGCGCATTCTTTCGGACCGCTATCAGGTGAGCCTTTACACGGAAGCGGCGGAACTGCTGGAAAGTCTGAGTGAAGCGCACCCGCCCGAACTCGTTCTGATGGATTGGCACTTGGATGAAGCAAGTGATGGAGAAAACGCATTTGACCTTCTGACTAAAATTCTTGTCTCAAAGCCGGCCCTTCCGGTGATTCTGCTGGCCTGCTCGGCCGAGTTGAACGAGGTGGTGTCGGCCACGCGCATGGGCGCCGCGGATGTCATCCTGAAGCCTTTCAGAAAGACCGACATCGATCAAGCCGTGGAGCAGTGCTTTCAGAAAGCGCAACGGCAGGCGAACGATGAGGAGGATGAAAGCCAGGAGATTCCGCTGGACGAGAATGTCTCCTTTGTCCGAGCCTGCAAGAGGATGAAGGAGATTGAGTCCCAATGCCGACTGGTGGCGCGGGCCGACATTCCGGTGCTGATCCTGGGTGAAAGCGGCACCGGCAAGGAAGTGGCCACGCTCTTCATTCACAAGATGTCGGCTCGCAATCAGCGTGCTTACATGAAGGTGAATTGCGCGGCAATGCCCGCCGACCTGCTGGAGAGCGAACTGTTTGGCTATGAACCGGGCGCCTTTACCGGGGCAATCAAAGCCAAGCCGGGAAAGTTTGAAATCTGCAACAATGGCACCATCTTCCTGGATGAGATCGGCGAAATGCCGGCGGTTTTGCAGGCCAAGCTGCTACAGGTTCTTCAGGATGGCAGCTTCTCCCGCCTGGGCAGCCGCACCACCGTCAAGGTGGATGTGCGCGTAATCGCCGCCACCAACATTGACATCAAAGCGGCGATTGCGCAAAAGACCTTCCGCGAAGATCTCTACTACCGTCTGAATGGCTTCACACTGAAGATGCCTCCGCTGCGCGAGCGCGTCGAGGAGATTCCCATCCTGGCCACCCACTTCATGCGTAAAGTGGCGGCCAAGTATGAGCGCGAGCCTTTGCCTATTTCTCCGTTGCTCTTGCAAGCGCTATGCGCCTATCCGTGGCCGGGCAACCTGCGCGAACTGGAGAACACCATCAAGCGTTACCTGATTCTGAACGACGAACAGGCGATCATCGCTGAGTTGTCTCCCCAGTTCAGCGGCGATCTTTCCGCCTCTGGCGAGGAAGAGGCAGAGGGCAACGGAAGCCTGAAGCATATGATGCGGAATTTGAAGGATGGCGCCGAATCCGCGGCCATCGCCAGAACATTGGATGGCACAGGATGGAATCGCAAAGCGGCTGCCGGCGAACTGCAGATCAGCTACAAGGCCCTGCTCTACAAAATCAAGCAATACAATCTGAGTCCACCGCAGAAGAGCGCTAATCCAATCGAGAGAAAGGGATTATGACGCAACTCATGCAAGACTTCGATTCACCCCGCTCAGAGAAGGTGGTCATCCAGTTCGGAGACCGGACACTCAAAGGCTACCTTGACTCGCCCTCCTGGAAGACCGTGGAAGAGATGCTGAGCCACGCTCCTCACGGCTCGCCGGAGAGCTTTCGCGTGCGCAGCATTGAGACGGGAATTGTCGAAGAGGTTTCAGCGGATGCGATTAAAGCCGTCTTCTACGTCAACAGCTTCGAGGGGGACTCAAAGCACGAGATTCTCAACTTTCACTCGCGCGCGCCCATCGTGCACGGCATCTGGATGCGGCTGCAATTCCGCGACGGCGAGGTGATGGAGGGGATCGTTTATAACTCGATCCGCTATCTGGTAGATCCGGGCTTCTTCCTGCTGCCCACTGATCCTGACAGCAATAACCGGCTCGTTTATGTGCGTAAAGATTGGCTCGCCGACCACCGCGTTCTCGGCCTGCGCAAACTCTAGCGCTGCACTCAGGCGCAAACTGCTTCGCGCTGAATCGAATAGTGAGTGATCTCGGCCGCAATGCCGGTCATCTGCCGCGAGGTGCTGTCGGTGCGGACAACGTGCCCCTGACATCGGATGGCGCAGCAGGTGGAGAGGGTGATCTCTGGCGGCAATTCAACCAGAAAATCAAAATCTCCGTCAAGGGACGGGACGTCGTTCATCTCCAGAAAGAAATAAACTCCCCGATTGCTCAGATCGCGCGTGAAACCTGAGATCTCCCGCGATCCATCTAAAATTGTAAGCGGCGCGTTGATTCCGAAGCGCTGCCTCTCCCGCCGGTCATTCACTGAATGCAAGTTGCTGTTCATGACTTTCCTTCTCAACGAATGGCTCTCAAGAGTAAATCAACGCGGATCAATCCGGACGACTCCATCGGATCAACAGACCCATCAGTGTCGTCTTCGCTGATTCCGCCACATTCAGTTCAGAGCTCTTGACGAGGGTGATGTGATCTTTGGAGGTAACCTCATCGCGAATTACCACAGTTCCACACATCGGGTAAACAGTTTGTTTGTAGCAATCTGAACGCCAAATTAATTCTCTGTAAATCCTTTATTTTTAGAGAAACCAAATAGGCCCATGCAAGAAAATGCATGATTCGTGGGTAGGTTTTGGTCACTTTCCCCATACTGGCAAGCACTCTTGTCAAAGCGCCGCCTCTGTTTTTTGATCCTGATGCTCTAGGATGGCTTCATGGCTTCGCTTTTGGAGATTCGCAATTTGCAGATTCATTTTGGCGCGGCCGAGGCTGTACGGCATGTGAATCTTTGCCTGGAGGAGGGCGAAGTCCTCGGGCTAGTGGGCGAATCCGGATCAGGCAAGAGCGCGACCGCGTTGGCTATTCTTGGGCTGCTGGGACCGTCCGCGCGGGTCTCCGGGCAGATACTTTGGCGCCCGGCTGGAGCGGGCGGGCCAGTCGATCTGATCCAGGAGCCGGCGAGCGCGCTGCGGCGGCTTCGGGGGCGTGAGATCGCCATGATCTTCCAGGAGCCGATGACCGCGCTGAATCCGGTGCTGAGTATTGGGCGGCAAGTGGCCGAAGCCGCCGAGGCGCATCATCCAGCATTGACTCATCGCGAGTCCAAGCGGAGGGCGATTGCCGCGCTGGAGTCAGTTTCCATTCCCGAAGCCGCGCGCCGCTTCAGCGACTACCCGCATCAATTCTCCGGCGGGCAGAGGCAGCGGATTCTGATCGCCATGGCCCTCATCAACCAGCCGCGTTTGTTGATTGCCGACGAACCGACCACGGCGCTGGACGTAACCGTTCAGGCCCAAGTGCTCGAACTGCTGCGCCAATTGCAGCAGCAGCATGGGCTGGCCATGCTTTTTATCTCACACGATTTGGCGGTAGTCGGCCAAGTGGCTGGCAGGGTTGCCGTACTGCGCCAGGGGGAAGTGGTGGAGACTGGCCCGGCGGAACGCCTGTTGACCAGGCCAGAGCACGCCTACACGCGCAGTCTGCTAGCGGCTGTGCCCACGCTCAGGACCGACCGAAGCCAACCGCTGGCGATGGTTTCCAGCTTGAGTGCTAATTGAGCTTCACGATTCCCAGGCCTCAAAGTCGAGACCTGGGGCACCCATTTTGTCGTGTGTTCTTTAAGAAATCGCGCGGAAGAACCAATAGAGCACGCCGGAAAGCAGCGCGGCGGCAGGCAGTGTGCAAACCCAGCCGGCGGCTATATTGCGCACCGTGGCAAAGCGCAGACCGCTGCCGTTGGCGGTCATGGTTCCGGCCACGCCTGAGCTGAGAATGTGCGTCGTGCTCACCGGCAAGCCCCAGGTGTTGGCGGCAAAGATGGTGCCCATGGTGACCAATCCGGCGCTGGCGCCCTGCGCATAGGTCAGTTGCTCTTTGCCGATTTTTTCGCCCACCGTGACCACCACGCGCTTCCAACCCACCATGGTTCCCAGCCCCAGAGCCAGAGCCACAGCCACCTTGACCCAGCCGGGAATGTACCGCGTGGAGTTGTCCAGGGTTTTCTTGTAGTGGACGAGAACGGCGCTCTCAGCCTGATTGAAGACCGGTTGTTTGTGTTCTTTGATCAAGCCAAGGTCGCTCTTCTGCAATAGGCGGATGGCTTCGCTGGCCACATACATATCGTTGCGGACGTTGGTCTGCTCCTGCGCCGGGACAGATTTGAAGGCCTTGTAGAAGGCGACTTCGTGGTTCAGATCCTCCACCAGTTCACGCAGCGCCAGAATCGTATCCGGCTGGAGTTGCTTGGTGCGGATGTAGTCGGTCACTTCAGAGCGGGCATCTTCGCCCAGAATCCCGCTCCGGTCCACGTGACGATCCAGAATCAGGCCCGCTTGCTCAGAAGTATGAATAAACTCCTGAACATCGCTGGCGGTTACAGTATGGTTGAGCGCGTAGGCGGTGGGGACTGTGCCGATCAGGATCAGCATGATCAGGCCCATGCCCTTTTGCCCGTCGTTCGAGCCGTGGAAGGAACTGACGCCGATGCAGGTGAGCACCAGAAGTATGCGAATGGGCCACGGTGGAGGCTGATTCTCTTTGGGCGCTTCAAAGAGCACCTCGCCGTGCTTGAGAACGAAGCCGGCCATTACTGCAAGAGATAGGTGAATCACCAGGCCAACGGAAAACAAAGTGAGCAGCAGGCCAAAGGGAGCATCCCACTTTTCAATGGCCAAAATCGGTAGCCACTTGTCAATTCCAAACGGCGAAAAGAGCCATGCGATCAAACTGAGAACGGAACTTCCGACGACTCCAGCTACCAGAATGCGCAGCAAAGCCCAGACGGGCCTTCTATAGTTGGCCTGGTAGATGAAGGCCATTCTGCGCGCCCAATCCGTATCCGTCAACCCTTTGGCCAGCAGCACCAGCAGACCGGCAAAGAGAAAGCCGACCAGCGGCGAGATCAGCAGCGCCTTCAGAACTTTGGTGGCCTGTTCCCAGTCCAGGCCGGAGGTTCCGCTGCGGGCGTGCATCAACTGATTGGCGATGCCCACGCCGATGATGGAACCGACCATGGTGTGCGAACTCGAGGCCGGCAACCCAAACCACCAGGTGCTCAAGTTCCAAACGATGGCGGCGATCAGCAGCGCAAAGACCATGGCAAAACCGGCGCCGGAGCTGACCTGAAGAATCAGTTCCACGGGCAGCAGCGTGATGACGGCAAAGGCCACCGTTCCAGAGGAGACCAGCACCCCAATCAGATTGCAAATACCGGACAAAACAACGGCAATTGTAGGCTCAAGAGAATGGGTGTAAATAACTGTAGCAACAGCATTTGCTGTATCATGGAAGCCGTTCACAAACTCGAAGCCAAGGGCAATAACCAGCGCCAAGCCCAGCAGCAGATAAGGCCAGATGCTGGTGATGATGACTGAGTCCAGATCCAGGGCCACATGAAAGCCGATGTACCAGAGTCCGCCGAACAAGGCCAGCAGAAAGAATGCGATACCCCAACGGCTGGACGAATTTGTCAGTTTGTGATCAAGCACGGAGCCGCGAGAAGGCAGCGAGTCCACAGTGGATGCCAGGTCGGCCATCAGATATCACCAATGCGGCCGGAGAAATTCCGGGCACGCTTGGGCCTCCCATGAAGAGACGGGACAACAGAATTCAATTGGAAATAGAGATCGTATCGCTTGTGGCGGAAGAGAGAAGAGCCGGATAAGTTGGCGTCCATAAAACCCCAACGACCGCATTTTCTGCGTAGTCGTTCGCATATCAGGCGGGGAAATTCACCTGACTGAAACAATAGTACACCGGCAGGGGGGGGGCTTGGGAAGGGGGAAAATGGGACGAAGATTGAAAAATGACCGAAAAACGGGGCATTCATCTATCGCTTGCGGCGGTAAAGCACGTGAAACTCGTAGCCGGGGTTGGCGGGAAAAGACTCTGCATCCGCACATTATTATATTGAGATATAATTTTCTGGAGGCTCTGCGATGCACACTACTAGCCTGCGCAAAGTTGGCGGATCCGTCATGCTGGCCGTTCCGCCCGTTTTACTCGACCAGCTTCAACTAAAGGCAGGGTCCACCGTGGCCTTGGCCGTGGACGGCGAGCGCCTGGTGGTGCAAACCCGCCCCAAGCCGCGCTATACGCTGGAAGAGCTGCTGGCGAAATGCGATCCTGCAAGCTTTGATGAGGAAATGTCAGAGGAGGACCGCATCTGGATCAATCTGCCTCCAGTGGGACGTGAACTGTGAAGCGCGGCGAAATCTATCTGGTCTCGCTCGACCCCAGCTTTGGTCACGAGCAGCAGGGTACGCGACCTGTTCTGGTAGTTTCCCCGGACGGATTCAACGCGCTCACCCGCGCTCCTATCGTGGTACCCATCACCGCAGGAGGGAATTTCGCCCGCCTCGCCGGATTCACTGTTTCGTTGTCTGGCGCGGGAACACGAATTACCGGCGTGATCCGCTGCGACCAGCCGCGCCCCGTTGATCTCGGAGCTCGCAATGCCAGAAAGCTGGAAAGCGTTCCTCCAGCGATTCTCGATGAGGTTTTGGCTCACCTCACCACACTTTTCGAATAGCCGCCAAACTACCCCATCTAGCGGGCTCTGGCATGGCAGGTAGAAAAGGCAATGCGCGACCAGAGAATCACCAAAATGGAGATGGCGCGCCGCATGGGAACCAGCCACGCGCATCTGAATCGCCTGCTCGATCCGGAGAACGACAAAGTCCAACTCGACACCGTGCAGAGAGCCGCCGCCGCCATTGGACGCAAGGTTCGGATGGAACTGGTGTAGCTACTTGCACAAGTGGTTGGCTTATGTATCGGGTATGAAAGTCCCATGGATTATCTGGCAGATCTCATTTTTCAATCGATAGGTTTTGTCAATGAATTGTCAGAAAGCGTTGCCGATCCCTCGATCTGCTGTTGATCAGATTTGTAAGTAAGCTCAAATGTTGTAGTTGAATCCGTCCATTTCACTCGATGAACATCGATTTCGCCAATTTTAACTTTTGAGTCCCTTGGTGGTTTGCCAATGAGGCGCGTGTAATCATTGATCTGCGCATCGACCATATCTATGGACATTAAGCCATAGTAAAAGTGAAACTGAGAAATCTGCCCTGTTTCAGTCTCGCTTAGAGACATACTTTCTGTCCCACCAAATGTGTTGGGCTTGAGAGTGCAGACCGCTCCGCTCCAATTACAGAAATCTGTAGTTGGAGGCATCTTACCGCCAAGCGTTAAGATCGTTCCTCTCTCAATCTTGACTTCACGCAATGTATCAAGCGATTTTGCAGTCCGTATCGATCTACATCCTGCAAAAGCTACCAATGTAAGCAAGATAAAACTGGCTGATCTTTTCATCTCTCTTCGATTCTTGCATTACGAACTAACTGCAACCGACTGTAACGCCGCAATTACCCTTTGCGCCGGTAAAGCACCTGAAACTCGTAGCCGGAATTGGCGGGGAATAGCCCAGCCACGTGGCGCAGGCGCTCGGCCAAGGCCGGAGCCGTCAGCAGCGGGTAGTCGCGCTCGCGCAGGTCGTGGTAATCAAAATCCACCGCCAGCGAGAGCATATAAATGGCCAGCGCGTCAGAGAAGGCCGACTCAAAGTAAGCGCTGCGGGCGCGTTCGTCGATGCCGCCTTGATTGGAGTGACCGATGTCTTGCGCGCGACGCCGCGTCTCCCAGGCATCCTGACTGGTTTCGCCGCGGACCTGAGCCTCGGCCTGCGTCCACACGAGGGTGGAAAAGCTCTCCGGCACGCCGACGGCCTCAACAAAGTTGTGCGCCACGTTGATGAAAAATTCGAAGGCCAGTCCGAAGCGATCCTCGACCAGCCGCGTGGAGAGAAAGACCGCCTCGGTGGCACCGAAGGTCGCGTTGCGGTGGCAGATGGCGCGGTCGCCCAAGTCAACCGAGTAGCCGGGAGCAACCATCGTTTCGTCAGTGTCGGCGATGGCCAGCGGTACAAAATAATAGGCGCGATTATCGAGCGCGCCGGAAAGCCCAGCCGGGACGGCGCTCACCAGCCGCTCCAGGTCGGCGTCCGTGATGCGCGTCTCGCCCCACATTGCGTAGTGAATACCGTTGGGCGCCTGGGAGGTTGCGGTCTGCGCAGCCACCTTCTCCGCCTGCCAAAGTTCGAACTGTGCGCTCGTTGCCATGAACTTGTATTCTAGACCACGGAGGCACAAATGAGGACGCAATCAGAAGGCGGCAAGATTTTCGGCTTCCCACTCAGGGGCTTCGGCCTCTTCTCTGGCCTGATGCTGGCCGTGTCGTCGGCCTTTTTCACCTTCTTTGCCACGACCACCCTGGCCATCTTTGCGCTGCTCGCGTGGAATCTCTTTGGCCATCACGCCGTCAGCTACGCCGACAGCTACCGCTATGTCGGTTTCCCCGCCGGCCTGCTGGTGCTGATTGTGGCGCTGCCCACCTTTGCCGTGCTTTGGGTGCGGGCCAAGCTGCGGCGCTGAACATCAATACCCACTTCAATCGTATGCGCACTGTAACAGGGCACGACTTCAGTCGTGCCAATAGAGCAACGATATCATGTTGGGCTTTAGCCCCTGCATCTCTTTATCTTTCGTCATTTGCAAATTTGCAGCGGCTAAAGCCGGAATCTGTTTGGGCCATTTTGCGGCGCGACTAAAGTCGTGCCCTGTTACAAAACCGCGAACTTGAAGCAGTTATTTATGTACACTACCTAAGTAAGTATCGTAGTTTTCAGCTTCCCGCCGGCTTGGGATTGGCCCGGTCAAACTTGGCCACCTGAATCTTGCGCGCAAGGCCCAGCCTGGCCAGCAGCAAGATGCCCCAGAAGTTCGGATCAATCTCGTACCAGGCCAGCCCATGGCGCGCCGAAACCGGGTGCGCGTGGTGATTATTGTGCCATCCTTCGCCGCCGCTCACGAGCGCCACCCACCAGTTGTTGCGCGAGTCGTCGCGCGTTTCAAAGCGCCGACTGCCCCACAGATGCGTGGCCGAGTTAACCAGCCATGTGGCGTGCAGGCCGAGCGTCACGCGCAGAAAGCCGCCCCACAGCAGCATCCCCACGGCATTCGCCCATCCGCCCCACAGCCAGCCAAGGCCGAAGAGCAGCGCGCCGCTCACAGCGAGCGGAATCCAGTGGTACTTGCTCAGCCACAGATAAAAGCGGTCGCGGCTCAGGTCGGGAACGTAGCGCGCCAACGCGCTGGTCTGCGCGTGCAATGCATTACCCCAGACTAGCCAGCCTAGATGCGCCCACCAGCCGCCTTCGCGCGGAGTGTGCGGATCGCCGTCACGGTCGCTGAGTTGGTGATGCACGCGATGCGTGGCCACCCAGAAGATCGGGCCGCCCTCTAGCGAGAGCGTGGCGCAGACGGCCATTGCGTGTTCCAGCCACTTGGGAACCTGATAGCCGCGATGGGTCAGCAGCCGGTGGTAGCACATTCCAATGCCCACATTGATGGCCAACACATAGAGAGCCAGCATCATCGTCAACCGCTGCCAAGTGAAAAAGAAGAGCGCCGTCACCGCGCCTAAATGAAAAACGATCAGGACGGTGAGCGTCAGCCAGTTGATGCCCTCACTTACCGTAGCGGCGCGGCCCATGCGCACCTCAGTCCGCGCCGGTTCGGATCGCTCAGAGCTCGTTTCAAAATCAGAATCCAATGCCGGAGAAGCGGCATTTGCGACGGTTGCCATAGGGGGAAGTCCTTGAGGGGTGGCGACGCGCCCACCCATCCAGTCCCCATTCTATGCAAAGGCCATTCGCGATACTGTCCAGAAGACCACATTACGCCAAGAATATTTTCCGCCCGCCGAGTGACTTTAGTCGCTGTCTCCGCTTTTCGTCCCGCCTACTCTCAACTTGCAGGCAAAAATTCGAGAAGGAAGGTATTTATCATGTTTTGTTATCAATGTGAGCAGACCGCGAAGGGCGAAGGCTGCCAGACACTGGGCGTTTGCGGCAAAGACGAAACCACGGCGGCGTTGCAGGACTTGCTTCTTCAGGCAGTCAAAGGCATTTCAATCTACGCGCACCGGGCACGGCTGCTGGGCGCGGCGGATGCAGAGATCGACGCCTTCACCATTCAGGCGATCTTTGCCACGCTGACCAACGTCAACTTCGATCCTGAGCGGCTGGTCGAGCTGATTCATCAGGCCATCCAAACCCGCGACAAAGCGCGCAACCTCTATGAGAGCGCGAGTGTTGCGGCGGGTGTTGTCCCGGCCGAACTGGGCGGCGTGGCGGCCTGGAAGCCGGCGGCCACTCTGGAAGGCCTGCTTGCCCAGGCGCAGCACGCGCTGCTGCCGGTTCGCTTTTTGGCTGAGAGCAAGGAGATCGCCAACTTGCAGGAGTTGGTTCTCTACGGCATCAAAGGCGTGGCCGCCTACGCCGCGCACGCGTTGGCGCTGGGCGCGGGCGATCCTGTCTCCTTCGCCAAGATTCATGAGATTCTTGACTTTCTCACGCATCCCGCGCCCACGGCCGAGGAACTTCTGGGCATGGCGCTGGCCGTCGGTGAGTTGAATTATCGCGTCATGGAAATTCTCGATCACGCGCACACCGAGACCTTCGGCGCTCCGCAGCCAGCCAAAGTCCGCCTGGGCGCGCGCAAAGGGAAGGCCATTTTGGTCTCCGGCCACGACCTGCACGACCTTTACGCGTTGCTTGAGCAGACCAAAGGCACGGGGATTCAGGTCTATACCCACGGCGAGATGCTGCCCGCGCACGGCTATCCCAAGCTCAAGGCTTTTGACAATCTGGCGGGCAACTACGGCGGCGCATGGACCGATCAGGCCGAGGAGTTCAACGAGTTTCCCGGCGCAATTCTGATGACCTCCAACTGCATTCAGGAGCCGAAGCTGGCCTACAAGCAGCGCATCTTCACCTCCGGCATGGTGGCCTGGCCGGGTGTGCTACACATTGCCGACCAGGATTACAGCCCTGTGATTGCCGCGGCGCTGGCTGCTCCTGGATTTGCCGAGGACGGCGGCGACGAAGAGATTACCGTCGGCTTCGGCCACCATGCCGTGCTCAGCGTGGCCGGCACGGTGATCGACGCGGTCAAGGCGGGAGCGATTCGCCACTTCTTCTTGATCGGCGGTTGCGACGGCGCGCGCTCAGGCCGCAGCTACTACACCGAACTGGCTGAGGCGATCCCCAACGACTGCCTTATCATGACGCTCGCCTGCGGCAAGTTCCGCTTCAACAAGCTGGACTTTGGAACCATCGGCGGCCTGCCGCGTTTGCTGGACATCGGCCAGTGCAACGACACCTACTCCGCGCTGCAAATCGCGCTCGCCCTGGCCAAGGCCTTCGAGTGCGGCGTCAACGATCTGCCGCTTTCGCTGGTTCTCTCCTGGTATGAGCAAAAGGCCGTCGCGGTTCTGCTCACGCTGCTTCACCTGGGCGTCAAGAACATCCGCATTGGGCCGACGCTGCCCGCGTTTCTGTCGCCCGGAGTGATTGCCCTGCTCCACGAGAAGTTCAACCTGATGGCGATTACGACAGCGGAGGCCGATCTGGCCGCCATGCTGGGGTGAGGTTTACAGGTTGACAGGTTCGCAGGTTCACAGGTTGACAGGTTCACAGGTTGACAGGTTTACAGGTTGGCAGATCCTCAACTTGTTAACTTGTTCACTTGTTAACTTGTCAACTTGTTCACTTGTTAACTTGTCAACTTGTTCACTTGTTAACTTGTCAACTTGTTCACTTGTAAACCTGCGCACTTGTCAGCTGATAGAATCCACGGAATGAGCCTGCCCCGCTTTGACATCATTGCCGTTCTGGAGGGAACCGCCCTCTTCGCCAGTCTCTCGCAGGAGGAGTTGCGCACGCTGGCCGCGCGCACTGTGCGCAAGCCTTTCAAAACCGGCGAACTTCTCTTTTCCGAAGGCGAAAACTGCCACGGACTGCACATCATCGGCAGCGGCAAGGTGCGCATCTTCAAGACTTCGGTCAGTGGCCGCGAACAGGTGCTGGCTGTGAATCACCCCGGCGAATCGGTGGCCGAGCTGCCTGTCTTCGACGGCGGCGTCTATCCGGCCTCGGCTGTGGCCATCGAAGAGACGCAGATTGCCTTCATCTCGCAGCGCGATTTTCACAACTACTGCCTGGAACACCCGCAGGTTGCGCTGAAGGTTCTCTCCGTTGTCGGCGCGCGCCTTCGGCGTTTGGTAGGCATCATCGAGGAGCTCTCGTTTACAACCATTCGCCAGCGCCTGGTTGCCATGCTGGTAAAACTGGCGCAGAGCGAAGGGACGCAGACCGCCGGCGGCATCGAATTCCAACTGCCTTCGACCCATCAAGAGTTGGCGAATCATTTGGGAACTGTGCGTGAACTGATCTCGCGCAACCTGATGCGCCTGCAAGCTGAAGGGCTGCTGGAAGTGGATGCGCGCCGCATTGTGGTCAAAGACATGAAGGGCTTGAGCGCGTTGCTGGAAGCGGCCAACTGATCAAATCAAGCATGACCGTGGTGATGGTGGCCGTGTTGGCTGCCGGCCATCTCTTCCATGGGAACCACGCAGCCCTCCAGCTCCGCGCAACCGGTGTGCTCAAACTGGATGGTGGTGTGGCTGATGTGAAAGTGCTCGTGGAGCAAGTGATTGAGTCGGGCCAGGATGCAGGCGCTCTCTGACAGCGGAATGTCGGCGATGGTCACGTGGCAGGCCAGCGCGCTGGAGTTTGAGCCAAGGCTCCAGACGTGCAGATCATGTACGTTGAGCGCGCCCTCCACGGACTGCATGGCGGCGCGAATCTCGCTGAGCGAGACGCCGCGCGGCGTGCCTTCGAGGAGAATATTCAGGCTCTCGCGGACGATGCCCAGGCTGGTCCAGAGGATCAGCGCGGCAATCAGCAGCGAGAGCGCGGGATCAATCCAGTTGCGCCCGGTGAGCAGAATGCCCGCGCCGCCGGCGATGACCGCGGCTGTGGAGAGCGTATCGCCGGCCATGTGCACAAAGGCGGATCGCAGGTTCACGTCGCGGGCCACACCCCACAGCAGGGCGGCAATTACGCCGTTCATCACCACGCCGGCCGCCGCCACCAGCATCATCAGGCGCGGCTGAACAACGACCGGCGCATAGAGCCGATGGACGGCCTCGATGGCGATCCAAACCGCAATCACGATCAGCGTGCCCGCGTTGATAAAGGCGGCCAGCACCCCGGCGCGCTGATAGCCGAAGGTCTTTCCATGGTTCGCCGGACGGGATTGGAAGTAGACGGCGGCGAAGCTGAGCAGCAGCGCCAGAAAGTCAGAAGCGTTGTGACCGGCCTCAGAGATCAGCGCCAGCGAATGAGCACGCAGTCCGGCCACAAAGGTGAGCGCCACGTAAGCAAGCGTGGCCACCAGCGAGAAGCGCAGCACGGATTGGGTTCGCTGTGTGCCTGAAGCATCAGGCGCGGCGTGGACGTGCATAGGCAAAGTATACCGGCAGTGGGCGATCTACCGCCCGCAGGTGCCTACTCATTGGCTTCGATGCGCCGACCGTGCGGGTCCTGCAAGCCGCGGGAGTTGACGCGGAAGAGCGAAGCAAAGACGCGCAACTGGTCGCGGCTCAGGCTCAGATCCTGCTCAAAGACAAACCAGCGCACCCCCTCGGTGCAGGGCGGCGTGCTCAGCGAACCGGTGTACGTCCAATAGCCACGGTCGGTGGGCAACAGGCCGCCAACGTTCACCATCTCGTCAGCTTTATCGGTTGCGCCGGCAGTTCGGGGCAGATGCGGCCACAACGCGGCCAGCACGGCATTCGGATTGTTCACATCTTCCACCAATCGCACGGCAAGGATCACCAGCTTGCCGTCGGCGCTGCGATGCACAAGATGCACGCTCATGTCGCTCAGCTTGCCCTTGATGGCTTCTTCGCCGGGATGGTGGAAGTCGAATTCGATCAGATCGTAGCGTATGCCGCCGACGACAATGTAGCTGCCGGGATGCACGCGCGCCAGGATGGTGTGGCCATCATTTTCCAGCGTCACTGGCCCCGCAACGTAGTGGAAGTCAATCGGCTGGAGCGCGGTGTTCAAACGCGCGCCGCGGATGTCGATCGGCGATTGCTCATGGCCCTTGGAGCAGGCCGCATAGGCCGGGTCCAGCTTGCCCCAGGCCAATTCACCGCGCGTGCCTTGATACTCCCATGGGGTGGTTTGCGCGGCAGCTTGAACAGCAGTGAAGGCGACAAGGCCGAACGCCAGAAGGGTAAGAGAAGGAAAACGCATCGATAGCTCCTCAACAGGATAGACGCACTGCACGCTAGAAAGCATTTTAAGGCATCCCATTCATTTGAATGATTCCGGGAAGATCAATCGCCTCCAATTTAAACAACCATTCGAAAGCAAAGATCTTCTTTCCCATTCAAGCAGCCACATACCGCTCAATTGAGATGAACTTGGCGTGTTCTCTGGCTTTGGACACATCCTAGGCAAGTTGCATACGCGGAAGACGGTCCATCTGGGGGCCGAATGTCTTTTGGTATGTAGACTGTGCTGGATGAGTGCAATGGGCTGTTGTTGCACACACAGAAATCCGCGGAAGCTGATTCGTGGAGCCCTGGCGACTTTTCGTTACAAATCGCTAGCGAGCGTCAGATCCTGTAGGAAGTGGTATTCGCCGTCGAGAACACCGGATGCCTCGCCTGCTTTTGCTGCCTTCGGATCACTGATAAAGTTCTGGGCTCCTTCGAGACCATCGAGTTGAAAAAGGAAGAAGACATTATTGGGGTCGGTGATGCTTGTCCACATCTTCCGCAGATGGAGACCTGCGCGTTCCTGAGCATCGCGGTGCGAGTCGAATATCACTTTCCATGCGGAAAAGTCCAGCACCCTGTTGCGGCACAACATGTACTCCATTCAACCCTCCCATTCGAAAAATACTATCACGTCAGTTGAGTGGCCCACATCTCAACCTACCACGAACGATGGGTGCCACAGCTTTTGAGGTTGGTCAGAAGTGGGCCACCCGTCAGCGGGGAAAAAGAATGGGATCCATCGCTCGATGGATCCCATTCTTTCTTGATGAGTCACTGTGAAGTTTACTCCACGATGGACTACACAGGCTGTGGAACAACTAATTAGAGCGGAATCAGAATCTCTGTGCCCTATGGGGTTCAGTAGAAGGTTGCCACTCCCTGTTGGTCGCGTCAACTTGAGTGTTCCGGCTCTAGGTACACCAATTCTGATTCCGCTATAAAGAGCCCACAAGCGTCAGGGCACGACTTTAGTCGTGCCGATAACGCCCATAGAATCAATGGGGCTTTAGCCCCTGCGGGATGATTATCTAAATTTTCACCCAAATTCAGCCCATTTTCCGCAGCCTTTACAGCCCGGCTTGCTCGGCCAGGGCGGCGGCCTTGTCGGTGGCCTCCCAGGTGAACTCCGGCTCGGTGCGGCCAAAGTGGCCGTAGGCGGCGGTCTTCTGGTAGATGGGGCGGCGCAGGTTGAGGCTTTCGATGATGCCTTTGGGCTGGAGCTTGAAGTTCTTGCGGACGAGTTCCGTCAACTTGGCTTCTCCCACCTTGCCCGTGCCAAAGGTATCAATGCGCACGCTGACCGGATCGGCAACGCCGATGGCATACGCCAACTGAACCTCGGCGCGGTCGGCCAAGCCTGCCGCCACGATGTTCTTGGCGATGTAACGAGCCATGTAGGCCGCCGAACGATCCACCTTCGTCGGGTCTTTTCCGCTGAAGGCGCCGCCGCCGTGACGGCCCGCGCCGCCGTAGGTGTCCACGATGATCTTGCGACCGGTGAGGCCGGTGTCGCCCATCGGTCCGCCGATGACAAAGCGGCCCGTCGGATTGATGTGGTACTTGGTGTTCTCGTCCAGCCACTCGGCGGGAAGCACGGCCTTGATGACGTACTTCATAATGTCAGCATGCAGTTGCTCATTGCTCACGGCATCCGAGTGCTGGCTGCTGATGACCACGGCGTCGATGCGCGCGGGCTTGCCGTTCTCGTCGTACTCGACGGTGACCTGGCTCTTGCCGTCGGGGCGCAGGTAAGGCAGCTTGCCGCTCTTGCGGACTTCGGTCAGCTTGCGGCAGAGCTTGTGGGCCAGCGAGATCGGCGCGGGCATCAGCTCCGGTGTTTCGTTCGAGGCGTAGCCGAACATCATGCCCTGGTCGCCGGCGCCGCCGGTGTCCACGCCTTGGGCGATGTCGCCGGACTGCTTGTTGATGGTCGAGATGACGGCGCAGGTGTTGGAGTCGAAGCCGTAGAGGGCGTTGTCGTATCCGATGGAGGCAACGACGCCGCGGACGAGGCTTTGGAAATCGACATAGGCCTTGGTGGTGATTTCGCCGGCGATGACAACCAAGCCGGTGGCAGTCAGTGTCTCGGCGGCTACGCGGCTGGTCGGATCTTGCTCCAGGCAGGCGTCGAGAATGGCGTCGGAGACCTGATCGGCGATCTTGTCGGGATGGCCTTCGGTCACGGATTCAGAGGTAAACAGAAAACGGTCGCTCAAGGAAAACTCTCCTCCCATTGCAGGGAATTCAATTTGGGCGGGTTGGAGCGAGGACCGATAGATGCTGGATCACCGGCGCGGAAGACTCACCGCATCGGACCCACTCTCGCGCAAACGCACGCCAGCACCGTCAGGCGTGCGCCTTGGGATGCATCCCTTCATGATACTTGCCACCAGCGGAAGCGGGCAATCGCTTGCATTGAATGGGGCGTGGAGTCTGCCGAAGCGGGATTTTCCCACTTTGAGCGGGAAAGGCGCGAATCAACAAGGACAAGCTATGAGGCAAATCAACAACCATGCTTATGAAAACTTTGAGTCTTGTCGGAATAACCAGCATATATCGTTGCGTTCAGACACAAGATGCTTATCGAATTTCATTTTGTCAGAGGTTCGTCCGGTTCTTTTACATCCAACCGCGCAGCTCATAGTAGGCAATCTTCGTCGACTCCACCACCAGGGTCTCGAAGGCGGGAAAGCGCCCCGGCCAATGTTCGGCTGCGTGAAGCAGATCAGGCACCGCCATGGGGGCGGCATCCAACTTCAATTTGCGGAAGACGGCAGAGGCGCGCAGCATATGAAAGTCGCTGGTGAGGAGGACCTTGCGACCGGGCAGGCTCTCGATGAGACGCGCTGTTTCCAGGGCGTTTTCGCGCGTGCTGGTGGAGCGCCGCTCCAGGACAAAGGCTTCGCGTGGAATGCCTTGGGCAAGCAGGTAGTCATAGATGCCCGGATCGCCGTTGCCGCAGATCACAATCTTTTTGAAGCCGCCGGTCTGCCAGGCGTAGAGCGCGTGCCTCGCACGCCAGTACGAGGAGTACGAGATGCCTCCAAATTCGTTGTCCGCGGCGGCGCTCAGCAGGATGAGAACATCGCCTTTCGGCAGTTGGATCGGTCCGGCGTAGGCCTCGGCCCACCAGGTAACGACCGGGGTAAAGGAGACGAGGACCATCAGAAAGCCGAGAGCGGCAAAAAGGCGGAAGAGGATTCGAGCGGCTTTGCGCAACGGATTCATACGCCGCCTTCTTTGCGCTTATCCGCAAGCGGGAGAAAGATTTCCAGCAACTCATCCGCCACCGTCTGCCAGCTTCGGCTGCCGTGCGCGGCAATGGATTCAGCTTGCCAGTGACGGTCCAGAACCGATGCCAGCGCCTGAGCCAGCGCACCGGCATCTCGTGGCGGCACAAGCGCTCCGCAGGCGTCGCTCAGAATCTCAGGAATTCCGCCGACATTTGTAGCTACGACCGGCCGCCCGCAGGCCAGCGCCTCCAGCACAACATTGGGGCAGCCTTCCATATAGCTGGGCAGCGTGACCAGATCGGCGGCTGTATTCCAGACGGCCACGTCGTCAAAGGCGCAGGCGGGCAACGTGTGGATGAAGCTGGCAGCGCTGCGTGCTTGAATCGCGCTCTCAAGCAGCGGCCGGTCCGGCCCATGGCCGATCAGGTAAACCTGCAAGCTGGGACGGCTTGCGTGCAAAAGCGCAGCAGCCTCAACCAGTTCCCGCAATCCCTTCTTGACATCCATGCGCCCGATATAGACCACGGTCTCCGCTTCCAGATCGAGTCCGAGCTTGCGCCGCGCCTCCTGGCGATCCATCGGATGAAAGACAGAGAGATCGCAGCCGTTAACGACAGTGCGCGTGGTCTGCCGAGGCGCGCCCATGGCAATTGCCTTGGCGCAGAGATCGCTCGATACCGTCACGATAGAATCGGCCTGGCGCAGCACCTTGCGGGTCAGCCAGTTGGAGACGGGGTCGCCAATGCGGTTGATGTCGGAGCCGATGCTTTGGACGACCACCGGAACCCGGAGCGCACGGGCAATCTTGAGCGCGGCATAGCCGTCAGGATAGACAAAGCAACTGAAGATCAGATCGGGAGCAAAGGCGCGCACGGCTGGCAGCAGTGTGCGCGCGGCCAGCCAGCCATTCAAGGGGCGGGAGAGCAGGGGCAGGGCGGGAAAGTGGTAGTAGCTGGCCTGCACATCGGGCGGGCTGAAGGAGTCGTCCAGCCGGTCATAGCCTTTGGTGCGCGGCCTCAGCAGCGCGGGATACTGCGCATCTGGATAGAAGACCCGCAGATCGGCCTTGCGCGCCAGCAGGCGCAGCGTCTGATAGGCCGACCGCCCCTGCCATGGCTCCGCCGAACTGGGAAAGTAGCGCGTGACAACCGCAATCTTCATGGCGCAACCCCGGCGGCAGAATTCCGAGCAACCCGGTTGGCTTCAAGAATCTTCTCAAAGTCGCGGCTGACCGCCTCCCAGGAAAAATCCCTGCGCACCCGTTCCATTGCGTTGCGGGCAAGGGCGCGCCGCGCCGGCTCGTTGGTCAGCAGGCGGATGCAGGCGGCGGCCAGATCGGCAGGATCATCGGCCAGCAGAATGTCTCTTCCATCGGTATAACTCAGCCCCTCCGCGCCGACCGTGGTCGAGACGACAGGCAGGCCAGCCGCCATACATTCGTAGATCTTCAATCGCGTTCCGCCGCCGATGCGGATAGGCACAACCGAGAGCTTTGATCCCCACAGATAGGGACGCATATCGGCCACTTTTCCGGTTACCGTGACGCCGGCAACTCCCTCGGCAGCTTTCAGCACTCGCGCGTCAGGCGAGCGGCCGGCGATGGTGAAGCTGGCATTGGGCAGTTTTTCGCGGATCAGCGGCAACACTTCGGAGAGAAAGAACTCCACCGCATCCACATTCGGCAGCCAATCCATCGACCCGCTGAAGACCATCTCGGAGACGGCGGGAGAATCATCCGGCGGCGCATAGAACTCCACATCCACGCCAGTCGGGACGCTGGTCACCGACTCGATGCCAAAGGCGCTCCTCATTCTGGAGGCGTCGATCTCCGATACGGCAATGACGTGCTTCACCGCGCGGCAGATCTTCCGCTCGTAGACTTCCATCTTGCGGGCTTGCATTTGAAAGAACAGACGCTTCAGCATGGAATCACACTGCGCCGCGTGCCTTTGCCAGATGGTCGTCTCCACATTGTGCTGGAAGAGCACAGCCTGCGGCAGTTCGGCCAGGTTGGGCGCGGCGGCCAGAAAATCGCAAACGATGGCATCATACTCTTCAGCGGCAATCAGTGCGCTGATCTTGCGCCGCAGATCGCGGCTGGCATAACGGGAGACGGCCATTGGAACCGGATTGAAGATGCTGCCCACCAGCTGCGGAAGAATCGCCATGGAACCGCGAGCGGGCGCGGCGTGCTCGACAAGGATAGCCCGCGACGAGTACTCCGAGCTGCGCTTTGGCCCCTCTGTATTTTGAGGATCATTCAACGCGGCAAAGTGAATTTCATGCCGCTTGTGCAGCTCCTTCAGCGTGCCCAGGGTGCGAATCTGAGCGCCGCGGTCGGTTGGATGCAGAAAAAATGGGCAAATCCAGAGTATCTTCATTGCTGCAATTTCCCTCTTCGGCTAAGGCGATGATTAAAGGACGCATCCATCTGACCAGTCTAAGGCAAAGATGCGGAGTGTGCAGCGTGGAGAGTTGGACGGTTTTTATAGTGTTGCTTGACGAAATATTCTATTTCTGGCATATTTGATAGATTGAAGGGCTTGGATGAGACAACTGATCTTCGTTGCCGATTCGCATCGTGCGCTGGAAGAATTTCCAGAACTTGTACGGCGGCTCGTTGGATTTGCTCTTTATCAAGCTCAGATCGGCGATAAACACATCGACGCCAAGCCGCTTAAGAACATTGCGGGAGGAGTGCTGGAGGTCGTCTCCAATCATGATGGCGACACCTTCCGAACCGTCTATACCGTAAGGCTGGCCAGAGCCGTTTATGTTCTGCACGCATTTCAGAAGAAGGCGAAGCATGGCATAGCCACACCGCAAAGTGAAATCGATATGGTGAAAAAGCGGCTGCTGCGGGCCATTGAAATTGATCGGGAGTTGGAGACATGAATATGCCGGAACCAAAAGGCGACTACATCGTAAGCAGCGGAAATGTCTTTGCTGATCTAGGCGTGCCAAATCCGGAAGAATCGCTGGCCAAAGCCGAGCTTGCGCAGAAGATCATCGTACTGATTCGCCAGAGAGAGTTGACGCAGATTCAGGCTGCCAAAGTTCTGGGAGTGGACCAGCCCAAGGTCTCCGCGCTGCTGCGCGGGCAACTGACCGGATTCTCTCTGGAACGGCTGATGCGCTTTCTGCTGCGGCTTGGGCAGGATATCAAGATCACAGTGCAAGAGAGTCCTCGCGCACAGTCCCAAGCGCGGGTTCTTGTGGCGTAGAGAATGATTGCCTTCCCAGTTTCCCAAAGCGGAACCCAGGGCACCTGGCACCCGAAGAAATACCCATTATCGAAAAGAACATTCCGCTGACGGATCACTCAAATCAGGCTGTTTGCTGCGTAGAGATTTTTCGAAATTTGTATCCCACGGGAATAACCGATTTTTGTCAGGCCAGAACAATTGCAGCACAGGAAAGTCGTTATGCTTGTAAAACCATACTGCCCATGTGCAGGGTTCACAATATTTAGCAGGATTCACGAGTTTATACACGCATGGATAACCTTCATTCAGCGGACGGATGAATAGCTTTCTCAACCGTACTTCCGTAATACCGCATTGCGCAATCTGAGTGCGCGGATGATAAACTGCCTTCGGATGAGGCCAAGCTGAACGGCATGAATGTGAAGAAAAATGTAGTCGTGATGGGACTGGGATACGTGGGCTGCGTGAGCGCCGCGTGTTTTTCCGAGATCGGGCACAATGTGCTCGGCATTGACCGCGATCTGAATAAAGTCGATGCCATTCGCAAGGCTCAGTCGCCGTTCTTTGAGGCCGGGCTGGAGCCCCTGATTGAAAAAAACGTTGCGGCAGGACGCTTGACCGCCGGGGTTCTTGACGCGGATGCGCTGGCCTCGGCAGATGTGGTCATGCTCTGCGTCGGCACTCCCTCCCAGGCCAATGGAAACATCGACTTGAGTCATCTGCGCCGGGTCTGCGAAGAGATCGCCGGCCTGCTCAGGCCACGCACTAAGCGCTTGATCGTCACCGTACGCAGCACGGTCTTTCCCGGAACCTGCGAGAGCCTGCTGGAGACCGTCTTTGCGTACCGCGAGGATGTGGACATTGTCTCCAATCCCGAATTCCTGCGCGAAGGAACCGCCGTCAAGGACTTCATGGAGCCATCTCTCCTGGTGGTCGGCGGAAGTACAAACGAGGCCGCAATGACTGTGGCTCAACTGTATGACGGCCTGCCCGGCGAGGTCTCGGTAGTCTCCTTGCGCACGGCGGAGATGATTAAATACACCTGCAACGCATTTCATGCGGTCAAGATCGGATTTGCCAACGAAATCGGCTCGCTGGCCAGCAGCCTGGGCGTCAACCCGGAGCAGGTGATGGCCACCATGTGCCTGGATACGCGGCTGAATATTTCGCCGGCCTACCTTAAACCGGGCTTCGCCTTTGGCGGATCCTGCCTGCCCAAGGATCTGCGCGCCCTGACCTTCCGCGCGTCACGGCTCGATCTTAAACTTCCCCTGCTGAATGCCGTGCTTTCTTCCAATGACGAACACCTCAAAAGAAGCATCCAGCAGGTGCTCGAACTACCCGGCAAGAGAATCGGCATCTTTGGCCTGGCATTCAAGGAAGACACGGATGATCTGCGCGAAAGCCCGGTGATCACCATCATCGAGCATTTGATCGGCAAGGGCAGGGCAATCAAAATTCACGACCCGCACATTCAACTCGACGAGATCTATGGCAGCAACCTGAGCTTTGTCGTCTCCGCTCTGCCGCACATCGGCCGCCTGCTGACGCGCTCGCTGGATGAGCTGATCGCCTCGTCTGACACGCTGGTGATTGCGCAGAAGCCAACGCCTGCGGCGCTGAATCAAATGAAAGCCAGCGGACTGGCCATTCTCGACCTCACCAAGCTTACCCTCAAAGCCTCATCCGCAATTGATTAGCCCAAGTGGGCAGGTGCCTTCATGCTGAAAAGACTGAAGATTCAAGCCGAAGACATACTCCGGCACAACCCGGTCGTACGCAACCTGTTGGCCTCGGTCACTCTTCTGAGGACGCCCGGAGCTACGGCGGAAGGCACGGCAGAGGCTGCGCGCCGCATCAGCAAGCTATGTCAGGCGGCTCGGCTGGCCTCGACTCAATCGATGATGCTCAAGGCGGAGGCCGCCATCGCTCGGCAGATTACCGCCGTCGATCCTGCGCAACTGCCTTGGGCCGAATTTCTCCCTGACTTCGATCAGCCCTGCATTCAAAAGGCAATTGTGCTGAAGCGTTTTGTGAGCGAGCGCGAAAAGGGCGTGGTCTTCGTCTCCTTTGACAACCAGATGGCGCGCCTGGCCAAGGCTGGCAAGCTGAGGGAGTTTGCCCGGCACTACACGCTGGTGCTGTCGCCGCAATGGTCGCCGCAACACTCCATCGCCTCCTACCTCTTTCCTCGCCTTTATCCGGAGCCGATCTTCTGCCTCATCAGCAACCCGCGCGATCTTGAGATCTTTCCGCGGATCAGCGATACGTACAGGATGATTCCCCTCTATGCCTCCAGTTGGGTTGATCCGCGCGAGTTCACGCCGGTCCCTTATGCGGAGAAAAATATCGATATCTTCATGCTGGCAAACTTCGCCAAATACAAGCGTCATCATGCGCTCTTCGCCGCGCTCGGTGAACTTCCGCGCGAGTATCGAATCCTGCTGGTTGGCCAGCGTGAGCGAGGGCGCGATAAAGACACCTTGCTCAACGAGGCCGCGGCATTCGGCGTGAGCGACCGTTTTGAGATCCGCGAAAACGTTACCGACGAGGAGTTGCACGACAGTTTTGTGCACGCAAAAACCAGTCTCATCCTCTCCCGCCGCGAAGGTTCCTGCGTGGCCGTCGTGGAGTCGATGTTCGCCAATACGCCGGTTGGGCTGTATGAAGATGCAGAGATCGGCTCGCGCGTCTTCATCAATCAGAACACCGGCCGCCTGCTGCGTCACAATCACCTGGCAGCGCAACTAAAGGACTTCGTCGACTCCTCCGCCCAATACGAGCCTCGGCGATGGGTCATGGAGGAGGGTGTCGATTGTGTTTCGAGCTCTCGCAAGCTGAATGAAGCCCTGAAACAATGGACGCTTTCGAATGGCGGCCAGTGGACCGAAGATATCGCGACCCTGCGCTGGCGCCCCAATCCGCAATATTACGAACCTGAGGATGCTGTGCGGCTGCGCCCCTGCTACGATGAGTTTGAAAATCTTTACGGCATCTGCATTGCCGCGCCGCGGTAGCTGTTCGCATTGATGCCGGGTTCATCTGAAGAAGCGAGGTGATCGTCGCATGGAACTCACGGATCGCAAGGATGTCGCCGCCACGGTAGTTGACGGGAAAGCAAGAAGTGGCGCAAGCAGAGTGCGGCGTTTGGCCGAGGCTATCTTTGTGCTGCTTTGCGCAGAAACACTTTTTTCGCTGCCCTATCGCAGTATTTATCTTCTTCGCCAATCGGCCTTCCAGGCGTGGATTGGGGCCATTTTTGTACTTATAATTATTTGCGCGTGTTTTACAATTCGCAAGCCGATTTTGCAAACGATGGGCCGCCTGCTCTTAGCCCCGTCGATAAGTAACAAGCTTTGGCTCTCATTTTGGCTCATCTTTGGCCTCGCCCTGCGACTGCTTTGGGCATTATGCTTTCCAGTTACCCTCACCTCCGATAATTTGATTTATTTTGATGTTGCCGCAAAGATGGCCTTCGGGCAAAATATCGCCAGCGTCTTTAATCCGCCGGGCCTGTCTTTATTCTTGGCGCCTTTTATCATGGTCTTTGGCGCGCGCGCTTGGGTGCCTTTGCTTTGTGCATTGCTCTTGTTTGTAGCGAGTTATTTTATTACCTATGCTCTCGCCGCCCGCATTCAGGGCGGGCTTGCGGCCCGCATCGCGCCCCTGCTGGTTGCCGTTTGGCCGTGCTACTTTACTCTTGTTGGTGTGAATTCCAAGGAGACGCTCCTTGCCGCTCTGGTGCCGGCAGCATTGTATTTCTATTTGAAAGCTTCCGGTCCCAAAGAAGAAAAATTCCGTTGGGGCTATGTGATCGCCGCGGGCCTCTGCATGGGATTCGCCGCGCTTACCCAGCCTGGATACTTGCTATTTCCGTCTGTCCTGGCAGGGTTTGAATTACTTAGATTCAGCGGATTATTAAAGGCCGCGGCGCGAGTTATGGTGTTTGTTGTTGCCATGATAGCCGTGGTTTTACCGTGGACTTATAGAAACTACATTGTCTTTCATCGCGTCGTGCTGATATCCACCAATGGAGGCTCCGTATTTTATCGAGCCAACAACCCCAACGCCAATGCGCAATATGAGCCTGAAAACCAGGCGCCGCTGCCCCAAGATGAATTCGAGGCGGACAAGCAGGGTTACAAGATGGCCGATGAGTGGATCATGCATAACCCCAGAGCATTTACGGTTCTTATGGTCAGGAAGCAGGTTGTTTTCCTGGGAGACGACGCGATGGGAGCCTTTGAAACTTTGAAGTTTCACATCGATCATCCTTCGCGTTTTTATGCTCCGGCAAAGGCCATTTCCAATTTATTTTGGCTTATCTTTTGGACGGTGCTGTTACTTGGCTTCCCGTTCCTGTTCAGTTTGGAAGGTTGGCGCACCTGGTATGGACTGTTGTTCCTTCCATTTCTCTACCAGTGGGCAATTGACAGTGTCTTCGAGAGCGGCCCGCGCCACCATGTTCCTTATGTGGCGCTTCTTGCCGTGCTCGCGGGCATGGTGCTGAATTCAGCCTCCCAGGTTAAATCAATCACTCTTCAGGATTAGTGGGCCGGGATCCACCTATTTAACTTATCCATTGAGGATATGGATCAAGGATTTGGCGTTCGACTTACGCGCCATAATGTAACCTTCTCCCATACGTTAGCCGGGGTCGCAAAGCTGAGAATATCTTGCCGTAAAGCGGGTGGTGGATCATACGTCCAAATATAGTCATAACTTGCCAAGCACTTTTTCCACTCAGGATTGCCGTAATCGGGGCCGAAGCAAGGCATTTGACGAAATACCAGAGGCTGTTGGCCGGGAAGTGCGAATAGTGTGGAAACCTCCGCTTTGTGCGTCGCGGTCCATAACTGGATAACATTGATAAAACCAGGGTCAGGATTAGTGGCACCGTTAAGTGAGGGTATCACCGCATAGATACGCGCTCCCGCAGGCAAGACCTCTCCCATCGCCAGCACATCCGCGCTGCGGTTGCTCATGCTGAGCCACTTGGCCGAGATACTCCAGGTGTGGATCATCATGGCAGCTAAAGCCACGGCTAGGGCTGCTTTTTTCGAGCGCCCCCAAATCGGCTCAATAGACAAAGCCAGAAGCAGAAAACCTGGAACCACATAGCGAAGATCAACGCCTGAGGCCGTGAACAATGTTGCCGGTGTAATCAAATACAAAACGAAAAGCACGAAACTGGCAACAACTGCAAGGTGCACCTTTCCTCTGCGCAAAAGCACCAGCGCACAGACCAGCAAAACGACAAGCGTAGCGGTATCTAGAACAGCATTGTACGAACGAATTGGAGCAAGAAGCGTTGTGAGTTTTCCGAGCGGCGACCGCCAGATGATGCCGCCAACGCGTCCACTGCCTTTCATAAAGCCGACCATCAACAGCACGGGACAGCCAAGCCAAATTAGTTTGACGATAGAACCAAGTATCTTGCGATCCTGGACAAAATCTAAGATTGCTATCGTACAGCACGCCACGCCAAGAATCACCACCGAAGACATGTGCGCCAAAAAGGCGGCAATACTCAGCAAGCAACAAAGAACGAACCGTACGAATGTCATCCTGTCGCGTACTCGCAACCAGTACGCAAATGCGCACAGAAATACGCCGATTCCAAAGATATAATTCACAAATCCAGAAAGTAAAGTAGAATTATAAAATGTAAAGGCGCAGGCCAATGCCAGCCAATTTGGCTTGCCGATTACCGCGCGCCCCACGGCGCTGCAACCCACGACGTAGAGAATAGCCGCGATAGAAAGAAAGACTTTTCCGGCGACAAGCAGAGGCAGTATGCGAAGCAGTGGCGTCACGATCAGATCGATTGCCAGGTTGGGCAGCGGAGTGTAATCGAGAAGATATCTCTGCTGCCAAATTAGATCCTCGTGATAATGAGCGAGGATATAACACCTTGCAAGATGATTGGGATAGTCCGCCACGCCAGGATATTTCACGATCCATATCGGCGCCAAGATCATAAGCAGCACAGCGAAAAGCGCAAGATTATAAAATTTCAATTCTTGAACGAAGTTTTGCGGCGCCTGGCCGGCATTGGCCGGAGTTGGAGAAATAAATTCTATTTGCAAAATAGATAGCGGCATCCGCATTTTACTGCCCTCCATTGCACAAGTATAGTTCACCGGCTGGATTTCAGGACGCGGACTGCCGGAAACCTTCGATCATTTTAGAAGCCTCATCGCGACTCCGAAGCGGACGCGAGAACAGGAGCAAGGGCCCGTCTGGAACTGAGCCTGCGGCCGACTTCAATCAGTGGAGACTCGATGCAGTGGTAAGTAACAACAGATGCAACCATCGTGATCGCGACAAAAAGCAGTGGCCCAAAGACCAAATCCCTAATGCCCAGAACAATAAAGACAAGATAAAGCGCGGGAATGTGAAGCAGATATACGCCGTAGGAGTAAAGAGCTATCTTCTCGGCAGCGAAGTTAATATGTTTCTGCGCGGAGTTATGGAAAGCATTGATGGCGAGTCCAAGAGCAAGGCAAAAAAGCCAGCCGATCCAGAAGAATCCATCGTTGTAAAACTCTCTGGCGTAGCAGTAACCCAGGATGAGCAGGAGCACAAATGGCGGCCAGATAAATGCCGGAATGCGTGCCGGGATGCGATTCCGCAGAGAATAGCAGAGAACTCCGCTAAGGAAGCAAGGGATATATTCGGCCATGCTCAGGTGGCCTTTGGTCAGCCAAAAGACCAAAACGCCGAAAACGCAAAAACTCGCAAACAGGCCGCCGAGCCAGAAGACAGCGCGCTTCCGCAGAGTTAGAAAATAGAGCGCGGGCAGGACCAGATACATTTGAACCTCGAAGGGAAGGCTCCACAGCGGTGCCAGAATGCTGGTTCTTGCAAAGATATCCTGCATGAGCAAAAGGTTGGAAACTATCATGGGCTTGGTGATAATATCCGGCGCTTGCCAGGTAACATCCGGAATGTGCAGAATGAGCGCCAGAGTTATGCAAAAGATGGATAGAGGATAAATGCGAAAAAAGCGGCGAAGATAAAAGCGCAGTGTAACCTTCTCCGCGGCGTGGGACATACGCTCCAATGAATACATCAGAACCAGGCTTGTATGAACAAAAAACGCCAGCACTCCGGCCTTGCCGATATGATTGGCCAGCATCATAACCGTCTGGTTATAGTACCCCGCGTGCGTGGCCAGCGTAGGCACAAGGTGGTCTATGACAACCACAGACACCGCGAACGAGCGTAGAATATCCAGGTTTGCGCTGTGTCGCATTACTCCTCCAAAAAGTTTCGGATGTTATTCAATGACATTCACAGATACCAGATTGTCAATCGCGCGA
Organism: uncultured Occallatibacter sp.; assembly: GCA_964645305.1. Taxonomy (GTDB): domain Bacteria; phylum Acidobacteriota; class Terriglobia; order Terriglobales; family Acidobacteriaceae; genus Telmatobacter. The sequence continues at coordinate 18,831 of CAZYCV010000015.1, read as the reverse complement.
TAGATGCCGTAAGCGGTGGCCCAATGAATCTCAATGCCTCGCCTGTCAGCCTCTTCAGCGAACCATTGGTAGAGGTTGGCGAGACCGCCGTTGAGCAGCGCATCCGAATTTCGCTCCTGCGCTCCATGGGTGTAAAGCTTTATGAAAAGGTCGTCACCGATTCTGGGAGCCAGGTCGAACCACTGACGGACCCGCGCCTGGGTCGGCGGATCGTAGCCGGCAAGCTCCCCTGTCTCCAGGCGCGGCAACAACCGTCCGCCGAATCGAACTCCGAGCGGGCCGGTGATCATGAGCAAATCCCCACGGCGCCCGCCACCCACCGTGGCTTCGATCCCTTGATCGAAGGAGCGAGGTTTTAGATCAGGATTGTTGGTACACCAGTAAATTTGATTTACCACCCGTGCCTGCGTCGGCGAGGGCGCGGATGGCATGGTGAAATCGGCATAGCAACCCAAGTCGCGCAGCAAGGCGATCTCTCCATTCAAGCCGCAGAAGTTACCGTCGGGCCGGGAGTTATCCAATGCCCAGTTGCCGTGAATAAAGCCGAAGATGGTGCGGCCCTCCTGCTGACGCAACAGGCCGTGATCGTCCGTGAGACGGCGGCAGAACTCCGCAACCTTTTGCAGAAAGGCAGCACGCTGCTCGTCGCGGTGATGCAAGTGCACCTCCACGTCACCCACGCCCAGGCGCACGATCTCGGCCAGGCCGTCCAACAACTCGCGGCGATACTCCTCTTGAGGATAGAAAAAGCTGTACTGGGGGCGCAGGCCTGCCGCATCGCGGGGAGCGTCCTCGGCAATGCTCGGCCACTTCTTCCGCCACAGCGCCACGCGATTCAGAGCGGTCGCGAGCGACGCACCCATTCCCAATGGCTCATAGTGATCGGTGATGGCAACCCAGGCGCGCTTGGGCTTGATGGGTCGCAACTGCTTCCGCAGTCGATCCTTCACGTAGGGCGCAAGCCAGATTTCCGCATGGCGAGGGAGCTTCATGGATTTCATTTTACCTTTGCGTGCTTTGGGTGCTTGATAAGGGGACGGAATTGCTCAGACGCGGACGGTAAGCGGGACTAGTATGATAGGTAGCGAAGAGTTGATACGGCATTGACAAAGGCCGGTCCCGCTTCCTTTCAGGCTCGCCGAAAGCCGCGCAGTCCATGCCCGCCAAAGAAATTCTGCTGGAAGCAACGAAACTTCATAGGATCAGTGACAGCCTGGATACACTGGCCCATCGATATGCTCCCGTATCCAAGGAGCTCTCGATCTTGTCGGGAAGTATCCGCAGCTCAGCCACACTGCTGGAGGTGCTGGTCACGTTGCGGCTGGGGCCGCTCCCAGAGGGTGATCCCGCGATGAACTGATCCGCAGTTTGCTGAAGGTTTGAACCGGAACGCAAACGAGGGCAGGGATTGCTCCCGGCCCTCGCGTGCGTTTGCTAGATTCTGCCGAAATCCGGCCAATGGGTTTAGAGTGGCTGCACGTCAGATGCTTGCCAGCCCTTGGGCCCCTTCACTACGTTGAACTGCACGGCTTGACCTTCCTGCAAACTCTTGAATCCGCTGGAGCTGATCGCCGAGTAGTGCACAAAAACATCTTCGCCGTTCTGGCGCGAAATGAAGCCAAAGCCCTTCGCGTCATTAAACCATTTCACTGTACCTTGTTCCATTGTGTTCGTGTTTCCTAGCATTGAATTGCGCTGGATGAATCGGAGCGACCACTGGCAGAATCTTGCTTGGTTGGGCGAGTGCTGCTGACGCCCGCTTCGGGTCTAACGCTGAAAGCAGTGTAGCATCCCTCTGAACAAAATTGTGCGAAAAAACTTGTTTGCGGAGCCATTTTTTCATTTATAGTTGGCGAAGTTGCTGAAATAGAAAATCTTAACGAGTTCCTTCATTGTGTTACCGCAGAAGGTTACCATGCGCGTTGATCCCGTTCCCGCCCTTTTATCGCACTCAATAGAGTTGCTGGAAGCACAATTTGCATCCCTCCCGGAATTCCGGGCAGCCGCTGATCCGGCTTCGATCACCAAAGTTCTTGAGGATGTTGCCCATCGGCTAGGCGACAATTATCCCTACTTTCATCCGCTCTATGCGGGACAGATGCTTAAGCCGCCGCATCCGGTGGCGCGCGCCGCCTACGCGCTGGCCATGACCATCAATCCCAACAACCACGCCCGCGACGGAGGCCGCGCCAGTTCGGAGATGGAGATTGAGGCAGTGCGCGCAATCGCCGGCATCTTTGGCTGGACCGATTATCTGGGCCATTTGACCTCCGGCGGCACCTTTGCCAATTTGGAGGCGCTCTGGATCGCCGGTCAGCTCGCTCCAGGCAAGCGCATCGTCGGCTCCGAGCAGGCTCATTACACCCACCAGCGCATCTCCGGGGTGCTCAAGCTCGACTACACGCCCGTTGCCGTTGACCAGCGCGGCCGCATGAGTGTGGAAGCGCTGGAGGACGAACTGCGCAAAGGCGGCGTTGGCACTGTGGTCGTGACCATGGGGACGACGGCCATCGGCGCGGTCGATCCGCTGGACCAGATTTTGGCGCTGCGCTCTCGCTACAACTTTCGCATCCATGTGGATGCGGCGTACGGCGGCTACTTCAAGCTGATCTCCGAGGCGCTCGACGATCCGGCGCGGCGGGCCTACGCGGTGATCGATCAGGCCGACTCCATCGTTGTTGATCCGCACAAGCACGGCCTTCAGCCCTATGGCTGCGGCTGCATTCTCTTTCACGACCCTTCGGTGGGGCAGCTTTACAAACATGAGTCTCCATATACTTACTTCACTTCCAAGCAGTTGCACCTGGGCGAGATCAGCCTGGAGTGCTCGCGCGCCGGAGCTTCGGCGGTGGCCTTGTGGGCCACGCAGCAGCTTTTGCCGCCGGTGCCGGGGGGCGAGTTTGCACAGGGGCTTGCACACGGGCGGACTGCGGCCTTGAAGCTGGATCAATATCTGCGGCAAGACCACAGAGGGCGCTTTCAAATGCTTGTGGGCGGTCCTGATCTGGATATTGTGGTCTGGAAGATCAACGCCGATACGGCTGAGAAATCTTCGGAACTGGCGCAAAAAATCTTTGTGGCCTGCGCCCTTCGGGATTTGCATCTGGCTTTAGTAGAATTGCCGCTGAAGTGGTTTCAGCCCGCGAGCGGTTCTGAAACCGGAACAGTCAATTGTTTGCGCTCCGTGCTGATGAAACCGGAGCATGAGGCGTGGCTGGACGCAATCTGGGAACGGTTGACCGCGGCGTGTGCGGAAGTTTTGTCAGCAAGATGAATTTGGGTGCCCCACCCTCGCCACGCACTTGTTTTTGTGGCTAGGGTGGGAATCTACGAGCCTCAACCGGCTTTGTTCACGGGGAGAAGAAGAAATTATGGCAGCAGAAGCAGTAACTCGCATTGAAAAGGAAAGCGTTCTCTTGCAGGTGGGTGATTGCAGCGTCACCCTTCTGCCTCAGTTTGGCGGCAAAGTCGCGTCGATTTTGGTCAAGGGCCAGGAACTCTTGCAGACGCCGCTCGTGCCTTACGCCCCGCGCACCCGCACCATGGGCTTCAACGAAGGCGACGCCAGCGGCTGGGATGAGTGCCTGCCCACCGTCTCCGGCGGCACCGTTCAAACCCCCAACGGCCCGGTCGAGCTTCCCGATCACGGCGACCTCTGGCGCGTCGAGTGGCAGGTGCTATCCAGCGAAAATGGCTCCATCTCAATGAGCGCCGATTGTTTCAGCCTGCCGCTTCATTTGGTGCGCACACTCACCCTATCGCAGACCGAAAAGGGCTATCGCATCCAGGCCGACTACACGCTCACGAACACCAGCGACAAGGAAACGCCCTGGGCCTGGTCGGCGCATCCCGGCTATGCGGCTGAAGAGGGCGACATTCTTTCGCTGCCCTTGTCCATCCAAGCGCTGCGCATCGAGTGGACCCGCAACGATCGCCTGGACAAGAGCAACGGCAAGGCGGCGTGGCCCATCGCCAAGCTGGCTGCGGGTGGCGAGACTGATCTGCGCGTCTCTGCCGAAACTCACTCTGGCGTAGGCGACAAGCTCTTCGCAGGGCCGCTCACCGTCGCCGAGAACTGGGTGGCGCTGACCCGTCCCAAAGCCGGCGTTCGCCTGCGCGTCAGCTTCGACCCAGCCAAAACGCCCTATCTCGGCCTGTGGATCTGCCAGGATGGCTATCCAGAAGGCTCCATTCCTCAACAGCATTGCGTGGCCATGGAACCGACCACCGCGCCGGTGGATTCACTGGCCATCACCGGACCGTGGTCGCGCACGTTAGCGCCCGGTCACTCCTACTTCTGGCCGATGACTCTTGATCTGGAAGTGCTTTAATGAGTTCTCAGTTCACAGTTGTCAGTTTTCAGTTCATAGTTGTCAGTGAGACAACTGCCAGGAACTGAAAACTGACAACTGACAACTGAGAACTAAGAACTAAGAACTGAGAACTAAAAAGGAAATTACCCATGCATGATCCTGCCGTACTTCGCTCTGCCCACATTGCCCGCTTCAATGCCGATCCCGCCATCTTCGTTGCTCCGGGCCGCGTCAACCTGATCGGTGAGCACACCGATTACGCCGAGGGCTTTGTCATGCCCGTCGCCATCAACTTTGCCACGCTGGCCGCCATCTCGCCGCGCAACGACGGCCAGATTGTCCTCTGGGCCGAGAATTACGGCGAAGAAAAGACCTTTGACTCCGCCGCCAAGCCCGTCGCCACCAAGCACTGGAGCGATTACCCGATGGGCGTCGTCTCCATCCTCGCGGGCGAGGGCCACAAGATTTTCGGTTTCAGCCTCAGCCTTTGGGGCGACGTGCCGCTCGGCAGCGGCCTCTCCAGCTCCGCCGCGCTCGAAGTTGTAACCGCGCTGGCCGTGCTTTCGCTCATCGATGCCGACTATCCGCGCCCGGTCCTCGCCCGCCTCTGTCAGCGCGTCGAGAATGAGTTTGTCGGCGCCAACTGCGGCATTATGGACCAGTTCATCAGCGCCAACGGCAAGGCCAACCACGCCTTGCTGCTTGATTGCCGCGACTTGAGCTTCCGTCTCGCGCCCATCCCCGCCAATGTCGCCATCGTTATCGCCAACACCATGGTCAAGCACTCCATCGCCGGCGGCGATTATCCTACGCGGCGTCGCGAGTCCGAGGCCGCCTGCGCCATTATTAACAGCCATCGCGGCGGCGTGCCCTTCCTGCGTGACGCCACGCTCGACGATCTCGTCCAGTGGGGCAATGAGATGGAGCCAAAGTCGTTTCTGCGCGCCAAGCACGTCATCACCGAAGACCTGCGCACTGTGGCCGCCAGCGAGGCTCTGCTCCGTGGCGACATGAAGGAAGTCGGCCGACTGATGGCCGAGGCGCACATCAGCTACAGCAAGGACTTCGAGGGCAGTTGCGCCGAAGCCGACCTGCTGGTCGACATCGCCAACGAACTGCCCGGCGTCATCGGCGCGCGCCTGACCGGCGGCGGCTTCGGCGGCTGCACAGTGAACCTGGTGGAGCAGGACAAGGCTGCGGCTTTTGCTGAAGAGCTAGGCAAGCGCTACCAAGCCAAAACCGGCATCAAGCCGGAAATCCACATCTGCAAAGCCTCCGACGGCGCGCACCGCATCTCGTAACCACCTGCGGTGGGGCCAAACGCTCGCTGTCCGCTCGCAGTAGGTTCGAGGTTTCTCAGGTCTCAGAAAATCGAGGCCTGGGGCACCCGGCTACTCCATCTCAGGGAATCGAAGAGGTAGCGATGACAAAAACCAAGGAACCCGTCTATTCACAATTTGAATTACTCGCCGCAATTGCCGACCCAACATACAAGCCCAGGCCCATGACTACGCGCGACCTGGAAATCGCCGAACAAGCGAGAAAATTCAGGAAACTCCACGAAATCAGGCGGGGCTACAAGGGGGAATGGAATGCAGGGGCGAGATATTTCTATTCAGAATTAATCCGAACCTATGGTCTAGATGATGAGTGGCAAGAGTCGTTAATGGAATTGGCGAAGCCGACGCCGGGACGCAAGCATTCGGTGGGAAAAGCGGTATTAATTGTTCAGTTGAAGCAGCAAGGAATGACGGCAAAGCAAATTGCCGAACAACTTAAACGTGAAGGCAATGCAATCAGTGTCGAAGGTGTCGAGTCCTATTCTAAGCGTCGCAGAAAATCATCGGTAACAGAGACGGTCCGGGCTGCGATGAAAACGCTCCGGCTAAGACGTGGGAAATCGACGGGGGATTGTTCACGTTGAAGCAGGTGTGAGTGAGAGCGATCATGCGTTAGGAGAGGCTTAATGGCATGATCAAAATTCAGAACACACTCGACGAGCGGGAAGCCGCGCTTAGCAATATTTACGATACTGTAGGTCAACCAGCCACGATGAGAGCCGTTCTCGACACCTCGGTAATTGTTTCGGCGATGCGCAGTCGGCATGGCGCCAGCAACCGGTTGCTCCAGTTGGCCTATGCCCGTTCGTTCCAGATGTTGGCCACTCCGGCCCTTTTCCTGGAATATGAGGAAGTTCTGGGACGCGACGATCAGCGCGCCGTTCACGGAATGTCGCCAGAGCGCACAGCCGCTTTCTTGATCGGAATTGCTGCTATCCTAGAACCAGTCAAGGTCTACTACCGCTGGAGACCGCAGATGCAGGATGTGGACGACGAGATGGTGCTCGACGCGGCGATCAACGGACGCGCGAACGTGATCGTCACACATAATCTCAGAGATTTTACTCCAGCCGCAATACGGTTCAACCTGCGTGTTGTGAGTCCCGCGAGTTTTGTCGGGGAGGTGCTGCAATGAACAGAGCAACGATTCCGGTCAAGCTGCCTCCCTCCCTGGGAAATGCGGCGCGAAAGCTTGCCGAAGAGGATGGCGTCTCGCTCAACCAGTGGGTCTCCGTCGCGGTCGCGCAGAAGATCAGTTCGGTGGAAACCGCCGAGGCATTTTTCAAGCGGAGATCGCATGGCGCGGATCAAGTGGATTTTCTGGAGATTCTGGGCAGCGCCCCCGACCGCGCCCCCGACCCAGGCGATGAACTCGCCCCAGCGAATGCTCTGTAAGTTGGAGTCTCACGCAAGGCAAAGCTCTATGGCAAACCGCAGACCATTGATTGACGAGGATGGCGAGGTAAGAGAGATCACCGCTGCGGATGTTGCTCTCTTCAAGCCCTTCTCCGCGTTGCCTGCGGCGGAGCAGAAGATGTTGTTGAAGCTGCGCAAACGCGGGCCGCAGAAGTCGCCTAAAAAAATTCCCATCTCCATTCGGCTCTCGCCGGACGTGGCCAAAGGTCTGCGCGCCACCGGCACTGGCTGGCAATCCCGTGCGGATGAAGCGCTTCGGTCCTGGTTGGCAGGGCAGACCGCATCTCATGCTTGAGTTGTCAATACCGAAGAGGAGAACTTGACCCCGTGCGCCATTTGTCGCTATACTTGACGACATTATGGTAAACGAATTGACGGCGGTCTTTGGCGAACTCGGCGGCGAAAAGGCTTTTGGTCGTTCTGTCCTCACGGGCGAGGAGATGAATGCGGCCATTCGTGAGGGTTTTCGCCATTCCGTGGTCGAGGCGCTGATGGGAAATTCCGGCCTGACCCTGAAGGAAATCTCCACCAGTCTCGACCTGTCGCCGCGAAGCCTGCAGAGGCGCAAGCATGAGGGCCGTCTGGCCCGGTATGAATCCGACCGCCTTTATCGTCTTGCACGGATGCTGGCTCTGGCAGATTACTTCATCGGAAGCCGCGCAAAAGCGCTGGACTGGATGAAGCGCCCTAACATCGTTCTCGGAGGCGCTGTACCGCTCCATTTAATTGACACAGAACTTGGAGCCAGACTGGTGGAAAATACTCTGGGGCGCATCGCGTATGGGGGCGTGAGTTGAGCCGGGTTTACCGTCTGCTCCGAGCCGCATTTGCCGCTAGCCCGCTGGATGGAGAAGGCAGTTATCGTTTCGGAGGGCGCTGGTCTTCCCCCGGAACCCGTCTTGTGTATACCGCTGAAAACCTCTCCTTGGCAATGCTTGAATATCTGGCCCACTTGGACCCAAGCAACTGGCCAGACGATTTGATGTTTACGATCGCTGAAATCCCCAATGAAATCTCTCGCATTCATTTGAAGATCGAGGAGTTGCCCGCGAATTGGAAAGCCTACCCAGCGCCGACCAACTTATCTCAGATTGGGGATCAGTTTGTCAGCGAAGCAAAAGCTGCAATTCTGTGCATTCCATCTGTCCTGGCACCTACAGAAAGCAACTGGCTGATCAACCCGCTTCATCCTGAGTTTCTTGGGGTAAAAGTGATCTCGACGGAGCAGTTCCAATATGACCAGCGATTGCGCCCAAGCAGTCATTCATCCATAATCGGCTTCTAAGTTATGGATCGCGCCGAAACATTTGAAGCTGCGGTCAGCCGTTGACCAGCGTCAGCGCCGCTCGTCCCTGGCGCGGCGGCAAAAAGCGCGCGGCGCGCCATGCGATGGTGAGCGTTTCGCGCTCCAACAGTTTGCGAATCTGCCCGCGCGCGTGCTCCGCCCAGGGGCCGTCTTTGTCCAACTTGGCATAGGCCTGCCAGTGGCGCAGCGCAGCGCGCGACTCGCCCCGGCGTTCATAGGCCAGCGCCAAGTTGTAATGAGCATCCGCGTAGCCGGGAGATAGCTCAACCGCCCGCTTGTACGCGACAATCGACTCGACCGGGCGCTGCAACTCATCCAGCACATTGCCCAGATCAAAGAAGGCCAGCACGTAATTCGGATCAATCTCCGTGGCGCAGCGGTACAACTCCTCCGCCCAACTGAACTCGCGCAGATGAAAATGGATGGTTCCCAGGTTGATCCAGGCCGGCGCATAATTCGGATCGCGCTCCATGATCTCGCGATAAAGCTGAATGGCGCGAATCTTCTCACCCGCCTCTTCGGCCTGAACCGCCTCTAGAAACAGCTCCTGCACGTTCTCCGGCTTGCCCGCCGAGGGCGCGCGCAGCAGCAGCGGCTCGGAGGCCACCGAAAGCCCGCAGCCATCCTCCGCCCGCTCAAAGTCAAAGAGCATCTGGCGGCTGATCGGATCCACCATCGCCCCGGATTGCCGGAAGGCCAGACGCGTCCCGGTCCGCACCAGAGAGGCCTCCAGCAGCGGATTCTGCATGCCCGCCACGGCCTTCATGGCCACAATGGAATGGCGGATCGAGGCCAATGGCACGGCCTCCTCGCGCAGCAGCCGGAGCGAACGCAACTGCCCCAAATCCTGAAAGCTGTAGCTCTGCTGCTGGGCAATCAGTTCCGCTCGCTCCCACCCTTGCAACTGGCGGGCGCTGATCTGCAAGATGCGCAACACGTCCTGACGGCTATAGCTGGTCACTTTTCAGTACTCCCTGCGTGGTTTCCGGCAAAGCCTGGGGTTGTGGACCACGGATTTCAGCTCCATCTGGTTGGATTCAGCTCTCAAAGCAGCGTCTGAAAATCCGCTCTTGCTAGGATTATGACAAGACTTTACGTGGATAAGCAGCCTTTAACTACCTCTGCAATGAAAAAATAAGTGGAAATAGTTGTCGAATCTGGTTCACTTTTTCCTGGAAGCGGCCTTCCCTGTGGAAAACAGAGGAGAAATACCTCTATTCCGGTGATTCCGGTAGGATAACCGACGATACACAAAACCAGCGGCAAACTCCCGAATGGAATCACGCCTGCTCCACCACCCCTGAAGCGGCGATCGCACAGTTTTACGGGCTGCACAGGTTTCAGGTGGGGTAAGCTGCGCTGGTCTCCAGCCTGTTTGAACTGAGCGATAGCTCCGGCGCGTTTCTGGTTTGCTTGAGACTCAACGTGGACCGGGAGGTCCACGTTACTGCCGACCAGGAGGTCGGCGCTACGGTTTATGGATAAGCTCTAAGCCGAATGGGTTGGACGCCACGCAGCTCGACTTGCCAGGGTCAAGGAAAGAAATGGACTAAAATCTATAGCCGGTCGGCCGGGAAGCTGCCCACCAGTTCTCCGGCGGCAACGTGTTGGCCGGCCAGCACAATGGCGTGGCTGGCGACGCGCGACGCCGGGCCGATCACCGTTGGCAGCAGCGAGACCTGGCCAAAATCATGCACCGCGTGGCTGTGCGAGTAGATGCGGGCGAAGGAGCCAATCACCGCCCCCTTGCCAATGGTGATGCCGCCGCGATCATTCAACTGGGCGTGATGGCGGATCGTCGCGCCCTCCTCAACGGTCAGATTGTAACCGTAAGTGATCTCGACGCCGTGGTATATTTTGACGCCTGCGCCGATGCGGGCAAAGATGTGGCGGCCCAGCATCGCCCGGAAGCGCAGCCCCAACCAGTGGTTAATGCCAATCGGCGAGCGGTCGAACATCTGCCAAAGCCACAGCAGCGGCTTGCGGCGGGCATACTGCTCGGGGTCGGCGTCGATAAAGTGCTCGGCCTCCAGCGTTACATTCTCCGGGTCCAGCGAGAGCGAGACCACGTTGCCGGGCAATTCGCTGGTAAGCGCCAGGTTGAGCTTGCCGCCGTGTGGACGGCCCAGATAGAGCTGGCAGAGCTGGTCGCGCACAATCTCGGCGCGGCGCTCCGGCGCCTGGTGACGGGTGAACTCTTCATCCAGAAACTGAATCCAGCGCCGATAAACCTCTTCGGCCTCGGGCGCGGGGTGGGGGGCGTGATTCGCTGAGAATTCCATACGGATTGAACAATACAACATCAGGCTGGGGTGGGGCGAGTGATGGTGCGCAAGGTCGGGCAAAATCCGTTCGGCGATTGTGTCTTTCCCGTATTCGGAATACTAGAATCAAAGCATGGCCAGTGAAAAGGGGGTCGCGTCTTTGCCTCTGGAACCGGAGTTTCCGGCGGCTGCTCGCGTGCGCGCGTTGGAAGCGCTGATCGCCAAGCCTGCTGAAGACGTGATTCCACTTCGCCGGTCGATTCAAAGGATGGTTGTGAGGCAGTGGCAGCGATATGTGCCAAAGGCGCTGGGCGCGGAGGCTCTTGAAGCCGACGGCGCCAGAGCGCTGAAAATACGTTTCCTGGCAGAGATGTATTTGCGCGCCTGCTACTCGATGATCGCCTTGAGTGATCGCTGCCCGCTGCTGCTGCGGTTGCAGATTCGCAGCTCAAGACTCATTCCTGTTCCGCGCTCGGTGGTCTTGGCGGCGGGTGAATGGATTTTCGCCTGCTTGAACTGGCTGCTACCCAAGCGCGTGCATCGGCAACTGGCGCTGATGGCAACCATGATCGGCCTGATCGATCAGTTGCTGGACGAGGCCACGGCCAAGGGGCCGGACGAGGCTGCGCGGGTTGCCTTGCTGCTTACCGCCGCGTCTGAGCCGGTCACTCCGCTGGAGATCAGATTAAAGACCCTTGTCACCCACCTGCGCGCCGGCGAAAGCCATTGGCAAGCGCATCACTGGACGGCGGCAATGATGTCCGCCATGCGGCAGTATTGCCAGGAAGAGGCGCTGGCCGCCGCAGGCGAGATCGATCCGAGCGGAATGGGCTATCGCGGGGCAGGAATTGAAGCCGCCATCAGTGGTATGTGGTATGTGGTTGGCGAGTACATTGGCCTTGACAATGTGCGTCAGGCCCCTCGCCGCGAGAACTGGAATGCCGAGCAGCGATGGATGTCCGATACCTCTCTGCTGATGCAAATGTTCGATGACTGGATCGATCAGGATGAGGACCGTGCGCTTCGCTCCACTGCGGTGCTCAGCCTGGATTGGAGTCTTGAAGGCATGCAGAGCCTTTACCGAAAGACCATCGAAGACCTCACGCTGCTCCTCAATCAAAACGGCGTGCGCAACAAGACGGTGCAAAAACTATTTGTGGATCTGTACGTGGATTATATTCATACGGGCCTGGATGCCATGAAGCGCGGGGTTGCGCTTTGAGCAGCTTTGATTGTTTGTGAACAAGCCCCAGATTGAAGTGCAAAAATTCAACCGAAATACCACCGCAGGTTCTTCGGTGCCGCCGCACTTTGCTCAGGATGACAAGTTATAAATTTGCAATTGTTTCAGGCCGGATTAAAAATATCTATCTTGACGCATGAATCTCAGTTACTTATTGCCCATGGAGCCAATGCCTTCCAGAAATTTTTCCCGGTTAACTGTTGCAATTTCCTTTTAATGTCATCATGCTCCTTCCCAATAAGTCCAATCTTTGGATCTCGCCGGAATCCGGAATGGCCTTGATGAGCAGCATCGAGCGCTTTGATAGCGTGATCTTTTGCTTCTTCCCGATGGCCTCTTTGCGCTTGAATCAATGCATAAGCCCCGTGCCATGCAAAAACCAACTTAGGAAAAACAAGATCAGATCGATTCTCATTCAGAACTCGTATTGCCTCATCGAATTCAGACTCGATAGGATGACCAGCAACAAGGAGCACAAACTCATTCCAGGCAGTTGTCCTATAGCTGGGTCTTTGACGTTCTGCTTCCAGCGCCTTTTTATAAGCCTCAACCGCCCGGTCAGTTTGACCGAGGAATAAATAAGCATTGGCTGCCGCAACGTGGGCATCTGGAAGGAAGTATTCTTCACCGAGAGCAAAGAATTGATCCAGTAATGACAGGGCAACTTGAGGATGCGGCTTGGCAAGATGTGCCGCCTGTAACTTCAAATACTGGGCTTTATCTCTGGCTCGGCGAAGTTTCTCAAAGAACGCGGCTTCAATCTCAGGATTCCACTCTGAATTTCGATACCATTCTGCCTTCGCCATGATCGTCCTCTATCCGGCGTCCAGTTCTCATTCATCGGCGTAAGGAATCAATACGCAACCCGCGGCTATCGGCGCGAGCGCCCACGGTCGCCATAGCCACGGCCGCGATCCCTGCCGCCGCCACGGTCGCCGCGATCCCCGAAGCTGCTGCGCGGCTTGGGCACGGGCGTCACCGGCAGATGCGTCTGGCCGGCAGGATAAACCGCGAGGAAGCGCTCCGCGCCCTCACCGTTGCTGGCCGTCTCCACGCCCTCGATGCCCTTGAAGGCCATGTGCAGCAGGCGGCGCTCGCGGCTGTTCATCGGCGGAAAGGCGTAGGGAATGCCGGTGCGAATGACTTTGTCGGCGGCGATCTCGGCCTTCAGTTGTTGCTCCTGGGCGCGCAGAGCCTTGAAGTTTTCGGCGTCAAAGCTGATGAGGTCGCCCTCGCGCTGGTCCAGGCGCAGAATCTGCGCGGCAATGGTCTCAAGCGCCAGCAGCAGTTCGCCGTTGTGCTGCGTGGTGAGCAGCACGTCCGGCCCGCCCAACTCGACACAAAGGGCGGGAGCCTTCCCCTCGGCGTCAACCGTGCCGTCGCCGGCGCTGATGCGGTATTTAAGGCGCAAACCACCCAATTTGTTCAAGGTGGCAAGGAATCCGGCGATCTTCTGGGCAGCTACTTGCAGGTCTTCGATTGGCATAACAATCCAGTATCGCAGAGACGGGCGGCAGATGGGCGGCAAATCGGAGGAAATTTGCCGGAAACAGCTTCAAGATTCCGCTCGCGAACAGGTTCGTTTAGGGTAATAATAGGTTCATGGCGACAATGCCCATCTCCGAAGAGTTGTGGACCGTGCGGGAATACCTCGCCACGAGTTGGAGCCCGGACCGCGAATTTGTGGAGGGGCGGATCGAGGAACGGAACTTGGGCGAGAAAGAACACTCCATCATCCAGCGGTATTTGACGGTTCTCTTCGCTATCAAACGCGCGGAGTGGGGCGTCGAGGTCTTTCCTGAACTACGCACCCAGATTGCGGCCCGGAACTTTCGTGTGCCGGACGTTCTGGTTGTGCGAAAGGGAGATTCCTTTGAGCGCTACATCACCCGCCCACCGCTGATCGCCATCGAGATTCTTTCGCCGGAAGATAGATTGAGTGCGATGCAGGAGAAGGCCGCTCAATACGCCCGCTTTGGCATCGAAAATATCTGGATCATCGACACGGAGTTGCGCATAGCCTACCGGTATACTTCTGCTGGGCTGGAAGAAGATCACACCGGCGAACTTAGCGTGCCGGGTACGCCGATCCGCGTGGTGCTGAGCGAGATGTTTGCGGAGCTGGATCGGGCGTAAGTTGCCGGAACGATGATGTTTTCGATTCCGACTGAAATAATTGCCAGGCTGATCTGCAATCGAAGAGAATGACAAAGGGAATATTTTGTTTGAGTCGTAGGCTTGATGCCAGAACAAATGACAAATGAAAAACGGTCTGAAAAACGGGCCAAAGATCCCATGTGGAGATTTGCGGTTGGAGTGCCTCTGGCCTTTTTGGGAATCAAGAGTCTTTTCTTACCGAACCCGAATATACCGGTTGAGCTGCAATATAGCAATCAGACACAAAAGGTAAGCGGCGAATTTGTTCAAGCGGTTCTGACTCTGATTGGGATTTGGCTGATTTACAGAGGAATAACTTTGATACGACAAAATCGAACCAAATCGTAAAAGATCGTTACTCCTTCCGCACCATCGGCGCAAGGTACTCCGGCCCAATGGGGTCGGGGACCGACTCGGCGACGATGCGGTCGATCTCAGCCATTGCTTCCGCGTCCAGCTTCCAGCCCAGCACGCCGTTGACTGCATCCAGTTGCTCAGGCCGCTTGGCTCCCCAAAGGGCAACGCTGACGCCGGGGCGATCCAGCACCCAGCGCGCGGCCAACTCCAGCACCGTCTTGCCGTAGCGATCTTTGGCTAGCGCGGCAAGTCCTTCGACGGCAGTCATATAGTGCGAGAAGCGTGGCTCCTGGAATTTTGGATCGACGCGGCGAATGTCGCCCTGCTCGAAGCTCATACCGCGCCGCACACGCCCGGCCAGCAAACTGCGGCAGAGCGTGCTCCAGGTGAGGACGGCGACGCTCTTCTTTTTGCACCACGATAAAATACTCTCGCCGTGCGCGCAGCACTCCACTTGCCGCTCAAAGAGGTTATACGGCGGCTGATTCGAACTGAGCGGCGCCACGTCGCGGAACTCCTCCATCTGCGCCACGCTGAAGTTGCTCACCCCCAGCGCGCGCACTTTGCCCTCGCTCTGAAAAGCAGCCAAAATCGATGCGGTTTCCGCGATAGGCGTGCGCGTGTCCGGCCAATGCACTTGGTAGAGGTCAATGTAGTCGGTGTCCAGGCGGCGCAAACTGGCTTCCAACTCAGCGCGCATCCGCGCCTCCGTCGAGTTGGCAAAGACGCCGCGATCAGTCCAATCCAGGCCAAACTTGGTGGCAATGAAAAAATCCTCGCGGCGTCCGTGAGCGCGCATCGCCTTGCCCACAATCTCCTCAGCGCGTCCGTGGCCGTAGATCGGCGCAGTGTCGATCAGATTGATGCCGCGCTCGACGGCGCTCAAGCAGGTGGCAATGGCCACTTCGTCGGGAATCGTGCCCCAGTCCAGCCCGCCGATCGCCCAAGTGCCCAGCCCAATCCGCGAAACCTGCATTCCCGCAATGGCGGTTGTCTCCATACTCATCCTCATCCAAAGATCAACAGGAACGCCGGCCTCCAGACCGGCTGTCGCGCGGACGTCCTCGTCCGCGCCGTCCAAGCCTGCTTATCCATTCATCGAGTCCATTCGGCGTGACTCAATCTCAACCCCAGACAAATTCGATGGGCATCTGCACATCCGGATGAAGGCTCTTATGCACCGGGCAGGTGTGGGCGGCGCGTTCCAGCTTCTGCCGGTTTTCAGCGCTGATCGCCTGCGGCACGTGGATCTTGACCTTCAGGCTGGCAATCCTTCTGGGCGGCGTGGCGGTCATCTCCTTTTCCACCGTCGCCGTGCTCCCGGCAATGTCGATCTCCAGCGTGCGGGCCTGGATTCCCATGATGGTCAACATACACGAACCAAGCGCGGTTGCAACAAGATCTGTGGGCGAGAAAGACTCGCCGCGCCCTTGATTGTCCTTGGGAGCGTCGGTGGCGAGCACGGTTCCCGATGGACCGTGGACGGCTTTGCAGTGCAACTCTCCCTGATATTCCAGTTGGATGGCGACCATGTTTACCTCCTTGAAGACGCTATTGGAACAATCGCAGCCAGTAACTGCGCCTATCCCTTCTACATCTTATGGCTCCCGCGCGGATGTGTTCAAAAGTCCCTTTACCGGATAGAAATGTAACCTGATTCGCGCAGCCGGCGTCTGATCTAGAAGTGGATGATACCTTAAAATTACTGGTTAAGGATATCTGTCAAGGCCAATTATCGGAGGACTTCCATTCTCAAAATGCGCCGTCTCATTCTATCGTTTCTGCTGCTTGCCCTGTGCGCGGGCATGGCGGCGCGCGCGCAAGGCGGACCGCCCTTCATCACCGACGATCCAGGCACCCCCGGTAACCGGCAGTGGGAGATCAACCTCGGCTTCAACGGCAACCATAATCCAACCAACTCCAGCTATCAATCGCCCAATATCGACATCAACTACGGCTGGGGCGACCGCATTCAGTTGATGGTCTCGCCGTACCTGGCCGCTTCCACCGATGCGAACAACACCACCCGTGCCGGACTGGGTGAGACGGTCTTCGGCGTCAAATGGCGCTACTTTGAGCATCACCGCGCGGGCGAACCGAAGTCGGACGAGAACCTGAACTTTTCGCTGGGAACCTATCCGCAGGTCATCGTCAATAACCCCACCAGCAGTGTGCGGCGCGGAATCGTCGAGCCGGGGCCGCAGTATTATCTGCCGGTGGAGTTCACCGCCAAATGGGGCCCGGTGGACTTTGACGGCGAGGTGGGCCGCTGGATCGGCAACCGGAACGTGCCCAGCCGCTGGGGGCGCGGCCTGATCGTGGGCCACGAATTCAGCGAGCGGCTGGAACTGTACAGCGAGATCTACGACTTGCAGGACGCCAACCGCATCGGACTCACGCCCAAGCAGCGCGCGCTGACGCTGGACTTCGGCGGCCGCCAGACGCTCGACCGCGCCGGTCATCTGCGCCTGCTCTTCATGGCCGGGCGCGGCATCCAAGCCGTCACCCGCCAAAACAGCGAGCCGAGCTGGATGGCCTATGTGGGCGTGCAGATTCTTTTCGGCCCCAAAGAGGCGTCGAAGTGAGAAAACGCCTCAGTTCTCGGGGTGCTTACCCGCCCTCTGCGGAAAGATCAGAATGCCTGCGATCACCAGCGCCACCAAAACGCCGGAGGCGAGATAGCGGCTCAGATTGAGCCCGCCCTCAGCCAGCGGCTTATCCAGGAAGTCGCCCACCACGGCGCCCAGCGGGCGGGTCAGAATAAATGCCGCCCAGAAGATTGCGGTCTTGGAGATTTTCGTCCAGAAGTGGCAAGCCGCTACCATGGCCAGCAGCGAGCCGAAGATCAGCGCCGCCCAGCCGTAACCCAGGTCCATGCTGTCGGCGGTCCAGTCGCCCAGCGCGGTGCCCAGCGTCTGCGAAAACATGATGGTGACCCAGTAAAACATCTCCACCCTGGGCGTGCTGACGGTGTTGACGTTGATCGACCCCTCGGACTTGTACCAGACTCCCAGCGAAGCCAGCAGCAGCACCAGCAGCATCAGGCTGCCGCCGGTGTAGCCCACGCCGAGAGAGCGGTCGGCAAAGTCGGCCATCGTAGTGCCGACCGTCGTCGTGGCGATAATGGTGACCCAGTAAAGGAATGGATGAAATTTCCGGGCTATGATCTGCACGGCCACCGCAGCAATAAAGATCGCGGCAAAGATCGCGGTGCCGATCAGGTATGCGAGAAACTTGGAATGCGAATCTAACCCAGGATCATCGGCTTTGAGCCACGACATGGTCACCGCGTCGCCGCCGGTTTCACCCAGCGTGGTGCAGAAGATCTTGATGATCCAGAAGAGGAGCGTGACTTGGGGAACCTTGCTGAATCGGCCTTCGCTGGCCTCGGTGGCGGGTTGCATGGCAGTTGACATTCCAATTCCTCGAAAAAGTTTTTATTAGGTGTATGCCGGTTTTCTGATCAGACCTTGCAGTGTTCAAGGCCAGACTCAGGCGGAAAAGACAGCATCCCAACTGAATCGATAGACGTAAGAATAAGACATCGGTGCACGGAGCGGCACAAAATTCCATAATAGTCATCCGGGTTTGAAAAATCTCCTTCTCTTTCGCCCCATCCCGGCCAAATGTTGTATTGTTCAATCCGTATGGAATACTTAGCCAATCACGCCCCCCACCCCGCACCCTAGGCCGGAGAGGTTTATCGGCGCTGGATTCGGTTTCTGGATGAAGAGTTCACCCACCACCCGCCAGAACAGTGAGCCGAACTGGATTGCCTACCTGGGCGCGCAGATTTTGCTGGGACCGAAAGAGGCGAGTGATACAGGCAAAAAGTAAGTGTGAATACTGGAATCCCTGCAAGATTTTTTCTGTTAGCGGATAAGCGTCAGGGCATGACGTGAGTCGTGCCGAATGATGGACCCAAAGTTTACGGGTTTTAACCGTTGCAAAATTGCAAATAGATGAAAGCAAAGAGGCGCATGGATTAAAGCCCGACATCCTCTCTGCTTGACCGGTTGCACAACTTGAGCCGTGCCCTGACACTTCTTGCACTCTCCATGGATTTTTGCAAGTGACACTCGCGCCGGATTTGCCAGATGTGACGCCGCTCACGATATATTCAATTTTGAGGGCAGCCATTTGGACGCGGCGATCCTGCAGAAACTCCCCAAGCGGCTCCCCATTAGGAAGGAAAGATCGATGAGCGGAACTTCGACTGGACCGCGCTCCCGGCGCGCGCCAACATTCTGGCAATCGGCCAACGGCAAGAAGATTGTGATGGGCGTGACCGGCGCGATCCTCTTTGCCTTCGTCACCGGGCATATGCTGGGCAATCTGCAAATCTTTGCCGGACCGGAGCACTTGAACGCCTACGGACACCTGCTGCACAGCGTTGGTGAGTTGCTCTGGCCGGTGCGCATCACGCTGCTGCTGG